>NZ_JBRREN010000004.1:0-347046 GCF_056760315.1 Stenotrophomonas sp. STEN014 | reverse complement strand
CCGGAAGATTCCGCGGGCGTGGGCGGCCACATCTTTGCCAACCCCAACCCCACCGGCTACACCACCCGCCTTGACGGTGCCGGGCGTCGGGCACCTAAATGACCCCTCCGCGGGCGCCCCCCCGGCGCCCGCTTGCGTTTCCCCCTTCCGCAACCCCAACCGACTTTCCAAGCATGAAAGCCAACGACATCAAGAAAGGCAACGTCGTCGAGTACAACAACGGCGTCTATCAGATCCGCGACATCGAGCGCAGCTCGCCGCAGGGCCGCGGCGGCAACGTCCGCTTCCGGTTCATCATGTACAGCGTGCCGGGCGGCAACAAGCTCGATGCCAGCTTCGACGCCGATGACAACCTGCCGGAAGTGGAACTGCTGCGGCGCCAGTCCACCTTCTCCTACATGGATGGCGATGCCTTCGTGTTCATGGATGACGAGGACTACACCCCGTACACGCTGGACGCGGACGTGATCGGCGACGACGCCGGCTACATCACCGAAGGTCTGACCGGCATCTACGTGCAGGTGATCGACGAGCAGCCGGTGGCAATCCAGCTGCCGCAGCACGTCACCCTGGAAGTGGTCGAGACCCCGCCGGAACTGAAGGGCGGCACCGCCACCAAGCGCCCCAAGCCGGCCAAGCTCAATACCGGCATCGAGATCATGGTGCCGGAGTACATCACCAACGGCGAACGCATCCTGGTGAACACCACCACCGGCGAGTTCGGCGGCCGCGCCGACTGACCGCGGCGTGCCAGGTGACGGACAGGCGCCCGGCGCCTGTCCGTCCGTACCGTCACAGCCCGAACGCAAGCACAGCCCCGCGTTGCCGGCCGGACACATCACAACCATCTTCCGTATCAGCGCGGCTCCCCGCCCCTCTCCGATGACGCAGCGTCCCCGTACAGCACGCGCAGGCGCTGATGCAGCACCTCCAGCGTGGCCCGTGTCGTCTCGTTCTCGGCGCGCTCGGTCGCCGGCAACAGCTCCTGCAAGGCCTGTCGCAGCGCGGCGGCCTCCGCGGCGGCTACCGCAACCCGCTGCTCGACCTGCTCCCGCAGTGGGGCCAGTTCCCGTGCCTGGGGCAACCCGTAACCCGCCACCGGCAGCGTGCCCGGCGCCAGCAGCACTCCGGCCTGCTCCATCAGCTGGCGGAAACGCGGCGTCGCGCTCGAGTCGGCCCGCGCCGACAGCAGCACGCGCTTGAGCCGGTCGCGCGCGCGCAGTTCGTTGCGGCGCCACGCCGCCTGTTCCAGCATCAGTAGCGCAGCCACATGCTCGCCATCGGAACCGGGAGCCGTGTCGATCCAGCGTCGCCGCTGCAGGGCCGGCAGCGCCAGCCACGCCTCGACGCTGGTCACCGGAAGCGGGGTGTTTGCCTGCAGCCGCGCAAACACCAGCGCATAGTGCGGCGCGGCCGACTCGAAGTAATAACCGCGGCGAACCGCTTCGGCGCGATCCCCCGCCGGCGCAGGCACGGCTGCCCCGGCCCGGCGCAGTTTCTTCAGCAGGCCTGTCGGGGTGACCGAAGACAGCGGTGCGGCGGCAAAGCGCGGAACGCCCTCGTGCAACAACTTCCAGGTTTCCACCGCACAGTTGTTGCTGATGAAGTAGTAGCGCCCGTCATAGCTCCAGTGCAGCCGCGCGGCCTGCCGCAACAACGCGGCCACTTCATCGCGCTGCAGCTGCAACGGCGTGGAGGACAGGCTGCGCAGCTCCACCCGGGTGTACTCATCCACCACCCGGTTCAGCGGCAGCACGAACAGCCGTGAGGGATAGGAACCGGTCAATCCGCGCCAGCTGGAAATCTGCACATCACCGACAAAAGCACGGAAGGACAGCACCAGATGGTGCTGCAGATCCATGCGGCAGGCCGGACCGCGCGGGCGCCCCGGCGCGCAGACCACCAGCCGCAGCATGCTGTGGCCCCAGCGGCTCATCAGCACGTCGTTGCCTTCGGCCAGCAGGTAGTCCACCTCATAGACGCGCTGCGGGTCCAGCTCCAGCAGCGTACCGGTGCCCTCCTCCTCGCCGGCGCGCACGAACGGCAGGCTGCCTGCACAGGCGCCATCCGTCACCGGCTCCAACCCGAGCGCGGCGGCGTACCACGCCTGCAATGCCGGGCGCCGGCAGGCGTAATCCGGATCCAGCAGCACATGTTCCAGGTTGACCGCGAAGAACTCCGCGGGACTGTGCCGCTCGTAGGCGTCCGGGCTGCGCAGCGCGAACGCGTTGCGGCCTCGGCCCATCTTCAGCGGCTTGCGCTGCCAGCCGGCCTGGTCCAGAAACCGCGGCTGTGCCGACCAGCGCCCTGCAGGCGAACGGTCCAGGGCGTGGGCCAGCTCGTGGATCAGCGCCGCCTGTGCCGCACGCCACGCGTGCGGATCGGCAGTCTCGGCAGTCTCGGCAGTGTCGATGCGCTCGAGCAGTGCGCGCTGCAGCCCCAGCTCATGGCCACGGGCGCGGCCATGCACCTGCGCCGGCAAGTCGTCGCGCCAGCGCAGCTGCAGCGGCAGGTCGAAACGCTGCTTGAATGGGTGCGGAAGACGGCCCAGCACATCCTCCAGCAATCGCTGGGTGAGCTGCCGCTGTGCGGGTGTCAGACCGGTATCCGCAACTTCAACCCGCAACGCCGCCCCGACCGGGAAGACGCTGCCGAGCAGCAGCAATAGCGCCAGCCACCGCGCAGGCGGCAGCCGGCAGCGGGCCATCACAGCGCCAGGATTTTCCGCGCCAGCGCCATGTCGCTGGCCTCGCGGGCGGCCGCATCACGCTCGCGCAGGTGCAACAGTGCCGCTTCCAGATAGGCGCCCCGGATCACCCCGCCGCTGCCGACAAAACCGGCCGCATCTTCGCGGGCATCCAGCACCACCTTGTCATCGCCGGAGCTGCTGCCCGAAGAGTTGGAGGAGGCACCGGTCGCCGAGCCCGCCGAAGTGCCGGCAAAACTGGAAGCGAACACCGACATCGGCAGGGTGAACAAGGCGCAGAACAGGATCGGGCGGATCATCGGCAGGTCAACGTGGGGTGGAAAGGCGGCAAGCGTAGCCGCAGACGGCTTACAGGTCGAACACCTTGCCCGGATTCATCAGGCCATTGGGATCGAACGCACGCTTCACCGCGCGCATCAGCGCGATCTCGGCGGCGTCGCGGGTGCTGGACAGATACGCCTTCTTGACCAGACCGATCCCATGTTCGGCCGAGATGCTGCCGTCATAGCAATGCAATACCTGCGCCAGCAGTTTGGTCACCTGCTCGCACTGCGCCAGGAACTCGGCATCGGAGGTGTCATCGGGCTTGAGCACGTTGATATGCAGGTTGCCGTCGCCGATATGGCCGAACCACACCACCTCGAAGTGCGGGTAGGCGCCGCTGATCAGCGCCTGGGTCTCGGCCAGGAACGCCGGCATGGCCGAAATCCGTACCGACACGTCGTTTTTGTACGGCTTGTAGCGCGCCACCGCCTCGGTGATGCCCTCGCGCAGCCGCCACAACTGCTGGGCCTGGGCCTCGCTGGCGCTGATCACACCGTCCAGCACCCAGCCCTGCTCCATGCAGTGCTCGAACGCGGCCAGCGCGGCGGCCTCACCAGCCTCATCGGCCGAGGCGTACTCGGTGACCACGTAATACGGGTGGATCTCCTGGAACGGATACTGCGCGCCATGCGCGGTGACGTGCTTGACCGCCAGATCGGTGAAGAACTCGAACGCCTCCAGCTGCAGCCGCTCGCGGAATGCGGAAAACACCTGCATCAGCACCTCGAACGAGGGCAGCGCCAGCAGCATCACGTTGGTCGCCGGCGGCGGATCGGTGAGCTTCACCGTCGCCTCGACCACGATTCCCAGCGTGCCTTCCGAGCCGATCATGAGCTGGCGGAAGTCGTAACCGCTGGAGTTCTTGATCAAGCCCTTGTTGAGTTCCAGCAGCTCGCCATTGGCGGCCACCACCTTCAGCCCGGCGATCCACTCGCGGGTATTGCCATAGCGGATCACACGGATGCCGCCGGCGTTGGTGGCGATATTGCCGCCGATCGAGCAGGAGCCGCGCGCGGCGAAATCCACCGGATAGATCAGACCGTGTTCGCGGGCGGCGTTGTGCAGGGCCTCCAGCGGCATGCCGGCCTGCACGGTCAGCGTGCGGTCCACCGCATCGAAGGCCAGCGCCTTGTTCATCCGCTCCAGGCTCAGTACCAGCTCGCCATTGGCCGCCACCGCGCCGCCGGACAGGCCGGTACGGCCGCCGGAGGGCACCAGCGCCACCTTGTGCGTGTTCGCCCAGCGCACCACCGCCTGCACTTCCTCGACATTGCCCGGCAGCGCGATGGCCAGCGGCGCCGGTGTCCAGCGCCGGGTCCAGTCGCGCCCGTAGTGCTCCAGATCGCCCGGCCCGGTTTTCAGACGCAGATGGGGACAGGACTGCAACAGGGATTCCAGACGTGGATCGGTCATGACGGTGTTTGGGGCGACGTGAAGACCGGCAAGCGTGCCAGTCCCGCCGGGCGCCGTCCAGCGCACCGGCGCCACGTCCGCAACCGGACAATTACATTCACATGAAACCTTTTAGCTTCAATGCCTTGCCTTCTTGCGCAGTGCACCAAACGCGGTGCGGTTCTGGCATAGTGACGGCCCAGCCACCGTTGCCCTCGTGCCCGACATGTCGCCCAAGAAGACCTCGTTCCCGAAGCAGGACATCCGCGTTTTGTTGCTCGAGGGGGTCAGCCCGACCGCCGTGGACACCTTCAAGGCCGCCGGCTATTCGCAGATCGAGCTGCACAGCAAGTCGCTGCCCGAGGACGAGCTGAAGGCACGTATCGCCGAGGCGCACATCATCGGCATCCGCTCGCGCACCCACCTCAGCGCCGAGGTGCTGGCCCATGCCAAGCGCCTGATCGCGGTGGGCTGTTTCTGCATCGGCACCAACCAGGTGGATCTGGAAGCGGCCGAACTGGCCGGCATTCCGGTCTTCAACGCGCCCTACTCCAACACCCGTTCGGTGGCCGAGCTGGTCATCGCCGAAGCGATCATGCTCACCCGTGGCATCCCGCAGAAGAATGCCCAATGCCACCGCGGTGGCTGGTCCAAGTCGGCCACCGGCAGCCACGAGGTGCGCGGCAAGACCCTGGGCATCATCGGCTACGGCCACATCGGCACCCAGGTCGGCGTGCTGGCCGAAGCGCTGGGCATGCACGTCATCTTCCACGACATCGAAAGCAAGCTGTCGCTGGGCAACGCACATCCGGCCGCCGGCCTGGACGACCTGCTGGCCCGTGCCGACGTGGTCACCCTGCACGTGCCGGAGAACGCCTCCACGCAATGGATGATCGGCGCCGCGCAGCTGGCCAGGATGAAGCCCGGTGCGCACCTGATCAACGCCGCCCGCGGCACCGTGGTCGATATCGACGCGCTGGACGCCGCGCTGCGCTCTGGCCATCTGGGCGGCGCTGCGGTGGACGTGTTCCCGGTCGAACCCAAGGGCAATGGCGACCTGTTCGAATCGCCGCTGACCGCGCACGACAATGTGATCCTGACCCCGCACGTGGGCGGCTCTACGCTCGAGGCGCAGGACAACATCGGCATCGAGGTGGCCGCCAAACTGGTGCGCTACAGCGACAACGGCTCCACCCTGTCGGCGGTCAACTTCCCGGAAGTGACCCTGCCCGAGCACGAGCAGAGCCTGCGTCTGCTGCACATCCACCGCAACGTGCCCGGGGTGCTGTCCAAGATCAACGAGATCTTCTCGCGCCACAACCTCAACATCGACGGCCAGTTCCTGCGTACCGACCCCAAGGTCGGCTACGTGGTGATCGACATCAGCGCGACCGAGGAACAGGCCGCGGCGATCCGCGAGGACCTGGCCGCGATCCCGGGCACGCTGCGCACCCGCATCCTGTACTGAACCGATGGCCGGCTCCGCGGTGGCGGCAACCGCCGCCACGCGCATTCCGGCCGTCATACCGAAGGCACCAGAGGCCCGGACAGCTCCAGGATCACCCGTCGGCTGGCGCTCCCCCCAAACCCCCCCCCCCCCCCCGCCCCCCACCGCTGCGCCATGCGCCGCATCGAGGCGTCGCCGGCTTCGGCGATCTCGGCCACCGGGCGCCAGGCCAGCGCCAGCGACTCGTCACTGACCAGGAATTCCTCCGAACCACCCGCCATCACCACATAGCGCACGTCGTAATGCCAATGCCCCGGCACCTCGCCGCGCGCGGGAATCCAGTGCCGGTCCAGGTCATGGATTTCCGTCGAGGCCAACACCAGCCCGGCCACCCCCGACTCCTCCTGCGCCTCGCGCAGCGCCACCGCCGCCAGGTCATGGTCGCCCTCGGCATGACCGCCCGGTTGCAGCCAGCGCCGCAGCTTGCGGTGATGGGTCAACAGCACGCGCCGGCCATCGCCACTGACCAGCCACGCGCTGCCGGTGAAATGACCGGCCAGACGCTGGCGGGTGAACGGGTCCACTCCACCGGCGTCGAGCAGGGCCACAAATTCCCGCGCGAGGGCCGCCTGCTCCGGCCAGCGCCGCGCATAGTCCTCCAACGCCCCCCGCAACCGTTGATCCTGCTCATGCATGACTGCAAGCACATCCAGACGTTTCACTCCGGCGGTCATTATCGCCATCCATGTTGCACCTGCGCTTGTCGAGTCTGGCGGCGTTTGGCAAGGTAGTGCGGTTGCCTGTCATTCAGTTTGAGACACAACACAACGGCCCCGTCACCTGTGGTGTTCGGGCCAACACATCGCTCGGGAATTACGCGGAATGCTGAAAACACTGTTGAGGGTCAAGCCGGTCGAACCGGCCGCACATGTCGATGCCGGGGAACCGGTCGAAGGCAGCCTGCAAGGCGAAGCCACACTCAAGCGCACCCTCACCGCCCGGCACCTGATCCTGCTGGGCATGGGCGCGGTGATCGGCGCCGGCATCTTTGTCGTCACCGGCCAGGCCGCGGCCAACCATGCCGGTCCGGCAATCATGCTGTCCTTCGTGCTGGCCGGGCTGGCCTGCGCCTTCGCCGGCCTGTGCTACGCCGAGTTCGCCGCGATGATCCCGGTCTCCGGCAGCGCCTATTCCTATTCCTACGCCACCCTGGGCGAAGGAATGGCCTGGTTCATCGGCTGGTGCCTGGTGCTGGAGTACCTGTTCGCCTCGGCCTCGGTGGCGGTGGGCTGGTCTGCGTACATGATCAGCTTCCTCACCACCACCTTGAACCTGCCTTTCCCCGATGCACTGACCGCCGCGCCCGTGGTCTGGGAAGACGGCCAGTTCATCGCCTCCGGCAAACTGTTCAACCTGCCGGCGGTGCTGATCGTGGCGGCGATCGCCGGCCTGCTGTACGTGGGTGTCACCCAGTCCACCTTCGTCAACGCGATCATCGTGGCGATCAAGGTCACCGTGATCTGCCTGTTCGTCGGCTTCGGCGCGATGTACGTGGACCCGGCCAACTGGACCCCGTTCATTCCGGAAAACACCGGCACCTTCGGCGAGTTCGGCTGGACCGGCGTGTTCCGCGCCGCCTCGATCGTGTTCTTCGCCTACATCGGCTTCGACGCGGTCTCCACCGCCGCAGGCGAAACCCGTGATCCGCAGCGCAACATGCCGATCGGCCTGCTCGGCTCGCTGGCGGTGTGCACGGTGATCTACATCATCGTCTGCGCGGTGCTGACCGGCCTGTTGCCATACACCCAGCTGGGCACCGACAAGCCGGTGGTCACCGCGCTGGAAACCTACGCCAAGCTGACCTGGCTCAAGACCTGGGTCGAGATCGGCGCCATCGCCGGCCTGTCCTCGGTGATCCTGGTGATGATGATGGGCCAGACCCGCGTGGCCTACACCATCTCCCGCGACGGCCTGCTGCCGTCGATCTTCGGCAAGGTCCATGCGAAGTACCGCACCCCGCACCTGAGCACGGTGATCGTCGGCGTCATCGCCGCCGCCCTGGCCGGACTGGTGCCGCTGAGCGTGCTCGGCGAACTGGTGGCGATGGGCACCCTGCTGGCGTTCGCCACAGTGTGCATCGGCATTCTGGTGCTGCGCCGGACCAAACCGGATATGCCGCGCTCGTTCCGCGTGCCGGCGGTGTGGTTCATCGCCCCGGCCGGCGCGCTGATCTGCCTGGGCCTGTTCGCCATGGCCTTCGCCGCGCACTGGCTGGTGTTCGTGCTGTGGAACGTGCTGGGCGTGGCCATCTACCTGGGCTACGGCATGCGCCACAGCAAGCTCAACAAGCGCGCCTGATTTCCCACTGACGACCGGCGCGCTGTGCGCCGGCTTTCTTGCGCGGCCACCGCGCACCGACCAGCGAAGACCCGAACCATGTTCAAGCAACTGTGGGCCACCAAGCATCCGCACGCCGCACACAAGGAGGCCGAAGGCCTGAGCCTGCGCCGCACCCTGGGCCCGTGGGGTCTGACCGCACTGGGCATCGGCGCGGTGATCGGCGGCGGCATTTTCGTCATCACCGGTACCGCCGCGGCCAACCATGCCGGCCCGGCGATCATGCTGTCCTTCCTGCTGGCGGCCATCTGCTGCGCGTTCTGCGCCCTGGCCTACGCCGAGTTCGCCTCGATGGTGCCGGTCTCCGGCAGCGCCTACACCTATACCTACGCGACTTTCGGCGAGCTGTCGGCCTGGTTCATCGGCTGGATGCTGGTACTGGAATACGGCGTCTCCGCCTCGGCGGTGGCCGTCAGCTGGACCGGCTATTTCCTCAGTTTCCTCAGCCATTTCGACATCCACCTGCCGGCCGCGCTGGTCAACGCCCCGCTGGACGCGCAGCTCAAGCCCACCGGTGCCATCGCCAACCTCCCGGCCGCCGTGCTGGTGCTGTTGCTGACCTGGCTGTGCTACGTCGGCATCCGCAAATCCTCGGCCATGAACATGGGCATGGTCATCCTCAAGACCGGCCTGATCCTGCTGGTGATCTTCGCCGGCTGGAAATACGTGGACACCTCCAACTGGACCCCGTTCATTCCCGCCAACGAGGGCCCGGGCAAGTACGGTTTCGAGGGCGTGCTGCGTGGCGCGGCGATGGTGTTCTTCGCCTACATCGGCTTCGAGGCCGTCTCGGTGGCCGCGCAGGAATCGCACCGGCCGCAGCGCGACATGCCTATCGGCATGCTGCTGTCGCTGGTGGTGTGCACCGTGCTGTACATCGCCATGGCCGCGGTGATGACCGGACTGGTGCCGTACACGCTGCTGGGCACCGCCGAGCCGGTGGTGACCGCGGTGGCCGCGCATCCGCAGCTGAGCTGGCTGCGCATCATCGTCGAGGTCGGCGCGCTGATCGGTTTGGCCTCGGTGGTGTTGGTGATGGTGATCGGCCAGCCGCGCATCTTCATGATCATGGGCCGCGACGGCCTGCTGCCGCCGGTGTTCACCCGGATCCACCCCAAGTACCGCACCCCGCACATCAACACCGTCATCACCGGTATCGGCATCGCGCTGCTGGCGGCGCTGTTCCCGCTGGACATCCTCGGCGAGCTGACCTCGATGGGCACACTGATCGCCTTCGCCGCGGTCTGCGCCGGCGTGCTGGTGCTGCGCCGCACCCAGCCGGACCTGCCGCGCCCATTCCGTATCCCGATGGCATGGCTGGTATGCAGCCTGGGCGTGATCAGCTGCATCGCCCTGCTCACCGCCATGACCGCCCACAACTGGATGCTGATGGGCGTGTGGACCGCCGCCGGTTTCCTCATCTATTTCCTCTACGGCATCCGTCACAGCAAGCTCCACGCCGAGAACACCGGCAAGGGCGGCTGATCCGATCACTGCCGTGCCATGGATACCGCCCGGGTGCGCCAGCGCCCGGGCTTTTTCATGGCGCCCATCCATGCGCGCCCCGTTCGGCGGCGTTGCCGCGAGAATGGCTGGCCTGCCGTTCCTGCATGACGCACAGCCGCTTGCCTGAGCCTGCGCACCCGCGCCGGAAAAACCCATACGTTCCATCCGGATAAAAGCATGGATTGCTCCGGCAGTTGCTAGAATGCCGGCCATGAACGCGCCTTCCGCCCCCTACGACACCCAGCGGCTGAGTGAACTGGCCCAGCTGCTGATCGACAACGTCCGCGAACTGGCCCAGGCCGGCTGGACGCCCGCCACCAGCAGCAACTTCTCGCACCGGCTCGATGACCAGCACGCGGCCATCACCGTGTCCGGCAAGGACAAGGGCCGTCTGATCGAAAGCGACATCATGGTCGTGGACTTCGCCGGCAAGGCCGTCGGCCGGCCGCTGCGGCCCTCGGCCGAAACCCTGCTTCACACCCAGCTGTACGCCCGCTTTCCGGACGTGGGCTGTGTGCTGCATACCCACTCGCCGGTGCAGACCATCGCCTCGCGCCTGTTCGCCCCTCAAGGCCATATCCGCCTGGACGGCTACGAGCTGCTCAAGGCGCTGCACGGCAATTCCACCCACGAAACCACCGTCGACCTGAAGGTGTTCCCCAACACCCAGGACATGGACGTGCTGGCCGCGCAGGTGGAAGCCGAACTCGACAAGGGGCCGATGTGGGGCTACCTGATCGACGGCCACGGCCTGTATGCCTGGGGCCGCGACATGGCCGAGGCACGTCGCCATCTGGAAGCCTTCGAATTCCTGCTGCACTGCGAACTGGAGCTGCGCAAACTGCGCGGCAACGCCTGATCGCTTCCGCACGGCACGCCGCCGCACCGGCGCGTGCCTGCTACGCTCCCCCTCCCCCCGTCGAGTCCATCGCCATGAGCCGACTGCGCATTTTCAACGACACCGCCCCGGACACCCCGCTGCTGGACAGCCGCGACGGCGCGGTCATCGCCGCCGAACTGGAGAAGATCGGTGTCACCTTCGAACGCTGGCAGGCCAAACACCCGATCACCCCGGGCGCCAGCCAGGAGGAAGTGTTCGCCGCCTACCGCGAGGACATCGACCGTCTGGTCGCCGCGCACGGCTTCAAGAGCGTGGACGTGGCCTCGATCGCGCCGGACAACCCCAACCGCGCCGAGATCCGTGCCAAGTTCCTTGATGAGCACTACCACAAGGAAGACGAAGTGCGTTTCTTCGTCGCCGGCTCGGGCCTGTTCACCCTGCACGTGGGTGACAAGGTCTACGAGGTGGAGTGTGTCAAGGACGATCTGATCTCGGTTCCGGACGGCGTCACCCACTGGTTCGATATGGGCGAGGAGCCCAGCTTCGCCGCGATCCGCTTCTTCACCGAACCGGACGGCTGGGTCGGCCATTTCACCGGCACCGACATCGCCCAGCGCTTCCCGCGTTACGAACCCAGCGCCGCCTGATCCCGCGCGGCCACCGCCGCGTGGCCGCCGCCTCTGCCTTGAAGACTTTCCGCATGTCCCAGCCACGCGCCATCCTCACTGATATCGAGGGCACCACCTCGAGCATCTCCTTCGTCAAGGAAGTGCTGTTCCCCTACGCCCGCGCCGCCCTGCCCGGCTTCGTCCGCGAACACGGCCAGCAGCCGGATGTCCGTCGCTGGCTCGACGCGGTGGCCACCGAAATCGCCGCCGGCGCCTGCCAGGACGAAGTGATCGTCGAAACCCTGCAGGGCTGGATCGACCAGGACCGCAAGCACACCGCGCTCAAGGCGCTGCAGGGCATGATCTGGGAGGTCGGCTACCGCAACGGCGACTACACCGCCCACCTGTATCCGGAAGTGGCCGCGGTGCTGCGCGGCTGGCAGGCCGCCGGGCTGCCGCTGTACGTCTATTCCTCCGGCTCGGTGCCGGCGCAGAAACTGTTCTTCGGCTTCTCCGATGCCGGCGACCTCAACGGCCTGTTCTCCGGCAATTTCGACACCGAGATCGGCGGCAAGCGCGAAACCGCCAGCTATGCCCGTATCGCCGGGGCGATCGGCATTGAACCGAAGGACATCCTGTTCCTGTCGGATATCGTCGAGGAGCTGGATGCCGCCCGCGAGGCCGGTCTGCAGACCGTGCTGCTGGACCGCCTGTCCGACTACCCGATGCCGCGCACCGGCGACGCCACCCACGGCCACACCCGGGTCGAGAATTTCCAGCAGATCACGCTCTGAACCGGCAGTGATACGACGGAAAACGGCCCCTTCGGGGCCGTTTCCTTTTCCCGTCAACAGAACCGCCGAGTTTTGCCGCACAAGACGGCCCGCCAACCGGCACTGGCCCGCACCGCTTCGATTCGAATCGTTGGCAACGACAGCCCCGGCCGGCGCCACGCCGGCGCTGTGATGAAACCCTCTTCGCGGCGACCATGGCACCATCGCGGCCGGCACTTCCGGCAGGAACACGCAGATGGGTATCGCTTCACAGATCGGCCAGGCACTGGGCGCCGAATTCGCCATTCCGGACCTGGGCACGTTGACGGTCATCGTCTCGCGCCTGCTCACCGCCATCGTGCTCGGCGGCGCGCTGGGGCTGGAGCGTGAAAGCAAGGGCCGTGCGGCCGGGCTGAAGACCCATATCCTGGTCAGCCTGGGTTCGGCGCTGTTTGTGCTGGCGCCGCTGCAGGCCGGCGCTTCCACCGGCGATGTCACCCGGGTGATGCAGGGCATCGTCTCGGGCATCGGCTTTCTCGGCGCCGGCGCCATCCTCAAGCTGGACAAGGAAGAACGCGTACAGGGCCTGACCACCGCCGCCGGCATCTGGATGACCGCCGCCATCGGCATGGCCGCCGGCATGGGCATGCAGATGGTGGCCGTGGCCACCACCGTGGCGGCGCTGGCGGTGGTCAGCACGATTCCGAAACTGATGCCCGACCGCATGGACCCGGACAACACCAGCGACAGCTGACGGCAGTCCCAGCGCCTGGCTCAGTGCGCGCGGGCCTGCGCCGCGCGCCGCAGCACCAGCACCTCGATCCGCGACGGCACGCCCAGCCGCGCACTGAAACCGTCCCACTGCCCCGCGCCGCTGCTGACGAACAGGGTCATGTCCTGCACCCGGTACTCGCCACGCACGTAGCCGTGGTTGAACGGTGCCACGACCCAGCGATCGAAGCCGGGCATGTGGCCGCCGTGGGTATGTCCGGAGATCTGCAGATCCACCGCGCCGGTTGCCGCCGCGGCGCGCGCCTGCTTGGGCTGGTGGGCCAATAGCACGTGCACATCACTGCCACGGGCCGCGGCCACCACCGCCGGCAGATCCGGCGCCAATCCACCGTGCATGTAGGGCGAGGCCCGCAGCGCGGCCAGATCCCCCACACCCGACAGCGCCAGCGTCCGGCCACGGATGTCCAGCGTCGCGGTCTGGTTCTCCAGCACGCCCAGACCCATCTGCCGGAAGTGCGCCATCCAGCGCGCATAGCCGTGGTAGTACTCGTGGTTGCCCGGCGCCAGCCACACGCCATAGGGCGCCTGCAGGTCGGCCAGCGCGGTGACAAATGGCGCGGTGTCCTCCACTTCGCCATCGACCATGTCACCGGGCAGCACGATCAGGTCGGGCTTGACCGCCAGCGTCGCCGCCACGATGCGCTCGGTGCGCCAGCTGCGCTTGACCGGGCTGATATGCAGATCGGCCAGCACCGCCACCCGCAGCCCGTC
Source organism: Stenotrophomonas sp. STEN014 (assembly GCF_056760315.1). Classification (NCBI taxonomy): domain Bacteria; kingdom Pseudomonadati; phylum Pseudomonadota; class Gammaproteobacteria; order Lysobacterales; family Lysobacteraceae; genus Stenotrophomonas; species Stenotrophomonas sp. STEN014. Next base: position 333,548 of record NZ_JBRREN010000004.1, on the reverse strand, counting down.
CATCTCCACCGGCAGATTCGGCACCACCAGTTCGCGCTCCTGCACCGCCGGCGGCTTCAATCCATTCCCGATGCCCAGTGTCGCCAGCAGCATGATCACCGCCGCCGCGCCCTGGTTCAGCCCACGCCCATGCCACAGCGTGGCCAGCGCAGCCTGGCGTGGGAACAGCCGCGTCAGCAGCCAGCCGGCCTCGCGCAGCAGCAGGAACACCAGCAGCAGGATGAACATCACCAGCACCCAGCCGAACACCAGCTGGATCCACGCCTCCACCGCGTAGGCGAACACATCCAGCCGCCACAGCGTGGCAAACGCCAGCCCCAGCAGCGCCAGGGCCAGGCTGGGGCCGATATGCCAGCGCCGCTGGCGCTGGGACAGGAAGTGCACGGGCCACCACAGCCACAGCGCCATCAACGGCAGGATCAGGGAAACAATCAGGGTCATCATCGGTAACAGGGGCACGCATCCGGCAACGACCGGTACGCACCCTCACAGGGGAAGGGGAAACAGCGCAGCACTGTGCCATGGCGCGATGCCATCGGCGCCGGCGTGACTGGAACACTCCGTCGCCGCGCGTGCCGGTGCGCCACAAACGGCAAGGGCACCGCCTTGGCGATGCCCTTGCCAGGTCACTCCACCGCAGATTACTTGGACTTTTCAGCAATCCACGTATTGATCTTCTCGTCCAGCACATCCAGCGGCACCGAGCCGTCCTTCAGCACTTCAGCATGGAACTGGCGGATGTCGAACTTGTCGCCCAGCTTCTGCTCGGCACGTTTGCGCAGCTCTTGGATCTTCAGCTCGCCGGTCTTGTAGGCCAGCGCCTGGCCCGGCCAGGCGATATAACGCTCGGCTTCGGCAATTGCGTCCGGCTCGCTCACCGAGGAGTTGGCGAACATGTAGTCCAGCACCTGCTGGCGGCTCCAGTTCTTCGAATGCAGGCCGGTATCGACCACCAGCCGCACCGCGCGCCACAGCTCGCCCTGCAGGCGGCCGAAGTAGCTGTACGGATCGGTATACACACCCAGATCCTTGCCCAGGCTTTCGGCATACAGGCCCCAGCCCTCGATGAAGGCGGTCTCACCGCCGAAGCGGCGGAACGCCGGCACGTCCTTCAGTTCCTGCTGCAACGCCAGCTGGAAGTGGTGGCCGGGAATGGCCTCGTGCAGGAACAGGTCTTCGGCGTCCCAGGTCTTGCGCGTGGGCAGATCATAGGTGTTGACGTAGAAAATGCCCGGACGGGTACCGTCCTCGCTCGGCGTCATGTACGACCCACCGGCCGCCGACTTGGCACGGAACGCCTCCACCGGACGGATCTCGAAGCCGGCCTTGGGCGTGAGCGAGAACAGCTTGCCGACGTTGGCGTTGACCTTGGCTTCCAGCCCGCGGTAGTGCTCCAGCAGCGCCTGCTCGGACTTGAACTCGAACTGCTTGTCGTTCTGCATGAACTTGAAGAAGTCCTGCAGCGAGCCCTTGAAGCCCACCTGCGCCATCACCTGGTTGATCTCGGCATGGATGCGCGCCACTTCGGACAGGCCGATGGCGTGGATCTGCTCCGGCGTCTGCGCGGTGGTGGTGCTCTCCTTGGCGTTGAAGGCGTACCACGCCTTGCCCTCGGGCAGTGCATCCAGGCCCACGGTGTCGCGGGTGGCCGGCAGGTACTCGTTGGCGATGAAGTCACGCTGCTTTTTGATCGCCGGCATCAGCTGATCGGCGATCAGCGTGCGGTAGGCCGCGGTCAGGCGGTCCTTGTCGGCCTGCGGGAAATCGGCCGGCATGGCCTTGATCGGCCCCCAGAACTGGCTGTCCTCGGGCTTGGCGGTGAGGATCTCGTCGAACTGCGGCACCACCTTTTCCATCAGCACGCGCGGCTGCACCACGCCGGCCTTCATGCCCTCGCGCATGTTGCCGATTTCGGTCTCCAGCACCAGCGGGATGCGGCCGGCACGCGCCAGCCAGTTGTCGTAGTCCTTCACCGTCTTGAACGGCTGCGCCACCTGGCCCGAACCCAGCATCACCGCATAGCTCACGGTCGAGCCCATCTGGTTGACCGGCATCATCCAGGTCGGGAACTTTTCCCCTTCCAGCGATTGCTTCTGCTCCTCGACGAAGATCCGGTAGCTGAGCAGGTCCTGCCCGGACAGCCCGGCATCGCCGAGCTTCTCCACCTTGCCCAGCCACTCGGTGCTGAAATCATGGCTCTGCTGGCGGAACTCGGCCGAGGCGAAGTTCGGCAGCTGGTCGTTGTAGCGGTTGTCGCCCTGGAAGGTGGCCTGCAGCGGGTTCAGCTTGAGCACGCCTTCCCAGTAGTCGGCATACAGCTGGTTCAGCTGCGCGGCCTTGTAGGCCTGCGGCGCCTGGGTGGTGGCATCGTCCGCGGCCGGCGGCGAAGACGGCGAGCACGCCGTCAGCGCGGTGGCCAGCGACAGCGAGACGGCATACGCCAGAGGGCGGAAGTTCATCGGGGGTATCCATACGGTGGACGAGGTGGCCAGCGTCGATCCAGAACGCTCCGCAGGAAAGGGCCAAAGGTCACGCCGGGCCGGCCCGTCGCGGCCCGGGCGCTGAACCGTCATAATTCGCCCCCTCCGCGTTCCGGCCCTGGCGGCCGCCGCTCCTTCTTCTCCCGCCCGTCCGCCGCCCCTGGCTGCGCCGGCGTGGCCCATGCCGTTGCCGTATTCCTATGACTAACTCTCGCCGCCCCCTGGGCTTCTGGTCCGCCACCGCGCTGGTGGTCGGCAGCATGATCGGCTCTGGCACCTTCCTGCTGCCCGCCACCCTGGCCCCGTATGGCGCCGCCACCCTGATCGGCTGGGCCATCACCCTGTGCGGCGCGCTGCTGCTGGCCGTCACCTTCGCCCGGCTGGCCAAACGCTGGCCGCAGACCGGCGGCCCCTACGTGTTCGCCCGCAACGCCTTCGGCGAGCTGCCCGGCTTCATGGTGGCCTGGAGCTACTGGATCTCGATGTGGTGCGCCATCGCCGCCATCGCCGTGGCCTTCGCCGGCAGCGTCGGCGCCATCTTTCCCGCCCTGACCGCCACCCCGGTACGGGCGGCGGCCTGCGGGCTGGTTGCGCTGTGGCTGTGCGCCGGGGTCAACCTGCTGGGTGTACGCGAGGCCGGCCGCCTGCAGTTGCTGACCACCGTGCTGAAAGTGGTGCCGCTGCTGCTGTTCGGGCTGGTGGCGCTGTGGTTTGTCGACACCGGCCATTACGTGCCGTTCAACCCCAGCGGGCAGTCGCTGGGCGCCGTGGCCGGTGCCACCGTCGCCCTGACCCTGTGGGCGATGATCGGCCTGGAAGCGGCCACCGTGCCGGCCGACTCGGTCGATGACGCCCCGCGCACCGTGGCCCGCGCCACCGTGGCCGGCACCGCCATCGCCGGTATCGCCACCGTGCTGGCCTGCACCACCGTGATCGGCCTGCTGCCGGCCGATGTGCTGGCCCACTCCGGCGCGCCGATGGCCGATGCCGCCGCCGCGCTGTGGGGCCCGACCGCCGGCATGTTGCTGGCCGTGGTGATGGCGATCTCCTGCGTCGGTGCGCTCAACGGCTGGACCCTGCTCTCGGCCCAGCTGCCGATGGCCGCCGCCCGCGATGGCGTACTGCCGCGCGCCTTCGCCCGCGAGAACCGCCGCGGCGCGCCGGCCTTCGGCGTCATCATCAGCTGCCTGCTGGCCACCGTGCTGGTGATCTGCAACTACAACCGCTCGCTGGTGGACCTGTTCAAGTTCTCTGTGCTGCTGTCCACCGCCGCCACCCTGCTGCCCTACCTGGCCGGCTCGGCCGCGTGGCTGTGGCGCGGCACCGGTACCGGCTCGCGGATTGCCGCCGCCGGCGCCCTGGCCTTCAGCGGCTACGCCATCGTCGGCGTCGGCAGCGAAGCGCTGGCCTGGGGCGGCGTGCTGGTCATCGCCGGCCTGCCGATCTACTTCTGGCTGCGCCGCAAGGGCTGAGCCGGGCGCGTGCAACAGAAAACGGCACCGCCCATGCAGTGCCGTTTTGGGTGACGCTGGCAACAGCGGCATCGAGGCCGCTGCTGTCATTGGATGTTTCGCGCCTGCTAGCGTTCCGGTTTGGCCACTACGCGCAGCTTGTCGGCATCGACCTGTTTGACGCCCTTGATGCCGCGTGCCACCGCAATGGCGCGGTCCTTCTCGCTCTGCTGGTTCACCGTGCCGCTGAGCATCACCGTACCGTTGACCGTTTCGACCGTGATCTCCAACCCCGGCACGTTTTCCGTCGCCAACAGGTCGGCCTTCACCTTGGTGGTGATCCAGGTATCACTGCCCGGCTGATGCGATTCCGCGTGGGTCTTGTCATGTTCCGTCGGCGGATTCTTGTCCTCGCCGGCAAAGGCGGTGCTGACGCCCAGCGGCAACAGCGCCAACAACAGCCATCGACTCGTTTTCGCCCGGTTCATTGGATTCTCCTCGGATGGAGCAGGAACGCTCCGGGTGCAGCCTCGCACCGCCGGGGTTAATGCAATGCCTTTGCCGAAGCCGTCGCGCTCATGCCCGCCTGACATTGATGTATGCGGATTCAGCAAACGGACCGGTCCCGCTCCGCTGCAGCTGCCGTTCCGCCATCGCCGTGCAACCGGGCCCGACGGCAGGCATCCACCGGCACGCCATGAGAAGAAAGCGCGGGGCGATCAGCACGTCCCCAGCCGCTGGAAATGCTCCACCTCGTCCAGCCAGACCCGTTGCACGCTTTTTCCGCCGGTATCCAGCGGCAGCACGCCGTTGGTGCCTTCATTGCCGCCTTCATCCAGGAACTGCAGTATCGACGGGCGCTCGACCACCGTCCCGGTCAGTGTCGCGCCCCCGCGCAGGTGCAGCTCCACCACCAGCTCCGCATCCAGCGCGGCCTGCAGATCCTTCAGGCGCTCGATGGTGGCCTGGTCGGTATGTACCCGGGGTGCAATCTTGCTCATAGCGGTTCTTTCATCCTGGCGGCCGGGGCCGCACCGATGCTCCGTGTGTTGATGGGAGGCACACACTGGCCTGCGCGCGGGAAAGCCGGGGTGAAGACGCCGGGCTGCGCACCTGCACGCGCTGGCCAGTTCAAGAGGGGCCACCAACAGCAAGGGCCCCGGAGGGCCCTTGCTGTTGCAACACTCAAACTTGCCGATTACCAGATGCGCACGCGGTCTTCCGGGGCGATGTACTGCTTGTCGCCGGCCTTCACGTTGAACGCGTCGTACCACGCATCGATGTTGCGCAGCGGGGCGAAGGCGCGGATGTGGCCCGGCGAATGCGTGCCGTTGACCAGCTGCTGGCGCAGTGCATCGTCGCGCCACAGCGTGCGCCATACCTGCGCCCAGCCCATGAAGAAGCGCTGCTCGCCAGTGAAGCCGTCAATCACCGGCGCCGGCTTGCCGTCCAGCGAGCGGCGGTAGGCTTCCAGCGCGATGGTCAGGCCACCCAGATCGCCGATGTTCTCGCCCATCGCCACGCGGGCGTTGATCTTCATGCCCGGCAGCTGCGGGAACTCGAACGCCTCGTACTGCGCGCCCAGCTTGGCGGCCTGCGCCTCGAATTTGGCCGCGTCTTCGGCGGTCCACCAGTCACGCAGCACGCCGGCCCCGTCGGACTTGCGGCCCTGGTCGTCGAAACCGTGGATGATCTCGTGGCCGATCACGCCGCCGATGCCGCCGTAGTTCACCGCCGGGTCGGCGGACGGATCGAAGAACGGCGGCTGCAGGATCGCGGCCGGGAACACGATCTCGTTCTTGACCGAGTTGTAGTACGCATTGACCGTCTGCGGTGTCATGCCCCACTCATTCTTGTCGACCTTCTGGCCCAGGCGGGCGCGGCGGTAATCCCACTCGAAGGCACGGGCGCGCAGCGCGTTGCCGACGATGTCGCCGTTGCGCACTTCCAGCGCGCTGTAATCGCGCCACTGTTCCGGGTGGCCGATCTTCAGGCCAAAGCCCTTGAGCTTGGCGTGGGCCTCGGCCTTGGTGGCCGGGCTCATCCAGGCCAGCGTGTCCAGGCGCGCGCCCATGGCCAGCTTCACGTTGGAGACCAGCGCATCCATCTTGGCCTTGGCATCGGCCGGGAAGTACAGCTTGACGAAATCGCGGCCGATGGCCTCGCCCATGATGCCTTCGCTGTAGCTGACCGCGTTCTTCCAGCGCGGCTTGGGCTCCGGCTGGCCGGACAGGAACTTGGCGCGGAACTCGTACTCGGCATCGACGAAGTTCTTCGACAGCAGACCGGCCGCGTCATCGGTGGTGTGGAACGCCAGCCACGCCTTGAGCGTGTCCAGGTCGGTGGCCGCAAACACCTTGGCCAGCGCCGGAATGGCGGTGTTCTGGCGCAGCACCACGCTCTCGGCCTGGCCAACACCAGCAGCGTCGAACAGCACGTTCCAATCCACCTGCGGCGCCTGCGCGGCCAACTCGGTGCGGGTCAGGCGGTTGTAGGTCTTATCGCGGTCGCGGCTCTCGGCGCGGGTCCAGTGGCCCTTGGCCACCTCGGTTTCCATGGCCATGATCTTGGCCGCCGCGTCAGCCGGCTTGTCCCAGCCGGCCAGGGTCAGCAGCTGCTCGATATAGGCCACATAGCGCGCACGCTGCGGGGCGAACTTCTCGTCCAGATACATCTGGCGGTCGCCCAGGCCCAGGCCGGACTGGCCCATGTACAGCGTGTAATGCTCCGGGTCGCGCTGGTCGTCGGAAACGCCAAGGCCGAACAGCGTGGCACCGAAACCGGCATTGCTGCGGCCCATCAGTGCGGCGATGGCGGACTTGTCCTTGGCCGCGCGGATCTCGGCCAGCATCGGCTTCAGCGGTTCGGCGCCGGCCTTTTCGGCGGCAGCCTCGTCCAGGAAGCCACGGTACAGCGCGGCGATCTTGGCGCTGTCGCCATCGGTGGCCGGGTTGCCCAGCGCGTAGCCTTCCAGCAGCTGGTGCACGCGCGCCTCGGACAGGTCGCGCAGCGCCAGGAACGCGCCAAAGCTGGACTTGTCCGACGGGATCGGGGTGTTCTTGGCCCAGTTGCCGTTGACGTAGGCGAAATAGTCATCGCCCGGCTTGGCACTGGTGTCCATGCCGGCCGTGTCGATGCCCCAGTTGCCCATGCGCGGCGCGGCGATGCTGGCGCCTGCGGTGGCACTGCCGGCCTCGGTGGCGGCAAACAGGGTCTGCACCGTGCAGGCGTCATCCACGCAGGCGTGGTTCTGGCCGGCGGACGCCGAACCGGCGATCCCCAGGGCCAGCAAGGTGGCGGTGGTCAACAGCGTCTTTTTCAACAGAACTCTCCTGGTAAAGGGTGGCAGAGCCGATTCCCCCGGCCCCTCGCGTGCGGGCAAGCATAGCCAGCTTTGTGCACAAGCCCATGTGCCGGAGGCCATGCTGCAGCGACACAAACCACGCCCCACGCTCCCTGCAGGAGCGACGCCGGGTGGCCTGAGGCCATGAGTCGCGACCGCCCGGCCCAACTCCCCTATGCAGCGGCACCGGGTGGCCTTGGACCATCAGTCGCAACCTTCCCCCCCTGTCACAAGAACGCTAGCCCCCCGCTCCACCTTGATACATGTCACCTCGAGGGCGATGGCTGCTTGGTACGGTTGGTGTACGCCTGAACCGATGCCACGACCATGAAGATGCGCTCCCTACATGTCCCCGCCACCGCCCTTGCGCTGGCCCTTGCCGTGACCGCCTGTACCGCCGGCGATGATCACGCCCCGGCCGCGGACACCGCCGCTGAAGCAAGTACCGCAGCGCCCGCCAGTCCCAGCCACGACCATGCCGCCGCACCCGGCCCCGCCCCGGTACTGGCCGAAGGCCAGCGCTGGCAAACCGACGAGCCGCTGCGCACCGCCATGGGCCGCATCCATGCCGAAGTACTGAAAAACCTGCCCGCTTTCCACGACGCGCGGCTGCAGGCCGCCGACGCCGCCGCCCTCGCCGATGTGATCGACAGCAACGTCCAGTACATGTTCGCCCACTGCAAACTGGCCCCTGAGCCCGATGCCGCCCTGCATGTGCTGATCACCCACATGCTCACTGCCGGCGGGCAACTACGCGAAAACCCCGCCTCGGCCGAAGGCATGCCCAACCTGGTGGCCGCAATCAACACCTACCAGGCAACCTTCGATCACGAAGGCATGCAGCCGCTTACCCACGACTGAGGCAAAGTGCCGGCCAGTTATCGACGGCCACCCTCTCAATGCAACCGGGTAAAAAACGCAGAGCCCCGTCATGCGGGGCTTTGCGTTGCGGCGATCTAATTGTCGTTCAAGCCATTGGGCACGCGCGTCTGCAGTCGTTCCTTCCCGGTGTTCTCGACCTGCACCACGTCCTCGACCGGCATATCTGGCCTCAGTGGTCTACAGCGTCTTCTCAACAGAACTTTCCTGGAAATGGCGCCGGAGCTGATTCCTCCGGCCCCTTGCGTGCGGACAAGCATGGCCGGCTCTGCCCACCTTCCCATGTACCGGGATCCATAGGCGGCAGTGCATGCGGTTGCCGTGGCTGCGTTGGTGGGAATCAGCTTTAGGAACCCCAATAGGTACGTTTGCAAGCCGCCGAAATATCACTGTCGCTCACTGGAAATCACCATTCACCGGCAAGTGCCGCATCGTTACTGGCTTAAGATGGCAACACAATTTCAGGCATCACCCTATGAACACCGAGATACAGTCATTGCAGCAGGCGCTTCGCGAATTTGCGCAGGCCCGCGACTGGGGACAGTTCCACTCTCCCAAGAATCTGGCCGCAGCACTCTCTGTCGAAGCGGCCGAACTGCTTGAGCCCTTCCAGTGGCTCACGGAAGAACAGAGCAGGAATCTTTCCGACGCCCAGCACGGTCAAGTCACCGAGGAAGTGGCCGATGTGCTTCTCTATCTGCTGCAGCTATCTGACAAGCTGGGCATCGACCCGATCCAGGCCGCGTGGAAAAAGCTGGAGCTCAATGCACTGAAGTACCCAGCTGACGTGGCACGGGGAAAGAGCGACAAATACACCGATCTGTAATCAACCAGACCTTAGGGGGAGGCGCGTTGATCGTTTATCAAGCTAACAAATCCGGTTTCATCAAGGACATCGAAAGCCGCGGCATCGAATACCAGATTGCCCGTACCTATCTGGACAAGACCGGCCGCTATGCACCCGACGCTGAGCTCAGGGCCTGGCGCGCTTCCCTGCAAGAGATGGCCTCGGTCCTTCGGGATGACGAAATCCCCGACGACACCGGCATCGGCGTCGAGTTCGGCATCCCCCAGACCTCCAAACGTATCGACTTCCTTATCTCCGGAAGCACCACCGACGGCACACCCCACCTCATCATCGTGGAGCTGAAGCAGTGGTCGTCGTCCAAGCTTTCGGACAAAGACGGAATCGTTGTCGCCCAGCGCGGCGGCCCGCGAGAGAGCGAAGGCCCCCACCCCTGCTATCAGGCTTGGTCCTACGCCGCGCTTCTTGAAGGCTTCAATGAGGCCGTGCATGAGGGAGATGTTTCCCTGAAGGCCTGTGCGTACCTGCACAACTACACCGACGACGGCATCATCACCCATCCCCACTACGCTCCTTACATCGATAAAGCGCCGATCTTCCTGAAGGGAAACGTGGAGCGGGAAAGGCTGCAGAACTTCATCAAGCAGCATGTCAAACGTGGCGACAATGCCGAGCTTCTCTACCGCATCGAGAACGGGCGCATCCGCCCTTCCAAGATGCTGGCCGACAGCCTCGTCAAAATGCTCCGTGGCAGCCGCGAGTTCATCCTCATCGACGAGCAGAAGCTTGTCTATGAAACCGCACTGGCGGCAGCCCGCACGGCATCTACGAATGCCAAGCAGGTCGTTCTGGTCAAAGGTGGCCCAGGCACCGGCAAATCCGTGGTCGCCATCAACCTTCTCGTGGAACTGACCAGGCTCGGTCTTCTTGCCAAGTATGTTTCCAAGAACGCCGCCCCACGCGCGGTCTACAAGGAAATGCTGCGCGGAAACTTCAAGCAGGTGGAGATAGGCAACCTCTTCAGTGGCTCCGGCGCCTTCATCGAGACTGCCCCCGACACGTTCGACGCACTGGTTGTCGATGAGGCACATCGCCTGAACCGGTTTTCCGGGCTGTACAGCAACCTCGGCGAGAACCAGGTCAAGGAGCTGATCCAGAGCGCCAAGTGCACGATCCTGTTTGTCGATGATGACCAGATGGTCACCTTGGCCGATATCGGCCACTCCGACGAGATCCGTCACTGGGCCAACGAACTTGGCGCCTCCGTCACCGAGCTGGAGCTGGCCTCGCAGTTCCGCTGCAGCGGATCGGATGGCTATCTGGCATGGATCGACAACACCCTCGGCATCCGCGAGACCGCGAATACATCGCTGGATCATGGCAGCTTCGATTTCCGGGTCGTCGACTCTCCCACCGAACTACATGCCCTGATCGCCGAGAAGAACCGGCACAACAACAGGTCGCGTGTCGTTGCAGGCTACTGCTGGGACTGGGAAAGCAAGAAAAATCCCGAGGCCTACGACATTGTGATTCCGGAGTTTGGCTACCAGCGCCAATGGAATCTGGACAAGGACGGCAGCCTCTGGCTGATCGCCCCGAAGTCCATCGACGAGGTGGGATGTATCCACACCTGTCAGGGCCTCGAACTGGATTATGTCGGTGTCATCATCGGCCCGGACATGGTTTTCCGGGACCAAACGGTGAAAACAGACCCGTCGGGCCGCTCGAAGCAGGACCGCTCGATTCGCGGTTACAAAAAAATGATGCAGAGCGACGGGGAAGAAACGAGGAAGCGACTCGATCGAATCATCCGCAACACCTATCGCACCCTTATGACCCGCGGAATGAAGGGGTGCTATGTGTACTGCACAGATCCGGAGCTTCAGGCGCACCTATCAAAATCCATCAAGCCGTTGGTAGCGGAATGACGGCTTTCAGCCAGAGGCAGTTACTGAGCACCTAGAAAAATCGGGGCGACTCAGGCCGCCACCAGTCCGTGGCGACAAAGCCGAAGTAAGCACTAGCGGCGCAGATCACCGCATGAAATCCTGCGGGATCAGCTGTAATTCCGCTTGCGCAAGTGGATTAAGGACTAACAATGACCTTGATATCCAAGCCCGTGATGCTCTTGATGTACGAGTAGCTCGTTCCTAAAACGGCAAGCTGCTCCTTCGACACCTTCCCCGCTGATATCGCGGGTTGCACGATCACAAACTTGAAAATAAGTTCGTGATCGTGGCATTTGTTGCGCAGTATCTCCAGCTGCTGGGGCGTGCCCTTCAGGATTCTGTCAAAGTCCTTAAGCAGTGATTGCTGGTAGCGATCCATAAGTCGGTTGAAGAACTTATTGCCGGTGTACAGCCACTTCACCGACCTCGACGCCTGGCCGCATACCTCGTAGACGTCAGCGACGCGCGCACCGGGAGTGGCCACACCATCAGTCATTGGGCAAAATTTGCAATGGTATAGGTCAACGTAGATTGCATCTCTATCTTCGCGGATTGCCACCAGGTCGGCGATTTCACCTTTACCGTCATCGTTGAATACGATTGAGTAGTCGTCAGCGACCTTGGCAAAGGTGAAGCCTTGTACAGAATTCATACGCCGCTCGGCACGCATGGACTCTTGATGGATCTTTGTCGCCCCCCAATTCCATGGCTCGAGCAAGTCGGCAGGTAACTTTACATCCATGCTATTGGTCGAATAATGACGATAGTTACCCTGCACCATGGAACCATCCGCCTTGAGCAATACAAGCGGCTCTCCATCCAGGTACGAATCCAGCGGCGTTTCGTAGGGATAAAGGATCTTCACACCAGGGCAGGAGGTTTTGTATCCATCTCCCAGCAACTTTATGCCGATGGAAGTGAGGCGACGCTCCTCGCCCCCCTCCCCCTCAACCAAGACAGGGATATTTATCGTCCGCGCGTCACCGTACTCAGGCTTACCAAGCTCCACGTCGAGAAGATTGAAAGTCTCCCCTTGAAAATGCAGCGAAATCCTTTGCTCGTTCTCGATCGCGATTGACTCAGGCCAATCGGCGTAAAAAATACCTTCTGGCCAACTGTCCTTGATTTGCTCAACACGCATGACATTCTTGAGTACATCAGCAGGGTCGATGGCGTTGTCGTTGAGTTTGAGCGACATGCGCCTACACCACTCAACCCAGTAGTTGATCGGAGACGAATTCATCTCCCAGATCTTGCCCTTGTGCGAGCAGCCCACAGTAGTTCGCCTGCCCCCCTCAAAACCGGCCGCAAAGATATTTGATTTTGTCGCACTGCCCTTCTCGATATCACTGATCACTTGATTGATATCGCGCCCGACGTGCATCGTGAACCGTAGGTCTTTCCGGGCGCGCGACAGGCCAACGTTCTGCAGCTTCATCAATTTGATGTCGTGGAGCGTTCGGAAGGTCGGCTCACCATTGATGCGACGATGGGCTCTGGCCACTAGGTTGAGAAATCGAGTTGCTTGGGCTTCGTCACCAGAGGTGTGAACAAACAGAGTTCCCTGCTCCTTGTTATAGAAAGCGATGTACAGATTCCAGCTGGTATCAGTGATTTCTTCGGTCTGAGCCCACCCAACCTGTACCTCTCGCCGGGTCACAGCTATGACTGTATCGGCCTGTTCATTGATCGAAATGTACTGCAGCTTTTCTCTGCGCCCATCTAGCCGCTTCGCCCGCTGCGGTTTCCAGTCCTTGGGTTGGACGTGATATGCCACGGCGCTAATTTTTGGATTAGGGTTCAGCCCAAAAATAATCTGAGCATCGTCACCGCCGACAAACTGCTCATTGAAGTCCGCCTTCTCAATTTCCCGGCCGACCCTCTCCTCGCTTACGTCGCGAATGACCGCCCCCCAATCAGCACTCTCCTTGTAGAGGGCTGCCATTTGGTGGTCGGTCTTCTGGTTAGCGATGTTGGCGACAAATTTAGCATCACCAAGAGCCGCATCCACCCTCGTCAGTCGGCCAATGAACTGGAGCGTCACAGCAGGGCTTTGGTGCTGATCATGAATTGCGGCGATTTTGAGTTCTGGCAAATCGAAGCCTTCGCCAAGCATGTCGACGCAGACGATGACCCGGTGCTTCTTCTCGACGATATCCGCCATCACCCTGGCTCGGCCGGGCACTTTGCTGTGGATCAAAACTGGCGTCAGGTCGGGGTGCTGTTTGTAAATCTCAAAAAGGTCTTTCGCCCGCTTGTGCGATTTGGCTCGCACCATCATCAAATGGTCGTAGCCCGCATTGAGGTCAGCTCGGAGCAGTTCAATGGCCTTATTTGCGATGGTCTGGTCGGAGAGCTTGAGGTTGTATTCCCTTACAGGGTGGAACTCAATACCTTTGAAATAGCCATCAATCTGCGCATCCCTTAGCGGGTAGTTGTAGACGATCTTGCCAGCCAGAGCTAAACCATCCTCCCGAAAGGGCGTCGCTGTGAACTGAATGCAAGGTTTGCCGCTGAAGGCTGTTTTGATCCGACTCCAACTGGCTGCCGCCACATGGTGGGCCTCATCGATCATCAGGTGGCTGCAAATATTCACTAGCGCCATCAATTCGGCATCTTCGAATAGCTGCAGGGCTTGGGGGGTTGCCACAATGATGTTGGTAGTTGCCAATTCAGCAACCTGCGCCTTAGATAGCTTCGAATCGATGGCTGCAACAATGGGATTGCGCGCTGTGTCCGATACTGCCCCCACGGTACGAAGCGTCTTCAAATCAGCACACTTGCTCATCAATTGAGCTCTGAGGGCGTCCGACGGAACAAGGATCAGTGTCCGGCTCATTCTCGCCGCGATGATCAGCGCGAGCATTGTGTCCGTTTTCCCTGTGCCGGTGGGCATGACCACGGTGGCTGTAGTGGCGGGGTCGACCACCAGATGACCCAGGGTCGCGTAAAGTGCGGCTAGTTGCGGCTTGCGCAGGCCGCGCGCCCCAGCTTCAGGATCGTCCAGATTGAAATTGAACAGGTGGCTCTGCCAGCTCTGGTACACATCCGAATGCGTTATTACTACGTCGTCCATAGTGATCACCTAAGGGCAGAAAAGAGGACTTCGCGGATAAATTAGCAAAATGGTATCAATACCTCCATTCCTGGCATGGCATTAACGCTTTAGAGATAAATAAGAAGACCTATCGAGCCTCGTCGCTGGGTTGACCCGCTGTCCTAAAATTGATCCGTGTAAACGTCTGCATTGGGTCGAAAGCCGCCGACCAACCCGTTTAACACCAACGCGGGTTTTTCCTACAGGAAAATCATGATCTGGTTCGTGGTTTGCAACGGCGGGCTGGCGCAGGCTTGACGCGCCCGGCCGAGCGGTCGGGTCCGCCTCGTTCGGGGCGGCGGCCGTCCCCTTCCCTGATTCGCATAAGGACCATGCAATGACGACGACACAGAATCTGATTTCCCTCACCCTCACCGATGACCAGCTGCAGGCCGTGGACCAGGCGCTGGGCGATCTGGAGGCGCAGTTGACCGGGCTGGTGGCGATGACCTCGGCGCAGCGGCGCAAGCTGGCGCGGATGGGCGACAAGTCCGAGGCGTTCTGCCGGCAGACCTTGAGCATGCTCTCGCAGAACCCGCAGGTGGTGCCGGCCACCTTGAACGTGGCCGATGCGGTGGCCGATCTGCAGGCGCTGGACCGCCTGCGCCCGCGCCTGCAACGCATCACCCGGCTGGCCGAACGGGCCTCGGATACCGAGATCGCGCTGGGCAGCGATGTGATGCGCTGCGCGCTGGACGGTTACGCGATCTTGAAGGTGGCCGGGCGTAACCAGGGCCTGGAAGGACTGCGGCGCGGACTGGGCACCCGCTTTGCCAAGAGCGCGCGGGCCAGCGAGTCCGAGCCGGCCTGAGTTGCCGGTCCCAGCCGGGAAGCCCGCCCTTCCCGGTCACTCCCCCACATCAGTGACCGCACCCAGCCGCCCTTCGGGGCGGCTTTTTTCTGGTCATCGCCCCGGTGGTGGCCGTGCGGCGGTGGCAAGCGGCGCCATTGACGCCCCACCCGGCACCTGCGGACAGCTCGAAAGCGCCTTGTTTTGAGACAGAAGTCTCATCGATGCCGAAAAAAGCGGCATCGTTGCCACTTCAAGTGCCATCGTTGCCCCAAAAAGGGGCAACGTTGCCGAAAAAAGTGGCATCGATGCCCCAAAAAGGGGCAAGCGTGCCGAAAAAAACGGCAGTGATGCCCCAAAAAGGGGCAACGTTGCCGGTCAAAGTGGCATCGATGGCGAAAAAAGCGGCATCGATGCCGTTTCAAGTGCCATCGTTGCCCCTTTTTGGTGCAAAGCAGGTCTTTCCCGCACCAGATGAGGGCACGCCGAGGGCAGGTCGCCCCGGTCGGGGCCAGCGTCGGCGCAGGTCATTATCCGGCCAGCGGCGGCAGCGCCCGCGCCGCTTGAGCTGCCGCGCGACCCGCACTCGCCGCCGTTGGCCAGTCCTGTCAGATTTTTTGTGTGTCGAGGAGGTGGAGTGTCACAGCGGGTCGCGTGGCCGGGTAGACCGGTCGCCGTTGGCCCCGCACCCGAACAGGCGGCCGCCGCCACCGATCCGGCGCCTTTCCCCCCTCGCCCCTTGTGGTTTCCCGCATCCGGCTCTTGCTTACGGCCAAGGCGCCTGCAACGCTGCACCCCTGTCCTGTGGAATCTCCCCGATGCCGGCGCTGCCGTCCCTGCTGCGATCCTGTTCCCGGCGGCTGCGGCGCACGCTGGTCGTGGCGCTGGTGCTGGCCGGCAGCTGGCCGGTGCTGGCAGACAATGCCGACCTGCCCGAATGGACGCCGACCACGCCCCCGCTGGAAGGCGCCGAACTGGCGCGGCTGGAGGCGGCGCTGCAGCAGTTGCCGGCCCAGCGCCCGGGCGTCACCGATCTGTATGTGCTGGGCGTGGCCGGCGATGCCGGCGAGGACGTGTTCGGCAACGAGGTGCGGTATCTGCAGCAGCTGGCGGCGCAACGCTGGCACACCGGCGGGCGCACGCTGAGCCTGATCAACGCCCCGCCCGGCTCGGCTGCGGACGGCACCGCGCCGCAGGCCACCTTCGAGAGCCTGGGCTATGCGCTGGACGGGCTGGGACAGACGCTGGACCCGGCCGAGGATGTGCTGCTGATCTACCTGAGCAGCCACGGCCTGCCGGACAACAGTTTCTACCTGCGCACCGGCCCGGAGCAGGAGGATTACCTGTCACCGGCCGATCTGGCGCAGCTGCTGGACGAGGCGAAGATCGGCAATGCGGTGATCGTGGTGTCGGCCTGTTTCTCGGGCGGGTTTGTGCCGCCGCTCAAGGCGCCCAACCGCATGATCATCACCGCCGCGCGCGAGGACCGGCCCTCGTTCGGTTGCGGCAATACCGACAGCGCCACCTGGTTCGGCCGCGCCTTCCTGGTGGAAGCGCTCAATGCCACCGACGACTTCAGTGCCGCCTTCGCCCAGGCGCGGACCACGGTGAAACGTCGCGAGCGACAGGAAGGCGAGTTGCCCTCGCACCCGCAGATCGCCACCGGCAGGCCTATCGAGGCGGTACTGGCGCGCTGGCGCCAGCAGCTGCCGCCCCCGGTGGTGGTGCCCTACCCGTTCGCAGCGCCGGCAGCGGCGATGGAACCGGCGGACGACAGCCCGCTGCCGATGCCCGCCGCCGCGCCAGGCCGTTAGGGCGCGGCGGTCGGCGGGACGCTTGCAGGGACAGTGAGGTGGCGGGTGATGTGGCGATTTTTGTCGCGACTGACGTCGCTCCTACAGGTCGCTTCCAAAGGTTGCTCCTGCAGGCGTGCCGTCCGCTTCCTGCGTTTGCTCCGCAGCAGCGCTGCAGGTGTGTGCTGCAGGAGCGACGTCAGTCGCGAAAGGGCGTCCCCGCGCGGGCTGCCTGTCGCCTGATGCCTGGTAGATGACCTGCCGTGGCCGCAACACCGGGCTCTTATTTACGCGCACAGCGGCGCGGATGGGCGGCTTTCCCCCGATCGCCGGTGGACAACGGGTCATCCGCCGTGCACCTGTTCAGCGTGGCCGGGAGGATGCACGCGGCGTGACGGGGCGATTGCCTCCGATTTCACGCGCTGTTCCCCGCCGCGCGCGACCTGCCGGTTCCGGCGTCAGGGCCGCCCTGATTGCCGCTGCATGCGGATATGCCAGCGCGCGTGCGGTGAATCCAGCGGCCGGTTGCTGGGGTCCGCTGGCGCGGCCGGAGGTGGTTCTCACCTGAACGATGGCCCCGTCCGGCGCATGCGGAGCGCCGCCATTGCTGCCGGCTGCGTCACGTTTGAGCGGGTTTCAAACGCTTCCTGCAGGTTCTGTTAACCCCCGCTCCCTTAGAAACGGGTCCCCACATGCGTGGGGATTCATGGGAGGCACGCCATTGAAAGGCGTAAAGCTTTATCTGGAAGGGCCCGGGCGCGAGTGCCGGCCGGTCAGCTTCGTTTCAACCGAGGAAGTCCGCGCCGCAACCCTGTCGCGCATCAGCGGCCGCTCCGGTGAGGAGTCGGTTGAAATCACGCTATTGGCCGATGCCGATGGACACCTCGCCCGGCAGATCGACCGCGAGGGCTTCCGCTACAAATTCGATGGCTCCGAAATCAGCTGGAGCCTCATCGTTGCCTGATCAAAAGCCCCTCCCGGAGGGGCTTTTTCCCGGGGCCAGGTGGACCACCCGGCTACCCATTGGACTCAACGCCTGCGCGCCGCTTCCTTCCGGCATTATATCCCCGGCGCCACAACCCGCTGACCGGGGGATGCGGCCAGCGGGCACCACCACGCGGACTATCGCCAGCCCGCGTCATCTTGTCCGGACCGTGACGAGCCTGCCTACCCAAGCTCGTTGTCACGCACTGCCCGCCGCTGAACAACGTGGTGTCCCCGCGGTCAACCCCGACAAGAACCTCTCACTCACTTGTGCTGACGGTCCTGTTGTTGCTTCTGGTCGTGCGGCTTCTGGTCATGCTGCTGCGGGCTGCCATGCCGCTGCGAGTTGTCGTCTTTGCCCGGCGAGCGCTGCTCGTGGCCTTTCTGCGGTGTTTGCGGAGTGGTCGGCATCTCATTGTTCCTCTTCAAATTCGCCCGGCGCCTGACGCTCCAGTTCAGGAGCAGGATCGCCGGGTAGATCCGGATTGCGCGTGTCGGGCAGATCCGGGTTGGGTTGATTCGGATTGCGCGGATCCCGTGTCGGATCCGGACGATCCGGATCGCGGGGCGCCTCCGGATCGGTGGGATTCGGGGTGCTCAAGCACGTGCTCCATCCACGCGACAACGTCGTCGCACGTACACGGTGCGCGTTGTGCCGTTAACCGGCAGTCCCCGAATCCGGAAGAGAACTCACGGGCTGACCACCAAGCCGACTGGGGAGCGCGCCGCGTGCCCGGCGCGTGACAACCGCCGTTGCAGGACGCAAGGCGATTGGAGAAAGAACAGCGAAGGACGAATCGCTCATCACATCGCACGGTGGAAATAGGCCTATGTTGGGCGCGGTGCGGGCACTACCTGTGCTCCGGATGCTGATCATGAACTACGAAGAGGTACGCGCTGACCTGGATGAACTGGCGCTGGAGATGACAACATCAGCACATGCGTGGTCCCGCTCACAGCGCCTGGACAAGCTCAGATCCCTTGCGATCCTGACCCGACGCGCTTTGAAAGCGGCATCCGGATCGGCAGATGAACTGGAGCGCAGCAACAATATCGACTCCCTTCTGGACCGGATAAAAAGCATGGTGTCTGCCGCGGAACAGCTGGATCAGCTCAAGGAAGACTTCCGGAACCGCAGAACATGACATCTCGCAGATATGCGAAAGACAGGGGAAGAACCCCCACCTGCGAAGATGGCGTACCTGGCTGCGCATCATGAACAATCAACGCGATCGCGACTTTGTCGACGTAACCGCCGAGCTTGGCTACTGGCGAACTCGGTACAGTGATGGCGCGCTTATCGGGGACAGTTTCCTCAACGACTGCAATCCGGTAATCAAACTTGCCTGCGACATCTATATCCGCAATCCGCATGGAACGCGCAGTGCGTGGCACTCCGACCTGCACCGTCATCTATCGGGCAAGATGAGCATGGACCAGAGGAGAATCTCGGATCAGATAGCAGGTATGTGCTGGGATCGGCTTGTTTCCTGATCCGCCCGTTCATCCTCAGAGCGCCAATAGCACACCGGGGTAACACACAAAGGGGAAAGATGCTTCTGCGATGATTTCATCGCAATGGAGTAGAAGATGAGTAGCCTCAATGTAACAACCAGCCCCCAGAACCCGCAGGAACGTGATCCGAAGCGGGCACCCGGCGCGATGCCAGAGCATGACACCAACCGCAAGGATGCGGACACCAAGGAAGGCAAGACCCATGACGGCAGCAAGCCTCAGCAGAAGTAACAGCAACTGCTGCTAAACAAATGGAGAGCTGCGCCAGCGTGCGCAGCTCGTCCTGAGGATCATCAACGGTGAAAACGGTGACCCAGGCCAAGGCACTGATGGAAAAAATTGCCTATCAGCTTCGCCCTCCCGAGACGACCACGATGGCGCCTTGCAAGCTTTGCGGAAAAAGCAGCCCGGGAGGCCAAGCGTGCGCCGAGTGCCTGTGTCTGCAGTTGGAAACCCTGATCCAGAACAAAGGCGCCGTGGTGCGATGGTCCAAGTCGGTCAAGGCCGCTGCCGAAGATGAGGCGACCATCCTGACCTACGCAAGACGAGCGAAGTAGCCAGGTCCTGGGACCCGTTCCTGCTGCACGGACAGTTCTTTGTCGCGATCGTTGACAGCGTGGAAATACAGGCATTCCCATGAACACCACTATTCATACCGCATCCTATGTCGACCTCCCCCGCTATCTTGGAACCTGGTACGAGATTGCCAGGAAGCCACAACATGGCGACAACCCGGACGCACGAGATCGGGTGTGGAACTTCACCATGGACTCGGACGAACCCATCCACGTTTCCCACTCCTACATAGGTGAGCGCGACGCGCTGGAGGAATCTTCCGGTGTTGTCCGGGTATCCGACAGCGCCCATGCGAGATTCTTGATCAGCTTCATGCCGGATTGGCTGCAATGGGTTCCCTTTACCCGGGAGAAATTCTGGATTCTGGGAATTGATGACGACTATACGACCGCCCTTATCGGGGAGCCTGGCATGAAACGACTACATCTGCTCCATCGGCACGCCCAGATGGACCGGACTGTCGCAACCGGATGGATTGAGACCGCCCAGCAGCAAGGCTATGACACTTCCGACATTGTTTGGCCCGAACAGTCCGGCACCATCTACCTGAATCAAATGCAGTGAGCGCCAGATGTCACTCTTGAGCATCCCTATGCCGACCCCTGACCCCAGACAACAGTTCATAGGCGAATGGAACGTCTGGGAGGAAGCCAGCTTTGCCGTGTTCCGCTTCTCACTTATTGATGATGGACTGGCAGTGACCTTCATCGACGACGTGGAAGGAGTGGAGAACGCCATCAGCGACGTCCGCTGGAATACGGAAGAGCCAGCGCTGTACTTCACAGTGCAGTGGATGAAGGGCCCGACGCATCGCTACCGGATTTCGCCCGATGCCGATGGCAACACGCTTGAGGTTTCCATCACGGCAAGCTGGGTCGAGACCTGGGCACCGATGCCGGTGTACAAGCCCCACTGAGGATCTGACTCCCACGTTCCGGTTGGAGTTCCAGCCAAGGATTCAGGACCGGCGCGTCGATTTGACGGTGAATCCATCATGCTCAATCCGATCCCGCACCATTTACCTGCCAGCTACCGCATGGCCCCCTGCCCCTTGGCGCAGCTCGATCATACGATCGCCGAGCCGGACTCACCCGCCGACGCATAACCGGAGCGCGTGATCGGATTCGAAGATCGTACCGGATGCGCTGCAGGAGTCTTCCGTCGCGGCACTGCCTCGTACCTCAAAGGCATCACACCAACGCACCGTTCAGTGACGGGCGGCCCCTGCGTTGGCTTCCTGATTACTTTCCAACGGCCCGCGACTTTGCACGAACTCCGGGAAGGTCTCGGCCAGCGACGCGGTGTCCGGTAGGATGTAGAACACCCCGCCCCGTTCGAACGTGGGAACGACCACCTGCTCGTAGAATTCGGGCGAGACATTGATGCAACCATGGGTGATGCGGTTGTCGTCCGGCGACGGCGACGCAAGGCGCTCGACGCGTCTCTCAGCGGGGACGCCGGTCGCCGTGGGGTGCATGGATACCGCCGAATCGTAATCCACCCACAGCACGCGGCCGGCGTCGATGGAGGGGCCGAAACCGCCCACGAAGCGACCGGCAGGCGTGGTGCGGTCCTTGCCCGGAATCTCGCGAAGCGCCAGACCGGCGATGCCTGGGGCCGTGTGGTCACCCACCGCCGAACCAAACAGGCCGGGGGCGGCGCCGCGAAGCCGGCCGTCACCGTCGAATACCAGCACCTGGGCGGCGGCCTTGTCGATGATCGTGAACGGATAGCCCTGGCTGTCCTTGCTGGCAACCACCCAGCCGGCCAGCTCGATTACCGTGTCCGACACGGTCTGATCCGGGGGAAGCTGGTCGACGTCGGCCATCGGATGCGTGGCGACATCCTGTGCATTGACTGCGCCAACACTTGCCAACGCCAGTACCAGCGCGCCACACGCGGCGCGGATCGCGGAATAGATACAGGTATTGATGGGACACGTTCCTTGGAGCATGGAGCGGCTTAAGAAAAACCCCCGGTGGTCAGCAAGGACCACCGGGTTTGAAGCGCACACCCTTGGTCAGCACGCGCGTAGGCGCGATCAGCCGCGCGGCTCGCGGCGCGGTGCGGTTTCGAGCTGCTGGACGCGGCCTTCGAGTTGATCAAGGCGCTGGTTGGCCCGCTGCGCGGACTGGTTGGCCGATTCGGCGCTCTGGGCTGCGCTCTGCACCTTCGTGTCGAGTGAATCAAGGCGCGTATTGATCTTTGCAAAATCGTCACGGTAGGTGGCGCAGCCGCCAAGACCGAGGGCGGCGACGGCGGTCACTGCCAACACCAGATTTTTCTTGGTCAGAAACATTTCACTTCTCCTTTCTCACGTCTGGACCACGGAAATATTGCGGACTTTTTGCACAGACATGATTGCGCCGCCCGGCGTTGATGGACTGTGAAATGCGGCTATCCCTGAGTATTCAGGCGTGATTCCGTGCATGTCGCGGGGTGTCTGCAGAACTGCGGCCAACACGGAAGATCGCAAGCCTGTGATGCCCTGGATACAGGCGCCTGTTCGTCGGTGCCGGGTTCATGCGCCCCCTTACGGTGAGGGGGACGCCGGCAATGGCAAGGGCGATGCACCGGTATCGATCCGCGACAGGCGCATGCCTTCAACCCGCTCCTGCTGGGCCTGCGCCGGTGCGATCGCCAACGGAATGAGGGGCACTGCGCGCTCATCCGGCGCCAGCAAGGTGATGCTGCTGGCGGCAAGGGTGGTGACGGTTTCCGCTGGCGTGCCGCGCGCGACGGAATGACCGGCGCTGCGCGGCTGTTCGGCGGTGTCGGCCTGTGGCACCTCGATCACTTCGCCGCGCACGACGATGCGGTCGCCGCTGCGCACGCGATTACCCATGCGCATCGTGAATTCGGCTTCGGCCGGCATGTTGAGCGAGGTGTCATAGCCGCGATCGAGCACGAACAGTGCATCGGAAGTGGCAGGATCGCCGTCGCCTTCGTCCTGCACGAACCAGCCGACCACGCGGCCGCGATTGCCCTCGCCCAGCGTCTCGCCCAATTCCTGCGCGATATCGTCGCCATCGCCGGTCAGGCTGCGCACCACCACGCCTTCGATCAGCACCTGCTCGCCGAGCAGCGGGCTTACCGCGCCACTGCCCTGCACCTGGCCGATCAGGCGGCGCCCGGGGTCCATCGGCTCGGCTGCCACATCACCGTCAGCGGACAGCGTAAATCCGCAGCCACTGCACGCCAGCACCGTCGCGGCCAGCACGGTGTAGATGATTGCTCTGTGTTGCATCGATTCCCCTGCCCGCAGTTGGCACCACCGCGCAAGCCTAGCGTGGCGGTGGTGCGGTATCCATCGGGCATCGGAAAACAAGCGGGCGGCAAGGGGGTGATGCCGCCAATCCCACCGACGCGACTGCAGGAGGGAGTGCTGCGTGGACATGGCCCGCAGCGGGTGCGCCGGTCGATGCGGCGCCATCTGACGGACATCTGGAAACAGGCCAACGGCGCTGGGTGGGTAAGGCCAACCCGGACTGGGCGGTTGTCTTTGGCCGATGCCCGCCTCCGCTCAGGGCGTGGCGTTCTGCAGCCGGTAGGTGGTGCGCTGGCTGTAGACGGTGCCGTTCAAGGTGGTGCGCACCTCCACCGTGTGTTCGCCTTCGGCCAGTGTGGTCGGCAATGCGGCGCGCCACAGGTGACTGGAGGGGGTGGCCTCGGGCGAGCGGTCATAGCCGCGCAGCGCCGTGGCCAGGTCATCGGCGATGTTTTCCTGCAGCAGGCGCGGATCGGGCTGCTCGACCCGCTTCATCGGCTGCCAGGGGCCGTCATCGACGCGGAACTCCACCGGCAGGCCGTCATAGCCCATGTACACGTTGGCGTACACGCCCCACGCCGGGTAGGCACCGCGGCGCAGCACGCGCGGGGCATGCAGCGCGATCTGCTCGCTGGCCGGGGCGCGGGCGGCACGGTATTCCACGCTGTAGCGGCCCTGCGGCTGCACATTGAGCAGGCCGTAACCGTTGGGCGTGCCATCGGCCATGGTGGTGTCGGGAATGCCCTGCGCGTCCTTCACCCCGGACCAGAACGCGCCGCAGGCCGCGCCGACGTTGTATTCGTGCAACGGGGTGGCACCATTCCAGCCGCGCGCGGCATCCCAGAAGGTCTGGCTCTGTTCGTGGGTGTGGCCGCTGAGGATCAGCCGGTTGGCACGGTTCTCCAGCAGCGCGAACAGGCGCTTGCGGTCGGCCTCGCGGAAGCGGTGGTCGAACAGCGGGATATGCACGCCGATCACCAGCAGTTTGTCTTCCGGCACGGTGGACAGATAGCGTTCGAGGAAGGCGAACTGGTCTTCGCGCAGGCCGCCGACATAGGCCGGCTTCTGCCCCGGCTGGGCGATGATGTCGTCCAGGCCGATGAACACCATCGTGCGTTCTTCCCAGGCATAGGTGTCCGGGCCGAGCGCGCGGTGATAGCTGGCCAGCGAGGTGGCATCGCTGCGCGCGTCCACATCCATATCGTGATTGCCGGGCACATGCAGCCACGGCACCCCCAGCGAGGTCACCGCCGCCACCAGCGCCGGATACAGCGCCGGATCATCGTTGGTGATGTCGCCAAGGGTCAGGCCGAGCCGGGCCTGATGGCTGCCGCGCAGCGGCGCGATGAGGTCACGTTCGAAATAGCCCACATCCAGTGCGTTGCTGGTCTGGCTGTCGGCCATCAGCAGGGTCTGGAAACTGGCCGGGGCGTCCGCGTCGGGCACCAGTGCGAACGGCGGGCACTGCGCATCGGCATCGGCCGGGCGCTTGCCCTTGAAAGCGGCGGGCGCACTGCCGGGGCGCCAGATGTCCGGTAGACCATCGGCGCGGGCGGCGGCGCGGTAACCGGCTGGCTTGATGACAAACACCGTGGGCTGGGTCGAAGCCGGCAGCCGGTAGCGGCCTTGTGCGTCGGTGCGCACGAGATGCTCGCCATCGGACACCGCGATACCGGGCAACGGCTGCTCGCCGGCATCGCGCAGGCCATTGCCATTGGTATCGGCAAACACCGTGCCGTCCACACAGCTGGCGGCCGCCAGCAATGGCGCGCAGGCCAGCCACAGGCCGGCAAACAGGGAAAGACGCATGACAACCTCGGCAGACAGACAGGCGGTTGCCATTATCGTCGCCCGTGGCGGCCCCGGCATTACCGGAATTGGCGGGCGGCCCGCGGCGGCGGTCGGGCCGCATGCCGCGGGCGCGCATCGGGCAAGCGGCTGGCGGCGGACAATTCCGCTATGCCGCCCGCCTGCCCGGCGTCACCGCGACGGCGTTCGCTTCCGCGGGGGCACGGGCGGGACGGCGGCCGCTTCGGCGTCGGCCGCCAGCGGGCGTGCCGCCTTGCCGCTGGCCGTGGCCGGCTTGGGCGGGTCCACCCGGGTGCGGAACGGCGTGTTGCCCAGCACCTCGACGTGGCCACCGGCATTGCTGAAGGCCACCATGTCCTCGGCAATGCGCTCCCGGCTGAGGTTGCGTTGCTGGGCGTGGGGGCCGGTGATCGAGATTTTCTTCATCGCAGGAACCTCTCCCGGTACGGGCAGTGGCGTGGGCATGTGTTTCTCCTCAGGCAAGTTGCAATGCGATACCGCGCGGATTCGCGCGTGCCTGGGCAGCGCGCTCGGCCCGGCAATAGGGTCCACCCATGACAAAGGAGCGGCAGATGGCCGGCCTGCTGTCATAAATGCGGCAGTTCATCTGCTGCCCATCCAGGGCCACGCACCAGCCATCCTCGTCCTTGTCCATGACATGCAGTCCGCTGGGCAACCGGATGGTCAGATGTGCAGGGACCGCATCTTTCTCGGTCAACACCACAGTCAGCTGGCAACAGAGAGCGTCGCAGGTGGCGCAGGTGACCGGGGCGTTCTTGTCCGCCGCGCCGTGCTTCATGCCGCCACCGGCATGGAATGGCGGCGCCACCCTTGCCCCTCGGGAAACGCGCGATGCGCTTGACGGCCGGACAGCGGTGAGCGGTGCGCGGGCGCACCGGCAGTAAACGGGGTGTTGCTCAGGGGGTATACGTGCATGGCGCACTCGCCTCGAGTCCCACCGATACAACGGGCGGGCAACCTGTGGAAGACAGCGGAGTGGGCAACTAGCAAGGCAGCTGCGCAGAGCGCGCGAAACAGGCAGTGCCTGTGGGCTGATCCTAACACTGCGCCGCCGGCAGCGTTCACATCGGCAGAAGCAGCGCGGCGAGCGGCCAGCGCGCGCCGGGCCGAACAGCGGGCGACGCGGCTGCCGCCACGCGGCGCATTCGGGCCGGGCGGAGGGACAGATCCTGCGCGGCCCTGCCCGGCAGAACCGGACGGTGGCGGTCGGCGACCGGCGCCAAGGCCCGGCTTGACGGCGTTTGCACCGGTCCACCGCTAGCGTCGAACCCGCCCCCCTGCCTCGGCGGCGGGCAGCCAATCAAGGCGCAGGGCCTCGCCTGCGCCGGACCTGATCACTGCGCGGGAGAGGACGGATGAACACGCTTTGGCTGTGGGTCGGCTTCAATCTGTTCGTGCTTGTGCTGCTGGCCCTGGATCTGGGAGTGCTGCACCGCAAGCAAAAGGAGATCAGCATCAAGGAGGCGCTCTGGCTGAGCCTGGGCTACTTCCTGCTGGCCATGGTCTTCGCCGCCGGCGTGTTCCATTTTCTGGGAGCGCCCAAGGGCTATGAATTCCTGACCGGCTACCTGATCGAAAAGAGCCTGAGCATCGACAATATTTTCGTGTTCGTGCTGATCTTCAGCCATTTCGCGGTCCCGGCGCCCTACCAGTACCGCGTGCTGTTCTGGGGCGTGCTCGGTGCGCTGGTGATGCGCGCGGCGCTGATCCTGGCGGGCGCGGCGGTGATCGAACACTTCCACTGGATCATCTACGTGTTCGGGGCGTTCCTGATCTTCACCGGGGCCAAGATGCTGGTCACGGTCGGGCGGGAACCAGACATCGAGAACAACCGCGTCAACCGCTTCATGCGCCGTCACTTCCGCGTGACCGAAACCTTTGAAGGCGACCGCTTCACGGTGCGCCGCAACGGGGTGCGGTTCATCACCCCGCTGTTTATCGTGCTGGTGCTGGTGGAGCTGACCGACCTGGTGTTCGCGCTGGACTCCATTCCGGCGATCTTCGCGATCACCACCGATCCGTTCATCGTCTACACGGCGAACGTGTTCGCGATCCTCGGCCTGCGGGCGCTGTACTTCGCCCTGGCCGGGATCATCACCCGCTTCCACTACCTCAAGTACGGCCTGTCGCTGGTACTGGTGGTTGTCGGCATCAAGATGATCCTCAATGCCTGGTTCGGGACCAAGGTGATTCCCACCGAGCTTGCGCTGCTGATCACCGCCGTGCTGATCGGCGGATCGATGCTGGTCTCGCTGCTGAAGACACGCGGTGCGCCGCCGGCGGATGCGCGGACGCGGACCTGGTGGGTACCCGGCAGCCCGACGCGGCCGAAGAAACCGGAGAAGAAGCCGGACCAGCCGTAACCCCGGCCTGATCGGCGCTGCCACGCCGGGGCGGCGGCAATCCGGCCGCACCGGCGACAGCAGTGCCAGGCACTTGCCCGCGCGGCGGCGACAGATGCCGCGCGGGTGTGCGGCTCAGCGGGCCGCTTTGGACGCCGCCCGCGCGTGGCGCTGCTCCAGCACCGCCACCGCATCATCCAGCGACAGGCCGCGGGCACGCAGCAGCACGATCAGGTGGAACAGCAGGTCGGCCGATTCGCCCAGCAGGTCGTCATCGAGCTGCGCCACCCCGGCCAGCGCGGTTTCCACGCCCTCCTCGCCCACCTTCTGGGCGATCCGGCGCGTGCCTTCCTCGAAAAGCTTGGTGGTGTAACTGTTGATCGGGCGGTCGTGCTCGCGCTGCTTGATCAGCGCATCCAGCGCGCCGAGGAAGTTGCCCGGTGCTCCGGCAAAGCAGCTGACCGCGC
Organism: Stenotrophomonas sp. STEN014; assembly: GCF_056760315.1. Classification (NCBI taxonomy): domain Bacteria; kingdom Pseudomonadati; phylum Pseudomonadota; class Gammaproteobacteria; order Lysobacterales; family Lysobacteraceae; genus Stenotrophomonas; species Stenotrophomonas sp. STEN014. The sequence goes on along the minus strand of NZ_JBRREN010000004.1, from coordinate 305,979 downwards.
CGGTATGGCAGGTGGGGCCGTGCGGGCGGGCGCTGATGAGCAAGGTATCGGCGTCGCAATCGGCGCGGATCTCCACCAGCTCCAGAGTGTGGCCGGAGGTTTCGCCCTTGACCCACAAGCGCTGCTTGCTGCGGCTGAAGAAAGTGACCTTGCCGCTGCTGCGGGTGGCATCCAATGCTGCCCGGTCCATATAGCCGAGCATCAGCACCCGCTGGGTGGCGACGTCCTGCACGATGGCCGGCATCAACCCGCCGACCTTGTTCCAGTCCAGGGTGGCGGCATCAAGTGGATTGAATTCAGTGGACATCACGCACCTCGATCTGTTGGTCGCGCAGGAACTGTTTCAGCTGCGCAATGGCGATGGCGCCGGAGTGGAACACGCTGGCAGCCAATGCACCGTCAACGTCGGCCTGTTCGAACACATCGGCAAAATGTTGCGGGGTGCCGGCGCCCCCGGAGGCGATCAGCGGCACGTTGCACAGGGCGCGCGCCTGGCGCAGCTGGGCGATGTCGTAACCGTTGCGCACGCCGTCGCTGTCCATGCAGTTGAGCACGATCTCGCCGGCTCCGCGCAGCTGCACCTCGCGCACCCAGTCCAGGGTGAGCCGGGCTTCGGCACGGGTCTTGGCCGGGTCGCCGGTATAGGAGCGCACCCGCCATTGGCCATCGGGTTCGCGGATCGAATCGATGCCCACCACCACGCACTGCTGGCCGAAGGCTTCGGCCAGTTCGCCGATCAGCTCCGGGCGTTCCAGCGCCGGGGTGTTGATCGAGACCTTGTCGGCGCCGGCGTTGAGCACCGCGCGGGCGGTGTCCACATCGCGGATGCCGCCGGCCACGCAGAACGGGATGTCGATCAGCCGCGCCACCCGCTCGACCCAGCCGCGGTCGACCGAGCGCCCTTCCGGGCTGGCGGAGATGTCGTAGAACACCAGCTCGTCGGCGCCGGCATCGCGGTAGCGCAGCGCCAGCTCGGTGATGTCCCCCATGTCGATGTGGTCGCGGAAGCGCACACCCTTGACCACGCGGCCGTTGTGCACGTCCAGGCACGGAATGATGCGGCGGCTCAGCATGACAGCGCCTCCTCCAGGTGCAGGCGGCCTTCCAGCAGCGCCTTGCCCAGTACCGCGCCCCCGCAGCCGGCCGCCTTGGCCGCACGGATATCGGCCGCGTCACGCACGCCGCCGGAGGCCTGCACCGCCACGCCCGGCAGCAGGGCAGAAAGATGGGCATAGAGTTCGATGTTGGGGCCGGACAGCATGCCGTCGCGGGCGATGTCGGTGCACAGCAGGTGGCGCATGCCGGCGGCGGCATAGCGGCTTGCCAGCTGGTCGAGCGTGACGTCGGCAGTCTCGGTCCAGCCATGGATCGGCAGACGCCAGACGCCATCGCTGCCCTGACGGGTATCCAGCGCGATGGTCAGCCGCTCCGGACCGAACTCGCCCAGCCAGGCTTCCACGGCCTCGGGCTGGCGCACCGCCAGCGAGCCGATCACCACCCGGCTGGCACCGGCATCGAGGATGCGGGCGACATCGTCGCGGCCGCGCACGCCGCCACCGGTCTGCACCTTCAAGGGCGTCGTGGCGGCGATCTGTGCCAGCAGCGGCGCCAGGGTGTAGCCGCCGGCCTTGGCCGCGTCCAGATCGACCAGGTGCATCCACTGCGCGCCGGTGGCGGCAAAGGCCTGCGCGCGCGGCAGCGGATCATCGCCATAGGTGGTCTGCTGGGCGTAATCGCCCTGCAGCAGGCGCACGACACTGCCGTTGCGGATATCCAGTGCGGGGTAGACGGTGAAGCTCATTGGAAATCGGTCTCGATGAAGTTGCGCAGGATGCGGGCGCCGGGCCCGGCCGAACGCTCCGGATGGAACTGCGCGCCACACAGCGCGCCGCGCTGCACGACGGCGGTGAACAGCCCGCCGTGATGGCAGGCGGCGACGGTGTCAGCGGTCACCGGCGCGGCGTAGCTGTGCACGAAATAGGTGCTGGCACCGGGCGGGACCCCGTCGAGCAACGGCGAGGGGCGCAGCGCCAGCAGCTTGTTCCAGCCCATGTGCGGCACGCGGATGCCCACGGCCGGATGCAGCCGGCGCACCACGCCGGGCAACAGGCCCAGACAATCGACCCCGCCCTCTTCCGAGCGCTCGTACAGCAGCTGCATGCCCAGGCAGATGCCCATGAGCGGCACCTGCAGCTCCCGCAGTGGCTGCACCAGTCCCTGCGCGTGCAGGCGCGCCATGCCGGCCGCGGCCGCGCCGACGCCGGGCAGGATCACCCGCTGCACGCCGTCCAGATCGCCGGCGGCGCGCACCATGTGCACGTCCACACCCAGCCGCTCCAGCGCGAACCGCACCGAACCGAGGTTGGCACCGCCCGCATCCACCAGTCCGACAATGCTCACAAGGCCCCCTTGGTCGATGGCAGCTGCGTGCCTTCGCGACGGATCGCCTGGCGCAGCGCACGGGCCAGCGCCTTGAAGCAGGCCTCGACCTTGTGGTGATCGTTGTCGCCTTCCACCTTGAGGTTGAGGTTCAACCCCGCCGCATCGCACAGCGAGCGGAAGAAATGGGGCACCAGCTCGGTGGGCATGTCGCCGACCTTCTCGCGCCTGAAATCACCCTCGAACACGAAATACGGGCGGCCGCTGAAATCCAGCGCGGCGCTGGCCAGGGTCTCGTCCATCGGCAGGGTGAAGCCGTAGCGACCGATGCCGCGCTTGTCGCCGAGCGCCTCACGCAGCGCCTGGCCCAGCGCCAGGCCGGTGTCCTCGATGGTGTGGTGCTCGTCGATATGCAGATCCCCCTTGGCCTCCACTTCCAGCGCAAACCCGCCATGACGGCCGATCTGGTCGAGCATGTGGTCGAAGAACGGCAGACCGGTGCTGATCTTTGAACTGGCGACCTTGTCCAGATCGACAAAGACGCGGATCTGCGTTTCCTTGGTGTCGCGCTGGACGCTGGCCCGGCGCGGCGCGTCGGCCAGTTCGTGGGCGATGGCGTCCCAGTCCCAGTCGCCGCCGAACTGGCCGGTACGCAGCTGGAAGCCGCGGATGTTCATGTTGTCGGCGAAGGCGATATCGGTGGGACGGTCACCGACCATGGCCGAACGCGCCCAGTCGATGGAACGGTCCTGCAGGTAGGAGACCATCATGCCGATGCCCGGCTTGCGGTTGGGGCTGTTGTCGGCCGGCCAGCTCGGATCGATGAGCACATCGCGGAAAACGATGCCCTGGCTTTCGAAGATCTGCAGCATCAGGTTGTTGGGGCCATCGAAACTGGCCTGCGGATAAGCGTCGCTGCCCAGCCCGTCCTGGTTGGAAACGATCACGAACTGGTAGCCGGCATCGCGAAGCCTGAGCATGGCCGGGATGACATTCTTCACCAGCCGCACTTTTTCGTAGGCGTCGATCTGGAAGTCGGCCGGCTCCTCGATCAAGGTGCCATCGCGATCGACAAACAGAATGGGGGTCATGCGGCAAGCTCCAGCGTGGCAAGTGCGTCCAGGACGCGGTCGTTCTGTTCAGGGGTACCCAGGGTGATGCGCAGGGCGTCGTGCAGTTGCGGGGCGCCGCGCTGGTCGCGCACCACCACTCCGGCGGCCAGCAGGGCCTGGAATGCGGCCTGTGCATCGACAAAGCGCACCAGCAGGAAATTGGCGTCCGACGCGTAGACCCGGCGCACCGCCGGCAGCGTCGACAAGGCCGCCTGCAGGCGCTGGCGCTCGGCGATGACGGTGGCGATGCGGGCGCGGGTCTGCGCCAGCGCGGCCTCGTCCAGCCCGTCCAGCGCCAGCTGCGCGCACGGCGTGGGAATCGGATACGGCGCCTGGCAACGGCGCAGCACTGCAATCAACCCGGCATCGGCGATCACGCAACCGATGCGCGCGGCGGCCAGTGCGTGCGCCTTGGACAGCGTACGCAGCACGGCGAGATTGTCATGCCGGTCCATCAGGGTCGTGGCCGAGGGTTGCGCGGCGAATTCGCCATAGGCCTCGTCCACCACCACCAGGGCCTGCCCGCGCAAGGCGGTGGCGACAGTCTCGACCTGTGCCAGCGGGATGCTGCGCCCGCCCGGATTGGAGGGCGAGCACAGGAACACCAGCCTGGCGTTGCCGTGCCTGGCCGCGGCGATGATGGCGTCGATATCGGGCACCAGCCCGTCTGCGCTGTCGCGCAACGGCACTTCCAGCGCGGGCGCGTTCTGCAGGCGCGCACTGACCGCATACATGCCAAATACCGGCGGAGTGAACAGCACCGCATCACGCTGCGGTTCGCACAGCGCGCGCACCAGCAGGTCGATGGCCTCGTCGCTGCCGCGGCCGATCAGCAACTGCTCCGGCTGGCACCCATACAGTTGCGCCAGCCGCGTGCGCAACGCCTGCGGCTGCGGATCGGGATAGCGGCGGCAGCGGGCGGCCGCATCGGCCGGATTGGGCCAGGGCGCCTCGTTGGCGTTGAGCCACACCTCGCCCTCGAGCCGGGCGCTGCGGGCGGAAGCATAGCCACCAAAATCACGCAGGTCGGCGCGAACCAGATCCAGCACCGCGCTCACAGCGTCACCCCCAGCCGCAACGCAACCGCGTTGGCGTGCGCGCCCAGCCCTTCGGCACGCGCCAGGGTCAGCGCGCACGGGCCGATGCCGGCAATGCCTTCGGCGCTGGCGGCCTGCACGCTGATCTGGTTCTGGAAACTGGCCACGCTCACGCCGCTGTAGGCGCGGGCGGCACCGGCGGTCGGCAGGACATGGTTGGTACCCGAGCAGTAGTCGCCCAGCGCTTCGGGGGTGTAATCGCCGAGGAATACCGAGCCGGCAGCCTCGACCTGCGCCAACCACGGGCGCGGATCGCGCAAGGCCAGAATCAGGTGCTCGGGGGCGTAACGATTGGAGATTTCAAAGGCCTGGTCGAGCGACTGGACCTTGACCAGCAGCGAGGCGGACAGTGCCTGTCGGGCGATGGCCTCGCGTTCGAGCACCGCCACCTGCCGCGCGACCTCGCCGGCGACGGCAGCCAGCAGCGCGGCATCATCGCTGAGCAGCAGTACCTGCGAGTCAGGACCATGCTCGGCCTGCGAGAGCAGATCGGCGGCGACGAAGACCGGATTGGCGCCGGCATCGGCGATCACCAGCACTTCAGACGGCCCGGCCGGCATATCGATGGCGGCGGCACCGGCCTGGGCGACCTGCTGTTTGGCTTCGGTCACATAGCTGTTGCCCGGCCCGAACAGCTTGTCGCACGAGGGCACGGTCTCGGTGCCGTAGGCCATCGCGGCGATGGCCTGCGCGCCACCGATCTTGAATACACGGTGCACGCCGGTCAGCCGCGCGGCGACCAGCACCGCCGGATCGGCACTGCCGTCCTTGCGCGGCGGCGTGCACAACACCACCTCACGACAACCGGCCAGCCGGGCCGGCACGCCCAGCATCAGCGCCGTGGACGGCAGCGGCGCGCTGCCGGCCGGCACATACAGCCCGACCCGGCCGATGGGGCGGATCATTTTCTCGCACACGACGCCCGGTGCGGTTTCCACCGCGTACGGCTGCACCATGCCGGCCCGGTGATAGGCATCGATGCGCCCGGCGGCCTGCTGCATGGCGATGCGCAGCTCGGCCGACACCGCCCGCTCGGCCGCGGCGAATTCGGCCTCACCGACTTCGAAATCCTCAGGAGCCACACCATCGAAACGGGCGCTGATCGCGCGCAGGGCGGCATCACCGCCGCCGCGCACCTGTTCGATCAAGGCCGCGACCGATTCGCGGGTCTGCGCGGCCACGCTCTGTACCGGGCGGGTCAAAGTGGCGGCCTGCGCATCGGCATCGAGCGCGGCCCAGTCCAGGATCTTCAATTCGCTCGCGTTCATACCAGTGACTTCTCCACCGCCAGCACCATCAGTCCCTGCGCGCCAGCGCGCTCGAGCTCTTCCAGACGCTGCCAGCTCAGCGTGCCGGTGCACATGGTCTGCAGGCGCACCGCCGCGCCTTCGCCCGCCCCGGGCAGGCGCAGCAGCGGCGTCGCATCGGGCAGCAGCCGGGTCAGATCATCAATGCGGTCCTCGTTGGCGCTGAACATCAGCAGCTTCTGGTCCTGCACCTTGCTCAGACCATCAAGACGGCGCAACAGCATCGCCATCAGCCCGGCGCGGGCGTCATCCAGCGCGTGCGCCGGTCCGGCCAGTACCGCCTCGCTTTCCAGCAGCACTTCCACCGGTTTGAGCTGGTTGGCCGCCAGCGTGGCGCCGCTGGAGACCAGATCGCAGATCACTTCGGCCGTGCCCAGTTTCGGGGCGATTTCCACCGAGCCGGACAGCTCCACCACCTGCGCGTCCACCCCCTGCTCCTGCAGCCAGGCGCTGAGAATGGCCGGATAGCTGGTGGCGATGCGCTTGCCCTGCAGCATCTGCACGCCCTGCCAGTCCCAGTCCTCGGGCACGGCGATCATCAACCGGCACGCGCCGAAGCCCAGCCCACGCAAAGGCCGGTAGGCATCGGCCAGACCCAGCTGGCGGCGCGCCTTGGCCTGTTCGTCCAGCTCATTGAGGCCGACCACGCCCAGATCGCAGACGCCATCGGCGATCAGGCCGGGAATATCGTCATCACGCACCAGCAGCAGATCCACCGGCAGCGATTCGCCGAAGCAGAACAGCTTGTCGCGACTCTGCCGCCAGCTCAGGCCGCAGGCGGCCAGCAGGCTGCGCGCGGGATCGGCCAGACGGCCGCTCTTCTGGATGGCGATACGCAGCCGGTCACGCGCCGGCGCGGTGGGGGAAGCACTCATGGTCGGTTCTCAGTTGGATTCGGTTTTGCGCGCGGCAATACGCTCGATCGCGGTGGCATAGCCGCCACTGCCGTGCTCGAGCGAACGCGCCACCCGGCCGATGGTGGTGACGCTCACCCCGGTAAGGTCGTAGATCTCGCGATAGGGAACGCCCTTGCGCAGCAGCGGGACGACCCGCCAGCGGTCGGCCATGGCCTCCAGCTCGGCGGGGGTGCACAGATCGCGCAGGAAGGCCTGCACCTCCTGCGGCTTGTCCAGCGCGGCAAACGCGCGCGCCAACGCTTTCAAGGGAGCGTCGGAGGGCTTGTCTTTCTCGGTATCGATGCGCGGCTTCATTTGTATCAATGCATTAGCGTGCTAATACATTATTACGTACCGCAGACGAGGTCAAACCCGCCGAGGTCGATAGGCAGCGCCGTTCATGTCCGGGCGGGCGACCGCGCCGTACCAGTGCCGCAAAAGAAAAGGCCCCGCGATGCGGGGCCTTGGATCAAACCGGAATAAAGACAGCTCAGCGCGCCATCGCGCGGGTCTGCTCCAGCTCCACCTGCAGGGCACTGGCCAGCTCCTCGCGGGCCACTTCGAACTGCTGCTCACGCAGCAGGTCCTTGACCGCAACCACACCCCGCGCCAGCTCATCCTCACCGGCCAGCACCACGAAGCGGATGCCCGCCTTGGCCGCGTACTGGAACTGCTTGCCGACCTTCTTCGGTTCCATCTGCACTTCGGTGTTGATGCCACCGGCACGCAGGCGGCGGGCGATATCCAGCGAATGCGGCATCGCCGCCTCGTCCATCAGCGCCACCATCGCCTGCACGCTGGATTCGCCGATACCTTCGATCAGGCCGGCTTCGCGCAGCTGCCAGAACAGGCGGGTCAGACCGATGGAGATGCCCACGCCCGGCAGCCGCGACTTGCTGTAGTGGCTGGCCAGGTCCTCATAGCGACCGCCCGAGCAGATCGAGCCGATCTGGGGGTGATCCAGCAGCGTGGTCTCGTAGACGGTGCCGGTGTAGTAATCCAGACCGCGGGCGATGGAGAAGTTCAGGCAATAGGCGCTTTCCGGCACGCCCAGCGCCTTGACCAGCTCCAGCACCTCGCGCAGCTCGGCCGCCCCGGTACGCAGCGATTCGCTGGCCGATTCACCGGCAGCAGCCAACACTGCATCCAGCTGTGCCAGCGCATCGGCATGCGAGCTGGAGCGAACCTCGACGAAGGCCAGGATGCGCTGCACCGCCTCGACCGGCAGGCCGAAGTCCGGACCGACCAGCGTTTCGCGCACATAGTCGGCGCCCCGCTTGTCCAGCTTGTCGACCTCGCGCAGGACCAGCGCCTGCTGCTGTGGATCAGCTACACCCTGTGCCTCGAAGAAACCGCGCATCAGCTTGCGGTTGTTCAGCTGCACGGCGAAATTGCCGATGCGCAGTTCGGAGAACACCGCGTGGATCACCGCCAGCACTTCGGCGTCATAGCGGATGCTCAGCGCGTCCTTGCCGATCACATCGATATCGCACTGGTAGAACTCGCGGAAACGGCCCCGCTGGGCGCGTTCGCCGCGATACACGCGCTGCATCTGGTAGCGGCGGAACGGGAACGTCAGTTCGTGTTCGTGCTCGGCCACGTAACGGGCCAGCGGTACGGTCAGGTCGAAACGCAGCGCCATTTCCGGCAGGCCGCTGTCACCGGATTCGGCGGCATTGGCCAGCGCGCCGGTGGACTGCACGAAATACACCTGGCGCTCGGTCTCGCCACCGGATTTGGTCAGCAGCACATCGGACAATTCGAACACCGGCGTCTCCACCGGCAGGAACCCGAAGCGCTCGTAGTTGCGGCGGATGACGTCCAGCATGCGCTGGAACGCGATCTGCTCGCGCGGCAGCAATTCCATGATGCCGGGCGGGGTACGGGGCTTGATCACGGGCGAAACTCCTGCAACTCGGTGGGGATGGACGACCGCCAATTCTAGCGCCAGCCCGCCCCTGCTGGCCGCATGAAGTATCATTCACGCCATCTTTCCCCTCACCGAAGCCATGTCCCGGCCCTTCCCAGGTTCCGAGCAATCCTCCCCGGCGTCCGCCTCTGCGGAAGGCGCGGGTGCGCGCGAATGCCTGCAGTGCTCGGTCCGGCATCTGTCGGTGTGCTCGGCCTTGTCCTGCGATGAAGTGCAGGCGCTGGAAGACATCACGGTATCCCAACCGGTTCCACTGGGCACCACGCTGGCACGCGCCGGCGAGCCACGCACTTATGTCTATACCGTGACCGAGGGCGCCTTGCGCCTGGTCCGCACGCTGGCCGATGGCCGCCGCCAGGTCAGCGGTTTCGTACTGCCGGGCGACTATGTCGGCCTGAGTGGCAGCGACCATCACCGCTACGACATCGAGGCGATCGCCGACAGCCGCGTGTGCCGCGTGCCGGTGACGCAGATGCGCGACGTGCGCCTGCGCCATCCGCACCTGGAGCGCAAGCTGCTGCAGCGCGCCTGCCAGGAGCTGGACGCGGCGCAGGACAACGCGCTTGCGCTGGCGCGGTTGCAGCCACCGGAGCGGCTGGCCGATTTCCTGCTGCGGCTGGCCGCGCGCGAAGCGCAGCTGGGCCAGGTCGGCAATCGCGTCTCCCTGCCGATGGGCCGCAGTGATATCGCCGACCATCTCGGCCTGACCATGGAAACGGTGAGCCGCACGTTCACCAAGCTGCGCCAGCAGGGCCTGATCGCGTTGCCGCATCTGAACGTGGTCGAGATCCTGGACTTCGCCGGACTGCAGAAGCTGGCCAGCGACGACCTGGGCTGAATGCCGCACTGGTCATTTCTTGGCCAACCTGTATGCGCACCTTGCCGCACAAGGGATCGCCGCGCTTATCCACAGATTCTTCCGGCGCCGGTCCACATCGATTGTGGAAAACCCGGAGCCCTGCCGGCATCACGACTGGCCAAATTTTCACCATGACAATGGGCAGGCCCGCCAGCCTTGGGCTGGCGGACCTCTATCCACAGGCTGCCCCGGCCGCGCTCCACACCGGATGTGGACAACGCGGCCGTTGCGATCACCCGAGCAGCACCGCGCGCAGCGCGGCGTAGTCCGGCTCGATCGGATCGGCGTGGGCCGATCGCTCAAGCAACGCCGCCAGCGCCGGCGGCACCGGAATCTCACGTCCGATCAAGGGCTCGACCACCGATTCGAACTTGGCCGGATGCGCGGTGGCCGCCACCGCCCAGTGCTCTCCGGCAGCGGCCTCACCGCTGGCACGCAACTGCTCCAGCAGCTGCACGGCAGTAGCGGTATGCGGGCAGAACACCTCACCGAAACGGCTGAACCGTGCGGCGATGGTGTCGCGGATGCTGGCGTCATCCACCGGACGCGACACAAAGGCCGCACGCAACGCGACATCGTCACCCCGGTAGAGCCAGTGCAGCCGCTCGAAATTGCTGGGCGCTCCGACATCCATCGCATTGGCCAGGGTCGCGACGCTGGCCTGCGGCATGTACTGCCCGCCCGCGAAATAGTCCGGCAGCACCCGGTTGGCGTTGGTGGCCAGGACGATCCGTCCCAGCGGTACGCCCAGCGCGCGGGCCATCACCGCCGCCATCGCGTTGCCGAGGTTGCCGGTGGGAATGACGAAATTCAGCGCGGTGCCGTGTACGGCCTGGTGGGTCAGCGCGGCATGGGCGTAGTAGCTCATCTGCGGCAACAGCCGGCCCAGACTGATGCTGTTGGCCGAACTGAGCGGCACCTGCGCTTGCAGTTCGACATCGCCCAGTGCCTGCTTGGCCATGGCCTGGCAGTCATCGAAGGAACCGGCCACCCGCAGCGCGCGGATGTTGTCGCCCAGGCAGCAGAGTTGGTGCGCCTGCCGCGGTGACACCCGGCCATCCGGATACAGCACCACCACCTTCAGGTTCGGCTGTTTGTGGAAGGCGGCCGCCACCGCGGCCCCGGTATCGCCGGAGGTCGCCACGACTATGGTCAACGGACGCGACTGGCCGGCACGCAGCCGCGACAGGCTGGCGGCAAGAAAGCGGGCGCCGAAATCTTTAAAGGCGGCAGTCGGCCCGTGGAACAGCTCCAGCACATGGTCATTGGGCGTGGCCAACGCCTGCAGCGGTACCGGAAAATCGAACGCCTCGCTGCAGATGCCGGGCAGCTCGGCCTCCAACCGGTCATCGGCGAAGAACGGCTGCAACAGGGCATCGGCGGTGGCGGCCAGCGAACGGCCCGCCCGCAACGCGCGCGGGGTCGGCATCCGCTGTGGCACATACAGACCGCCATCGGGAGCCAGGCCGGCGGCGATGGCCTGGCTCAGGCTGACGGCAGGAGCGCTGCCGCGGGTCGAGATGAAATTCATGTCAGTTCCATTGAAGAAGTGAGAGTGATGCACTCAGAGCAGCGTGGCGGCGGGTGAATCCAGGGGCGACACCCAGCCCTGGCTGTCGAAGCCTGCCGCGGCGAAAGCCGCTTGCACCGGCGCCTGCGCCGCCTGCGCCGCTTCGCGGGTCTCAAACCAGGCAAAGATGCTGGGACCGGCGCCGGAGATGCTGGCGCCCATCGCGCCGGCGGCCAGTACCGCCTGCTTGGCCGCCTCGAAGCCGACGATCAGCGGCGCCCGGCGCGGCTCGACCAGTACATCGGCCAACCCCGCCCGCACCAGCGCGGCATCACCGGCATGGCAGCCGGCCAGCACCAGTGCCAGATTGGCGCTCTGTGTGACGAACTCCTTCAATTCATAAGCGCCCTGCAAGGCCGCCCGCGCGCGGCGGGTTTCCAGCACCGCATCCGGATGCACCAGCAGGCTGTGCCACTGCGCCGGCACCGGGATGCGTACCAGCCGGTCGGCCGTGGCCAGCACCAGCCCGCCCAGCAGCATCGGGCCCAGGTTGTCGCCATGACGGCCACCGCTGGCCACCGCCTCGCCGCTCAGCGCGAACGGATACAACGCCTCGCGCGACAACGGCCGGTCCAACAGCGCGTTGGCGGCCACCAGCGCGGCCACGCAGGACGCGGCCGAACCGCCCATGCCTGAGCCCAGCGGGATGCCCTTTTCGATTTCCACCTCGAAACCAAACGGCAGCTGCAAGGCCTCACGCAAGGCGATCAGCGCTGCGCCGGCGGTATTGCTTGGCGCATCCAGCGGCAGATCCAGCGTGGTGCCGCGGATCGCATTGATCCGCACTTCCGGCGCAGCGATCCGCCGCACCGCGACCGTGTCACCGACACCGGCGATCGCATGCCCGAGGATGTCGAAGCCCACCCCGGCATTGCCGACCGACGCCGGCGAAAACGCGCGTACCCAGTCACTCACAGCCGTGCCCCCTCGCCCGCGGCCACCCGCAGCACATCGGCAAACACTCCGGCCGCGGTGACCTCTGGACCGGCCCCCGGGCCCTGCACCACCAGCGGGTTGTCGCAGTAACGACGGGTGGTGAACTGCACCACGTTGTCGGTCAGGCGCAGGTTGGCGAAGGCGTGATCGGCCGACAACTCCACCAGCCCCACGCTGGGCGGCTGCCCGGGTTTGAACGTGGCGACATAGCGCAGCACATTGCCACGGCCACGCGCCTGGGCCAGACGCTGCCCGAAGGCGGCATCCACCTCGTGCAGACGTGCCATGAATTCCTCCACGCTGGCCTGGCGCAGCGCTTCCGGCACCAGACTCTCCACCGTCACCTGTTCCAGACTGAGTGGATAGCCGGCCTCGCGGGCGAGAATCACCAGCTTGCGCGCCACGTCCACGCCGGACAGGTCATCGCGCGGATCCGGCTCGGTGTAGCCCATCGCGCGGGCCTGGGTGACCAGTCCGGAGAACGGCACACTGCCGTCGTACTTGTTGAACAGCCAGGCCAGCGTGCCGGAGAAGATGCCGGAGATCGCCGTCACCTCGTCACCGGTATCGACCAGATCGCGCAGCGTGGTGATCACCGGCAGGCCCGCGCCCACCGTGGCTTCATAGCGGAAGCGCGCGCCACTGGCCTCGGCCGCATGACGGATCGCCTGGTAGCGCGGCAGCGGGCCGGCGCCGGCCTGCTTGTTCGGAGTGACCACATGGATGCCGGCCTGCAGCCAGCCGGCGTAGCGGTCGGCCACTTCCGGGGCGCCACTGCAATCGATGATCAGGGTATGCGGCAGACGCGCGGACAGCAGGTGTTCGGTGAACCGGTCCAGGTCCGCCGGCTCGGCCCCCGCCTCGAACGCCGCTTTCCAGTTGCCCCGCAGACCGCGCTGGTCCAGCAGCATGCGGCTGCGCGAGGTGACCGCACGCAGCCGCAGATCCAGCCTGGCCTTGGCCAGCAGCTGCGCCTGCGAATTGTGCAGCTGTTCCAGCAACGCGGCGCCGACGTTGCCAGGGCCGATCACACCGACCGAGAAGGTCTGCGGCGACAGCCAGAAACCGGCGTGCGCCGCGCGCAGCGCCTTGGTCGCATCGGCGCTGTCGATGGCCACGGAGATGTTGCGCTCGGACGAGCCCTGCGCGATGGCCAGGATATTGACCTGCGCCCGGCCCAGCGCTTCGAACAGGCGCGCGGCCACGCCCGGCTGGCCGGCCATGCCGTCCCCCACCGCCGCCAGCACGCTGACCCCGCCGGTCAACTGCACCCGCTGCACCTGGCCGGCCGCCAGCTCATGCGAAAAGCCTTGCAGCAAGGCATTGCGCGCGCGCTCGGACTCGGCCTGCTTGACCACGCAGCAGATCGAATGCTCCGACGAGCCCTGCGAGATCATCACCACCGACACATGCGCATTGCGCAGCGCGGCGAACACCCGTTCGGCCGTGCCCGGCACGCCGATCAGGCCGGTACCTTCCAGGTTCAGCACCGCCAGATCCGCACTGAGGGTCAGACCCTTGATCGGCCCGCAGCTGACGCTTTCGGCACTGATCCGGGTACCGGGATGATCCGGCGCGAAGGTATTGCGGATGATGATCGGCAGACCGCGCTCGATCGCCGGGGACATGGTCTGCGGATGCACCACCTTGGCGCCGAAATAGGCCAGCTCGCAGGCCTCGTCGTAGCTGAGCGACTCCAGCTGCACCGCTTCGGGCACCACCCGTGGATCGGCTGACAGCACGCCATCGACATCGGTCCAGATATGCAGTTCATCGGCGGCGAACAGCGCGGCAAAGATCGCGCCGGAGAAATCGCTGCCGTTTCGCCCCAGCGTGGTGATGTGGCCGCTGCGGTCGCGGGCGACGAAGCCGGTGACCACCAGCCGCCGCGCCGGATGCTGCTGCCGCCAGTGGGCAAGTTTGGCGGCACTGGTCTTCCAGTCCACATCCACGCCCAGCTCGCTGTGATCGACCACCAGCACGTCACGGGCGTCGAGCACCTCGCACTCCTCGCCCAGCGCCTGCAGGTGGTGACCGAGCAGATGCGCGGAGAACACCTCGCCCATACCCTGCACGCGCTCCAGCACTTCGCGCGGCAATTCGCCGATCACCGCCAGCGCCGAGAGCACGTCGGCCAGCCGCTCGAAACGGCCATCGAGCCATTCGATGGTCGGGCCGGCCTGCTCACCCAGCAGTGCCACTGCCGCGGCGCGATGGCGCGCGCGCAGTTCCTCCCAGCGCTGCCGCCACAACGGATCGGCCGCACCGGCCAGCGTCGCCAGCTCGATCAGCGCATCGGTCACCCCCTTCATCGCCGAGACCACAGTGATCTGCTCCTCCTCCCCGCGCGCCAGCAGCAACTGGCCGACGTGGCGGTAGCGGTCGGCATTGGCCACCGAGGTGCCGCCAAATTTGTGCACGACGGTGCGCACGGCGGCGTCCGCGACGGGTTCGGCGGGAAAAACGGCAACTGACGACATCGGATCAACCTCGGCTGGAGGCCCCGACACGCATCTGGATGGAGTTTCCCCGCATCCTGATCCGGGTGCGGGGCCGTGGTTTTCGGAAATTACGCGAAGACGACGGGCCGCACCGGGCAAGTGGTGACGGTAATAATGGTGGTGGTAATCGACAGCCACTGGCCGGATGCGCGGCCCGCGCCACCAGGAGGCGGCGGCAGGACACGGGCGAGGGGCTGCGGGGTGTTCATGCCTCCAAGAGACACCAGCGGCTGGAAGCCTGTCAAGTGCTGCGACGCAAAATGGCGTTTGTCGGCATCGTCGCCGAAGCTGCGGCTAAAAGTTGCAAATGTCATCAATCGCGAACATCGCGCATCTATCCTGCAAGCGGCTGCAAACAGGTGCGATGAAGGCCGGCGATCAGGAGACGCGCGAAAACGCGATCACTCTCGCCGGCAGCATCCTCCGCCGGCATCCCGGACGAGGGTCGGCAGATAAATGCGCAGAATGCTCAGGCCGACTGGGCGAGCGGGGTTGCCGGACGGTGCGCGGCCGCGCTCCAGATCACCCCGACCACCAGGCAGAGCGCCGCGAGGATCTCCAGCGGCAGCGGCCAGCGCTGCTGCCACACAAAGCCGTAGACCAGCCCGAACAGGGTCTCGAACACGATCATCTGCCCGCCCAGGGTCAGCGGCAGCGCGCGGCTGGCCCGGTTCCAGCAGGCGTTGCCGAGGATCGAGGCGAAGACCGCCACGGCCGTGGCCATCGCCCAGAAGCCGAGCCATTGCCCGCCCGAATGCCCCTGCCCGCCACCGGCAAACGCCACCGGTGCCAGCAGCAGCGCCAATCCGCCGGTCGCCACCCCGGTCAGCAGCGACCAGTCATGTCCGGAGACCGCCGGCAATTTCGCCAACCAGCGGGTGTTGCCGATGGAATATGCCGTCCACGACAGCAGCGCGCCGACGCCGCACAGCAGACCGGTCAGGCGCTGCGCCGACGACGTCTGCACATGCGAGGACGCCATCGCTTCCACCCCCATCAACACCACGCCGGCCACGCACAGCGCCAACGCCGGCGCCAGTCGTGACAGCGGCACCGCTCCCGGCTCACGCGCCCCCACTACCGCCACCAGCACCGGCACCATGCCTACGATCAGCGCGGCTGACGCACCGCCACTCCACTGCACGCAGATGGACAGCAGCACGAAATAGACCAGGTTTCCCAGCAGGCTCAGCCAGGTCAGCGCCTTCCACTCGACCTTGCCGATATGGGCGCGCAGCGCAGGCCAGCGCGGCAACAGCAGGATCGCGGCGATCAGCCCGTAAACCAGGTAGCGCGAGGCGGCCAGCTGCAACGGCGAGAAGTCCGTCAGCACTGCCGGTGCGAGAAACACCAGCCCCCACAACGCCCCCGACGCCACGCCATTGGCGATGCCACCGAGCATCCGCTGATTCATCGCCCCACCCTTTGCTCAATCACCCTCGGCGCCATCCCGCCGCATACACGCCTCCATCGATCCAGACGCTCGCGCGCCAGCCGCATCCCCCCACGCCCACGGCCGCCAGGACCATGGGCGATGAAGAAGGAAGGGAAGCGAGACGACATCGGCAAGCACACCGGAGAAGACGCGACCTGCGCCCGGCAGGTACGCCAGGCAACGCGAGAAGATGGTGGCCCCGACACGATTCGAACGTGCGACCTGTCCCTTAGGAGGGGACCGCTCTATCCAGCTGAGCTACGGAGCCTGAGCGCGGCATTGTCGCATGACCCTCGCCTGCCCGGCACCCCTTGGACGCGCCGGCAACAGATGCGCACATGCGCAAGCGCGCCATGGCATACGGGACGGACGACCACTGCAGCGGCCGCCCTGCCCCGGCCGTTTGTCAGGCGATATCCAGCACTGGGAACGACTTGACCAGATCGTCCAGCGCCTTGATCTGCGTGAGGAACGGCTCCAGCGCGGCCAGCGGCAACGCACTGGGACCGTCGCAACGGGCATTGTCCGGGTCCGGATGGGCTTCCAGGAACAGGCCGGCAATGCCGACCGCCATGCCGGCACGGGCCAGCTCCACCACCTGACGGCGACGGCCACCGGAGGCTTCGCTCCCCGCGTCGCGACGCTGCAGGCTGTGGGTGACGTCGAAGATCGCCGGCAGGCCGCCGGTGGCCTCGATCATCTCGCGGAAGCCGAGCATGTCCACCACCAGGTTGTCGTAGCCGAACTGGGCGCCGCGCTCGCACAGGATGATCTGCTCGTTGCCGGCCTCGCGGATCTTGCTGACGATGTGCTTGATCTGCGAAGGACTCAGGAACTGCGGCTTCTTGATGTTGACGGCACGGCCGGTGCGGGCGATGGCGGTGACCAGGTCGGTCTGCCGGGCCAGAAATGCGGGGATCTGCAGCACGTCCACCACTTCGGCCACCGGCGCGGCCTGGTGCACCTCGTGCACATCGGTGATCACCGGCACACCGAAACGCTGCTTGACCTGTTCGAAGATGCGCAGCCCTTCTTCCAGGCCGACGCCGCGGAAGGAGGTGATCGAGGAGCGGTTGGCCTTGTCGAACGACGCCTTGAACACATACGGAATCCCCAGGCGACGGGTGACCTCCACGTAGCGTTCGGCGGCATACAGGGTGGAATCCAGATCCTCCAGCACATTGAGCCCGCCAAACAGCACAAAGGGCAGGCTGTTGCCGACCACCACTGCATCCGAAATCGTCACGTTCATCTGTCTTTCCTGTTCAACACCGGGGAAACCCCTGCCAAGGGTGGCGAATATGGCCGAAAACGGTCGCGAGCAACAGCATGGGGCGCGCCTGCGAACCGCAACCGCCGCGACCGGCACACCGCTCTGCCCGGCGGCACGCAACCGCCCCCGCACCGGATCCGGCCCACGCGGGGCCAGCGGTTCACTCTGATACTATGTGCCGCTCATCCCGTCGCCCCCGCAGCACCCTCCGACGGCACCAAAATCACGTTAAGAAACAGGAGTTTGAATGTCTTCCGAGCTTCTCAAGGCTTTGGGTCTGGGTGCCACCAATGCGGGCACCTACCTGGGCAACGGGGAATGGTCTGCCGCCACCGGCGCGGGCGTCCTCAAGCCGCAGAACCCGACCACCGGCGAGGTCATCGCCGAGGTACAGGCCACCACCGAGGCCGATTACGAAACCGTGATCGCCCGCGCCCAGGAAGCCTTCAAGGTCTGGCGCACCACCCCGGCCCCGCGCCGCGGCGAGGCCGTGCGCCTGTGCGGCGAGGCGCTGCGAAAGCACAAGGACGCACTGGGTTCACTGGTCGCGCTGGAAATGGGCAAGTCCAAGCCCGAGGGCGACGGCGAAGTGCAGGAGATGATCGACATCGCCGACTTCGCGCTGGGCCAGAGCCGCATGCTGTACGGCTACACCATGCACTCCGAGCGCCCGGGCCACCGCATGTACGAGCAGTACCAGCCGCTGGGCCTGGTCGGCATCATCTCGGCGTTCAACTTCCCGGTCGCGGTGTGGGCCTGGAATTCGTTCCTGGCGGCGATCTGCGGCGACATCTGCATCTGGAAGCCGTCCAACAAGACCCCGCTGACCGCCATCGCCTCGATGAAGATCTGCAACGAGGCCCTGAAGGACGCCGGCTTCCCGGACCTGTTCTTCCTGATCAACGACGCCGGCACCGCGCTGTCGGAAAAACTGGTCGATGACCGCCGCATTCCGCTGATCAGCTTCACCGGTTCGACCGCCATCGGCCGCATCGTCGGTGAGCGCGTCGCCCGTCGCCTGGGCCGCAGCCTGCTGGAACTGGGCGGCAACAACGCCATCATCCTGGACGAAACCGCCGACCTGAAACTGGCCGTGCCGGGCATCGTGTTCGGTGCGGTCGGCACCGCCGGCCAGCGCTGCACCACCACCCGCCGCCTGATCGTGCACGAATCGATCTACGACAACGTGCTGGCCACCCTGATCAAGGCCTACAAGCAGGTCGAGGGCAAGATCGGCGATCCGCTGGATGCGACCAACCTGATGGGCCCGCTCAACAGCCCCGAAGCGGTGCAGCAGTTCCTGGCCTCGATCGCCAAGGCCAAGGCCGCTGGCGGCACCGTGGAAACCGGTGGCACCGCGATCGACCGCCCGGGCAACTTCGTGCTGCCGGCCATCGTCACCGGGCTGAGGAACAGCGATGAGGTCGTCCAGCACGAAACCTTCGCGCCGATCCTGTACGTGATGAAGTACAGCACCCTGGACGAAGCCATCGACATGCAGAACGGCGTGCCGCAGGGCCTGTCCTCGTCGATCTTCACGACCAATCTGAAGGCGGCCGAGAAGTTCCTGTCCGCGGCCGGCAGCGACTGCGGCATCGCCAACGTCAACATCGGCACCTCCGGCGCCGAGATCGGCGGTGCGTTCGGCGGCGAGAAGGACACCGGCGGTGGTCGCGAGTCCGGCTCGGATGCGTGGAAGGTCTATATGCGTCGCCAGACCAACACCATCAACTACTCCGACTCGCTGCCGCTGGCCCAGGGCATCAAGTTCGACCTGTGATGCACACGGCTCCCGCCCTGGCGGGAGCCATGGTCCTGTCGCGGACGGCTCCACCGTCCGCTTTCCACATCTGAAATGGAGTTTCGCGATGAGCATCCCCGCCCCCCGCCAGACCAGCAGTTACGCGGTGATCAGCCTGGTGGCCGGCATCCTCGGCTGGACCCTGCTGCCCGTCCTGGGCAGCCTGGGCGCGATCATCTTCGGCCATATGGCACGCGGCGAGATCCGCCGCAGCAACGGCCAGCTCGATGGCGACGGCCTGGCGGTCACCGGCCTGGTACTGGGCTGGCTGTCGGTGGCGCTGTGGGTGCTGGGCATCCTGGCCTTCATCGTGTTCTTCGGCGGGTTGGCGTGGATCGCCGCGCTGAATTACTGAGACGGGCATGCGCCAGGCCGCTCCAACCGAACGCTTCAGCAACACGGCGGCGGACCCTCTCCGCTACCGGCGGGGATATCCGCCGGCGCTGCGGGACGGGTTGTCTTGCGCGCCCGATCTTCCTGCGGAAGCAGCGGTGGCCGCTGCCAGAGCCGCTCCGGGCGCTGCGGCACCGGCCCCCTTGGAAGCTGCAGGGCCAGCGGATTTCCTCGTGTTGCTCCTCCGTCACATGCCCATGCGGGATGCATCGCGGCAGCTGTGCGGCGATCCCGCCGTGGATGGCAAGGTCGCCATCGGATATCAAACCCGCGCCTTCATCGGCACGTTGAACTGAGCCTATGTATTCACTAGCCCGCCCGTTCCTGTTCTCCCTCGACGCCGAGCGCGCCCATGGCCTCGGCCTGTCCGCGCTGGATCTGGCCTGGCGCACCGGCACCACGCCGCTGATCACCGGCCGCGTCAAGCCGCTGCCGACCAAGGTGTTCGGGCTGGAGTTTCCCAACCCGGTGGGGCTGGCCGCCGGCCTGGACAAGAACGGTGAACATATCGACGCGCTGTTCGGGCTGGGCTTCGGCTTTGTCGAGATCGGCACCATCACCCCACGTCCGCAGGCCGGCAACCCGAAGCCGCGCCTGTTCCGGCTGCCGCGTCATGGCGCCATCATCAACCGCATGGGCTTCAACAACCGCGGTGTGGATGCGCTGGTGCGGAATGTCGAGCAGACCCGGCACCGTCCGGGCCCGCTGGGCATCAACATCGGCAAGAACAAGGACACCCCCAACGAGGATGCGCTGTCGGACTACCTGATCTGCATGGAGAAGGTGTATCCGCTGGCCGACTACATCACCGTCAATATTTCCTCGCCCAATACCGCCGGGCTGCGCGAGCTGCAGGAGGAGCAGGCGCTGCGGCGACTGGTCGGCGGTCTGCGCGAGGCGCAGGAACAGCTGGCGGGCAAACACGGCAAGCGCGTGCCGATGCTGGTCAAGATCGCCCCGGACCTGAGCGACCGCGACATCGATGGCGCGGCGCGGGTACTGGGCGAGCTGCAGGTCGATGGCGTGATCGCCACCAACACCACCATCGGCCGGGCAGGCGTGGAAGCCGACCCGCTGGCAGCCGAGGCCGGCGGTCTGTCCGGTGCGCCGCTGCTGGGCCAGTCCACGCTGGTGCTGCGGCGGATGCGTGCGCGCCTGCCCGAATCGATACCGCTGATCGGCGTGGGCGGCATCCAGTCCGGCGCCGACGCGGTGGCCAAGATGGCCGCCGGCGCATCACTGGTGCAGTGCTACAGCGGACTGATCTTCCGTGGTCCGGCGCTGATCGGCGATTGCGTGGAAGCGATCCGCCGCCGGCGCGAAGCCCCCTCCCGAGGCGCGGTCGCTCCCCTATGACCAATGCTGTTCCCGCCTGGTCGTTGCACCAGAACGCTTCCCTGCGGCCCCTCAATACCTTCCACGTCGACGCCCGCGCGGCCCGCCTGCTGCGGGTGTCCGATCCGCAGGCGCTCCCGGAGGCCCTGGCCAGCGTCGCCGGCGCCCCGCTGCTGGTGCTGGGCAGTGGCAGCAATGTGCTGCTGGCCGCCGATCCGCAGGCCACGGTGCTGGTGTTCGACAACCGCGACCTGCACATCCTCGAGCACCGCGCCGACCACGCCATCGTGCGCGCCGGTGCCGGCGTGATCTGGCATGAGCTGGTGCTGTGGTCGCTGGCCGAAGGCCTGTCCGGACTGGAGAATCTGGCGCTGATTCCCGGTACCGCCGGTGCGGCGCCGATCCAGAACATCGGCGCCTACGGCGTGCAGGTGGGCGAGTTCATCCATACCGTCGAAGCCTGGGATACGCAGAAACAGGGGTGGGTACGGCTGGACCAGGACGCCTGCCGGTTCGCCTATCGCGACAGCGTGTTCAAGGCCGAGGCCGACCGCTACCTGATCACCGCCGTGGAGTTCCGCCTGCCCTTGCTGCATGAGCTGCGGCTGGACTATGCCGGCATCCGCGAAGAGCTGCAGGCGCAAGGTATCCAACAGCCGGTATCGGCTGATGTGGCCAATGCGGTGATCGCCATCCGCCGCCGCAAGCTGCCCGATCCGGAGGTGCTGGGCAACGCCGGCAGCTTTTTCAAGAATCCGATCCTGCCGCTGGAACAGGTGGAGGTGCTGCTGCAGCACTACCCCGCCCTGCCCGTGTTTCCGGGCAACGACGCAGCCAGCCGCAAGGTGTCGGCCGCCTGGATGATCGAGGCCAGCGGCTGGAAGGGCCGGCGCGAGGGCGATGCCGGCGTCTCGCCGGACCACGCGCTGGTACTGGTCAACCATGGCCACGCCACCGGTGCCGAACTGCTCGCGTTCGCGCGACGTGTTTCGGCAGCGGTGCTGGAGAAGTTCGGCGTACCGATCGAACCGGAGCCACGGCTGATCGGCGCACAATGGTGAGCATCACCGCCGCAAGCCGCGCGACTCCCGCACCGCTGCGCGCGGCGCTGCTGATGTTTGCCAGCGCGATGGCGTTCGGGCTGATGGCCATCGCCATCCGCTACGCCACCGGCCATGTGCCGACCCAGGAAGTGGCGTTCTTCCGCAACGGCTTCGGCCTGCTGGCGCTGCTGCCGGTCCTGCTGCGCCCAGGCCACGGCTCGCTGCGTACACAACAGCTGCCGCGCTACTTCCTGCGCAGCGCCATCGGCCTGGCGTCGATGCTGTGCGGCTTCTGGGCCATCGGTCACCTGCCGCTGTCGCAGGCCATCTCGCTGTCCTACTCCACGCCCTTGTTCGTCACCATCGCCGCGGTACTGTGGCTGGGCGAGAAAGTCCGCGTCCGGCGCTGGGCGGCGGTGATCGCCGGCTTCATCGGCGTGCTGGTGATCGTGCGCCCGGGAGTGTCAGGCTTCCAGGCCGGGAGCCTGATCGCCGTCGCCGCCGCCATGCTCAGCGCCCTGGTCGCGATCCAGATCAAGCAGCTCACCCGCGTCGACGGCCCCGACACGGTGGTGTTCTACACCTATGTATTCTGGGTGCCGCTGTCGTTGGTGCCGGCACTGTTCGTCTGGGTCTGGCCGTCGCTCACCGGCTGGCTGTGGCTCGTCGCCACCGGCGTGCTGGGCACGGTGGGACAGCTGTTCTGGACCCGCGCCCTGAAGCTGGGCGAAGTCTCCGCACTGACCCCGATCAGCTTCACCCAGCTGCCGCTGGTGGTGACGCTGGGCTGGCTGCTGTTTGGCGAAGTGCTGGATGGCTGGACGGTCGCAGGGGCACTGATCATCCTCGGCTCCAACGCCTATATCGCCCACCGCGAGGCGGTACTGGCCCGCAGGGCGGCCCCGCACGCCGCCTGCACCAGCGGCAAGCTCGACGGATAGACCCCTTCTTGGCTGGGCGCTGAAGGCCCTGCAACCACGCCGTATCCGCTGAGGCGGCATGCCCCCTCATGCCACCCGGCCGACGCCCGCGGCCGCAGCGTGCTCCAACACGGAGGCCGGACAGAGTTCAGCGCCTCTCCAACCGCATGCCGAAGGTGATCCATGCCGCCGCTTGGCGCCTGCCGCCTGGCGGGCCGGCGCGCTGCGGAAAACATCCCCAGCTCAACCACACACCCGGTTGCGCCCGCTGCGCTTGGCTTTGTAGAGCAGCAGATCGGCGCGGCTGATGAGTTTTTCGTGATGGGTCAGCCCGACACGGTCGGCGACGCCGATGCTCACCGTCATTGTGAATCCGGGGGCAAAAGCGGAGGTGTCGATGGCGGTCACCGCCTGGCGCAACGCTTCGCACCGTGCCAGCGCCTGCTCGCGCGCAAGACCGGGAAACAGCAGCGCGAACTCCTCGCCGCCCCAGCGCGCCACAAGCACCTCATCGCCGGCATGCGCGCGGATCGTGTCGGCAGCGGCGCGCAGCGCTGCATCGCCGGCGGTGTGCGAGTAGCCATCATTGATGCGTTTGAAGTAATCCAGGTCGGCCAGCGCCAGCGCCAGCGGCGTCCCTTCCGTTGCGGCCCTGTCAAAGTCACGCGCGAGCGCTTCGTCAAAGGCGCGACGGTTCATCAATCCCGTGAGTGCATCCTCGCGCGCCTGTCGTTCGAATGCCTCGGCCTGGACGCGCAGATCGCGGGTACGCTCCTCCACCTGCGTGCCGAGACGGCGCTTGGCCGCCTGCAGGGCGTGCACGCGCCAGCGATACCAACCGTACAGCGCAAGCAGGGCCACCCCCGCCAGGCCGAGCCGGAAATCGCGGCGCTGCAGCAGCCGGGGCTGGATATGCAATGCGATGCGCGCCTCCTCGCGGCTCCAGCCCCCATTGGGATGGGCGGCCGATACGCGGAATACGTAATGGCCGGGGTCGAGGTTGGTGTACTGCGCAAAACGCAATGCGCCGCGCTCGACCCACTCCGGATCGAAGCCGTCGAGCCGGTAGCGATAGCGGATTTTTTCTGGAATCAAATAGCTCAGGCCGGCGAAATGCAGCTCGAGCTTGCGCGTGCCCGGTGGCAGGCGAAGCTCGGCCTGCAGCGGCACGGGACGATCATCCACGCGCACTTCCTCAATGACCACTGGCGGCGGCATGCGGGTAAGTTCGTGGATGCGGCCCGGCCCGGTCATCGCCAGTCCCCCGGCGGTGGCGAACCAGAGCTTTCCATCCGCGGTGCGCCACGCAGCCGGCCCGGAATTGCCGTTGTTCTGGGCACTCACCAGACCATCGCTTTCGTCGAACCATTCCACCTCCAGGCCCGATTGCCGGCCATCGGCCACGGCGTCCAGAGCCTGTCGCGCCACGCGCAACATGCCGCGGTTGGAGGTTAGCCAGAAATGATCCTCGCCGTCGGCCAGTACCTGGAAGATCTTGGCCACCGGCAATCCCTGCCCGGTACCAATCAGGCGCATCTGTCCGTCGCGGAGGCGGATCAATCCCTGGTTGGTCGCCAGCCACAGCGTGCCGTCATCGGTTTCGTGCAGGCCGAACACGTTGCTGGCGCCGAAATCGCGCAGCGGGTAAGCGCGGACATGCTCGCCGTCGATCTGCGCCAACCCGTTGGAAGTGCCGACCCACAGCACGCCATGGCGATCCTGGTGCAAAGCGATGATGAAGTCACTGGGCATGCCCTGGGCCAGGGTGTAGTGCCGCACACCCCGCGCGTCGACCCGGTTCAAGCCGCGCGAGGTGCCCACCCAGAGGGTGCCGTCCGCGGTTTCCAGCAGGGCGCGCACCTGGTTGCCGGTCAACCCACTGCGGCTGTCGAGATGGCGGCGCACGCGACCATCCCACAGCACCGCGCCGTGACTGTAGCTCCCCACCCAGACACCGCCTGCGCGCGACCTGCCGAGACTGAGCAGGGAATCACCGGGCAGGCCGTTGCGGCTGCCGGCTGCACTGAAACGACCATCACGCAGCCAGCCCAGGCCATCACTGGTGGCAACCCACAAGGTGCCCTGCGCATCGGCCAGCACACTGCGCACATAGGCGTTGGGCAAGCCGTCCTGCAGGCCGAACGTGCTGAAAGGCGCGTTGCGAAGGCGCACAAGGCCGCCGTTCGTACCGACCCACAGACTGTGTTCGCGGTCCTCCCAGATTGCGGAAATCTGTTCATTGGGCAGGCCGTTGGCATTGCCGATGCGCTCCAGCCCATAGCTCCGGCTGTGGCGATACAGACCGGTGACGGTGCCCAGCCAGGCGGTTCCATCGGCCTCCACCATGATGCGGGTCACATTGGAGGGCGGCAGGTCCGGCGCCAGTGGTACAAACCGTTCGCCGTCCTGCCGCCACGCCCCCTGCTCCATGCCGACATGGATGCGGCCATCCGGCCCGCAGACCACGGTGAACGCCTGTCCGGGCGGCAGACCCTCCGCCGCACCCAGGGCCACAAAACGCTTGCCTGAAGAGCGCGCCACACCACCGGCAGTGGCGACCCAGATCGTACCGTCGTCCGCCTGCAGGAGCTTCAGCACGGAATTGCCTGGCAAGCCGGCATCGACATCGAAGCGCGTGATCGCACCATTGCTGCCGACATGCAACACGCCGCTGCCATGGGTTCCCACCCACAGCCCGCCATCTCGGTCCTCCACCAGATCAATGACCTGGTCCTGCGGCAGGGCTTCGCTGCCCGGCCAGGCACTCCAGCGCCCGGCGTGATAACGCACCACGCTGCCGCCCGCTGTCCCCAGCAGCAAGCCACCATCGCGTGCCACCCGTACGACCAGCACACTGCTGTCGCGCAATTCCGGCACCGCCCGCTGGTCGAAGATGCGGAAGTCGATTCCGTTGTAGCGGACCACACCTTCCCAGGTGGCGAACCACAGGTAGCCGTCCGGTGTCTGCGCGATGCCGTGGATCAGGTTGTGCGGAAGCCCTTCGCGCGTGGTCCATACTTCCCTGAAGTAGCCGTCAAGCGGCCTGGGCGCCAGGCTCAGCGCCGGCCACGGAACCAGACAGAGCATGCACAGCAGGAGCACACCGCACAGCCGCTTCCAATGCGCGAATCGCCAGCTGTGCTCCCGAGCGTGCCCGGACGGGAAACGCACACAGGACTTGCCACCCTGATCGAACCCGTTGCGCGAGGCAAAGGCGTCATGCGGCATCGGGTTCCACCTGTTCGGCCATAAGGAAATGATCACCATAGTAAAGCCGTGCGGCCAATAGATCCGGCATCGACAAACACCACGGACGCGACCGACGCTCTGGGTGCGGCGTCGCTCTGCTGACGATATTCAACCCGCCGCCCGCAGGTCCGCCGCATAAAGCAACGCCCCTGACGGGGCGTTGTGTGCGGCTGATTCAAACGCGGCAGGCCACCGGGGCTGGCACCGGAAGGATCACTCCCACTCGATCGTCGCCGGCGGCTTGCCGGAGATGTCGTAGACCACGCGCGAGACGCCACGCAGCTCGTTGATGATGCGGTTGGACACGCGGCCGAGGAAATCGTATGGCAGGTGCGCCCAATGCGCGGTCATGAAGTCGATGGTCTCCACTGCACGTAGCGCGATCACCCACTCGTAAGCACGCGCATCGCCGACCACGCCCACCGACTTGACCGGCAGGAACACGGCGAAGGCCTGGCTGGTCTTGTCGTACAGGTCCGCGGCACGCAGTTCTTCGATAAAGATCGCATCGGCCTTGCCCAGCAGTTCGGCGTACTCGCGCTTGACTTCACCGAGGATGCGCACGCCCAAGCCCGGGCCCGGGAACGGATGGCGATAGACCATTGCACGCGGCAGGCCGAGCTCGACGCCGAGGCGACGCACTTCATCCTTGAACAGCTCGCGCAGCGGCTCGACCAGCTTGAGCTTCATGTCTTCCGGCAGACCGCCCACGTTGTGGTGGCTCTTGATGACGTGTGCCTTGCCGGTCTTGCTGCCGGCCGACTCGATCACGTCCGGATAGATCGTGCCCTGCGCCAGCCACTTGGCGTTGCTGAGCTTGTTCGATTCTTCATCGAAAATCTCGACGAACAGGTTGCCGATGATCTTGCGCTTGGCTTCCGGATCACTGACGCCTTCCAACGCCTTGAAGTAGCGGTCGGCTGCGTTCACTCGCACGACCTTGACGCCCATGTTCTCGGCCATCATCTGCATGACCTGGTCGCCTTCCTGGAAGCGCAGCAGACCGGTGTCGACGAACACGCAGGTCAGCTGGGTGCCGATGGCCTTGTGCAGCAGCGCTGCGACCACCGAGGAATCCACACCGCCGGAGAGGCCCAGGATCACTTCATCGCTGCCCACCTGCTCACGCACGCGGGCGATCTGGTCGTCGATGATGTTGGCGGCGGTCCACAGCGTGGCGCAGCCGCAGATCTCGGTGACGAAGCGCTTCAGCAGCGCCGAACCCTGCCTGGTGTGGGTCACTTCCGGGTGGAACTGCACGCCGTACCAGCGCTTTTCCTCATTGGCCATCGCGGCCACCGGGATTCGGTCGGTCACGGCGGTGACGGCGAAGCCTGGCGGCACGTGGGTGACGTGGTCGCCATGGCTCATCCACACATCCAGGCGCGGCTCGCCGCCGTGGTCGGACAGGCCGCCCAGCAGTGCGTCATTGCCCAGCAGCTTGACCTCGGCATGACCGAACTCGCGCTGGTCGGCGGCTTCGGTGCCACCGCCCAACTGCTTGGCCATGGTCTGCAGGCCGTAGCAGATGCCCAGCAGCGGTAGGCCGCTGTCGAACACTTCCTGCGGCGCAGCCGGCGCGCCGGGCAGCGTGGTGGTTTCCGGGCCGCCAGACAGGATGATGCCCTTGGCACCAAAGGCGGCGATCTCGGCCGGATCGTGGTCCCACGCCCAGATTTCGCAATACACGCCAAACTCGCGGATGCGGCGGGCGATCAGCTGCGTGTACTGGGCGCCGAAGTCGAGGATGAGGATCTTGTCGTTATGGATGTTGGTCATGTCGCCAATGCAGGTGCAATTCGGAAAACGGATGGCGGATACGAAAAGAGGGACACGCGAACGTCTCCCTCTTTGCGTCGGACTGGATCAGCCCATGCGGTAATTCGGTGGCTCCTTGGTGATCTGCACGTCGTGGACGTGGCTCTCACGCTGGCCGGCGCCGCTGATCTTCACGAACTTCGGCTTGGTGCGCATTTCTTCGATGGTGCCGCAACCCACGTAGCCCATCGTGGCGCGCAGACCGCCCATCAGCTGATGGACGATGCCACCGACCGGACCGCGGTAGGGCACGCGACCCTCGATGCCTTCGGGCACCAGCTTGTCGGCATCGGCCGAATCCTGGAAGTAGCGGTCCTTGCTGCCCTTTTCCATCGCCGCCAGCGAGCCCATACCGCGATAGCTCTTGTAGCTGCGGCCCTGGAACAGCTCGGTCTCGCCCGGCGATTCCTCGGTACCGGCGAACAGGCCGCCGATCATCACCGTCGAAGCACCGGCGGCCAGCGCCTTGCCGATGTCGCCCGAATAGCGGATGCCGCCATCGGCGATCAGCGGAATGCGGTCCTGCAGCGCCTCGGCCACCAGGTCGATTGCGGTGATCTGCGGCACACCCACGCCCGCCACCACACGCGTGGTGCAGATCGAGCCCGGACCGATACCGACCTTGACGCCATCGGCGCCGCAGTCCAGCAGCGCCAGCGCCGCATCACCGGTGCAGATGTTGCCGCCGATAACCTGCACGCCCGGGAAGTTCTTCTTCACCCAGCGCACGCGGTCCAGCACGCCCTGCGAGTGGCCGTGCGCGGTATCCACCACCAGCACGTCGACACCGGCGGCGACCAGCGCCTCGACGCGGCGATCGGTGTCACCGCCCACACCGACCGCGGCACCGACCAGCAGACGGGTCGAGGTGTCCTTGGCGGCGTTGGGGTTGTCGGTCTTCTTCTGGATGTCCTTGACCGTGATCAGGCCGCGTAGTTCAAACGCGTCATTGACCACGAGCACCTTTTCGATACGGTTCTTGTGCAGCAGCTGCAGCACTTCATCCGACGCGGCGCCTTCCTTGACCGTGATCAGGCGATCCTTCTTGGTCATGATGTGGCGGACCGGATCGTCCAACTCGGTCTCGAAGCGCATGTCACGGTGGGTGACGATGCCGGCCAGCTGGCCGCCGCCATCCACCACCGGCACGCCGGAGATGTTGTGGGCCTGGGTCAAGGCCAGCACGTCGCGGATCGAAGTTTCCGGGCCGACGGTGATCGGGTCGCGGATCACGCCGGACTCGAACTTCTTGACCTTGACCACTTCGGCCGCCTGCTGCTCGAGGCTCAGGTTCTTGTGGATGATGCCAATGCCGCCGATCTGGGCCATCGCAATGGCAAGACGGGCTTCAGTGACGGTATCCATGGCCGCCGAGACAACCGGAAGCTTCAACCGCAGATCGCGCGTCAGGCGCGTGCCGAGATCGACGTCCTTGGGCAGGACGATGGAATGGGCGGGGACGAGCGAAACGTCGTCGTATGTGAGTGCTTCAGCCTGGATGCGCAGCATCGGCGTACCCGATATGTGGGGAAGCGCGACATTTTACCCTTGTTTGCGCGCCGATGTCAGGGGGACGCAGGGGGCAACGCTGCAAATCAGCGTTGCACGGCCCCGCCTCCTCGACCTCGGTTCAGCCGTTGGCCTCGGCCGCCTCGATCGTGTTCTGCATCAGCGTGGCCACGGTCATCGGACCGACGCCGCCGGGCACCGGGGTGATCCAGCTGGCCCGCTGCGCGGCCGCCTCGAAACCGACATCCCCCACCAGGCGGCCATCGTCCAGGCGATTGATGCCCACATCGATCACCACCGCCCCCGGCTTGACCCACTCGCCGGGAATCAGCTGCGGGATCCCCACCGCGACCACGAGGATGTCGGCATTGCGCACCGCCTGCTCCAACACCTCGCGCGGCGTGAACTTGTGGCAGCTGGTCACGGTGCAGCCGGCGATCAGCAGCTCCAGCCCCATCGGCCGGCCGACATGGTTGCTGACTCCGACAATGGTGGCGTTGCGGCCACGCACCGGCTGGTCGGTATGGCCCAGCAGGGTGGTGATGCCCCGCGGCGTGCACGGCCGCAGGCCGAACTGGCGCAGGGCCAGATGCCCGACGTTCTCGGGGTGGAAACCGTCCACATCCTTGCGCGGATCGATGCGCTGGATCAGCCGGCTTGCATCGGGGATGCCGGGCAGCGGCAGCTGGATCAGGATGCCGTGGATCTTCGGGTCGGCATTGAGCTGGTCGATCAGCGCCAGCAGCTGCGCCTCGGTGGTGCCCTCGGGCATGTCGTAATCGAAGGCCTCGATGCCGACCTTCTCCGCCGCACGGCGCTTGTTGCGCACGTACACGGTCGAGGCCGGATCGCCCCCCACCAGTACCACCGCAAGCCCGGGGCGCGAACGCCCGGCCGCCAGGCGCGCATCCACCCGCAGTTTCAGATCATCAAGCAGCTCCTCGGCGATACGGCGGCCGTCGAGGATGCGGGAAGTCGCCACGGAGGCGTCAGCGGAAGCGGTCATGGGCGTGGGGGCAGCGGCAGGGACCGGGTATTGTCCCTGATTCCGCCATGCCCGACACCTGCCCTGAGCGCAGGATCAGCCGCGCCGGGAACAGAACGCCGCGTAGTCGATATAACCGGGAAACTCCATGCCCGGTGCACATACCGGGCACGCCGGATCGGCATGCACGCGGGTTTCGCGGAAGCGCATCTGCAACGCATCAAAGCGCAGCAGCCGTCCGGTCAGCGGCTCACCGATACCCAACAGCAGCTTCAACACTTCCGCAGCCTGCATCACCCCGGCCAGACCGGGGAGTACGCCGAGCACCCCCGCCTCGGCGCAGTTGGGCGCGAACTCCGCCGGCGGCGGCGCCGGGAACAGGCAGCGATAGCACGGCGCACGCCCGCGCTGCCGGCCGGCATCGAACACACTCACCTGCCCGTCAAAGCGCTCGATCGCGGCATAGACCAGCGGCGTGGCGTGCTTGATGCACGCGTCATTGAGCAGGTAGCGCAGCGGGAAATTGTCCGAGCCATCCAGCACCACGTCCACATCCCGCATCAGCGTATCGATGTTGTGGGAGGTGACCCGCTGCGGGATCGCCTCCACCTCGATATGCGGATTCAGCGCCAGCAAACGCTCACGCGCCGAGACGACCTTGGGCTGGCCAACGCCGGCATCGGTATGGATGATCTGCCGGTGCAGATTGCTGCGCTCGACAACGTCGTGATCGGCGATCCGCAGATGACCCACGCCCGCAGCCGCCAGATAGAACGCTGCCGGCGCGCCGAGCCCGCCCGCCCCCACCACCAGCACGCGCGCATCGCGCAGACGGCGCTGCCCTGCCTCCCCCACCTGCGGCAAGAGCAGGTGGCGCGAATAGCGGTCATAGAAATCGCGCTCACCAGCATCCAGCAGCGGCTGCACCAGCGGCAGGCCGGCCTCCCGCCACGCCACCGTGCCACCGGCAACCGATGCCAGCCGGGTGTATCCGGCCGCCTGCAACGCGGCCGCCGCATCGGCCGAGCGTCGGCCGCTCTGGCAGATCAGCAGGATCTCCCTGTCCTGTGAAGGCAGATGCCGGGACGGCGCGGCCAGCAGTTCGTCTTTGGCAATCCCCAGCGCGCCTTCGGCCATACCGCCGGCGCGCTCGTGCGCCTGACGCAGGTCGATCAGCAAGGCACCGGCAGTCTGGCGCGTACGCGCCTGTTCAGGGGAAAGTTCGCAAATGCTCATGGCGTGATTATCCGCCAAGCCCGCCATTGACGCAGGAACCGGCAATGCACCCTCAGACTCCACCATGGCCAATCCAGGCAGCGCCAGCAACGACCAGTAAAAAAGGGCGCCCCATGGACGCCCTTTTTCCTACTTTCCCCTCACATGCTTCATCAGGCGCCGCTTGGCCTTGACCTGGCGTTCGGTGAGGACGTTCTTCTTGCCTTCGTAAGGGTTGGTGCCCTCGCGGAAGATGAACTGCACCGGCGTGCCCACCAGCTTGAAGCGCTTGCGGAAAAAGTTCTCCAGATACCGCTTGTACGACTCTGGAAGATCCTTCAGGCGCGTGCCATGGACGATGAAGGTAGGCGGATTGCTGCCGCCCGGGTGCACATAGCGCAGCTTGGACACGTGGCCACGAATGGCCGGCGGCGGGTTGGTTTCGTACGCGATCTCCAGCGCCCGATTCACCTCGCTGGTGCTGAATTCCATCGTCGCAGACGCATGCGCCTGATGGATCGCACGAAACAGCTCCCGCAACCCCGAACCATGCTGGGCGGAGATACGCACCACTTCAGCCCACGGCACGAAGCTCAATTTGCGCGACGTCAAGGCTTCCGCCTGCTCGCGCTGGTATTCGGTCAAACCATCCCACTTGTTGATCGCAACAACCAGCGCACGACCGGCATCCAGCACCGCACCCAGCACACTGGCATCCTGATCGGTAACGCCCTCGGTGGCGTCCAGCATCAGAACGGCAACCTGGCACTGTTCGATCGCCTGCAGTGTTTTGACGACGCTGAATTTCTCCACGACTTCATCCACCCGGCCTTTGCGGCGCAGGCCTGCGGTATCGATCAGGCGGTACTCGCGGCCGTCACGCTCCATGTCCACCGCGATCGAATCGCGGGTGGTGCCGGGAACTTCGGAGGCGATCATGCGCTCCTCGCCCAACAATCGGTTGACCAGCGTGGACTTGCCCACGTTCGGGCGCCCGACAAAAGCGATACGCATGCGACCCGGATCATCGTCCAAGGTCTCGGTCGTCCCCTCTTCCGGCAAGCGCTCGACCACCTCGTCCAGCAGGTCATCCAGGCCCTGACGATGGGCCGCCGAAACGGTCAGCATTTCGCTGAAACCGTAACGGGAGAATTCCGAGCGGACGGTATCTTCGTTGGTACCGTCGATCTTGTTGATCAACAGCAAGGTCGGCCGCGACAGCTTGCGCAGCCACGATAGAATTTCATCGTCCAGCGCCGAGGTACCCTCGCGGGCATCGACGACAAACAGGATCAGATCGGCTTCGCCTGCGGCAGCACGTGCCTGCCGGGCGGTCGCGCCGGCAAGACCTTCCTCATCACCTGCGATACCGCCGGTATCGACGATCAGGAACGGTTTGTCCTCGTTGAGACGACAGACACCGTAATTACGGTCACGCGTAACACCGGGCTGGTCATGGACCAGCGCGTCCCGGGTGCGGGTGAAAGCATTGAAAAGGGTGGACTTGCCGACATTCGGCCGTCCGACCAGGGCGACCAAGGGCAGCATCGCTTTTACTCCTTATTGGGCCAACCGGAATGCGGTCAGCTTTCCATCCACGTTCTGCATCAGCAGAATTCCGTCAGCCACCAAAGGCTGTGCCCGGAGCGCATCGCCCCCGGCCTTCTCGCGGGCAGCCAGTTCGCCGTTGTCCAGGCGCAACCAATGCAGATAACCCTTGTAATCACCCACCACCGCGTAGTCGCCGTGGATGGCCGGACCGGTCACCGAGCGGCGCCCCAGCGCCTGCTGCGACCACATCGCTGAACCGGACATCTTGTCCAGCCCGTAAACCACGCCCTTGCCATCGGTGACCACGACATTGCCTGAGGACACCGCAACACCGCCAGCGCCACCGTGATCGCGGGACCACAGCGGACGCCCGGTCGGGCCCTCGATGGCCAGCGTCTGGTTCTTGAAGCTGCTCACATACAGCGTATTGCCTTCCAGCACCGGGGCCCCATCGACATCCGATATGCGCTCCAGCTCGGTACGCCCTTCCGGCGCACCTACCATCTGCTCCCACAGTGGACGACCGTCCTGCATCGCCAACGCCGCCACGGTGCCGTCATCGTTGCCGATGAACAGCACGCCCGGACCGGCAACCACCGGCGCATTGCCGCGCACGGTCAAGGCAGGCAACTCCTGCGAGTTGAACCAGCGCTGCTCGCCAGTGCCGGCGTCGAACGCGGTGGTACGCCCATCATTGCTGCGCACGAATACCAGACCCTGCGCAACCGCAGGTGCCGTGATCACCTCACCCGGGACTTTGGCCGTCCACTTCTCGGCACCAGTGCTGGCGTCGAGTGCGATCACCTTGCCGTCCAGCGTGCCGATGACCACCACACCTTCGCCAGCGCCCGGACCGCCGGAAAGACGGAGCTTGGGCTTCTTCTTTTCCTTGGCCGGGACGTATTCCCAGATTTCCTTGCCGCTCTGCAAATCCAGCGCATGCACACCGCCCTCTACGGCCGCCGCGTAGACACGGCCATCGGCGACGACGGGCGCCTGGCGCAGGCCAATCCGGCCCTCGCCCTTGCCAACATTCACCGACCAGATCTTGCTGACACTGGCCGTCGGCTCGAACTTGGCCAGCTCCATCGGCTCAAGCGCTTTCTTGGCCTCGGCATCCTTCCCGGCAAACCAGCCCTTGACCGTGGAGCAACCGGCCAGCGCCATCGCCATCAGCGCCACACCTGCAACTTGCTTGAGCTTCATCAGTTCTTCTCCGCCGCAGGGTCGGTCACAGTGCCACCAGCATCAGTCAGCTTGGTTTCCAGCAGACGGCGCTGCGGAGCAGCGACATCCAGCTTGGCCAGCGCCTGGCTGTACAGATCCCGCGCGTCATCACGCTTGCCCTGCGCCATCAGCGCGTCAGCGCGAATCTCCAGAGCCGCGCTGTCATCTGCCGGGCCCAGCAGCACCAGCGCATCTTCCGGCTTACCGGTTTCGATCAGCAGCCGGGCAATACGCTGGTCAATCAATGCCTTGAACTCGCCTTCGGCGTTCAGCCCACGCAGCGTCTTGATCGCATCCTCAGGCTTGCCGGCCTCGACCTGCGCTTTGGACAGCTCCAGCGCGGCCAGATCGGCATAGATCCCGGCCTTGCCACCTTCCAGTGCCGCGACTTCCTTCACAGCCTCGCCGAGATTCTTGGACTGCAGACTGCGCAGAACAGACTCATAGCGGGTATTGGCCTCGGCGAGCTTGCCCACCTGGTCCTTCTGCCACCACTGCCAACCGTAGATGGCAGCAATACCCAGCACTACTCCGGCAAAAATTCCAAACCCATTTTTGCGAAGCCAGGTGCGGACACGTTCACTTTGTTCGTGCTCGTCGAGCAGGTCGTCAATCGCCATGCGTACTCTCGCCCCACTTTTCCGGGGAGCATTGTTGTTTTAGTTGGATGCCACGTTTCAGTACGAAACCGGCGCCACGGATCCGTCAGAGGATACCGTAAAGCGGGCCACATTGCCGCGCTTGTAGGGCGTCAGATCGACGCTGCCCGAGGCCTGTC
The DNA here is from genome assembly GCF_056760315.1 of Stenotrophomonas sp. STEN014. Lineage (NCBI taxonomy): Bacteria > Pseudomonadati > Pseudomonadota > Gammaproteobacteria > Lysobacterales > Lysobacteraceae > Stenotrophomonas > Stenotrophomonas sp. STEN014. The sequence continues at coordinate 270,860 of NZ_JBRREN010000004.1, read as the reverse complement.
GAACCGCGACCTCGGCCGCATTGCCGAGCTTCATGCGCCCGACCTGCCCGATATCGAAGCTGCGTATCTGCCCGGCGGGAATCAACCCCTTTTCCACGACGGAACCGTCGGGTGCAAGAATCTCCACCCAACTGTCCCCCTTGAAATCCAGCGTCAGCGTCGCGGCAGGGGCCGAGGCCGCATTTCGCGCAACCGGGGCCATCGAGGCGATATAGGGAGCGCGCTTGGGCGCGCTGCCGCCCACCGGAGCAGGCACCGCCTGCCCGCCTGCAGCCGCCTGCGGCGACGCCGTGGACGCCGCCTCGGGCATTACATCCAACGAAGCGGTACTGGGCGGGGTGTCGACCAGTTTGCCCTGGAAGGCAAACCACACCGGAACCGCGAGCACCGCGGTGATCACTCCGTAGACCGCCCGACGCCCCAGACTCTCCGCCATACGCTTGAGCCGCGGCGTGTGCATGTGGCTGACCAGTGCCGGCGGTTCGATCGGTGCCATCATCGCCCGCTGCAGGGCCTCGCCGATATCCACCTTCAACAGCCTGGCGTAGCTGCGCAGCTGACCACGCACGAACACGGGCGCACCGAGACGCTCCCACTGTTCACATTCGAGCGCTGCGACCACCTGAGCCGGCATACGCAGCTGACCAGCAACCTGTTGTATCGACAGCCCTGCCGCCTCGCGGGCCCGGCGAAGCTGCTCACCACACCCCACCACACCTTCAAAAGCGTTCACACCTGGATCATTGATCACAATGCACTAGCCTTGGGGATTCGAGGCCGCTGTCGAGGGAAACTCCTCGCGCAGCCGCTGTTGGTATCGACCGGCGGCACTCCTGTCGCCCAGCCGCTCTTCAATCTGAATGGCAATTTGTAACACGGAAACCGTGGCCGGCGCAGCCGCAAGACGCCGCTGATAGAAGGCCCGCGCCTCGAAATAGCGCCCCCGGGCGTACTCGCTGCGTGCCATCGACTCCAGCGCATACGCGTTGTCAGGCGCCAAGGCCAGCGCCTGGCGGAGATCGCGCTCGGCACGTTCGCGCTGCCCCGCATCCAGCGCACAGCCCCCGGCATTGGCCAGTGCATCGGCCCGTGCGGCGTACGCCGGATCCGCCAGCGCCCTGTCGAACCAGACCAGCGCTTCTGCCGGATGACCATTGCCGCACAGCCAGGCGCCGTAGTTGTTGGCCACATCGCCCTGCTTCGGCGCCAGCTCGGCGGCCTTGCGATACAGCTCTCCGGCGGCCGCCGGATTGGCCCTGTAGCCTTCGATCACCGCCTGTACGGTGTAAGCATCCGGAACCGAGGGCTCCAGCTTTTGCGCGGAGCGGGCGTATTTGAGTGCGTCGTCGAGCTGGTTGCGTCCCAGCCGGTCACCGGACAGACGCAGCAACTCCTGATATTGAATGCGCCGACGCGCCTGCTTGTCATCGCGCAGATCGTACTGCGGCGCGACCTGCTCGATGCGCCGAACCGTTCCCGTCCTGGAATCGCGACCATGCCCGCAGCCGGTAACCAGCACTGTGGCGACCAGCAGCATCAGCAGGCGATCAAGCAACGACATCTCCGTTTTCCTGCGCCGCAAGCAGACGGTTGAACTCGGCCTGGCGACGGGTGCGGTCCATCACCTGCCCCTTGAGCTGGCCACAGGCCGCGTCGATATCATCGCCACGGGTACGGCGCACCATCGTCAACACGTGCGCATCAAGCAGGATCTTCTGGAAAGCGCGAATCTGCTCTTCGTCAGAGCGCTCGTAGCGCGTTCCCGGAAACGGATTGAAAGGAATCAGATTGACCTTGCCCGAATCCTTGGCCTGCACCGCGTTGTCGAACTGGCGCATCAGCCGCGCCAGCTGGCGGGCGTGCTCGGGCTGGTCGTTGATGCCCTTCATCAGGGTGTATTCAAAGGTCACCGAATCGCGCTTCTTGTTGCCGCGCAGGTAACGCGCGCAAGAAGCCATCAGCTCGGCAATCGGGTACTTCTTGTTGAGCGGCACCAGTGTCTCGCGCAGCTCATCGTTGGGTGCGTGCAGGGAAACGGCCAGCGACACATCGCTCTCGACCGAGAGACGGTCGATCTGCGGTACCAGGCCGGACGTGGACAGGGTAACGCGCTTGTTGGCCAGGCCATAGCCTAGGTCATCGCGCATGATGCTCATCGCACGCACGACGTTGTCGAAATTCATCAACGGCTCGCCCATCCCCATCATCACCACATTGGTGAGACGACGCATCTGGTGCGGCACATTGCCCAGGTGACGGGCGGCAACCCACACCTGGCCGATGATCTCGGCGGTGCTCAGGTTGCGGTTGAAACCCTGGGTGGCGGTGGAGCAGAACGTGCAGTTCAAACCGCAACCGACCTGCGAGGACACGCACAGCGTGCCGCGGGTCTTGTCGGGGATGTACACGGTTTCGATGGCGTTCTTGCCATCCACCCCCATCGCCAGCAGCCACTTGTGGGTGCCGTCGACCGAGGGCTTGTCGAACACGATATTCGGGACGACGACCTCGGCATGCTGCTGCAGCTTGGCGCGCAGCGCCTTGCCGAGGTCGGTCATCTGGTCGAAATCGGTGACGTAGCGGTGGTGGATCCACTTCATCACCTGATGGGCACGGAACTTCTGCTCGCCGAGGGTTTCGACGAAGAACGTTTCCAGGCCCGCGCGATCAAGGTCGAGCAGGTTCTGCTTGCCAGCGCTGGATGCCGTTTTCGGCAACGGCTGGATGGCGGGTGTCTGTACGACCTCGTTCACGACTTCAACCTCTGCTTAGCGCGAAACCACTTCGGTGGCAGCGAAGAAATAGGCCACTTCGATGGCTGCGTTCTCGACCGAATCCGAACCGTGGGCGGCATTGGCGTCGATCGAATCAGCGAAATCGGCGCGGATGGTGCCCGGCGCAGCGTCCTTCGGGTTGGTGGCGCCCAGCAGGTCACGGTGGGCCAGCACGGCGTTCTCGCCTTCCAGGGCCTGGATCATCACCGGGCCGGAGATCATGAACTCGACCAGGGCGTTGAAGAACGGACGCTCGCGGTGCACGGCGTAGAAGCCTTCGGCTTCACGGCGCGAGAGCTGCTTGTACTTGGCAGCCACGATCTTCAGGCCGGCCTTTTCGAAGCGGGCGTAGATTTCACCGATCACGTTCTTGGCGACGGCGTCGGGCTTGATGATGGAAAGAGTGCGCTCGAGCGCCATGGGAATTCTCCGGTATATGGGCCGGTCGGCCCGAGGGTACATGAAAAAAACCCGCGTGCGGACGCGGGCTTAGCTTGGATTGCGGTGGGTAATTCTACCGGTTGACCCCGGCGTTTGCACAGCGGCGGATGAACGATGCTGCATGGCAGCATGACCGGAGCCCGGGCACAGGCGTAGGATTTAAACAATCGTTTGATTGATTGAGCCGCCATGGGCAAACCCGCCAGCTTTTCCACCAAGGACCGGATTCTCGGCGCAGCCGAGGAACTGTTCGCCCAGTACGGCTTCGCCGGCACGTCGCTGCGCCAGGTGACCAGTCATGCCGATGTCAACATCGCCGCGGTCAACTACCACTTCGGGTCCAAGGACAACCTGGTCAATGAAGTGTTCCGCCGCCGCATGGACGAGATGTCCGCCGCCCGCCTGAGCCAGCTGGAACAGGCGCGCACCGCCCATCCCGGCGAGTTGCGCCCGGTGCTGGCCGCTTTCGTCGAGCCTGCGCTGGCGATGGCCCAGGACCGCCAGAGCGGCGGCGCCTTCGTCCGCGTCATCGCCCGCGCCTATGCCGAGAAGAACGACAACCTGCGCAAGTTCCTGTCCGACCACTACGGCCACGTGCTGCGCGAGTTCGGCAAGGCCATCGGCGCCTGCGTGCCGGGCCTGAGCAAAGAGGAACTTTATTGGCGCCTGGATTTCCTGGCCGGTTCGCTGACCTACGCCATGGCCGATTTCGGCCTGATCAAGCGCCCACACAACATCAGCGAGGCCGCCCATCGCAGCAAGGCCGCGCAGGAACTGATCCATTTCGCCGAAGCCGGCTTCCGCGCCAGTGCGCGCGCGCCGGATTCAACCTCCCTCACCTGATCCACCCGTCCTCGCAGATCAAAGGTTTATCGATATGTCCAATTCCCTGATTGTCCGCCGCGCCGCCGTCCTTGGCGCAGGCGTCATGGGTGCGCAGATCGCCGCCCACCTGACCAATGCCGGCGTCGACACCGTGCTGTTCGACCTGGCCGCAAAGGAAGGTCCTGCCGACGGTATCGTGCTCAAGGCCATTGCCAACCTCGGCAAACTGAGCCCGGCGCCGCTGGCCAGCAAGGCGCTGGCCGAGGCCATCACCCCGGCCAACTACGACTCCGGCCTGGAGCAGCTGCGCGACTGCGACCTGATCATCGAAGCCATCGCTGAACGCATGGATTGGAAGCAGGACCTGTACAAAAAGATCGCACCGTTCGTGAACGAACACGCGGTACTGGCGTCCAACACCTCAGGCCTGGGCATCAACAAGCTGGCAGACGTGCTGCCGGAAGAACTCCGCCACCGCTTCAGCGGCGTGCATTTCTTCAACCCGCCGCGCTACATGCACCTGGCCGAGCTGATCCCGGCCAAGACCACCGACAAGGCGGTGCTGGAAGGCCTGGAAACCTTCCTGACCACCAACCTCGGCAAGGGCGTGGTCTACGCCAAGGACACCCCGAATTTCATCGGCAACCGCATCGGCGTGTTCTCGATCCTGTCGACCATCCACCACACCCAGCAGTTCGGCCTGGGCTTTGACGAGGTGGACGGCCTGACCGGCCCGCTGGTCGGCCGTCCGAAGTCGGCGACCTACCGCACCTCGGACGTGGTCGGTCTGGACACCATGGCCCACGTCATCAAGACCATGGGCGACACCCTGCCTGACGACCCGTGGCACAAGTACTTCCACGCGCCGGCTTGGCTGGGCGCACTGATCAGCAAGGGTGCACTGGGCCAGAAGACCGGCGCTGGCATCTTCCGCAAGGTCGGCAAGGACATCATGGTCATCGACCTTGAAAAGCAGGATTACCGTCCTGCCGACCGCGCCGCTGCGCCGAAAGTGGTCGAGATCCTGAAGATCAAGAATCCGGCCGAGAAGTTCGCCAAGCTGCGCGAAAGCCAGCACCCGCACGCGCAGTTCCTGTGGGCGACGTTCCGCGACCTGTTCCACTACAGCGCTTACCATTTGGCCGATATCGCCGAAACCGCGCGCGACGTCGACCTGGCCATCCGCTGGGGCTACGGCTGGTCGCTGGGCCCGTTCGAGACCTGGCAGGCAGCTGGCTGGAAGCAGGTGGCACAGTGGATCGCCGACGACATCGCCGCCGGCAAGAGCATGAGCAATGCGCCGCTGCCGGCCTGGGTGCTGGACGGCCGTGACGGCGTGCACGCTGCCGAAGGCAGCTACAGCCCGTCGCAGAATGCCCTGGTGCCGCGTTCCTCGCTGCCGGTCTACCAGCGCCAACGCTTTCCGGACGCACTGCTGGGCGAGAAGTTCGCGCCGGGCGAAACCGTGTTCGAGAACGACGGCATCCGTCTGTGGACCGACGGCGATGGCATCGGCGTCATCAGCTTCAAGACCAAGATGAACACCGTCTCCGACCAGGTGCTGGACGGCATCCAGCACGCCATCGGTCTGGCTGAAAAGCAGTTCAAGGGCGTGGTGATCTGGCAGAACAAGGAGCCGTTCTCGGCGGGCGCCGACCTGGCTGGCGCACTGGGTGCACTGCAGGCCGGCAAGATCGCCGAATTCGAGGCGATCGTGGCCAACTTCCAGCGCACCAGCCAGCGCATCAAGTACGCCACCGTGCCGGTGGTGACCGCGGTGCGTGGCCTGGCCTTGGGCGGCGGTTGCGAATTCCAGATGCATGCGGCCAAGTCGGTGGCGGCGCTGGAAAGCTATATCGGCCTAGTCGAAGCCGGCGTCGGCCTGCTGCCGGCCGGTGGCGGCCTGAAAGAAATCGCCGTGCGCGCCTCGCAGGCGGCCGGCCCGGACGGCGACGTGTTCGCCGAGCTGAAGAAGACCTTTGAAACCGTGGCCATGGCCAAGGTCTCCAATTCAGCGGTCAACGCCAAGGAACTGGGCCTGATGCGCGGCACCGACAAGGTGGTGTTCAACAGCTTCGAGCTGCTGCACATCGCCAAGGCTGAAGTCACCGCGCTGGCCGAAGGCGGCTACCGTCCGCCGCTGCCGGCACGCCGCATCCGCGTGGCCGGTGACGTGGGCATCGCCACCTTCAAGATGATGCTGGTCAATATGCTCGAAGGCCGCTTCATCAGCCCCTACGACTACGAGATCGCCGAGCGTATTGCCACCGTGCTGTGCGGCGGCAACGTCGATCGCAACAGCGTGGTCGACGAAGAGTGGCTGCTCACCCTGGAGCGCAAGCACTTCGTCGAACTGGCCCAGCAGGAAAAGACCCAGGCCCGCATCGCGCACATGCTCAAGACCGGCAAGCCACTGCGGAACTGAGTGAGCGTGCCTCGGGGTGGCGCTGCCAGCGCCGCCCTTGCCCGCCCTCACGCTCACACCTATTGAAGAGATCACTGCAATGACCAAGCAAATCCAGGACGCCTACATCGTCGCCGCCACCCGCACCCCGGTTGGTAAGGCGCCCAAGGGCATGTTCCGCAACACCCGTCCGGACGACATGCTCGCCCACGTTCTAAAGAGCGTGGTCGCCCAGGCTCCGGGCGTGGACGTCAACCGCATCGACGACGCCATCATCGGCTGCGCCATGCCCGAAGCCGAGCAAGGCATGAACGTGGCACGCATCGGCGTGCTGCTGGCTGGCCTGCCCAACACCATCGCCGCGCAGACGGTGAACCGCTTCTGCTCATCCGGCCTGCAGGCCGTGGCGATGGCTGCTGACCAGGTCCGTCTGGGCAACAGCGACCTGATGCTGGCCGGCGGCACCGAATCGATGTCGATGGTGCCGATGATGGGCAATAAGATCGCGATGGCGCCAAGCGTGTTCGACAACGACCACGTTGCCATCGCCTACGGCATGGGCATCACCGCCGAGAAGGTCGCCGAGGAATGGAAGGTCTCGCGCGAAGAACAGGACGCGTTCGCCCTGGCCTCGCACCAGAAGGCCATCGCCGCAATCCGGAACGGCGAATTCAAGGACGAAATCAGCCCCTACGACATCGTCTCGCACCTGCCGGATCTGGCCGATGGCAAGCGCATCATCACCCGCAACAAGATCGCCGACACGGACGAAGGACCGCGCTTGGACTCGTCCGCAGAAGGACTGGCCAAGCTGCGCCCGGTGTTCCGCAATGGCCAGTTCGGCGGTTCGGTCACCGCGGGCAATTCCTCGCAGATGAGCGATGGCGCCGGTGCCGTGCTGCTGGCATCGGAGCAGGCGATCAAGGACTACGGCCTGACCCCGCTGGCCCGCTTCGTCAGCTTCTCGGTCGCCGGCGTGCGCCCGGAAGTGATGGGCATCGGCCCGATCGCGGCGATTCCGAAGGCATTGAAGCAGGCCGGCCTGAGCCAGGACCAGTTGGACTGGATCGAGCTCAATGAAGCCTTCGCCGCACAGTCGCTGGCGGTGATCCGCGATTGCGGGCTGGACCCGTCCAAGATCAACCCGCTGGGCGGCGCCATCGCCTTGGGTCACCCGCTGGGCGCCACTGGTGCGATCCGTACCGCAACGTTGCTGCACGGCCTGCGCCGTCGCCAGCAGAAGTACGGCATGGTGACCATGTGCATCGGTACCGGCATGGGCGCTGCAGGCATTTTCGAATCGCTATAAGCGGTTCGCCATGCTGTTGATGGACGAAGGCGGCCACAGGGCCGCCTTCTCTTTTCAGCGACCATGGGAAAAGGCCTAGCTCATTCGCAATCAAGCAAGCCGAATGTGTTGCCCCGAGCATTGGCCGGCAGACAGCTGCCCGATAGCGTCCCGGCACAGCGCGACCACACCCTACGGGACACCGGCATCACATCAAAAAAGAAAGGCAGCCTTGCGGCTGCCTTTCGAACCTGCCCAGCTGGCAGACAACATCCGCTTCCAGATCTGTCTCTGACGCTTACTCGGACAGCATCTTCTGCATCATCGCACGCGCCGGTCCTGCCAGCTTGTCGTTCTCCAGTGCGAAGCGAACCGTCGCCTCGACCAGCCCGAGATGCGTACCGCAGTCAAAACGCTTGCCTTCAAAACGATATGCATCCACCTGCTCGGTCTTGAGCAGTTGTGCGATCGCATCGGTCAGCTGGATCTCGCCGCCAGCACCTGTGCCGGTAGCTTCGAGCAACTCAAAGATCTTCGGGCTCAGCACATAGCGCCCCACCACCGCCAGATCACTGGGCGCATCTTCGGGCTTGGGCTTTTCGACGATCTGGGTGATGTGGCCATGACGACCATCGAACTTGTCGGTCGCCACGATGCCATAACTGCCGGTCCTGTCGTGCGGGACATCTTCGACCGCGATGACACTGGCGCCACTGGCGGCATTGAAGTCGGCCATCTGCTTCAGGGCACCGTCACCACGGTTCCAGATAAGGTCATCGGGCAGCAGCACCGCGAATGGCTCGTTGCCGACGATCGGCTTGGCACACAAAACCGCATGCCCCAACCCCAACGCCTCGGTCTGGGTTACGAACACGGCCCGCACGCCTTTGGGCAGTACATGGCGTATCTGCTCCAGCTGCTCCAGCTTACCGGCGCGCTCCAGCTTCTGTTCTAGCTCGTAGGCTTTGTCGAAATAGTCGGCTACCGCATGTTTGTAGCGGTTGGTGATGAAGATTAGCGTGTCACAACCGGCCTCGATAGCCTCATCGACGGCGTACTGGATCAGCGGCCGATCAATGATCGGCAGCATTTCCTTGGGGACCGTCTTGGTCGCCGGCAGAAACCGGGTACCCAAGCCCGCCACAGGAAACACCGCTTTCTTTATCCGCTCATGCATCAGTGAATCCTTCCTGCTTCTTTTGAGGGGAAAGGTACGATCTTCGCACCCGCATTGGCGGAACACGGCTCCTCGACCGCCCTGAACTCGGGAATCGTCGCGAGAAGAATCTCACGCATCGCATTGATGTCGTAATCGGCTATTGCTCGTCGCAAACCGGCGATGTTGCCAAGCACCAACTCTGGACAGAACTCACGCACGCCCGCTTCCATGACCTTGGGGTGCGCCGTGGGGCGACACTTCTCATCGGCATAAAAAAGGCTTTCATGCAGCTTCTCACCTGGACGCAGGCCGGTGTATACGATTGGAATATCCACTCCCGGCTGTTTGCCTGCCAGTCGGATCATCTGTTCGGCCAGATGCCGGATAAGCACCGGCTCTCCCATATCCAGCATGTAGATGGCACCGCGCGATGACGAAGCTGCCGCCTGCAGGATAAGCAGACAGGCCTCCGGGATTGTCATGAAATAGCGACTGACATCCGGGTGGGTTACGGTGACTGGACCGCCCTTTCTGATCTGCTCACGGAACAGCGGTACCACACTCCCCACGGATCCGAGCACATTGCCAAAGCGGACCGTCAGAAACCTCGTTGCAGCGGAACGTTTGTCCAGACTCTGGCAAATCATCTCCGCATAGCGCTTGGTCGCTCCCAGCGAATTCACCGGATCCACGGCCTTGTCGGTGGAGATGAATACAAAATTCTCCACCTTGGCCTCAACACATGCGGTCGCCACACACTCTGTGGCCAGAGTGTTGTTGCGCACGGCCTCACGCAACTGATCCTCAAGCAGTGGAACTTGCTTGTAAGCAGCCGCATGAAAGACAGTATCAGGATGATAGCTGCTCAAGGCATGGCGAATCACAGCCGGATCTCCGCAGTCACCCAGCAAGCCGAGCACCTGCAAATCGGGAAAATTCCTGCGCAGTTCCGCCTGGATGTTGATCATCAGCAATTCGCTGATTTCAAGAACGACAATCTTGGCGACCCCATGTCGTGCGCATTGACGACACAATTCCGACCCGATGGATCCCCCGCCCCCCGTCACCAGAACTGTCCGGCCGCGGAGCCAGCCACGAATCAGCTCCCAATCCGGCAGGATCGGCTTCCGGCCCAGCAGGTCCTCAATCGCAACTTCCTTGAGTTGCCCTGGCAAAGAGTTCCCATCCAGAATATCGGCCAATCGGGGAACAGTGCGGAACGGCAACCCCGTACTTTCGCAGAGGCCCACCACCCGCTGCATGCCGGCGGCGTCGAGTGTCGGAATCGCGATGACCAGAAGCTTGGCGTCCGTCTCCCTGGCAACCGGAACAACATCATCCAGCCGGCCAAGGATAGGGGTGCCATGCAGCTTGGCGCCCTGCAGATGGGTCGAATCATCCAACAATCCAACCGGTTCATAGTCGCCTGACCGGCGAAGATCCTTGATCAAGGACTCTGCAGCATGACCAGCGCCCAACACGAGAACCCGCCGCGCCCTGGCATCCGAATTGACTGCCTGGTAGTCCTTCCACGCGCGGTACAGCAGGCGTGGCGTACCTAGCAACGCCGACAACGCAAAGGGATAGACCACCAATACCGAGATGGGAATACCTTCCAGTCGGCGATACGAGAACACCACGAGAATGGCGAGCAATCCGATGAAACTCGCTTTGAAGATATTGATCAGGTCAGCAACACTGGCAAAACGCCATAGACCCCGATAGAGGCCAACCTTCCAGAAAGCCAGCGCCTGCAGCGCGATGACTACAAATACGTCAAGCGAGAACCAGGGCTGGGGAGGCGCATCATTCAACAAGGCATAGCGCCCCAGGAACAGCAGCTGCCAACACAGCCAGACCATGACCAGGTCATGTGTCATCACCGCATATCGCAGCCCCCCCCCAACGAAGCGCTCTCGCAAAGACCTCATACCCACCATCATCCTTATGAAATTGATCTTGCGCGAAAGGAAATCCAGATCACCGCCGCTGCGGCAATGCAGATTGAGCCCCCTGCCCAACCCCAAACTAGGGGTAGCCTTGAAAATACAACGGCGATTGTAAGCCCGATCAGACTGAAAGCCACGTAACCGAGCGTGACCGCAAAGTGACTAAAATCACGCTTCACAAATCGCTGGTAGAGGTGCTGCGTATGTGCCTCCATCCAAGGCTCTCCGTTCAAGATCCGCAGCAGAAGCGTGAATCCGGCATCGATGAAGAACGCCACTGGAAGCAGCAGCCATAGCACTGGAGCAACCTCCGTTACGCAGAGCCCCAAGGCCAGCAACCCGGCAACCAGGTACCCAAGCGCGCCACTGCCCACATCACCCATGAACACGCGGGCGCGCGGGAAGTTGAAAGGAAGAAAGCCGGCACAGCCCACTACAAATGCATACGCCACAAATGAATACGGTTGTGGCAACAGCAGTACTGCGCCCAGCCCGACGATGATCGCCTGGGTTGCAGCCAGGCCATTGATGCCATCCATGAAATTCCAGATGTTGATCAATGAAACCGCCAGACCTGCGCAAAACAGCGCCTTGAGCAGGCTGCCGCTTTCCGCCCACACCATTGCACCCAGCAGAAGGGCTGCCAGCAAGTGCACACACAGACGAGGAAGCGCTGGCAAAGCGCGATGGTCATCCCACCAGCCGATACCCGCCACCAGCAGCAAACCGAGAGCGAACACTGCTACTGGAATGGCAAAAACAGGAAACAGCGTAACTGCGAGCACGCATGCCAGCAGCTGCGACACCACGATACCGATACCGCCGCCACGAGGCGTGGTCACCCGATGGCTGCGTCGCTCGCCCGGCTGATCCAACAACTGACGCCACAGCGCGTAGCGGATCGCCACCCAAGTCACAATAGTTGCAGCGCTGAAAACCAGCACCAACAGAAGGACATAGTGCAACGACACGACTCAGAGGACCGCGAAATTCAGCAGCGGCTTGACCGAACCCCACTCTTTGCAACTGGGGCACTGCCAATGATGGGTACGTGCGCCGAATCCACAACGCGTACAGCGATAGGAAGGATTACGAACCAGCAATTGGTCGGTGATGTGTTTGAGGTCCTGTAGCGTCGCGATCGGGTCCGCACCTTCGGCAAGGGTCAAATCGATAAGCGCCGACTCGCCGCGCACCGAGGGGCGATCCTTCAACTGACGGCCCAGATAGGCCCGCGCCGGCGCAACCCCTTCCTGCTCTTCCATCAAGTGCGTCAACGCCAGCACGGGTGCGATGCCCCGGTAGTGCTCGGTCATTTCAGCCAGAAATGCCCGGGCACCGGCGATATCGCCGACATTACGGTAATTCTTCAGCAACTGCGGAAGGATCTCGGGCAAGTAATCCGGATCATTGCGCGCCGCCCGCTCGAACGCCCGGACTGCCAACTCATCGTTGCCGAAGTCGCTCTCCAACCGCCCTTCGATGATGCCGGCACGGACACTCATCGCATCGGCCACGTTGGCCCGTTTGATCGCCGCCCGAGCCTCGTCCAGCCGCCCGGCCGCGCGATGCCGCTCGGCCAGCTCGCATTCGAACTGGCCGATCAGCTTGCCCATCGGCTCGTCCGTGACCTCTTCGTAACGGGTGGCATTCTGGATCGCCTTCTCCCAGTCGCGCTCGGCCTGATAGATGCTGATCAGATGTTTCAGAGCCTGTGGCGCCCGCTGATCCAGCTGCGCAAGTTCGGTAAACACGGTTTCGGCGCGATCCAGCAGGCCGGACTTCATGTAGTCCTCGCCCAAGGCGAGCAGTGCCTGCACGCGCTGGGCGTCATTCAGATCACTGCGATTGACCAGCCCCTGATGCAGGCGGATCGCGCGATCCACCTCTCCGCGCCGGCGGAACAGGTGACCCAGCGCCACCTGGGTCTCGAATGTTTCCTTGTCCAGCTCGGCGATATGCAAAAACAGCTCGATCGCCTTGTCCGGCTGCTCGTTGAGCAGATAGTTCAAGCCACGGAAATAGGTGCTGGAAAGACGGCTGACCTGACTCTCACTATGACGCTGCCCCCCCCGCCGACCGATGACCCAACCGCTGACCGCCGCGATCGGCAGAAACAGGAAAAACCAGAACCACTCACTGATAAAGGCCATCGGTGATCAGCGTCCATCAAATGGAGAAGGTGGCTGCGCCGAGCCGGAAGGCTCGACCACAGCAGAAGACAGGGCCTTATTGGCGCGACGCAATCTGGCGTATAGCGGGACAACGAGCCCCAGCAGCACCATGCCGCCACCAACCAGCGCCCCCAGCAGCAGCGAAGCGATGATCGCAAGGCCCGAGGTCGTCTGTAATACCCAGAAAGCAAGACTGATGTCGATTGGCTGGGAGTTGAGCGAGCCGATCACCAGCCCACCAACCAGTACCGCCAGCAACAACAACAAACGGACGATTTTCACTCGGCTACCGCCCCTAAAATTGGTGCCCGTAGCTTACCGCCCGAAGCATGAATTCGCAGTACCCGGTGAAGGCGTTCAGGCCGGATCGCTTTCCAGCGGCACGACAGGGCTGACGCGTTCGCGTAACTCCTTGCCTGGCTTGAAGTGCGGCACATGCTTACCTGGCAAGGCCACCGACTCACCCGTCTTCGGGTTGCGCCCCAGGCGGGGAGAGCGGTAATGCAGGGAAAAACTGCCAAACCCACGGATCTCGATCCGCTCACCGGAGGCCAGCGCCCCGCTCATCATTTCCAGCAACGACTTCACCGCCAGATCGACATCGTCTGCCTTCAGATGCGCCTGATGGCGCGCCAGGATTTCGATCAGTTCGGATTTGGTCATTGCGTACTCGTCAATGGCAGGGTCTTACCCTGAAACGGCCCGGACTGATGTCCGGGCCGCCCAGGTCACATCTACAACAGGCCGCCCGAATTACTCGGACTTGTTCCCGTTCAGCTGAGCACGCAGCAGTGCGCCCAGGCTGGTGGTGCCTGCCGCCGCTTCGGTCGAGTTCTTGTTGAACTCAGCCAGCGCTTCAGCCGTCTCGGCTTCGTCCTTGGCCTTGATCGACAGCTGCAGGGTGCGGCCCTTGCGGTCCATGCCCACGAACTTGGCTTCGATCTTGTCGCCGACCTTCAGGTGCTGGGTGGCATCGTCAACACGCTCGTTGGCGATATCACGCGCCATCACATAGCCCTCGATACCGTCGGCCAGTTCGATCACGGCACCCTTGGCGTCAACTTCCTTCACCACGCCTTCGACCTTGGAGCCCTTCGGATTGGTCGCCATGTACTGGCCGAACGGATCCTGCTCCAGCTGCTTGACGCCCAGCGAGATGCGCTCGCGCTCCGGATCGACCGCCAGCACAACGGCTTCCAGCGTGTCGCCCTTCTTGAAGTTGCGCACGATGTCTTCGCCAGTGGTCGCCCAGCTGATGTCGGACAGGTGGACCAGGCCGTCGATACCGCCATCCAGACCGATGAAGATGCCGAAGTCGGTGATCGACTTGATCTGACCGGACACCTTGTCGTTCTTCTTGTAGATGGCAGCGAAGGTTTCCCACGGATTGGCGGCAACCTGCTTCATGCCCAGCGAGATGCGGCGACGCTCTTCATCGACGTCCAGCACCATCACTTCGACTTCGTCACCAACCTGCACAACCTTGGACGGGTTGACGTTCTTGTTGGTCCAGTCCATTTCGGACACGTGCACCAGGCCTTCGACGCCCGGCTCGATCTCGACGAATGCGCCGTAATCGGTCACGTTGGAGACCTTGCCGAACACGCGGCTGTTGGCCGGGTAACGACGCGAGATGTTATCCCACGGATCTTCGCCCAGCTGCTTCAGGCCCAGCGAAACGCGGTTGCGCTCGCGGTCGAACTTCAGCACGCGCACGTCCAGCTCGTCGCCGACGTTCACGACTTCGGACGGATGGCGCACGCGCTTCCATGCCATGTCGGTGATGTGCAGCAGGCCGTCGATACCGCCCAGGTCCACGAACGCGCCGTAGTCGGTGAGGTTCTTGACGACACCCTTCAGGATGGCGCCTTCCTGCAGCTTGTCCATCAGCTGCTCGCGCTCTTCCGAGTGCTCGCTCTCGACAACCGCACGGCGGGAAACGACCACGTTGTTACGCTTGCGGTCGAGCTTGATGAGCTTGAACTCCAGCTCCTTGCCTTCCAGGTAGGCCGGGTCGCGCACCGGGCGCACATCGACCAGCGAACCGGGCAGGAACGCGCGGACATCCTTGATGTCCACGGTGAAACCACCCTTGACCTTGCCGCTGATGCGGCCGGTGATGGTTTCGTTCTTTTCCAACGCTTCTTCCAGCTCGTCCCACACCATCGCGCGCTTGGCCTTCTCGCGCGACAGGACGGTTTCGCCGAAGCCGTTCTCGAGCGAGTCGAGCGCAACCTTCACCTGGTCGCCCACGCCCACATCGATTTCACCAGCGTCGTTACGGAACTGTTCGATCGGCACGATGCCTTCGGACTTCAGGCCGGCGTTGATCACCACCACGTCGCCGCGGACATCAACGACGGTACCGATAACGATGGCACCGGGCTTCAGCTTGGCCAGATTGGCCTGACTGGCTTCAAACAGTTCTGCAAATGATTCGGTCATTTAGATTTACTCAGTTGAACACACGGACAGCGGATCTGTTGCGGAAACCCGTACTGCCCAGCCTGTTGGTCGGCTCCGTGGAAGCAGCCGCATGTGAATGGAAAAACCCACCACGCACTATTGCGCAGCGGGGTTGTTGCAACTTCTCTTCTGCGACTGCGGCCGATGCACTGGCCACACTCGGCGCAGCGTGGATCAAGCCCCCTGCGTGGGGACCAGACCCAGCACCCTGGCAACGACGTCGTCGATGCCAATGCCGCTGGTGTCGATGAGGACAGCATCGTCTGCCGGCCTCAGGGGCGCCACTGCGCGTTGTGCATCACGGGCGTCGCGGGCCATGATCTCGCGCAGGAGGTCTTCAAAGTTAACCGAAACCCCTTTTTCTTTCAACTGCTTATGCCGGCGCAATGCACGCTCTTCGGCGCTCGCAGTCAGGAAAACCTTGAATGGGGCATCCGGAAAGATCACTGTTCCCATGTCGCGACCATCGGCCACCAGTCCCGGCGCAAGCCTGAATGCGCGCTGCCGCTCCTTCAGCGCCGCCCGCACCTCCGGAATCGCCGCAATCGCCGAGGCCAGCGCCCCGGTGGTTTCCAGCCGGAGCTCGTCGGTGGCGTCGGTACCGTTCACCAGCACCCGCAGACTCTCACCCCGCTCAACGAACTGGACCTTGGTATCGAACGTGCACCGCACCAGTGCCGAGGCGTCAGAGGTATCGATGTCCGCCCAACTGGCCGCCACCCCCACCGCCCGGTACAGCGCCCCCGAGTCCAGATAGTGCCACCCCAGATGACGGGCAACGATACGACTTACGGTACCTTTGCCCGCCCCGGAGGGGCCATCAATGGTCAAAACGGGAGGAAGCTGGCTCATCGGGAGGCCTGTTTTGATGGGAGTCGGCCTATTCTAGCGCCCCACACCACCACCCTGACGTAGCGACAGCGCGCAACCACTTGAACCGCCATGGAAATAGCCGGTAGAATGGCGGGCTTGAACGAGCGTCCACCTGCATATCCGCGGCCGCGCTCCTGAGAACTCCAACAGTTATCCGCCGAGGTATGCCATGAAAATTCTGTCCTCCCTGAAGTCGGCGAAGGCCCGTCATCGCGATTGCAAGGTCGTCCGCCGTCGCGGCAAGATCTTCGTGATCTGCAAGTCGAACCCGCGCTTCAAGGCTCGCCAGCGCTGAGCCGATTGGCGCAAGCCAGTCACGGGATCCGCACGGTTTCCGACTTCACAAAAAGCCGCCTTCGGGCGGTTTTTTGTTGCTGCATCCACCTACCGGCTGCCGCGTATCGACCGGCAACACCAATACGCGCGACAAGACCATCTATTTGTCGCCGTTTTTTGCTGTAATCGACACTTGTCCTCTGGGGAGCAGCGACTATGAAACACACGATCCACGCACTAACCCTGATCACCCTGCTGGGTGCGACGTCAGCCGCCATGGCCGATACCCTGCTCATCGAGCGGGTCCAGGAACAGTCCGCCAGCGCTTTGCCGGCCCGCGGCCAAACCATGAGCCAGGTCGAAGCGCGCTTCGGTGCTCCGCAGGAGCGCCTTGAGCCGCGGGGCGGCCAGAAACGCCAATGGCCGACCATCCATCGCTGGGTCTATCCGGCATTCACGGTGTATTTCGAAAAGCAGCGCGTGATCGATGTTGTCGCGCGCCAAGCCAGCCCGGATGAAATCGGGCCAAAGCCCCCCATCCGCTGACCCCTTCCGCCCCGCGTGACGGCGGGCATCCACGCCCACCGTCACTTACACCCATGCACTGGGCACGGGGCCCTGCATGCACGAGAACATGAACGATACGCTCCGTTTTCCGGCCGAATGGGAATCCCAGTCCGGCGTACTGATCGCCTGGCCTCACGCCGACACCGACTGGGCCGATCGCCTGGCCGAGGTTGAAGAGACCTACATCGCCCTGGTTGCCGCGATCACCCGTTTCCAGCCTGTGCTGATCTGCGTGGCCGATGACGATATCGAGACCTACGCGGAAATGCGGTTGCGATCGAACCGGATCGACATGGAGCGTGTGCGCTTTGTCACCGCCGCCTACGACGATACCTGGCTGCGTGATTCCGGCCCGATCACCCTCAAGCGCGGCGACGGCAGCTTCCAGCTGCTGGATTTCCGCTTCACCGGCTGGGGTGGCAAGTTCGAAGCCAGCCTGGATGACCAGCTGGTCGGCGTGCTGCATGCCGCTGGCGTGTTCAACCATGCCGACGTGCGCAGCATCCCGTTCGCGCTGGAAGGCGGCGGTATCGAGACCGACGGTCAAGGCACCCTGCTGACCACCTGGCAGTGCCTGCACGAACGCCATCCGGACCGCGACCGCGCCTCGCTCAGCGCCGACATGGCCGCCTGGATGCAGCAGGACCGCGTGCTGTGGCTGGACCATGGCTATCTGGAAGGCGACGATACCGACGCGCACATCGACACGCTGGCCCGCTTTGCGTCGGCCGACAGCATCGTCTACCAGAATTGCGATGACCCGCTGGATTCGCACTACGCCGAACTGCAGGCCATGGGCGCGGAACTGGCCTCGATGCGTACTGCTGATGGCAATCCCTACCGCCTGTTCCCGCTGCCGTGGCCGCAGCCGGTGCTCGATGAGGGCCGCCGCCTGGCCGCTTCCTACGCAAACTTCCTGATCATCAACGGTGCGGTACTGATGCCGGCGTATGGCGATGCGGCAGATCAGGCCGCACGCGACGTCTTGGCGCAGGCCTTCCCCGGTCGCGAGATCGTGCAGGTCCCCTGCCGCTCGCTGATCTGGCAGAACGGCAGCCTGCACTGCATCACCATGCAGTTGCCGGCCGGCCTGCTGGCCAGCTGATCCGCCACCTCCTGCGCCGCCACAGCGCTACCGCCTGAGGCGGCGCGTGTTCAGCCGCCGCGGATAATCCGCCGTGGCTTCCGCGCTACCATGCGCCCTCCCCTTGCAGGACCTGTAATCGGATGAGCTCCCGTCACACCCTTTCCGTCGCCCTGATCCAGGAACGCAACCACGGCGATGCCGCCGCCAATCTGGACGTGATCGAGGCCCGCGTGGCCGAGGCCGCCGCGCAGGGCGCGAAGCTGGTGCTGCTGCAGGAGCTGCACAACGGCCCCTATTTCTGCCAGCACGAGTCGGTGGATGAATTCGATCTGGCCGAGCCGATTCCCGGCCCCAGCACCGAGCGCCTGGGCGCGATCGCGAAAAAGCACGGCGTAGTACTGGTCGGCTCGCTGTTCGAGCGCCGCGCCGCCGGCCTGTACCACAACACCGCGGTGGTCTTCGAAAAAGACGGCACTATGCTGGGCAAGTACCGCAAGATGCACATCCCCGACGATCCGGGCTTCTACGAGAAGTTCTACTTCACCCCGGGCGACCTCGGCTTCACCCCGATCGACACCTCCGTCGGCCGCCTCGGCGTGCTGGTGTGCTGGGACCAGTGGTATCCGGAAGCTGCGCGCCTGATGGCACTGGCGGGCGCCGAGCTGCTGCTCTACCCGACCGCGATCGGCTGGGATCCGGAGGATGTGCAGGATGAGAAGAACCGCCAGCGCGACGCCTGGGTGCTGAGCCATCGCGGCCATGCCGTGGCCAATGGCGTGCCGGTGCTGAGCTGCAATCGCGTCGGTCACGAAACCTCGCCGCTGGGGGCCTCGGGCATCGACTTCTGGGGCAACAGCCACGTCCTGGGCCCACAGGGTGAATTCCTTGCCGAGGCCGGTGGCGATGCGACCATCCTGGTGTGTGATGTCGACCTGCAGCGCAGCGAACACGTGCGCCGCATCTGGCCGTTCCTGCGTGATCGCCGTATCGATGCCTACGGTGATCTGCTCAAGCGCTACATCGACTGACACCCGCAGGCCCTCCGTGACCCTCCAGCTGCGCCCGGCCACACCCGCCGACATTCCCGCCATCACCGCCATCTATGCGGTCGAGGTGCGGGAACTGGTCAACACCTACGAATACGAGGTGCCCAGCGAAGCGGAAATGGCGCAACGCATGGCCGACATCACCGAACGCGGCTTTCCCTACCTCGTCGCGATCATCGACGGCGAGGTGGGGGGCTATGCCTACGCCAACAGCTACCGCGCCCGCATCGCCTACCAGTGGACGGTGGAGAACTCGGTGTATGTGGATGCCCGCTACCAGGGTCGCGGCATCGGCAGCGCGTTGATGCAGACGCTGATCGACGACTGTACCGCGCGCGGTTTCCGGCAGATGGTCGCGGTGATCGGCGAGCCCACCAACACCGCCTCCATCAAGCTGCACGAGCGTTTCGGCTTCGAGCTGGTCGGCGTGTTCCGCGGGCTCGGCCGCAAGCACGGCCGCTGGCTGGATACCGTGCAGATGCAGCGTGCACTCGGCGATGGCGCCAACACGCCACCCAACAATGAATGAAGCAATGATCGACAACCTTCTTGACGCCGACAGCGACCTGCTCGCCGGCCAGCCGGTGCGCATCGTCGAACGCGACGGCGTGCGCTACACCCTGCTGGGTACCGCACACGTTTCGCTGGCCAGCGTGCAGGCCGTGGAACAGGCCATCGGCAGCGGCCGGTTCGATGCGGTCGCCGTGGAGCTGGATCCGCAACGTCTGCAGGCACTGACCAATCCCGATGCGCTCGCGCAGCTGGATCTTATCGACGTCATTCGCAAGGGCCGCGTGGCGCTGTTTGCCGCCAACCTGGCCTTGGCCGCCTACCAGCGCCGCCTGGCCGAGCAGCTGGGCATCGAACCCGGTGCCGAGCTGAAACGTGCGGTACAGCTGGCCAAGGAACGCGACCTGCCAGTGCACCTGATCGACCGTGATGTCGGCCTGACCTTCCGTCGTGCATCCCAGCGTCTGGGCTTCTTCGGCAAGATCAGGCTGGTGATGGGGCTGGGCGCCGGACTGTTCTCGTCGGAGGATGTGGGCGAAGAGGAAATCGAGAAACTCAAGCAGGGCGACATGCTGGAATCGAGCTTCGGCGAGTTCGCCAGCGAGAGTCCGGCGCTGTACGAAGCCATCATCGGCGAGCGCGACCGCTACATGGCCACGCGCCTGCGCGAGGAATACCACAGCGAACAGCGCAATGTGCTGGCGGTGGTTGGCGCCGGCCACCTGGCCGGACTTGCCCGCTACCTGGAGACCGATACCGAAGCCCCGGCGACGCTGCGCGAGCAGCTCGAAGCCGTGCCGAAGAAGCGCAATATCCCGTGGATCACCCTGACCATCCTGGCGGTGGTGCTGGCCGGGATCGGCATCGGCTTCTGGCGCGGCGGCCTGGACATGGGCGCGCACATGCTGGCGATCTGGGCGCTGTACACCGGTGGTCTGGCCGGCCTGGGTGCGTTGCTGGCCCGCAGCCATCCGCTGAGCATCCTCACCGCGATCGCCGTGGCGCCGTTCAAGCCGTTCCGGCTGAGCATTCCCACCGGCGCCTTTGCCGCGATGGTGGAAACCCGACTGCGCAAACCGGCCTATCTCGATTTCCTGCAACTGCGTGACGATGCGCAGACTCTCAAGGGCTGGTACCGCAATCGCGTCACCCGCATCGTGCTGACCTTCATGCTGACCAATCTGGGCAGCATGCTGGGACTGTGGCTGACCGGCTTCACCGTCTACGGCAAGCTCGCCAGCTGAGCTGACCGCTTAACCCTTGAAAAAAGGCCCGCATCGCTGCGGGCCTTTTTTCTTTCAGCGGGTGCGACCCCGATCAGCTTTCCAGCACCGGGCCGTCCACCGGCAAGCCGCGTGCGCGTCGTACCAGCCGCGCCGTGCCCATGCGCAGGTCATCGAGAATGGCGTAGATGGTGGGCAGGAACAGCAGGCTGACCACCGTGGAGAAGGCCAGGCCACCGGCAATGGCGCGCGCCATCGGGTGATACGGCGGCATGCCATCGGCGGTTTCGGTATTCAAGGCGATCGGGATCATCGCCAGGATCGCCGTGCCCATGGTCATCATGATCGGCCGCAACCGCTCGCGGCTGCCCTCCACCAGCGCATCGGTGCGGGCCATGCCACGCCGCCGCAGATTGTTGATGTGCTCGATCATCACGATGCCGTTGTTCACCACCACGCCCATCAACACCAGGATGCCGATCACGGCCATGATGTTCATCTCGGTACCGGTCAGCCAGAACAGCCAGTACACGCCGAAGATCGAGAACAGCACGCAGGACATGATCGCTGCCGGAAACAGCAGCGACTCGAACACCGCGGCCATGATCACCAGCATCAGGATCAGCGCGATGAAGATGCTGTTCACCATCTGCTGCATGCCATCGAAGTTGATGTTGAAGCCGCCGCCAGCGAAGGTGTAGCCGTAGCCCGGCGGGAACTGCACGCCGTCCAGGGTGGCTTCCACCGACTTGCGCGCCGCATCCATCGCCACGTCCTTGGCCAGCCCGGCCTCCACCCGCAGCATGGTCTGCCGGTTCAGGCGCTGGATCGAATTGGCCGCCGGATTGACGTCGACATCGACCATCGCCAGCAGCGGCACTTCCGCGCCGCTGGAGGTGCGCACCATGAACGAGGAAAGATCCTCGATGCCGTAGCTCTCCGAACCGGCGAAGCGCACGTTGACCGGAATCTCCACATCATCGCGATGGAAGTCGCGCAGCGAGGAGCCACGCAACGCCATACCCACGAACTGCGCCACCTGCTGTGCGCTGAAGCCGTAGGCGGCTGCGCGCTCGCGGTCCACGCGCACCGCCAGTTCGGCATTGGCATCGCCGGTATCCACGCGTACGTCGCGCAGCTTCGGATCACGCGCCAGCATCGGCACGATATCGTCGGCCAGCTCCCGCAGGGTCTGGGTCGAATCACCGATCAGGCTGAAGCGGATGCCCTGGCCTTCGCTGCCCTGCCCGCCCGGCCAGCCGATGCCGATCTTCGCCCGCGCCGACTGCGGCAGTCCCTTGCGCACCTCCTCCTCGATCTTCTTGCTCAGCTCGGCATCATCGATGTCCAGGAACAGGCGGGTCTGCGCCCAGCCCTGTTCGCTGTAGCGGCTGTAGACGCGTTTGATATGGAAATCCTTGCGATGGGCGTTGACGAAATCCTCCACCCGCGCCACTTCCTTGCCCATCTCCTCTTTGGAGTAGGAGCCCTTCCACTGGTAGAAGATGTTGATCTCGTCCGGATCGCTTTCATCGCCACCGCCCTGGGTATGGGTCATCGGCCATACGCTGACCAGCGAGATGAACAGGATGCCGGCCACGCTCCAGCCACGGTGTAGCAGCGTCCAGCGCAGCGCCTTCGCGTAGCGGTCCTGCAGACGACTGATGAAGGGCGACTTCACCGCCGGCGGCGTCTTCATCCGTGCCGAGAGCATCGGGATCAGGCTCACCGCCACCAGCCACGAGGCCAGCAGCGACACGGAAATGGTCACCGCCAGCTGCGACAGGTAGATGGTGATGATGTTCTTCTCGCCGAACATCATCGGCAGAAACACCACGCAGTGGCACAACGTGCCGGCGGACAGGGCAATCGCCACGTGCCGGGTACCGACAATGGAGGCCATCGCCGGCTGGTCGGGGAACTTCTCCCGCTCCTGGTAGATGCTTTCCACCACCACCACCGCGTTGTCCACCAGCATGCCGACCGCCAGCAGCAGGCCCATCATCGAGATGATGTTCAAGGTGATGCCGGTGAAGTACATGAAGCCCAGCGTCATGATGAAACAGATCGGAATGGCCATCGACACCATCAGCGTCGAGGGCCAGTGGCGCAGGAACGCGTACAGCACGATCACCGACAGCAGCAGACCGATCGCACCGGCCTCGGCCAGCTTCAGCAGCGAGGTGGTCACCGCCTGACCCTGGTCGTCGGCGATCTCGATATCGATGCCGCGCATCGCCGGATCGTTTTCCAGCACCTTGATCTCGGCCCGCACAGCGCGCGAGAGATCCACCAGATTGGCCGAACGCTCCTTGTAGATGTCCACACCCACACTGGGCCGGCCTTCCATCTGCCGCACATAGTTCATGCGCTGCGGCTGGAAGCTGACTTCGGCGATATCGGATAGACGGGTACCGCGGTTGTTGATGCGCAGGTCACGCAAGGCCTGCAACTCCAGAAGCTCGCCGCGCGGCTGCACGCGCAGGCGGCGGCCGGCCTCGTTGATCTGACCGGCCGAAACCGAGAAATTGGCCGCCTGCAACTGCTGCACCAGCTCGTTCAGGGCGACGCCGTGCGCGCTGAGGCGATCCTTGTCCAGCGCGACCAGTACTTCCTGTTTGGCGACGCCTTCGACCTCGATGCGGGCCACGCCTGGCAGACGCTCCAGGCGCTGCTTGATGCTGCGTTCGATCAGATCGACGCGCGCGGTCAGATCCTCCTCGCTGTTCAGGCGCAGGCTCATCGCCTCGCGGTCGCTGGTGCTCCAGCGCTGCACGTAGTAGCGGCGGAAATCGTCCGGCAGCTGGTCGCGGATCGCGTCGATGCGCTCGCGGGCCTCGGAAGCGGCCATGGCGATATCCCGGCCCCAGTCGCTGAACTCGACCTGGATCGTGCCGCCTTCGGCATTGGCCCGCGAGTTCATCGACTTGATACCGGGCATCGTGGCAATGGCCTCTTCCACCGGCCGCAGCACGTTGCGCTCCACTTCTTCCGGCGTGGAGCCGGGGTACGGCAATGACACGAAGAAGAAGGGAATCGTCGCTTCCGGTTCGGCCTCCAGCGGCAGTTTGAATGCGGCGATCAGGCCGATCGCCACCATCGACACGAACAGCATGATGGTGGTGACGGGGCGGCGGATGGACAGCTCGGTGATGTTCATCCGGGTCAGTCCTTCGCCGCGCCGTCGAGGGCGTCCTGCTCGCGTGCCAGCACCTGCACCGCCTGTGCGGCCACCTGCCGGGCACGCAGGCCGCGCTCGGCGTAGTACTCGTCCGGCTTGCGGTCCAGCAGGTCATAGACCACCGGGATCACCAGCAAGGTCAGCAGTGTGGAGACCAGCAGGCCGCCGATGACGGTGATCGCCATCGGCGAACGCACCTCGGCACCTTCACCGACGGCCAGGGCCAGCGGCAGGAAGCCGAACACCGCACACAAGGTGGTCATCATGATCGGACGCAGACGCGAGCGTGCGCCTTCCACCAGCGCGATCCGCTTGGCCACACCCTCCTCGCGCAGCTGGTTGACCTTGTCGATCAGGATGATCGCGTTCTTCACCACCAGCCCGACCAGCAGGATCAGACCGATGAACACCACCACCGAAACGGGCGAGCGCGACAGCAGCAGCGCGCCCACCGCACCGACCAGCGCCAGCGGAATGGTGAACAGGATGACGAACGGATGCAGCAGTGATTCGAACTGCGAGGCCATCACCAGATACACCAGGAACACCGCCAGACCGAAAGCGAACAGCAGCGAACGGATCGACTCGCCCAACTCCTGGCCCTGGCCACCGATATGCATGCCCACATCGGTACCGAGCGGATTCTGCGCCACCAGGCTCTGCACCTCGGTGATCGCCTTGCCCAGATCGATATCACGCAGGTTGGCCGAGACAATGGCCACGCGGCGCTGATCGGCGCGATGGATTTCGCTGGGGCCAGTGGTGGAAACCACTTCGGCCACCGAACCCAGCTCGACCGGCTTGGAACCGCTGGGATGCACGATCAGCCGGCGGATATCCTCCACCGAGGAACGCTCCGATTCCTGCACGCGCACCAGCACGTCGATCTTGCGGTCGCGGAAGCTGTAGCGGGTGGCCACATTGCCGCGCACCTTGTTCACCACCGCATCGGCGATCTGCCGTGTGGTCAGTCCCAGCGCCGCGGCGCGCTCCTGGTCGAACACGATCTGGATTTCCGGAAAGCCCTGCTCCACTGTCGATTTGACGTCGGCATAGTGCGCATTGCCGCGCAGCAGGTCGGCCAGGCGGTTGCCCGCCACGCGGATGTCCTCGAGGTTGTTGCCTTCGATCTCGATCTCCAGC
Source organism: Stenotrophomonas sp. STEN014 (assembly GCF_056760315.1). Lineage (NCBI taxonomy): Bacteria > Pseudomonadati > Pseudomonadota > Gammaproteobacteria > Lysobacterales > Lysobacteraceae > Stenotrophomonas > Stenotrophomonas sp. STEN014. Next base: position 245,474 of record NZ_JBRREN010000004.1, on the reverse strand, counting down.
GGCGGCGACAACGCGAACAGCTCCGGACGGGCGAAGTCGACCTGCGCGGCCGGCCAGGCCTTCATCGTCTGCCGCAGCTTTTCAGTCAGCTCCGGCTCGCGCGAGGTGTCGCTCATCACCACCGACAGCTTGCCGATGTTCTCGCCGCTTTCGGTCGGGCTGGCATCCAGCCGGGTGCCGGTGCCGGAAACGCCATACAGCAGGCGCACGCCCTCCTCGTTGGCATGCGTGCGCTGCACCTCGCGCACCAGCGCATCGGTCTGCGCCAGCGGCGTGCCCGGCGGCAGCTTGGCGGTCATCTCGAAACGGTCCTGGGCCAGCTGTGGCAGCAGGTCCACCCCCAGCAGTGGCAGCGCGGCCAGGGTCAGGCCGAAGGCCAAGGTCGCAAAGCCCAGCACCGGCCACGGCCGCTTCAACGCCGCCGGCAAAGCCTTCAGGTAGGCGGCTTCGGCACGGCCATAGGGCGCCATCGCCAGATCACTGGCCTTGCGCATCACCGGGCCCACCACCGCCGAGATGCCGCGGAAGACCCGCACCACCGACCAGACCAGCGCCAGGAAACCGTAGCGGATCAGCGCGCCGATGCCACGGCCGGTGTAGGCCATCGGCTTCTGCCAACGGCTGGCCGGACGCCACGGCTGGCGCGGATCCTCGGCCGGAAACTCCAGCGGCGGACGGCCCTTGAGCGCGCTCAGCATCGGGATCAGCGTCATCGATACCACCAGCGACACCGCGATAGCGATGGACACGGTCAGCGCCTGGTCGCGGAACAGCTGGCCGGCGATACCTTCGACGAATACCAGCGGCAGGAACACCGCGATGGTGGTGAGCGTGGAGGCCACCACCGCCATGAATACCTCGCGGGTGCCCTTGATCGCCGCTTCCAGCACGCCCATGCCGCGCTCGCGCGCCTTGGCGATGGATTCGAGCACCACGATCGAGTCATCCACCACCAGACCGGTGGCCAGCGCCAGACCACCCAGCGACATCACGTTCAAACTCAGGCCCAGCTGGCCCATGAAGAAGAAGGTGGCGATGATCGAGATCGGCAACGACAGCGAAATGACGAAAGTGCTCCAGCCATCGCGCAGGAACAGGAAGATGATCAGGATCGACAGCAGGCCACCGATCACCGCATCGATCTTGACGTCCTTGATGGCGTGGCGGATGAAGACCGACTGGTCCTCCACCTGTGTCAGCTCGATGTCCTTGGGCAGCTGCTTGCGGATGGCTTCCAGCCGGGTTTCCAGGGCATCGGCGGTGGACACCGTATTGGCATCGCCTTCCTTGTAGATGGCCAGCTCCACAGCCTCACGGCCGCCGCTGCGGATCACCGCCTCGCGTTCCTTGTAGCCCTGGTAGACGTTGGCCACATCCTTCAGTCGCACCGTGGCCACACCGCCACCGTTACCGTCATTGCGCATCGCGGCGATCACATTGGGATCGCGACTGCCGAGAATGGCCATCATCAACTGCCGGTTCTCCCCGGCCGCCGCCGCTCCGCCGGAACCCCCGGTGGTGGTCAGCAGCATCTCGCGCATCTGCTCGACCGTGGCGAACTGGTTCACGGTACGCACCAGATAGCGCTGCGAACCTTCTTCCAACCGGCCACCGGAGAGATTCACGTTCTCCTGCTGCAGGCGCTGGATCACCGTATCCAGCGACAGGCCGAGCTGGGCCAGCTTGCGCTGGTCGATCTCCACCTGGATTTCGTCTTCCAGACCACCGCCGACTTTGACTGCGGCCACACCGCTGACCGGTTCGAGCTTGCGCTTGAGATCCTCATCGGCAAAGCGGCGCAGCTCCATCAGCCGGCGCACCGCATCGGCCTCGCTGCCGGCTTCCTGTTTGGACGACAGCGCCAAGCGCATGATCGGCTGGGTCGACGGATTGAAGCGCAGCAGTACCGGCGGCTTGGCCTCCAGCGGCAGCTGCAGCGTCTCCATCTTGTCGCGCACGTCCAGACCGGCCTGCTGCATGTCCGTGCCCCAGGCGAACTCGAGCACCACGTCGCTCTGTCCGGTACGCGAGATCGACTTGAGCTTGCGCAGGCCCTTGACGATGCCCAGCGCCTCTTCGGCCGGTTGCGAGATCAGCGTTTCGATTTCCGCCGGCGCCGCACCTTCGTAGTCGGTACGCACGGTCAACGTGGGATAGCTCAGGTCCGGCAGCAATTCGACCTTCAGGCTCTGCAGCGAGATCAGGCCGAACAGCACCAGGGTCAGCGTCATCATCGCGATGGTGACGCGCCGGCGCGTGGCGAACTCGATCAGATCGAAGCCACCGCCGGGGGCCGATGGAGCCGGGCCACTCATTGCTTGGACGCCTGTGCGGCCGGTGCCTTGGCGGCGACTTCGGCCGGCTTGTCCTTCCCGATCACCTGCACCGCACTGCCTTCGCGCAAGGCCGCCTTGCCGGCGATCACCACTTCATCGCCCGGTTTCAGGCCTTCACGCACTTCGATCCAGCCCGCATCGTCGTAGCCCAGCTTGAGCGTGGTACGCAGTGCCTTGCCGTCACGCACCACATACACCGCCGGCTGCCTGCCATCTTCCAGCAGCGCATTGCGTGGTACCACGAGCGCATCGGCGCGCTGGTCATAGTTGATGCTCAGCCGGCCGAACATACCCGGCTGCAGGTCGGGCTCGCCGGAGAACGTGGTGACCACGCGGAACGTGCCGGTACCGGTATCGACCACCGGCGACACCCGGTCCACCGTGCCGGTGAAGCTGCGTCCGGGCAATGCATCGGCCGCCAGTTCCACCACCTGGCCCGGCTTGAGCTTGGCGATTTCGCGCTCGGGCACATTGAGCGTGGCTTCCAGCTGTCCGGTATCGACGATGCGGAAAATCGGCGAGTTGATCTGCACGAAGTTGCCCGGCTTGATATCGCGCGAAGCGATCACACCGGAGATCGGCGCCACCACCGTGGTGTAGGAAAGCTCCAGCGTCGCCATGCGGTACTGGGCACGGGCGTTCTCCAGATCAAAACGCAGCTGGTCGACATCGGCGGCACTGACCAGTTGCTGCTCCACCAGCCTCTGCGCGCGGTGATAGCTGTTCTCCAGCTTGCGCATCTGCGCCTCGCTTTGCGCCACCGCCAGGCGCGCGCGATCCGGATCCAGCCGCACCAGCGGCTGCCCGGCGCGGACCGTCTGGCCCTCTTCGACCATCACCGCCAGCGCGACGCCGGAGGTCTTGGCCACCACCTGCGATTCGGCACGCGCATCCAGCGCGGCCGTACCGGTATAGCTGGCGGCGATCGCACGGTTGGTCGCCTTGGCCACTTCCACCGGAACCGCATCGATGGCCTTCTGTTCCTCGGGCGTCTTGGCCTGGGCCTCCTCGCCTCCGGCCTTGCATCCTCCCAGCAGCAGGGCCGAAGAGATCAGAAGTGCGGCGGCGCAGGTTCCGGTGCGGCCGTACAGATTAGAAAGTCGCGACATCGTCTTGTCCCAGGGATGCGTAGGCAGGTGTTGTAGATAAGTATTGCACCACCCCACAGTCACACCATGCCCCGAAAGTCATGGATCGGTGAGGAGCACGCAGTATGGGCTGACGCGCCGCAGCATCAACCACAGGTTCCGATCGCATAAATACGCGGGCTATACTCGGCCCGTTCCGTGTCCCCACGGCGGAACCCCAGCCCCGCTCACCGGACAAGGAAACCATGCGCCCGCAGCCGCTCGCCGCTTGTTTCGCTCTGGCTTTCGCCCTGACCTTCGGGGCCGCCCAAGCTGATCCGTCGTCTGACTCACCCGCCGCCCCCGCCACGCCGGCACCGGCCGTAACCGGCAACGTGGAGGCCGGCAGAACCCTCGCCTACACCTGCCAGGGTTGCCATGGCCTGACCGGCTACAAGAACGCCTACCCCAGCTATCGCGTGCCCAAGATCGGCGGGCAGTCTTCGGCCTACCTGACCCAGGCGCTGATGGAATACCGGCAAGGCAAGCGCAAGCACCCGACGATGCAGGCGCAGTCGATGAGTTTCAGCGCTCAGGAAATCGCCGACCTGTCCGCCTATCTGTCCACCCTCAAATAAGCGCCGACCATGACGAAAGCCACGCACGCAATGCGCCTGTCCCTCGCCCTGTTCGCCGCCGTTGCCATGGCTGCGTGTTCGCAGTCCGAGGTGGAATCGACCGGAAAGTCCGCCACCGACCCCGGCCATGCCAGCGGCGAGCACAACTCCCGCTCCTCGGCCGGACTGCCCCAGGGCCGCATCGCCGCCGGCGAGCAGCTGGCCGCGGCCAAAGGCAAGGCTACCGGGCAGAGCTGCATCGACTGCCATGGGGCCGATGGCAACGCTCCGATCGACCCGACCTATCCCAAACTGGGCGGCCAGTACGGCGACTACCTCGCCCATGCACTGCAGACGTACCGCGGCGGTACCCGTGATCACATGCTGATGACCCCCCAGGCCAGAGACCTGAGCGATCAGGACATCGCCGATCTGGCGGCCTACTTCGGCTCGCGCCCGAGCCAGCTGCGCGACCTGCACGGGGTCGACTGATCCACCCTGCATTTGGGTTTCCAAAGCCGCCGGGAAGGCGGCTTTGTTCTGTCAGCCCACCCGCAAACGCCCTCGGGCGCAGCTGCCGGTGGATATGCCGTTTTTCCGATGCCTGATCTGCGCAGAGAACTTCCCCGCTATCGTCGCCGCAGAGACCGCCGCCATCGGCTTCCATGCAACGCGTTTGATCCCACCGGTGCGGCCATGGCGATCGCATTGGAACGATTGCGTCAGGAAGAAGCGCTTGAGGTTCCTGCCAGGCTCCGCACCGAAGATGCACAGGGCTTCTTCGAGCAGAGGGTTGAAAGCGCCCCCGCTACCGCGCGCCCGCCAGACAGCGGTTTCACTTCTTTCATCACAGGCAGCTGACCAGCAACACACCGGAAACCAGCGCCGCTGACACGCATCAGCGGCTGCCGTTGTCTTCCTGCAATTCCCTCTTGAACGGGATATCCGGCGGCGGCCGTGCCTCGGCCGGCTGCTCCTGCATGTTCGGATCGGTCAGGCCGCAGCCGCCGCCGAACTGCAGCAGCGACACCACGCAGGAAATCCTGCTGCTGGAGCCGGGAATCGGAATCTCGATGCTCTTGATGCCCTTGCGCACCCACTCGGCCAGCAGCGACTCGCTGGGCACCCAGTACTTGTCGAGCGAGGTCGGCGTGTAGTCGTACGGCGGGCGCTTGAGCCAGGTGCCGGACTGGGCGATGCGCTCACGGCTCCAGCTGTCCGACTCGCCTCCCGGCGCACCGCGCGGTGAATCCTGGGCCCGCCCTTCGCTGCCAGCCAGTCGCACCGAGCCATCGGCGTTGAACAGCCCCTCGCCCTGGTCCGCCCGCCCGCCAGCATCGCCCGCCATCGGCCGCTGTGAGGCGCCCCAGTCGTCGCCGCGGGTGGGCGTAGCCCAACCGCCACTGCGATCCTGCGGCCTCGGCCCGGCCCCGGCACTGCTGCCGGAGCGCGGCACGGATGTCGCCGCCATACCCGTCGAGGCAGCTCCTTCACGCTGAGCGGTCACGTCCGCCCGCGCACTGCCCGTGGCTGTGGCCATCGTCCCCTCGGCGGGCGCGGGCGAGGCTACTGGCGCATCCGGCACTCCGGGCAGCTGTCGTTCGCGCACCGCCACCGGCGGCGCACTCACCTGCGCATTGATCTCGGGTGACCTTACCGCCGCCATCGGCACATTGCGCTGCGGCGCGGTCTCGATCTGCCGTTCGGCCACCCCCAATTCGGGCGACCGCACCTGCACTTCGACCGCGCGCGCGCGCGGCTGGGTCAGTACCACCGGCTGGGAGGGTGCCACCTCGATCTGGCGTTCGCGGACCTGGACCTGTGGCAGCCGCAGCTGCGGCTGCAGCTCGACCGGGGTGCGTATCGACTGCATCGGCTGTGGGCGTTCCACCGCGGTTTCGACCGTGCGTTCCCGTACCGCCTGCACCCGCGGGCTCACGATGGGCGCATTCACGGCCGGTGGCGGCACCACGAACCGGCTGGTGGGCCGGGTCGTTTCAGTGACCTGCAAGGGTTGTTCGGCCGTCGGTTCGGGAACCGGTACCGGCTTGGACGCGTCAATCGACATACTCTCGAATGCGTCCATCTCCGCGGTCGAGTCCGGAGCAGCGACCGCCTCCTGCGCCGCGGCCGAAGCCGAAGACGACGCCGCTGCCGCTGGCTGCGCAGACGCCGGGATCACCGTGTCAGCCCCGGCATTGGCCACCTGCCCGGCTGCCACTGCGGCCTGCGGCGTACCGCCCCCCTCATCCTCGGGCGTACCGCGGCCGACGTATTCGATCTGTACACGCGCGCCCTCGTCGGCACTGTCCTCGGGGGCATTGCTACGCACCAGCGCGACCCACAGCAGCAGCATCGCAAACAGCAGATGCAGGCCGGCGCTGAAGAAACCGGCGAACCAGCGCAGCCCGCGTTGATCAGGCGGCGGCGGATCACCGCCATGCCAGAACATCAGCAGCATCGTGCGCCACAGCGGCACGGCGCCAGGGGACGGCCGCGCCGGCCTGGCCGCCGCCGTGGCCAGCATCTCGCTGTGGGTGAAGGCGGAGATCGCCCGGGATACGCGGGTCTGCAGCCAGTTGCTCCAGCTGTAGGGCATGCGCGTGCGGCGGTCGTGCAGAATGCTCACCTGCCGGCGCGCGGCCAGCAGATTTACCAGATCACTGACCGGTGTCCCCGGCATGCGGCGGGTGTCGCCTCAGCCCGCGGTTTCGCGTGGGATGTAGGGCGCCTGACCGGTGTCGTGGTCGGTGGCGTCGCGTACTGCGGTGATACCGGGCACCCGGCCCATCAGGGTCTTCTCGATCCCCTGCTTCAAGGTCACATCGGCCATGCCACAGCCATGGCAGCCACCCCCGAAGCGCAGCAGCACCACCCCGTCGGCGGAGACTTCCTGCACCGCGACACGGCCACCATGCGAGGCCAGCTGCGGGTTGATCTCGTTTTCAACCACCCAGCGCACGCGCTCGACCATCGAGGCAGCCTCGCCGGGCGCTTCACCCTTGATCTTGGGCGCTTTGATGGTCAGCTGCTGGGTGCCGGCGGCCTGGGTGACGTAATCGATTTCGGCACCGTCCAGCCAGCCCACGCTGGTGGCATCCACATACAGCGTGAAGCCGTCGCAATCGATCGCCCATTCGTCGCCGAGCAGATCGGCCGGTTCGGCGAACTCCAGGCGCGCATCGGCGCGCGGCGTTCCGGGGTCGACGGCACTCAGGCGCACGCCCATGCCGGGCACGGCCTCGCGTTCGATGAGCTTGCGGAAATGGGTCTGAGCGGTATCTGAGATCTGGATCATGCGGGTATTCTAGCCGCGTCTTGGTTGACGCTGATGGGACACTGCTTCCCCGCGCACCATTGTCCAGTCCCCTGCCCGATGGAGGTTCCCGTGGCCCCTGACCTGATACCCCTGGCGCAAGCCAGCTGCATTCCACGCAAAGGCAGCGAGCATCGCCTCGGCCAGGCCCGTCTGGCCGAACTGCTGCCGCAGGTTCCCGGCTGGGAACTGGCCGAGAACGGCCAGGCACTGCTGCGCACCTTCCGTTTCGACAACTACTACCACACCATGGCTTTTGTGAACGCCTTGGCGTGGATTGCACACGCCGAGGATCACCATCCGGATCTGGGCGTGCATTACGACCGCGCGGTCGTGCGCTTTTCCACCCACGACGTTGGCGGTCTGAGCGAGAACGACTTCATCTGTGCCGCCAAGGCCTCTGCGCTAACGGAGCAATGACATGAAACTGCGCCTGCTGTTGGGCTCCCTGACCACCGTTGCCGTGCTCGGCGCCTGCAATTCGCCGCAGCCACCGGCCAATGCCGTGGTCGCCCCCACCGAGGTTGCCGCCCTGCAGACCCCGCCGCCGGACTATCCGGCAGAGCTGGCCTGTACCGGCGTGGGCGGCAAGAGCGTGCTGAACGTACTGGTCGGTGCACAGGGCACGCCGACCGACGTGACACTGGTCACCAGCAGCGGCAACAGCCAGCTGGACGACTCGGCCATCACCCGCGTGCGTGAATGGAAGTTCAAGCCGGCCACCCGCAACGGCCAGCCGGTCCCCACCACGATCCAGGTGCCGGTCAGCTTCAACCCGCCGCAACCCAAGCCGGACGAGTGCTTCGCGATCGAGGAGCGGATGCGCCGCGGCGGCTGAACCTCTTCTCCCCCGGCGCGCATCCGATGCACGAGATTCCCAGCGGCAATCTCTGGATCGCGTTCTCGTTGACGCTGGCTGCCGGCCTGGCCACCGCCATCGGCAGCCTGATGGTGCTGTTCTCGCGGCGCCCGAACCCGCGCCTGCTGGCGTTCGGACTGGCCTTTGCCGGCGGCGCGATGGTCTATGTGTCGCTGTCGGAAATCCTGAACAAATCCATCGCCTCGTTCGCCCTGGCCCATGGCGACAGACTCGGATTCACCTGGGGCACCCTCTCGTTTCTGGCCGGGGTGCTGCTGATCGCCGCCGTCGACCATCTCATACCCAACCCGCACGAGACCCTGGATACGCAGGACCCCGCCCTGCGCGCCGACAACCGCAACCACATCCGTCGTGTCGGCCTGCTGAGTGCACTGGCGATCACCGCGCACAACTTCCCCGAAGGCCTGGCCACCTTCTTCGCCACCCTGGAAAGCCCCTCGGTCGGCGCACCGCTGGCCTTCGCCATCGCCATCCACAACATTCCCGAAGGCATCGCCATCGCCGTGCCGGTGTACTTCGCCACCGGCAGGAAATCCTGGGCCTTTGCCGCCAGCCTGCTGTCGGGCCTGGCCGAACCGGTAGGCGCGGGGATCGGCTATTTCGCCCTGGCCGACATGCTCTCGCACGATACCTTCGGCGTCGTGTTTGGGCTGATCGCCGGGATCATGGTGTTCCTGGCGCTGGACGAACTGCTGCCGGCCGCCAAGCGCTACGCCCAGGGCCATGAGACCGTCTACGGCCTGGTGACCGGCATGGCCACCCTCGCCATCAGTCTGGTGCTGTTCAAATGGTAAGCGCCGGCGGCGCCCACCACTCCAGGCTCAGGCCAGCCGATTCAACGCCTCAGCCAGCTCCGGCGCCAACGGCGCATTGAGCAGATACGGGGTCTTGCCGCCATCCAGCGCGAACTCCAGCGAGGCGGCATGCAGGAACAGGCGTTTGAGCCCGATCTGCTCACGAAAGCGCCTGTTGACGGCAGGATCGCCGTATTTGTCGTCACCCGCGACGGGATGGCCGATATGCTGGGCATGCACGCGGATCTGATGGGTACGGCCGGTCTCGATCCGCACTTCACAATAGGAGTGCCCGCCGCGCCGCTCCAATACCCGGAAATGGCTCAGCGAGGGCTTGCCGATCGGATTGACCTGGACGTGACGTTCACCGCCCTGGCGCAGACCGACATGCAATGGCGCGTCCACGCTCATCACCCCGTCGGGCATGCGCCCGGCCAGCAGAGTCAGGTAACGCTTCTGGATGCCGCCATGGTCTTCCCGGAGCAGCGCCTGCAGCTCGACCAGCGCCGAGCGCTTCTTGGCCATGATCAGCAGGCCGGAGGTGTCGCGGTCCAGGCGGTGCACCAGTTCCAGATTCAGGTTGGGTCGCAATACCCGCATCGTCTCGATCGCACCATGGCTGATTCCGCTCCCGCCATGGCTGGCGACCCCGGTCGGCTTGTTGATCACCAGCAATTTGGCGTCCTCAAAGACGATGGCCGCTTCCATCACCTGCAGGAAACTGGCGGGCGGGGGCGTCTTTTCTCCGGCCTCGGCGAGACTGACCGGGGGCACCCGGACCTCATCCCCCGCCTCCAGTTTGCGCTCGGCCTTGGCCCGGCCACCATTGACCCGCACCTGGCCACTGCGGACCAGTTTGTAGACCAGGCTGCGCGGAGCACCCTTGAGCTGGCCCAGCAGGAAGTTGTCCAGCCGCTGTCCGGCCCTGTCTTCAGGAACCTTGATCATGCGCACACTGGTTTTGCCCGCAGGCGACGTGGGGCGGTGTTCGGAGTCAGTCATGAGCCTATTATTCTGTTACACTCGGGGGGCGATATAAGGGATTGATTTCGTTGGAAGTTGGTCAGGGCCAGAAGCCCCGCTTCCCACGAATCCGGCACAGTGCGCGGCCACCGCCCCCGGGGCGGCCATGTTAGCGGCTCGTCGGCGTCTCCGGCCATCGCCAGATGCCCAAAGCATCTGTGCTGGACGAAACATATGTCCCGTGCGACGCCCCCGGCCACGGCCGGATGCAGTCGCCGGCCCTGAAAAACCTAAAAACAAGAAACAGAAGCGCTCCCGCGGCCTGCCGTGGTGTTGCAGCGCTGGAAACCCAAGCCGCCCTACCCGCGCCTGCGCGAATGGGCGGTGACCCGTGTCCAGAGGCGAAACGCCATGGCGTTCCGCGCGGTAGCAGCGCGCGAGGAACGCACAATGAAGCGAATGCTGATCAATGCCACGCAGGCCGAAGAACTGCGCGTGGCCATCGTCGACGGGCAGAACCTGTACGACATCGATATCGAACAGCCATCCAAGGAACAGAAGAAGTCCAACATCTACAAGGGCCGCATCACCCGCCTTGAGCCGTCGCTCGAGGCCGCCTTTGTCGAGTACGGCGGTGACCGCCATGGCTTCCTGCCGCTGAAGGAAATCTCCCGCGATTACTTCCAGGCCGGCGTTGACCACAACAAGGCCACCATCAAGGAGCTCCTGCGCGAAGGCCAGGAAATCGTCGTCCAGGTCGACAAGGAAGAGCGTGGCAACAAGGGCGCCGCCCTGACCACCTTCATCTCCCTGGCCGGCCGCTACATGGTGCTGATGCCCAATTCCCCCTCTGCCGGCGGCGTGTCGCGTCGCATCGAGGGTGAAGACCGCGCCGCGCTGAAGGAAGCGCTGGACAAGCTGAACATCCCCGACGACATGGGCGTGATCATCCGTACCGCCGGCGTCGGCCGCGATGCCGAAGAGCTGCAATGGGATCTGGACTATCTGCTGCAGGTCTGGCGCTCGATCGCCGAAGCCGCACTGACCAAGCCGGCCCCGTTCCTGATCTATCAGGAGTCGCGCCTGATCGTGCGCGCCCTGCGTGACTACCTGCGCAGCGACGTCGGCGAGATCCTGGTCGACACCGAAGAGCTGTACGAGACCGCACGCGACTTCATGCAGCAGGTGATGCCGCAGACCCTGCGCAAGCTCAAGCATTACAAGGACGACATCCCGCTGTTCAACCGCTTCCAGATCGAATCGCAGATCGAGGCGATCTACGAACGCAACGTGCGCCTGCCGTCCGGCGGCTCGATCGTGGTTGACCAGACCGAGGCGCTGACCGCCATCGACGTCAACTCGGCCCGCTCCACCAAGGGCAGCGACATCGAAGACACCGCCTTCCAGACCAATCTGGAAGCGGCCGAAGAAGTCGCCCGCCAGTTGCGCCTGCGCGACCTGGGCGGCCTGGTGGTCATCGACTTCATCGACATGTCCTCCAGCAAGCACCAGCGCGAAGTCGAGAACCGCCTGCAGAATGCGCTGAAGTACGACCGCGCCCGCGTCCAGCTGGGCCGCATCTCGCGCTTTGGCCTGATGGAAATGAGCCGCCAGCGCCTGCGTCCGAGCCTGGGCGAATCCAGCCAGATCGTCTGCCCGCGTTGTGACGGCCAGGGCCGCATGCGCAGCATCGAGTCGCTGTCGCTGTCCATCATCCGCGTGGCCGAAGAGCATGCGATGAAGGAAAACACCGGACAGGTGCTGGTCCAGGCCCCGGTCGAGATCGCCAACTACCTGCTCAATGAAAAGCGCAGCGCGCTGCGCGAGATCGAGCAGCGCCACGATGCCCCGATCGTCATCGTCGCCGACGAGCAGCTGCACACCCCGCACTACGAAGTCACCCGCCTGCGCGACAACGAGCTGGGCGAGGAAAGCGCACGGCCGAGCTATCAGCGCGGCACCCCGCGCAAGCTGCCGGTACACGCCCTGACCAAGGCCCAGCTGAACATCCCGCCGGCACCGGCGGTAACCCAGGTCAAGCACAGCCAGCCGGCTCCGGTCCGTGAAGTGGTCGAGGCAATCCCGGCTCCCGCTCCCGTCGCAGCGCCCGCAGCACCGGTTGCCGGCGGCGTGATGGGCTGGCTCAAGCGCGTGTTCGGTGGCGAGCCGAGCGCTGCCGCGCAGCCGGCCCAGCCACAGCGGCCGGAAGGCGGCCGCGGCAACCGCAATGACCGCAACCAGCGCCGCGAAGGCAATCGTGGCAACGGGGGCGGCAATGGCCAGCCGCAACAGGCCCGCAATGGCAACCGTCGCGATGAACGCAAGGACGATCGGCGCCAGAACGCGACCAGTCCGGCGTCGCAGACGCAGGACAACCTGCAGCCATCGCCATCCAAGCAGCCGCGCAACGAGCAGCCGCAGCAGCCCAAGCAGCCGCGCAACAACGAGCAGCAACCCAAGCAGCCGAAGCAGCCCAAGCCGCAGAAGCAGCCCAGGCCGCAGCAGGAGAGCGACAAGACCACAGCCGCCGCATCCGAGAAGCAGCCCCGTCAGCCGAACGCGGAAGCCGCACGGGCGGGCGCCATCCCGGCCGAGGTCAAGCCCATGCCCGCCCCGCCGGTAGCAGCCGGTGAAGTCGCGGACGCCATGGAAACCGTGGTGCAGGACAAGGCGCCCGTCACGCAGGCACTCAACGCGGCGGTCACCGCCGAAGAGCAGATCGCCATCGCGGCAACGGAAATCGAGAACGGGACCGAACCCTCCGCCAACAGCGACGAAGGCAATGGTGAAGGCGGCAGCCGTCGCCGCCGCGGTCGCCGCGGTGGCCGCCGCCGCCGTCGCGGAGGGGCTGACGCCGCGGGCAACACCGATATCACCGGTACGGACGACGACAACGCGGATGCACTGGATGACAGCGAAGTCGATGCCGTCCATACCGCAGCCCAGCCGAGCAGCCAGCAGCCGGAGTTCGACTTTGACGATGAGCCGGCCGCTGCTGCATCGCAGGCACCCGTGGTGAAGGCCGAAAAGCCGGCCGCACCGGCGCCGGTTGCAACCACCGCTGTTGCTGCCGCGGCCGCCCCGGTGGAGATCACCCCGCAGGCCACGGCTACCGCCGAGGTGGAAGCCGCAGCGCCGCAGCCAACCGCGGCGGAGCCGGAAACCGCCATCGTTGCCGCACCGGCCGTCAGCGTACCGGCCGACGCAGCGCCTCCGGCTGCTCCGGCGGCGTCCGCCCCTCCGGCGGAGGTGGTCACAGAAGTGGTCGTCGAGGCCCCGGCAGTCACATCCGCACCGGCTGCAGTGCAACCGGAGAATGGGCAACTGTTCACCGCGCAGGAACCAGCTCCTGCGACTGAAGCCCCGGCCGAGCAGGCCGTCATCAGGACCGCGCAGGAAATTGCTCCGGCACCCCCGCCGGCCGCAGCGGAACCGGCGGTCGTGACGGCGACGGAAGAAGCCAACGCGGAGAAGGAAGAGGACCAGGCACCGCGCAACGCCTGATCCACGCGCCTGATATGAAAAACAGAAAAGCGGCCCATGAGGCCGCTTTTCTGTTTTCAAGGCTCCGCGCCCTTCCCCGGCGCGCGTCAGGCGGGCGCCTGCGGCAGACGTGTCAACACACGTTCCTTGCAGGATCCACGATGCCGTACTGAGCCGCCAGACGTGCCAAGGCGATGTTGTCTTGCACCTTGATCTTTTCGAACATCCGCGTCTTGTGCGTGTTCACCGTCTTCGCACTCAAGCTCAACCGGCGCGCGATCTCCTCCTGGCGGTAGCCCTGGATCAACAACAGGGCAACTTCCATCTCCCGTCGCGACAGCTCATCGAACGGCGAGCCCGGTCCGATTTTCGCCAGCGCCAGATTCTGGGCGATGCTGTTGGCCAGGTAGCGACGGCCCAGCGCGACATCGCGGATGGCCTTGACCAGCTCCTGCGCATCACCGCCCTTGCCCACATAGCCCGATGCACCGGCCTCCATCAGCCGCTGTGGCATCGGCCCGTCTTCCAGCACCGATACGATGATGACCCGCGTGCCATGCTTGCCCTTGATGATGCGCTCGGTGATTTCCAATCCACTCAACCCCGGCAGGTGTAGATCACACAACACCACATCGGGCTTGAGCTGCCGGATCTGCGGCAAGGCCAGCTCACCACTCTCGGCCTCACCCACCACCTCGATGTCGGCCTGCCCGCCCAGAATCATCTTGATGCCGGTGCGTACCAGGGCATGGTCGTCAATCAAAAAAACTCGGACAGTCATTGCAGGATTCCCCGAAGACGAACCAACAGATTGAGCCCAGCCACGCCTTGCAGTGCGTGCAGCGGTTGATGGCATTCCCCTCATCAACCACCGGTGGTGGGCCCTGCGCATTATCGACCAGAATCGGCGACGCCGGAGTTTTTCAGGTACCGACGGGTGCCTGTTCGCCGGAGCCAACCCCACAACAGCTGCAGCAGCCGCGCCACTCTGAGCTGTCGGCTGGCCACCAGCCATAAGGGCATTGCCCGCTGTCCACTAGGAATTTCCCGATACGACAATCGTCAGGCAGGAAAAGTGTGACGGCGTCGAAACATCAGCAGATACACGCCCAGCACCCATACCAGGGCCGCACACCAGCCGCCCAGAATGTCGGACGGAAAATGCACGCCCAGATAGATGCGTGACAGACCAACCAGCACGACGAACAGCAGCGCCCAAACCACTACCGGCCAGCGCCAGCGCGTGGGCCACGCCAGCAGCACCACCGTCAGTGCCAGCGTCATCGATCCCATTGCATGGCCACTGGGAAAGCTGAAGGTACTTTCCGGCGCAATGGACTCCCACAGAGTCGGACGCTCCCGCTGGAAAATCTGCTTGCTGCCCACGTTCAACAACGCGGATCCCACGAATGCCGTTGTGGCGAATGCCGCTTTCCGCCAACGCCGAGCCAGAATCAGCGCCCCGACAATCAGCACGTCAAGCGGAATGACACCCCATTGGTAACCCAGCTTGGACATCACCACGAAAAAGTCGTTCAACGCCGGAGAGGCCAGCGCCTTCATCCGCAGCAGCACGGCATGGTCGACATGGAGGGCCTCGGCCTCGTGGATCTCGTCGGCCAGGGCGACAAAACCGGCCAGTGGCAGCAGCACACCGGCAAACAGCAGTACCAGCCGCCACGCATTGTGCCCAAACCAGCGCCGCAGGCCGGCCGCCTCGCTCCGGGAATCAGCCGGAGCTTCGTACATATCGGGTTTCAACGTAGTTGTCGATCAGTGCAACAAAGTCCTGGGCGATGTTCTCGCCTCGCAGCGTCACTTTCTTCTCGCCGTCGACAAACACCGGCGCAGCCGGAGTCTCGCCGGTACCTGGCAGTGAAATACCGATGTTGGCGTGCCGGGATTCGCCCGGACCGTTGACGATGCAGCCCATCACCGCCAGCGTCATGTTCTCCGCACCCGGATGGCTGACGCGCCATACCGGCATCTTCTCGCGCACGTGGTTCTGCACCACCTTGGCCAGCTCCTGGAAGAACTCGGAGGTGGTACGGCCACAGCCCGGACAGGCCGTGACCATTGGCGTGAACGCGCGTTGCCCGGTGGTCTGCAGCAGCTCCTGCGCGACGATGACTTCCTGGGTGCGCGACTGGCCCGGTTCGGGGGTGAGCGAGATGCGGATGGTGTCGCCGATCCCTTCCTGCAGCAGAACCGCCAACGCCGCCGACGAGGCGACGATGCCCTTGCTGCCGATGCCGGCTTCGGTGAGCCCCAGATGCAGGGCGAAATCGGAGCGGTTGGCCAAGTCACGGTAGACCGCGATCAGTTCCTGCACGCCGCTGACCTTGGCCGACAACACGATGCGGTCACGTGGCAGGCCCAGCTCGACGGCGGTTTCGGCCGAATCGATTGCCGAGCGGATCAGCGCCTCGCGCAGCACGCGGCCGGCATCCCACGGTTGCGCACGCTGGCTGTTCTCGTCCATCAGCCTGGCCGCCAGCGACTGGTCCAGCGAGCCCCAGTTGGCGCCGATGCGTACCGGCTTGTCGTACTTGATGGCGAATTCGATCAGCTGCGCGAACTGGGTGTCCTTCTTCTTGCCGAAGCCGACGTTGCCCGGATTGATGCGGTACTTGGCCAACGCCTCGGCGCAGGCCGGTTCGTTGCCCAGCAGCTGATGGCCGTTGTAGTGGAAGTCACCGATCAGCGGCACATCGATGCCCATCATCGCCAGCTTCTCGACGATGCGCGGAATGGCGGCCGCGGATTCGGGATTGTTGACAGTCAGTCGTACCATTTCCGAACCGGCCCGCCACAACTCGGCGACCTGTTTCACGCTGGCGGCTACATCGGCGGTGTCGGTGTTGGTCATCGACTGCACAACCACGGGGTGGCCGCCCCCTACTTTCACCCCGCCGATATTCACGGACTGGGTTATGCGGCGGGGCCACGCGGTAGCGTCGGTGGGCGGAGTCGGTCGGGTCACGGCGTCATGCATGCGGCCATTTTAGCGCGCCTGGCCATCGTCGGGCATGAACCTTGCGGTGGGCTTTATCCACCTCGACAGCATACGATTGACCAATGAACACCCGCGACACTTCTTTCCTGCGCACCCTGTGCAGTCTGCGCTGGCTGGCCACTGCCGGCCAGGCCGCAACCATCCTCGTCGCCACCTGGCTGCTGGGGCTGGAGCTGCCACAACTGCCGCTGTGGGCCGGTGTCTTCGTGCTGGCACTGTTCAACCTGTACGTGCAACTGCGCGTACATGACAGCGATGTGGCACCGGCCACGGCGTTTGGCCACATTCTGGTCGATGTCACGGTACTGACGTGGATGGTGGGCTGGAGCGGCGGCATCAGCAATCCGTTCGGCTCCCTGTTCCTGATCCTGATCGCACTGGCGGCGCTGGCCCTGCCGCTGCGCTGGACCCACGCGGTAGCCGCCGCCTGCGTGGGTGGCTATGCGCTCAGTGCGGCATTCGGTCTGCCGCTGCAAGGCGGCCATTTCGATTCGATGAGCCTGCATCTTTGGGGCGCGGCAGCCAACTTCCTGCTCTCCAGCGTCGTGGTGCTGGTGTTCTCCACCCGTCTGGCCGCGGCGTTGCGCGAACGCGAGAACCAGCTGGCGCTGCTGCGCGAGCGCTTCGTACGCAACGAAGGCATCGTCGCCCTGGCCACCCACGCCGCCTCGGTGGCGCACGAACTCAACACCCCGCTGGCGACCATGACACTGCTGACCGACGATATCGCCGAGCAATGCGCCGACGATCCGGAGATGCGCGAGGACCTGGAAACCCTGCGCGAGCTGCTGGTGCAATGCCGGGAGCGCGTCCTGGCGCTGGCGGCTCCCGCCGAAGGCGTACGTCGCAGCCGCAGCGTGGCATCCATCGGCAGCGTGCTTGAACAATGGCGCCTGGTACGCCCGACCATCCAGCTGCGACGCAATCCCGAGGCGCCCCTGCAACTGAAGCTGGACCCCGGCGTGGGCCACCTGCTGCAGGTGCTGTTGAACAATGCCGCTGATGCCGGCGAAGGCGCAGGACGCCCGCAAGTCGACCTGGATCTGCAGGTAAGGGACGGCCAGCTCTACGGCGAAGTGCGCGACTATGGCCCCGGCTTCAATGCCGACGCCGCCGCGCTGCCCGGCACCCTGTTCAACAGCGGCAAAACCGACGGCATGGGGGTCGGCCTGGCGCTGTCCCATGCCACCATTGAACGCCTGCATGGCGAGTTGTGGCTGCGTCCTGCCGAGGGCCAGGGAGCGCGCGTCGGCTTCCGCCTGCCGCTGGACAATGCCGAGGTAAATACATGAACACCCCTGTGACCCACGGCCTGCTGGTCGACGATGATCCGCTCTATCTGCGCACTTTGCAGCGCACCCTTGCCCGGCGCGACATCGAAACAATCACCGCCACCGATATCGACAGCGCACTGCAACTGGCCACCCAGGCGCCCCCCGCGTTTGCGCTGATCGACCTCAAGCTTGGCACCGAATCCGGACTCAACCTGATCCAGCCCTTGCGCGAGCTGCGTCAGGACATGCGTATTCTGCTGGTGACCGGCTATGCCTCGATCGCGACCGCGGTCGAAGCGATCAAGCTGGGCGCCGATGACTATCTGCCCAAGCCGGCCACAGTGCAGATGATCCTGCGCGCGCTCGGCGAGGACGACGAGGCAGGCGACGAGCCCGAAGAAGTCGAGCCACCCGATGCGATGACGCCGATCAGCCGCCTGCAGTGGGAGCACATCCAGCAGGCGCTGCATGAGACCGGCGGCAATGTCTCGGCCGCTGCACGCCTGCTGGGCATGCACCGGCGCTCGCTGCAGCGCAAGCTGACCAAGCGCCCCAGCCCCGAGCGCGATCCCAACCGCTGAACGGGAAACGCCGCGCATCGCTGCACGGCGTTTCTGATCACACGCTGCTGCAGCGCGCGGCTCAGCGCAGACGGGCCAGCACTTCGCGGGTCATCGGATCGGCAATATCCACCGCCTCACCCTGCAATGCCGGCAACAGCTGGCTGGCCAGCTGCTTGCCCAGCTCCACACCGAACTGGTCAAAAGCATTGATGTCCCAGATCAGCGACTGCACATATACCGCGTGCTCGTACATCGCGATCAGTGCGCCGAGTGCCTGTGGGGTCAGCGCATCGAGCAGAATCAGTGTGCTCGGACGGCCGCCCGGGTACTGGCGGTGCGGGTCTTCGCTGTGCTGGCCGTTGGCCAGCGCCTCGGTCTGCGCCAGCAGATTGGCCAGCAGCGCCTGGTGATTGATCGCGTAGGGATTATCGCTGCGCACACAGCCGATGAAATCGGCCGGCACGATGCTGGTGCCTTGATGCAGCGCCTGGAAGAAGCTGTGCTGCACGTCGGTACCGGCACCACCCCACCATACGGGCACCGTGTCGCCACCGACCGGGCTGCCGTCGAGCTTGACCCGCTTGCCGAGGCTTTCCATCACCAGCTGCTGCAGGTAGGACGGCAGCAGCGCCAGCCGCTGGTCGTAGGTCATCACCGCATGCGTGGCGTAGCCGAGCATGTTGCGGTTCCAGATATCGGTCAGTGCGTGCAGCACCGGCAGATTGCACTCCAGTGGCGCGCTGGCCGCATGCACATCCATTTCCGCAGCACCGGCCAGCAACTGGCCGAAGCGTTCGAAACCGATCGCCAGTGCGATCGGAAAACCGACTGCCGACCACAGCGAGTAACGTCCGCCCACCCAGTCCCACATCGGCAGCACACGCTCGGCGGCGATATCGAAGGCCTTGGCGGCGCGCTCGGGATTGGCACTGACCGCGTACAGGCGCTCGCTGCCGCCCAGCCAGTCACGCAGGATCTTGCCGTTGAGCAGGGTTTCCTGGGTGCCGAAGGTCTTGGAAATCAGGATGCCGACCGTGGTCGCAGGATCCAGTGTGGCCAACGTGCGCTGCATGGCGGCGCCGTCCACATTGGAAACGAAATGCACGCGGAAACGCGCACCCGCCGCCGGACGCAGGGCATCGGCCACCAGTCGCGGGCCCAGATCGGACCCACCGATGCCGACACTGACGATGTCGGTGACGTTGCTGGCTTCCAGCTGCCGGATCAACGCACCCATCCGCTGCTGCACGGCGGCCGCCTCGGCATGCGCGGCAACCGCGGCCGGCGCGATGCTGGCATCGCCGCGCAGCGCGCTGTGCAGCACCGCGCGGTCTTCGGTGATGTTGATCCGCTCACCGCCAAACAGCCGCTGGAAACCGCCGGCGACATCGCGCGCGGCGGCCAGCTCCAGCAGCGCCCGCAGCGCGGCCTGATCGTACTTCTGCCGCGCGAAATTCACGTACAACGGACCGACCTTGAGCGCCAGGTTTTTCACCCGATCCGGCTCGGCAGCCAGCAGTGAAGGGATACCCGTGCCCTGCAAACGCTGGGCATGGGCGTGCAATACGTCGAATCCGTTGTTCTTGGTCATGCGGCCTGTGTGGGGATGCTGTCGTTGGTGTGGGAAATACGGTTGTCGCCGTCAACGTAGACCAGCTTGGGCTTGAAGCTGTCGGCTTCTGCTTCGCTCATGCTGGCGAAGGCGGCGATGATGATGATGTCGCCCACCTGCACGTGGCGCGCGGCACCGCCGTTGAGCGAGATCACGCCGCTGCCGGCTTCGGCACGCAGCGCATAGGTGGAAAAACGCGCGCCGTTGGTGACGTCCCAGATGTGCACCTGTTCAAACTCGCGGATACCGCTGGCCTGCAGCAGGTTGTCATCAATGGCGATGGAGCCCTCGTAGTTCAGCTCCGAATGGGTGACGGTGGCACGGTGGATCTTGGTTTTGAGCAGGGAGAGATGCATGGCAATGCCGAAACTGCGTATGAAAACGCGCAGTCTAGCACCGGCACAAGGCCCTGCCCGCACTGCAGCATGACCTTTCCCGCGCGCCGGCCCCGGATATGCCGATGGCGCCACCAGGGCGCCATCGGCAGTCATTTCATGAACCGGATGGGACAGACAAAGTCCCATCGCCCCGCATTCAGAACTCTACGTTGTCGATCAGCCGGGTGGTGCCGAGCTTGGCCGCCACCAGCGCCACGCGCCGGCCGTCGTTGCTGTCGCCCGGCTCGGACAGGTCCGGCATCCGCACCACTGCATAATCAACCCGATAGCCTGCGGCTTGCAGCTGCGCGGCCGCGTCCGCCTCCACCGTGGCGCGGTCGGCACCTGCCAGATAGGCATCGCGCATCGCCAGCAACACCGTGCGGATCACGGTCGCCTGCGGGCGCACATCGGCGGTGAGGTACTGGTTGCGCGAGCTCATCGCCAAGCCATCGGCCTCGCGCACGATCTGCCCGCCGAGGATCTCGATCGGGAAGGCCAGATCGACCACCATCTGCCGGATCACCGCCAGCTGCTGGTAATCCTTGCGGCCAAACGCCGCCACATCCGGCTGCACCTGGTTGAACAGTCGCGTGACTACCGTGCAGACGCCATCGAAGTGACCGGGACGATGGGCCCCTTCCAGCAACGAGCTGACACCCGGCACATGCACACTGGCAGCCAGCTCAACGCCAAACGGGTACATCGATTCGACCGTCGGCAGCCACAACACGTCACAACCGGCCTGCTCCAGGCCACTGGTGTCGGCTTCCGGGGTGCGCGGATAGCGGGTGAAGTCCTCGTTCGGGCCGAACTGGGTCGGATTGACGAATACACTGGAAACCACGCGATCGGCATGCTGGCGCGCCAGCTCCACCAGCGAATAGTGGCCAGCGTGCAGGTTGCCCATGGTGGGCACCAGCGCGACGCGCAGACCCTGACGCTTCCAGCCGGTGACAATGGCACGCAGCCGGGATAGTTCGGTAACGGTTTCAATCATGATGCGTAGGCGTGTTCTGCGTCAGGGAAGGTACCGGCGCGGACCGCGTCGGCATAGGCACGGACGGCACCGGCCACCGACCCGCCCTCGGCAAGGAAATCCTTGACGAACTTGGGGCGTCGATGACCGCTGTCCAGGCCGAGGAAATCATGCAGCACCAGCACCTGCCCGTCGCACTCGGGGCCGGCACCAATACCGATGGTGGGAATGGCGGTCTCGGCGGTGACGCGCCCGGCCAGCGGCGTTGGTACACATTCGAGCACCAGCAAGCTGGCGCCCGCCTCGGCCACGGCCTTGGCATCGTCCAGCAGCTGCCGGGCGGCATCGCCCCGGCCCTGCACACGGTAGCCCCCCAGGCGCAGCACCGATTGCGGGGTCAGCCCCAGGTGCGAACACACCGGAATCTCACGCTCGACCAGGTGGCGGATGATGTCCAGCTTGAAGCCGGCACCTTCGATCTTGACCATCTCGGCGCCGGCCTTGAGCAGCTGCAGCGATGCCTCCAGCGCCCGCTCCGGCGTGGCATCGGCGCCGAAGGGCAGATCAGACACCAGCAGCGCACGTTGCAGCACGCTGGCGACCGCGCGGGTGTGATAGACCACGTCTTCCACACTGACCGGCAAGGTGGAGTCATGCCCCTGCACCACCATGCCGAGCGAATCACCCACCAGGATCAGGTCAACGCCGTTGGCGTCAAACGAACGGGCAAAGCCGGCGTCGTAGGCGGTCAACATCACCAGCTTCTGGCCATTTCGCTTGGCCTCGGCCAGCGCGGGAACGGTCCAAGGCTTGCTGTCTGCGTGAATGCTCATGAATTGATAACGGTTGGCGATAAGCCACGCATTATCCCCCTATCGGATCGATACCGCAGGTTTTCACACCAGCCAGCACGTCACGCACCGTTCCATGCCCGGGGATCCAGGCCTCTGGCGCGACATCGGCCAAGGGCAGCAACGCGAACGCGCGCTCGTGCAGGTGGGGATGGGGCACCTGCAGACGCGGCAGCTGCACGACGCTGTCGGCATAGAGCAGCAGGTCCAGATCCAGCGTCCGCGGCCCCCAGCGTTCATCCGGCAGTCTTACACGACCGAACTGCTGCTCGATGGCCAACAGGTGATCCAGCAGCTGCAGCGGAGCCAGTGTTGTTTCCAGCGCTGCCGCCGCATTGATGAAAGGCGGCTGCGCCTCATTGCCCCACGCCGGCGTGCGATACAGGCGGGAGCTGCGCAGCAGCCGCGCCTGTGGCAAGCGTGCCAGCGCCTGCAGCGCGGCGCGCACCGTGGCGCAGGCATCGCCAAGATTCGCCCCCAGCCCAACGCAGGCCAGCACCATCGCGGCTACTCGCCCGAGGCGGCCGGAGCCCCGGACCGGCGACGGCGACGGCGGCGACGCGGTGCATCCCCCTCTGCCAGCACCTCGCTATTCATTTCATCAAGCGAAGACTCGAGCTGCCGCCCGGACTGCTGTTGCGCTTCGCGCCAGAACGCGATGTCTTCAGCATGCTCGGTCGAGGCGACGCCACGCAACACCAGGAAATCAAATGCCGCACGGAAGCGCGGATGGGTCAGCGTACGGAACACCCGCTTGCGCTGACGCGAGCTGAAGCGCGATTGCAGCAGCCAGATTTCCTGCATCGGCAGCGAGAACCGGCGCGGCAGCGCGATGGTGGTGAGCTGGTGCAGCGTCACCCGGTCTGCCGCGCGGCGCTGCGCCTCCTCCATCGCCACGCCCTGCTTCTGCAGCGCCATCAAGGAACGGCAGAACGCGGGCCACAGCAGCAACGCGAACAGGAATGCCGGCGACACAGGCTCGTCATTGGCCACCCGCTCGTCGGTATTGCGCAGCCCTTCGATCAGGATGCTGCGCAAGGCGCCGGTGCGGTTGCTCTTGAGCGCTGCAGCGCTTTCCGGGAACAGCACCGCCAGCAGGCCGTAGCGCTCCAGCCCCTCGAAACCGGCAACGCCATGCCCGGAAAGGAACAGCTTGAGCACTTCCTCGAACAGCCGCGCCGGTGCCGCCTCACCCAGCAGGTTGGCCAGACGCGGAATCGGCTCGGCCGTGGCCTCGTCGATCGTAAAATCCAGCTTGGCCGCCAGCCGTACCGCACGCAGCATGCGCACCGGATCCTCGCGATAGCGCTGCTCAGGATCGCCGATCAGCTTCATCGTGCGCGCCTGCACATCCTCGAACCCGCCGGTGTAATCGCGCACCGAGAAATCCTCGATCGCGTAATACAGCGCATTGCAGGTGAAATCGCGGCGCAACGCATCGTCTTCAATCGTGCCGTAGACGTTGTCGCGCACCAGCATGCCGTTCTCGACCTCGCGATCACCACTGCCATCGTCGGTGTTGGCGCGAAACGTGGCCACCTCGATGATTTCGCGCCCGAACACCACATGGGCAAGGCGGAAACGGCGGCCGATCAGGCGGCAATTGCGGAAGAGCTGCTTAATCTGCTCGGGCGTGGCATCGGTGGCCACGTCGAAATCCTTGGGACGACCGTCCACCAGAAGATCTCGGACCGCACCACCGACCAGATAGGCGGCGAAACCGGCCTCGCGCAGACGGTAGAGCACACGCAATGCATTGGGACTGATGTCCTTGCGCGAAATAGTGTGCTGGTCGCGGGGGATGGTGCGCAGCGTGAACGGCTTTGTAACTGTGGAATTGATGTTGGCGCTTCCAGTTGGGTTTACGGGATTGCCGAGCGGCAACCAGATGCATATACTAGCGCGCTCGCCGGACGCGACCAATACGCTCCCTTCGTCTAGTGGTTAGGACGTGGCCCTCTCAAGGCTAAAACAGGGGTTCGAGTCCCCTAGGGAGCGCCACGCGCCCGGCAGATCCACGCGAAACCCCGCTTATGCGGGGTTTTTGCGTTTACAGGCCCGACGATCACAACGCCGGTGATGGAGTGCCGCACCGGCATGGGCGATGCGGAGCGGAGAAGCAGGCGCCACCAGCGCACCTCCTCACGCCTCACCATCCGGCCGGCCAGACGACACCCTCGTCTCTTCACCCCTTGGCAGACAGCCCCATCACACCGGCGCGCCGGCTGCCGGCGCGCGCCCGGCGGCGAATTGCAGACCACCACGCGGGCGGCAACACACATAAAAGAAAGCGCTCAAACGCCTCGAGAGTCCCCGCCCCAAATGAGAACAAGTGCGCCCCAGCACAGCATCGTGCACTAGAATATGGCGGCTAATCGCCGGACCCTGCCATGCCCTTCGTCGTTACTGAAAACTGCATCAAGTGCAAACACACAGACTGCGTTGAAGTCTGCCCCGTGGACTGTTTCCACGAGGGCCCGAACTTCCTGGTCATCGACCCGGATGAGTGCATCGACTGCACGCTGTGCGAACCCGAATGCCCGGTCAACGCCATTTTCCCGGAAGACGACGTGCCAGCCGGCCAGGAAGGCTTTGTCGCCCTGAACGCCGAACTGGCCAAGGCGTGGCCGGTGCTGACTGTGCGCAAGGATCCGCCGGCTGATGCCGCCGAATGGGATGGCAAGCCCGACAAACTCAAGCTGCTGGAACGCTGAGCATCGCCAGCGGCAGCACAATGAAAACGGGCGCCGATGGCGCCCGTTTTGCTTTCAACTTGGCAATACGGGTTCAACCGCCCAGCTGCGTCTTCAAGGTGGCGATCAACTTCAGCGCGGCCGCATCGGTGGCCGGCAAGCCACGCGGATCCACCGCCGAAACGTAGACGCCCGCATCGACGGCCACCACGCGCACCAGGAAGTTGCTGCCTTCATAGGCCACGTCGTAGGAGCCCAGCAGCTGCGCACGGCTGGCGATAGTCACGCCCTCGATCGCCGCAAGGGCATCGCCCACCTTGCCGAAAACGTCGTCGCGACCACCACTGACAGTGAAACCGCTCTGCGAGGCGGCCACCGTTGCCGCCGAAGCCGCGGCCGGCTTGGCTGCCGACGCCAATGCCGGAACCGGCGCCGCACCGGCGGTATTGGGCAGGGTCAGATCGGGCGGCACTTCCAGCGGACGGGCTTCCGGCGCCAGGGCGTAGTCACCTCGCGCCCCGCGCTTGAAGCAGCCGGTGGCGGCAACGGTGGTGACAACGGCAAGCAGCGCCAAAGAAAGCACGCGGAAGGTGGAGGTTTGACGCATGGTGTATCTCCTGGTTCAGGCCACTGCAGTTCAGTGGCTGGATAGTTCTTCCAACGCACCGATATCGGCGGCCAGATGATCGGCGGCAGCGTGGTACGCGGCGGAAAGCGGCAACAGTGGCAGACGCAGGCCGTGGCCGATACCGGCGCGCTGCAACAGCGCCTTCACCGGAATCGGATTGGATTCGACACCACAGAAGTCATGGTACGGCTGCAAGCGGGCATCCCACGCCTCGGCGGCAGCGGCATCGCCGGCACGGGCCAGATCACACAGGACCCGGTATGCACCCGGCAACGCATTGGAGCCGACCGAAATCAGACCATCGGCGCCGGCGAGCATGGAACGCGCTGCAGTGGCATCGTCGCCACTGAGCAGGGTGAAGCTGTCGCTGCGAAGCTCAAGCAACGCCTTCAGGCGCGACACGTCACTGACGGCCTCCTTGATCGCGACGACATTGGGGTGCGCCGACAGCTCCGCCACGGTTTCGGGCAACAGATCGCAGCCCGTGCGGCCGGGCACGTTGTACAGCACGACCGGCAATCCGCCCTGCTCAGCCACGGCCAGATAGTGCTGGCGCAGCCCTTCCTGGGTGGGGCGCACATAAGGCGGCGTCACCACCAGTGCGTGGGTGGCGCCGGCACACGCGGCACGCCGGGTGATATCGATGGTCTTCGCGGTACCGGAAACCCCGGTCCCGGCCAGCACCGGTATCCGCCCACCGACAGCGGCCACGGCCGAGCGCAGCAGGGTTTCATACTCTTCGTCGGAGAGCGTGGATGCCTCACCGGTGGAGCCGGCCACCACCACACCGTGAACACCTGCCTGCAGCTGCATCGCCAGCAGGCGCTGCCAGCCTTCCGGGTCGAGTGCGCCGTCAGCCCGGAACGGGGTGGCAAGCGCGGTGATAAGTCCTGAAATTGACAAGGGAACCGGTGCTCTTTGTGGGGTAAAGAGGCCTGCCGGCGGGCAGGTTCGTGACCGAAAGCATGTTACTTGCCGGTCGAAAGGGGGGGCAAGTATGCTGGAGGCCAGTAAACGGACCGCCGCCGGCACCGTTCAGCCTCTCACGCATTACCGGAACCACCTTGACCGACACCACTCCGCGGCCGTTGCCGACCGAAAACCACCTCCTGATCAACGCCTATACGACGCATCCGGAGTCTCCCCTGCTGTCCGTTACCCGGCGCATCGCCGACAGTGGCTGCAACCTGGTCGATGCCCGCCTGTCCACGGTCGGGCGTGATGTCTCGGTGACCACGCTGGCGACCGGCTCCTGGGACGCGGTTGCCAAACTCGAATCCATGCTGACCCGGCTTGAGCGCGAAGAAAGCATGAAGCTGGTCTGGTACCGCACCGAGGCCAAGCAGGTCCAGTCCAATCTGCTGCCGTATATCGTCGAGGTCATCGCCGCCGACAAGCCGGGCATCCTGTTCCAGCTGGCCGATTTCTTCGACCGCCAGGGCATCACCATCGAGAACCTGCAGAGCACACGCTACCAGGCCATGCAGACCGGTGCGGAGATGTTCTCCGCGCAGATCACCATCGGCGTGCCGGCGAACATGCATATCGCCGCGCTGCGCGATGACTTCCTTGAGTTCTGCGACCACCTCAACCTGGACGCGATCATGGATCCGATGAAGTTCTGACCCATTCGCGCGCCCGTCACAGGTGCGCGGCGTTTCATGCAATTGCAATCGAATCACCCCAGGCTCCGGAAAGGATCTGATGAACATCGGCGATACCCTGGACAGCATCACCCTCGATCTTCCGCTGGCACTGTCCGGCGGCACGACCACCACTCTGCGCGAGCAGGGCGGCCACTGGCTGGTGCTGTACTTCTACCCGAAGGACAGTACCCCGGGCTGCACCACCGAAGGTCTGGATTTCAACGCCCTGCTGCCCCAGTTCAAGCAGGCCGGCGCCCGTGTATTCGGCGTCTCGCGCGACTCGGTGAAGTCACACGACAATTTCTGCGCCAAGCAGGGATTCGATTTCCCACTGATCAGCGACAGCGATGAAGCGCTGTGCAGCGCCTTCGACGTGATCAGGATGAAGAACATGTACGGCAAGCAGGTGCGCGGGATCGAACGCAGCACCTTCCTGATCTCGCCCGACGGCACGCTGGTGCAGGAATGGCGCAAGGTCAAGGTCGCCGGCCATGCCGATGCCGTACTTGAAGCCCTGAAGGCCGCCCCGAGCAAGTGAGCCACCTGCCGTCCCCACCCGCCCCATCGCCCTGCCCCGCAGGTGCGATGGTGTGACCCTGCCCGCCACCAGGAATCGATGATGACCCGAGGCAAGCGCATCTACGTGCTGGACACCAACGTGCTGATGCACGATCCGACCGCGCTGTTCAAATTCGAGGAACATGATGTCTACCTGCCGATGCAGGTGATCGAGGAACTGGACAACAGCAAGAAGGGCACCACCGAGGCCAGCCGCAACGCCCGCCAGGTGAGCCGTTTCCTGGACGAGCTGATCGAGGCCGCCGGCATCGGCAGCGTGCAGGACGGGGTGCCACTGGACCGCCCCAAGGGCCTGCAGCTGCGCGGTGCGCAAAGTGCCGGCCGTCTGTACTTCCAGACCAGCCATTTCGACGCCGGCAAGAGCTTTGGCAAGGTCATCCCGGACAACGCCATCCTCGGCGCGATCCTCGTCTTGAGAGAGCAGCACCCGGATACGCCGGTGGTGTTCATCTCCAAGGACATCAACCTGCGCATCAAGGCCGCCATCGCCGGCATCGATTCGGAGGATTACGAGAACGACCGCGCGCTGGACGATTTCAGCCTGCTCTATACCGGCGCCACCCAGCTGCCGGAAGATTTCTGGAAGAAGCACAGCGACAACCTGCGCAGCTGGAGCGACAAGGGCCGTACCAGCTACGAGATCCTGGCCGCCGACGACGAGGACTGGCACCCCAACCAGTACGCCTACCTTCCGGGCGAGGATGAGGTCGAACTCAAGGTCACCCGGGTTGAAGGCGACGGTCGCATCACCCTCTCGCTGGTCAGTGATTTCCGCCACAGCGCGCATTCGGTGTGGGGCATCACCGCGCGCAACCGTGAGCAGAATTTCGCGCTCAACGCGTTGATGGACCCGGAGATCGATTTCGTGACCCTGCTCGGCACCGCCGGTACCGGCAAGACCCTGCTGGCGCTGGCGGCCGGCCTGGCGCAGACGCTGGACCAGCAACGCTACCGCGAGATCATCATGACCCGCGCCACGGTCAGCGTCGGCGAGGACATCGGCTTCCTGCCGGGCACCGAGGAAGAAAAGATGACGCCCTGGATGGGGGCGCTCACCGACAATCTGGAAGTGCTCACCCACAACCAGGACGGCGGCTCATGGGGCCGTGCGGCCACCAACGACCTGCTCGCCAGCCGCATCAAGATCCGCTCGTTGAACTTCATGCGCGGCCGCACTTTCCTGTCGCGCTACCTGATCCTGGATGAGGCGCAGAACCTCACGCCCAAACAGATGAAGACGCTGATCACCCGTGCCGGCCCCGGCACCAAGATCGTCTGCCTGGGCAATGTCGAACAGATCGATACACCGTATCTGACCGAAACCACCTCCGGCCTCACCTATGCGGTGGACCGCTTCAAGAACTGGCCGCACAGTGCGCACATCACCCTGCGTCGGGGCGAGCGTTCGCGCCTGGCCGATTATGCCTCGGAGGTCCTGTGAAACACCTGCACGTCCTGCTGTCGGCCTGCGCCGCTCTCGCACTGGCCGCATGTACTCCTTCCAACGTGAAACCGGGCGCTGTCGTGCCCACAGCGATCAAGGCCGGACAGTCCTGGGTGGTGACCCGGCCGGTGATCGCCGCGGAGGTGCTGGACACCTGCTCGCGTGACAGCCCCGCCAAACATGCCGGCGCCATTAGCGGTTACTGGGCCCCCAGCCGCGCCGATATCGAGACCCTGGAAAGCCAGCTCTCACGCCTGCAGCCGGAGGTTGCCGAACCGGCCCTGTCCAGTCGGCAATACGTGGGCTTCGAATCCGGCGGCAAGCGCCTGATCTACATCAACGCGTTCACCCTGCCGGACCACAGCAAGAGGGATCCGGCGCGCGAGGCCATACGCGCCTGCGATGGCGGCGACAGTTTCTGGGGCGCCGTCTACGATCCGCAGAGCGGCACCTTCTCCAGCGTCGAGCGCAACGGCCCGCCGCCGTCACCCTGAGGCGGCCACATGGGAATCCGCCTGCCGGTGTGGGTCTGGATCGGCGCTGTCGCGCTGTCCTGTGTGGCCGGCATGGTCAACGTGGCCGGCTTTCTGGGCTTTGAACACCAGGCTGTCAGCCACCTTACCGGCAGCACCAGCCAGCTGGGCATTGCGCTGGCACAAGGTCACTGGCGCCAGGTCGGGCACCTGTGGGGATTGCTGATCGCGTTCTCGCTGGGCGCCATGCTCAGTGGATTGATCATCCAGGACAGCACCCTGCAGATCGGGCGGCGCTACGGGGTTGCACTGGCACTTGAATCGGCACTGCTGCTGCTGGCCATTCCACTGTTCAAGCAGCAACAGGTCTGGGGCGCCTGGGCAGCGGCAATGGCTTGCGGACTGCAAAATGCCATGGCCACCACCTTCAGCGGCGCGGTGGTACGCACCACCCATCTGAGCGGCATGTTCACCGATCTCGGCATCGGCCTGGGCCACCTGCTACGCGGACTGCCCCTGCCCATGCGGCGCCTGACCCTGAGCGGCCTGATCATCAGCGGCTTCCTGAGTGGCGGCGTGATAGGTGCGTGGCTGTTTGCGCGCTGGAAGTACGACGCCCTGCTTGCACCGGCCCTTCTGACCGGAGCCACCGGTGTTGGCTATGTGCTGTATCGCCAATGGATGACACGGCAACGCGGCTGAGACATGTTTTCCGCAAACATTGCACAATCGTGCACATGAGCCCTTCAACGCCGTTCTCCGCCCTGACCATCGCCGGCTCCGACTCCGGCGGCGGCGCAGGCATCCAGGCCGACCTAAAGGCCTTCGCCGCGCATCGCGTACACGGCCTCTCCGCCATCGCCGCACTCACCGCACAGAACACCCGCGGCGTTACCGCCGTGCATGTCCCGCCACTGGATTTCCTGCAGGCACAGATCGACGCCTGTTTCGACGACTTCGACATCCATGCAGTCAAACTGGGCATGCTGGCCAACGCCGAGGTCATCCATCTCGTCGCCGGCATACTGGAACAACGTCGCCCGCCACAGGTCGTGCTCGATCCGGTCATGATCGCCACCAGTGGTGCCAGACTGCTGCAAGACAGCGCCTTGCAAACCCTGCGCGAACGCCTGTTGCCGTTGGCGACACTGATCACCCCCAATACGCCCGAAGCCGAGCTGCTGCTTGGCCGGCGCATCAACAACGCCGCCGACGCCGATGATGCGGCCGATGCACTGATCGGCATGGGCGCCAGCGCGGTCCTGCTCAAAGGTGGGCACCTGTTTGAAGGCAACCGCGTCACCGATCGCTACTTCGATGGCGTCACCCGCGAAGAATTCAGCCATGCGCGACTGCCGGTCGATGCCCACGGCACCGGCTGCACACTGGCCTCGGCCATCGCCGCGCAACTGTGCTGCGGCCTGTCGATGCCCAACGCCTGCGAAGCGGCAATCGACTACATCGCGCGCGGCCTCCAGGGCGGCTATCGGCCCGGCCACAGCGACGTCATGGTGCTCGATCACTTCGGCGCCGCGCGCACGGCATGAACGCTACAGCGCGAGTGTCCATCACCAGCGCCGACGGACACCAGTTCGAGCTGCTGAGCCATGTACCCGAGCAGGCGACAGCCAGCCTGCTGTGGCTGCCTGCATTGGGCGTCGCCGCACGCCACTATCAGCCCTTCGCCGAAGCCCTGGCCGCTGAAGGCGTCGCCGTGTTCGTGCACGAATGGCGTGGCAATGGCAGCAGCAGCCTGCGGCCTGATCGCCATCACGACTGGGGCTATAGCGAACTGTTGCAGTACGACCTGCCCGCTGCCGAAGCCGCCATCCGCGCGGCCGCACCCGGCCTGCCATTCCGACTGGGCGGACACAGCCTCGGCGGCCAACTGGGCTGCTGTCACGCCGGGCTGCGCACCGGAGATCTGGATGCACTGTGGCTCATCGCCAGCGGCACACCGTGGTGGCGCAGCTTTCCCGCACCGCGCCGCTACCTGCTGCCATTGGCCTATCGGTTCCTGCCATGGTTGGCGCAGCGCCTGGGCGCACTGCCCGGCCGCCGGGTCGGCTTCGGCGGCACCGAGGCACGCGGTCTGATCCATGACTGGGCGCGCGTCGGCCTGAGCAACCACTACGCCGCGCGCGATCTGGCCAACGACCTGGAAGCGGGCATGCGCACCGTCTCGACCCCGGTCTCGGCGATCGTATTCAATCGTGACTGGCTGGCTCCTGCCGGTTCGATGCAGCAGCTGCTGGCGAAGATGCCCGCATCCAAGCCCATGCTGCATGTGCTGTCATCACAGCAACTGGGCACCAGGGCAGATCACTTCCACTGGATGAAAACACCGCAACAGGTCGCCGCCACCCTGCTCCGTCACAATGATTAAGAAAATTTCACAAAAGCATTGACGCACACGCAGCATATCCGCATAATCTCGCTCCTGACGACGGGCCCGTAGCTCAGTTGGATAGAGTACCTGGCTACGAACCAGGCGGTCGGGAGTTCGAATCTCTCCGGGCCCACCACGTCAGAAATCGGAACCAGCTTCCGCAGCTTCAAACCAGAATAATGTAACGCGCGCCCGTAGCTCAGTTGGATAGAGTACCTGGCTACGAACCAGGCGGTCGGGAGTTCGAATCTCTCCGGGCGCACCATTACATTAAAGAAAACAGCAGGCATAGCCTGCTGTTTTTGCATGCGCGCTATCCAGCAACGCACAAGCGCAGATCAAACTGCCGCAACCCGAAGAAGCCGAAGCCACAGGGATAATGCCCCGGTCGGCTCTGCAGAGCCCAAGCCTCCCAAGCACAGCCTTTAGCGCAGCCTTCATACCCAGCAGTTGCTGCGGATAGCGGTAGAACTGGCTCCAACCGCCCACAAGGCCGGCAGCCCGCCACCAGCCAGCCTAAGTGCAGCCGGCGGATGCACTGCCCCTCCAACGCGCGCATGACACGCCCCACAATCCCGCCCCACCGCAGACAGCACGGCGCGATGAATTCTTGCCGCACCCGCCTACCGCCTACCGGCCCAGCGTAGTGACAGTGACCAGAACCCCACACCATTGTCCGAGCACAACAGGAAGCGGATCGGCATCCGACGCAGCGTGCCGAGCCGAAGGGACAGCGCTCACCTCAAGGTAGCGCCGGCAGCAATGACCAGCCCAGCAGCTGCCGGGCGCAGCACGCCGAAGTCCACCACCCCCTCGACCACGCCAAACCCGGCACAAGTCTGGCGCATGCGTCAGTAGAGGTATTACCTGGATCGATAACGCATGCCCGGCCCACTTGCACTCCAGTCACCCTATCAACTGGAACACTCGCCACATGGCACTCCCGCCCACTTCCGCCGGGCAATCCAACGAGGGCACCGCCTCGATCAGCCTCTTAGGTCGGCCCGGCCAGGTCGGAAACCACCTTCGGCGCCACCCAGGCCTGGCTCAGCATTCGGTCCACCAAAGCAATTTCAAACCAGCGGCACTGCCGACTGATCGACACCTCAAATACCTCCCGCTTCCGCCCTTACCGGAGGGATACAACCCGCTCTCACCCTCGCCCGCCGGGGCGCCCGTTATTTCAGGCGCGCAGCGACAGCACGACCTCGCCATAGGCCTCCTGCACACCCCTCAGCTGGCACTCGTGCTCTTGGCGCGCCACCCCACCAGGCGACCCACACAGCGCGCCCGTCATAACGCACTTCCCGACAGCAACCCGGCTTTCGATCCCCGACGGAGGCTGATCAAACCGGCCAGCCCACCCCGAAACGCCCGCCTTGTCCTGAACAGCCTCCAAAGCCAACGCCAACTTCCGACAGGCCGAACAGCGCCGGCAACCTCTTTCCCGGCGGCCGCACGCCAGGCACCACCTCTACGAAATCAACAGCGGAGCAGAGGTCACGGAGGTCACCACACGACACATCGCACGACAGGCCCTATGACCCATCGACGAGCTCGCCAGCATCACACCGGACTCACCGTCCACAGCCCAATTCCCCGCGGATCAAATCAACGAAAGCAATGCACCAGCACAATCACCAAGACCGCCCCGCCGGCAAATAACGCGGACAATAAAAAAGCCCCTGAGAGGGGCTTTTTTACAACTGGCGGAGTGAGAGGGATTCGAACCCTCGATAGAGCTTTTGACCCTATACTCCCTTAGCAGGGGAGCCCCTTCGGCCTCTCGGGCATCACTCCGTTCTTATTGCCCGGCTACTTATTCAGTAGCGGGGCGCGAAGAATAACGTTTATCGGGGTGAAAGGTAAACCCTTATTCCGAAGTTTCTTCACTTCCGGAAGCAGCGGGCTCGTCACCGCGCTGGATACGCTGGAAAATCTCCTCACGGTGCACCGCCACATCCTTTGGAGCGGTGATACCGATACGTACCTGGTTGCCCTTGACGCCGAGCACGGTCACGCTGACCGAGTCGCCGATCATCAAGGTTTCGCCTACACGGCGAGTCAGGATCAACATTTTTGCGAATCTCCATGGAACCGGATGGATTCCCACCGGCATTGGCGCGCTGCAGCGTGCGCCCCACGACAAAGGGAAAAGACTGCCCAATGTTAACTGCAGGGCGCGCGTACCTTCAAGGCAGAAAGCTTTTCACATTCAGGCCAAATGTGGCTTGGCCCAGGCCAACACACCATCAAGTGCTGCAACAAGCTGAGGACCATCCTCACCCCCGCCTTGAGCCATGTCAGGGCGACCGCCGCCCTTACCTCCGATCTGACCCGCAACGTAGGACACCAGTTCACCGGCCTTGACCCTGCCCATTGCAGATCCGTTCACACCCGCGACCAGAGCGGCCTTCCCATCCTGCACGCCCGCCAGCAAGATCACCGCATCGCCCAGCTGCTGCTTGAGGCGGTCAACGGCTTCACGCAACGCCTTGGCGTCAAACCCCTCCAGCCGCGCCACCAGCACCTTCACACCGCCGACATCGACCGCTGCCGAACCCAGGTCAGCAGTCGCACCGGACGCCACCTTGGCCTTGAGCGATTCCAGCTCACGCTCCAGCTTCTTCTGGCGCTCGCCGAGCTGGCGGATCTTCTCGACAACATCCGCCGCGCTACCGCCGAGCAACTGCGCCGCCTGCTGCAATCGCGACTCTTCCTCGGCCACATAGTCCAGCGCACCCTGCCCGGTAACCGCCTCGATACGACGAACGCCAGAGGAAACACCGCCCTCGGAAGTGATCTTGAACAAGCCGATATCACCGGTGCGTGAAACATGGGTGCCACCGCAGAGCTCGGTGGAGTACTCGCCCATCTTCAGCACCCGCACGTTTTCGCCGTACTTCTCGCCGAACAGCGCCATGGCACCGAAATCCAGCGCCTCCTGCATGCCCATGTGATGTACTTCAGCCGCGTTGTTGGCACGCACCTGCTCGTTGACCTTGCGCTCAATCAGCGCAAGGTCCTCGGCGCTGATCGGCTGGAAGTGCGAGAAGTCGAAACGCAGACGATCCGGCGCCACCAGCGAGCCCTTCTGCTGCACATGGGTGCCCAACACCTCGCGCAGCGCGGCATGCAGCAGATGGGTGGCCGAATGGTTGAGGATCGTGGCACTGCGACGCTGACCATCGACCTGACCCGACAGCACCTGGCCCACGCGCAGCGCACCCTCGCCGATCTTGCCGACATGGCCGTGGAACTGGCCGGCGAACTTCTGAGTATCCGCTACCTCGACACGCACGCCGTCAGCGGACAGCAGACCGGTATCACCGACCTGGCCACCGGATTCGGCGTAGAACGGTGTCTGCGCCGTGAACACGATGACCTCGTCGCCCACCTGCGCGGACTGGACCGGAACGCCGTCCTTGAGGATAGCGACCACGCTCAAGCCATCGGCCTGCAAGCGCTCGTAACCGAGGAAGACCGTCGGCTCAAGGCTGGCCACCAGCTCGGCCGACAGGGTTACGCCACCGCCGAACTTGCCGGCAGCCCGCGCGGTTTCGCGCTGGTGCTCCATCGAGGCTTCGAAGCCCTCCATATCCACCGTCATACCGCGCTCGCGCGCGATGTCGGCGGTCAGGTCGACCGGAAAACCGTAGGTGTCATACAGACGGAAGGCATCCACGCCGGGGATCACGCCGTCGGTCACCTTGGCGGCCACGTCGTCGAAAATCTTCATGCCCGAGTCCAGCGTCTCGGCGAAGCGCTCTTCCTCGGCCTGCAATGCACGCACAACCGTATCGGCCTGCGCCGGCAACTCGGGATAGGCCTCGCCCATCTGCTCGACCAGCGTCGGCACCAGCTTGCTGAAGAACGGCTGGCGCACCCCCAGCATCCAGCCATGGCGCAGCGCACGGCGGATGATCCGGCGCAGGACATAACCACGACCCTCGTTCGACGGCAGTACGCCATCGACGATCAGGAACGAACAGGCACGGATGTGATCGGCGATAACGCGCAGCGACTTGTTCTCCAGATCAGCCATACCGGTAAGCTCACTGGCCTTGCGGATCAGCGCCTGGAACAGGTCGATCTCGTAATTGGTATGCACGTGCTGCAGGATCGCCGCCAGGCGCTCAAGACCCATACCGGTGTCCACGCATGGCGCCGGCAGTGGCACCAGGGTGCCGTCCGGCTGGCGATCGAACTGCATGAAGACGTTGTTCCAGATCTCGATATAGCGGTCACCATCTTCATCTGGCGAGCCTGGCGGGCCACCGGCAATGTGCTCGCCGTGATCGTAGAAGATTTCGGTACAGGGGCCACACGGACCGGTATCGGCCATCTGCCAGAAATTGTCCGACGCGTACGGCGCTCCCTTGTTGTCGCCGATGCGCACGATGCGCTCCGGCGGCAGGCCGATCATCTTGTTCCACAGCTCGTACGACTCGTCGTCGGTGTGGTAGACGGTAACCAGCAGGCGTTCCGGCGCCAGTCCCCATACCTTGGTCAGCAACTCCCACGACCAGGCGATGGCCTCCTTCTTGAAGTAATCGCCGAAGGACCAGTTGCCGAGCATTTCAAAGAACGTGTGGTGGCGGGCGGTATAGCCGACCGAATCAAGATCGTTGTGCTTGCCGCCAGCGCGCAGGCAACGCTGGACGTCGGCTGCACGCACATAGCTGCGCTTTTCAGCCCCCAGGAACACGTCCTTGAACTGCACCATGCCGGAGTTGGTGAACAGCAGGGTCGGGTCGTTGCCCGGCACCAGGGGTGCGGAGGGCACGATCGTGTGCCCCTTGGACTTGAAGAATTCCAGGAAGTCGGCGCGGATCTGGGAAGTGGTGAATTTGGCAGGATTATTCATGGGGGACTGGCAATAAGCGGGCTAGCGGGTCCCGATC
The DNA here is from genome assembly GCF_056760315.1 of Stenotrophomonas sp. STEN014. Taxonomy (NCBI): domain Bacteria; kingdom Pseudomonadati; phylum Pseudomonadota; class Gammaproteobacteria; order Lysobacterales; family Lysobacteraceae; genus Stenotrophomonas; species Stenotrophomonas sp. STEN014. The sequence continues at coordinate 208,590 of NZ_JBRREN010000004.1, read as the reverse complement.
GCCCCAAGGGCGCGGGAATTCGGGACAACCGAAACCCTGAAAGGGTATCAGGCCCAGCGCGCTCAGTCCTCAGGGTCGTATCGGGTCGCACTGCGGATGCAGCTGCCGTCAAACCCACGCCGCGCCAGCAAGTCCGCCGCCTTGCGTCGCTGAGCAAGCTCCTGCGGCCCATCCGGCCCGAACCGGCGGCACACCAGCTCACGCGCTCTCTCGGCCCAATCGCCCTCGAATGTTGCCAGCGCAGCCTCGATCGCCTCTGCATCCAAGCCATGCGTTACCAGCTCCGCGCGGATATGCAGCGGTCCATAGCCGCCGTTTGAGCGGTTGCGCACGACCGATTCGGCAAATCGCGCGTCATTCTGCCAACCTTCATCGGCCAGCCGCGACACCGCAACGTCCACAGCCTCGGCATCAAGCCCGCGCGCCTTCAGCTTGCGCGCAAGTTCTTTGCGCGAGTGCTCCCGCCGCACCAGCAAACCCAGTGCCCGCTGCAGCGGGGTCTGCTCCCGCCGCCTGCCCGGCTTGGCCGGGCCGTCATCCCTATCACTCATCTGATCTGCTGCCTTTCAGGGTGGCGCCATCCATGGCATCCCTGCTGGATTCAATACCGCAAGGGCGGGACGACGTCACTGACGATGCGCCGCCCGCCCTGCGGAAAATCAATCCTCGCCGTCGCTGTCACCTTCCTCGCGTGCAGCTTCCGCCGGTTGGAACTTCTCGCGCAGCTCTGCCTCAAGACGAGCCGCCACCTGCGGATTGTCACGCAGATAGCCGCGGGCGTTGTCCTTGCCCTGACCGATGCGCTCGTCGCCATAGCTGTACCAGGCGCCTGCCTTGTCCACCAGCTTAGCCTCCACGCCCATGTCGATCAGCTCGCCTTCACGGCTGATGCCCTCGCCATACAGAATCTCAGTGATGACTTGCTTGAAGGGAGGTGCCAGCTTGTTCTTCACAACCTTGATCTTGGTCTGGTTGCCGATGATCTCATCGCCCTTCTTGATCGCACCGATACGGCGGATATCCAGCCGCACCGAGGCATAGAATTTCAGGGCGTTGCCGCCGGTGGTCACCTCGGGACTCTGGCCCGGCATCATCACACCAATTTTCATGCGCAACTGGTTGATGAAGACCACCAGCGTGTTGGAGCGCTTGATGTTGCCGGTCAGCTTGCGCAGCGCCTGGCTCATCAGGCGGGCCTGCAGACCCGGCAGCTGGTCACCCATCTCGCCTTCGATTTCCGCCTTGGGGGTCAGCGCAGCCACCGAATCGATCACCACGATATCGACCGAACCCGAGCGCACCAGCATGTCGGCGATTTCCAGCGCCTGTTCACCCGTATCCGGCTGCGACAGCAGCAGATCGTCAACATTCACCCCCAGCTTGGCTGCATAGATCGGGTCCAGCGCATGCTCGGCGTCAATGAAGGCGGCCGTGCCGCCCAGCTTCTGGCATTCGGCAATTGCCTGCAGCGTCAGGGTGGTCTTGCCGGAGGATTCCGGACCATAGATCTCGACCACGCGCCCCTTGGGCAAGCCACCGATCCCCAGCGCGATATCCAGCATCAACGAACCGGTCGGGATCGCCTCGACGGGCTCGACCACACGATCCCCCATGCGCATCACCGAGCCCTTGCCGAACTGCTTCTCGATCTGGCTCAGTGCGGCGGAGAGCGCGCGCTTCTTGTTCTCGTCCATCGGGTTCGTCCTCGTCGTTGATTTAGCTGATTTCGTCATGGGTCCACTTTAGCGCTGCCCCATCGCACAGGCTGAGATTGCGTGCGACAGGGCAAATTATCTGGCCGGCCAGCATACCGGCAGCAGCGGATACCGCCTTAGCCCGTAGGAAAAACACACCTTCATGGCGGCGAAAAACATCCGGCTTACCGGTTGGGCCGCAGCAGGCCGCAGTAGAGCCCCTCGATCGCGAAGTCCTGGTCAGGCTGCACCTCGATGGGCGCATAGTCCGGGTTGCGCGGCAGCAGCCGGATCCGGTCCTTGCCGATCTTGAGCAGCTTGACGGTGATCTCGTCATCGATCCGCGCCACCACGATCTGCCCGGTTCGGGCGTCGCGGGTACGGTGTACGCCGATCAGGTCGCCATTGAAGATGCCTTCATCGACCATCGAATCGCCCTGCACTTTCAGCAGGTAATCCGGCGCAGGCGAGAAGAACACCCTGTCCAGCACCACAAAATCGTCCGAGCCGATGTCGGCGCCAATCGGGAGGCCCGCCGCGACCCGGCCAAGCACCGGCAGACGCAGCACCTGTTCTTGGGCCGCGCTCACCAGAGGCAACGCCGGATCTTCTGCAGCCGGGCGCACCAGCCGGATCCCCCGCGCCCGTCCCGGCACACGCTCGATGGCACCGGCAGCTTCCAGCGCCTCCAGGTGGTACTGCGCCGAGCGCACGCCCTTGAAGCCGAACGCCCGGGCGATCTCGGTCTGTGACGGCGGTACGCCCTCCGCCTCGATCCGCTGTGCGATCAAATCGAGGATGGCCTGCTGGGTATCGGTCAGATTCATGGTTAGCAGTATTGCTACTAACAAACACCCCCGTCAATACCCCCGGTCACCAACGGCGACCCCATGAAGCTACAGCGTCTCCAGCCCGATCAGCGCCGCGGCAACGGTCTGCCGGCGCACCGCGTCGCGGTCGCCATCGAAATGGAACAGCTCGGCGCGGGTATAGCCGCCACGGCGCTTCCAGCCGATCCAGACCGTTCCGACCGGTTTGTCCTCGCTGCCGCCGCCGGGCCCGGCAATGCCGGTGACAGCGACCGCAATACTGGCACCGGATCGCACCAGCGCGCCCGAGACCATTTCAATCACCGTTTCGCGACTGACCGCACCATGGACCTCCAATGTCTGCGGACTGACCCCCAGCAACGCCTGCTTGGCCTCGTAGCTGTAAGCCACCATCCCGCTGTCGAACCAGTCCGAGGAGCCGGAGACGCCGGTCATCGCCTTGGCGATCCAGCCTCCGGTACAGCTTTCAGCAGTGACGACGTGATCACGTACAGCACGCAGCCGCTCGCCCAGCCGGGCAGCGAGTTGATCGAGTTCGTGGTCGGTAAGAGCGGCCATGGAAATTCCTGGAGGGAGGCCGCTGCGTTGTAGCGCATTTCCACGCCACATGCATTGCTGATGGGCGGTAACGCCGGATAAGACAAAGGGTCGCTGAGCGACCCTTTGCCATTCATCTATCCCGTGGAAAGCGACTCACCATTCCGGCTCGGCCTCGGGCAACAACGCCCGGATTACCGCACCATCACGGCCACCGGCCAGCTTCTCGGCCTCGGCGATGGGAATATCCACCTCGACCAGCCACCCTTCTTCGTCGGCCTGCTCGCTGCGGACGACTTCCAGCTCATGCAGACGCGAACGCAAGCGGCCGGCACTGGGCGGAATACGCACGGTGCCAGTCACATGCTGCAGCCCCAGGCGCTTGCCGAGCACCGATTGCAGCAGCTCCAGGCCTCGCCCGTCACGCGCGGAAATCCACACCCGCTCGCGCCGCGACTCGTCCGGAACGCCATCCTGTGCGTCATGACGCACCTCGGCCCCTTCGATGCGATCGATCTTGTTGAAGACCAGCAGCTGCGGCAGATCTCCGGCCCCTACCGCCTCAAGCACTTCATCGACCTGCGCGATCCGATCTTCCCGCAGTGGATCAGCCGCATCCACCAGATGCAGCAGGAAGTCGGCCTCACGTGCCTCGGACAACGTGGAGCGGAACGCGGCCACCAGATCATGCGGCAGGTCGCGGACGAAGCCCACGGTGTCGGCCAGCATCGCGCTGCCACCCGGGAGCGCGATGCGCCGCACGGTGGGATCCAGCGTGGCGAACAGCTGATCGGCGGCGTAGGCTTCGGCGCCGGTCAAGGCATTGAACAAGGTCGACTTGCCGGCGTTGGTGTAGCCCACCAGTGCGATGCGTGGCAACTCGCTGCGCACGCGCGCACGACGCATCTGGGTGCGCTGCACTTCGACTTTTTCCAAGCGCTTCTGCAGCTGTTCCACGCGTTTTTGCAGCAGACGGCGGTCGGTTTCCAGCTGGGTTTCGCCCGGGCCGCGCAGGCCGATGGAACCACCACGCTGTCGCTCCAGGTGGGTCCAGCCGCGCACCAGACGCGTGGCCAGATGACGCAACTGGGCCAGCTCGACCTGCAGTTTGCCTTCATGGCTGTGCGCACGCTGGGCGAAGATATCCAGGATCAGGCCGGTACGGTCGATCACCCGGCGCTCCAGGAAGCGCTCCAGGTTGCGCTCCTGCACCGGGCTGAGCTGATGGTTGACCAGCACCAGATCCGCACCGGTGGCATCGGCTGCGGCCTTGACCTCATCCAGCTTGCCGCTGCCGATCAAGGTGGAGGGATTGGGGCGATCCATACGCGCGGTGATGGTCGCGGCGATACTGGCACCCGCCGAACGGGCCAGATCGGTGAATTCTTCCAGCACATCCTCTTCCAGCCGCCCACTGTGCGGTTGGATCAACAGTGCGTGCTCGCCCTTCTTGGAACGGTCAAACACGCGCCACGTCCTTCTTACTCGCTGTCGTTGTCGTCATCGCCTGCCTGACTGCCCTCACCGGATTGCACATAACCGCCGCCCGGCCCCACACGCACGTTGCGCGCGGGAACCACGGTGGAAATGGCGTGCTTGTAGACCATCTGGCTGACGGTATTGCGCAGCAGCACCACGAACTGGTCGAACGATTCGATCGTGCCCTGCAGTTTGATGCCATTGACCAGGTACACCGACACCGGCACGCGCTCGCGGCGCAGTGCATTCAGAAACGGGTCCTGCAAAGACTGTCCTTTGGACATCGTCCACTCCTCGTTATTGTTTTTATGGTCCGGACCGAAAGCGCCCCATGCCTGTCCGGAACGATGATGGTACACCGGCCGGCGCCTTCTCACCTTCCCAGAAACAGTGAGACCGCGTTCCGCAAACCGGGCATATCGCTCGCCGGGTCATACCAGCGCGCATCCAGCTCACCACGCAACCAGGTCAGCTGGCGCTTGGCCAGCTGGCGCGTGGCGAAAATGGCCTTGTCGCGGAATTCCATCGCACTGCCCTGCCCCTCCAGGAACTGCCAGGCCTGCCGGTAACCCACCGCCCGTATTGCAGGAAGATCCAGGGGCGCGGCTACCCGCGCCATCTGCGGCAAGGCCCGCAAGCGCCGCACCTCGTCCAGAAAGCCCTGCTCCAGCATCAGGTCGAAGCGCCTTTCGATGCGCTGGTGCAACACCGCGCGGTCGGCCGGAGCGAGTACCAGCTTGAGCACGCGCGCCGGCAGGCGGGCGATACTTGGCAGCGCCTGCCAATGACTGATCGGCTTGCCGGTTAGGCGGAACACCTCCAGCGCCCGCTGAATGCGCTGCGGGTCGGTCGCATGGATGCGCTTGGCAGCTAGCGGATCGACCTTCGCCAGTTGCGTATGCAGGGCCGGCCAGCCGACCACCGCCGCCTCGGCTGTGATCTGCGCGCGGATCGCCGGATCGGCCTGCGGCATCGGCGACAGGCCCTGCAGCAACGCACGGAAATACAGCCCGGTGCCGCCAGCCAGGATCGGCAAGCGGCCGCGGGCCGCGATATCGCGCACCGCCGCCGCTGCGTCGCTGGCGAACTCCGCCGCCGAATAGGTTTCCCATGGATCGCGCAGATCCAGCAGGTGATGCGCAACGCCCGCGCGCTCCTCCAGGTCCGGCTTGGCCGCACCGATTTCCAGCCCGCGATACACCAGCGCCGAGTCGACGCTGACGATCTCTCCGTCGTAGGCCTTGGCCAGCGCGATCGCCGCAGCGGTCTTGCCCGACGCGGTCGGCCCCATCAGCGCGATCGCCAACGGTCGTTGATCGCTGCCCATCAATCCTCGTCCGGCCAGCGCGGCAGTGACGGCGTGTCGGCGCGCGGCGCCGGTATAGCATCGACCGCCGCCAGCACCTTGAGCGCGTCCACCGTGGCGGCCACGTCGTGCACGCGTACGATCTTCGCACCACGCTGCACGGCCAGAAGATGTGCCGCGACCGAACCGGCGACACGCTCGCACGCCACCGTGCGCCCGGTCACCTCACCGATGCACCGCTTGCGCGAAAACCCGGCCAGCAGTGGCACGCCCAGCGCCAACAGACGCGCCTGCGCGGCCAGCAGAGTGAAATTCTGCGCGGTGTCCTTGTTGAAACCGTAACCGGGATCGATCACCAACCGCTTGCGCGCGATCCCGGCCATCTCCGCGGCGAACACCCGCTCGGCGAGAAACCGCTGCACGTCGCCGGCGATCTCGTCATAGCCGTGCGTCGCGCCCGCATCGTAAGGGCCGCCAACCGCATGCATCAGCACCACGGCCGCACCCGAGTTCGCCAGCACCTCAAGCGCGCCCGGCTGCCGCAGCGCCTGCACGTCATTGACCATGCCGGCACCGGCCGCCAACGCAGCCCGCATCACGTCCGGTTTGAACGTGTCCACGCTGATCGGCACAGCCACGCGTGTCGCCAGTGCTTCGATCACCGGCGCGACGCGGTCGACCTCCTCCTGCACCGACACCTGGGCCGCACCGGGACGCGTGGACTCGCCACCGACGTCGAGCAGGTCCGCCCCCTGCTCCACCAGCGCAAGGCCGTGGGCGATTGCCGCGGCCGCATCAAAATGCTGGCCACCGTCTGAAAACGAGTCCGGCGTGACGTTGACGATGCCCATCACCCGGGGCCGGTCCAGGCGCAACAGACGGCCGTTGCAATCCAGCTGGGGAGCCAGGTCGAACATCAGCGTTTGCTCCGCGCGCGCAGCTTGCTGCCAATAAAGCTCAGTACCACCCCCAGCACAACGCCGACAAAAATACCGGTCAGGTAGTTGCCGGTCTTCACTCCGAACGCGACACCGGCCACGGTGGCGATGATCATTTCCGGAAGATGCGTGGGAGGTGGGGGGGGCGTCGAAGGCGTGTTCATGCGGAAGTACCGGAAGACTGGATGGCGCCTATTCTCGCCCAGCGCCGCGATCGCCGCATACGGAAACGGGCCGGAAAACCGGCCCGTTTCGTTGCAGATCGCACTATCGATCAGTGCTGGCTGGCGGGATCGCTGGTGATCGGCGCAACCGGGCTCTGCGCGTCGCCGCCCTTGTCATCACCGGTCGGTCCGTTGCCGCCGCCCTTTTCCACCCATCCAGCGGGCGGCGAAGGCTTGCGGCCCTCCATGATCGCCTTGACCTGCTCGGCATCGATGGTTTCCCAGTCCAGCAGCGCGACGGTCATCGCCTCGACGATGTCGCGCTTTTCCTCCAGGATGCTGCGCGCTACGGCGTACTGCTGGTCCAGGATGCGACGGATCTCCGCGTCCACCTTCTGCTGGGTGGCCTCGGAAATGGTCTTGCTGTGCATGCCGTAGCCAGCCTCCTCGTCGGCGTAGACCATGGTGCCCATCACATCGGACATGCCGTACTTGGTGACCATGCCGCGCGCCAGTTTGGTGGCACGTTCGAAGTCATTGGACGCGCCGGTGGACATCTCGCCCACAAACAACTCCTCGGCGATACGGCCACCAAACAGGATCGCCAGCTCTTCGAGCATGCGGTCCTTGTACTTGCTGATGTGGTCGTGCTCGGGCAACTGCCAGGTCACGCCCAGTGCCCAGCCGCGCGGCATGATGGTGACCTTGTGCACCGGGTCGGCCTTGGGCAGCGACATGGCAACCACGGCGTGGCCGGACTCGTGATAGGCGGTGTTGCGACGCTCATCCTCGCGCATGACCATGCTGCGCCGCTCAGGACCCATGTAGATCTTGTCCTTGGCGTCCTCGAAGTCCTTCATGTCGACTTCCTGCTTGTTGCGACGAGCCGCAAACAGGGCGCCTTCATTGATCAGATTGGCCAGATCGGCACCGGAGAACCCCGGGGTACCGCGCGCCAGCACTTCCGGACGCACGTCATCGGCGGCCGGCACCTTGCGCAGGTGCACGCGCAGGATCTGCTCGCGGCCCTTGATGTCCGGCAGGCCGACCATGACCTGGCGGTCGAAACGGCCCGGACGCAGCAGCGCCTTGTCCAGCACGTCCGGACGGTTGGTCGCGGCGATCACGATCACGCCTTCACCGCCCTCGAAGCCGTCCATTTCGACCAGCATCTGGTTCAGGGTCTGCTCGCGCTCGTCGTGGCCACCACCCATACCCGAACCGCGGTGACGGCCCACGGCATCGATTTCGTCGATGAAGATGATGCACGGCGCGTGCTTCTTGGCCTGCTCGAACATGTCGCGCACGCGGCTGGCGCCGACGCCGACGAACATCTCGACAAAGTCGGAACCGGAGATGGCGAAAAACGGCACCTTGGCCTCGCCGGCGATCGCACGGGCCAGCAGCGTCTTGCCGGTACCCGGCGGGCCGACCATCAGCACACCGCGCGGAATCTTGCCGCCGAGCTTGGTGAAACGGGACGGATCGCGCAGGAACTCGACCAGTTCACCGACTTCCTCCTTGGCTTCGTCACAACCGGCGACATCGGCGAAGGTGACCTTGATCTGGTCCTCGCCCTGCAGCTTGGCGCGCGACTTGCCGAAGGACATCGCACCCTTGGCACCGCCACCACCGCCCTGCATCTGGCGCATCATGAAAATCCAGAAGCCTATCAGCAGCAGCACCGGCAGGAACTGCAGCACCAGCCCCCAGAAACCCGGACCGGTGGCCGGCTCCTGGCGCACCACTTCGACATTCTTGGAATACAGCTGATCCAGCAGCTTGGGATCGGCCGGGGCGAACAGCTGGCCTTCCGAGCCATCGGCACGCTTGAAGCGCAGATGGTTGGTGGTCAGCGTCGTCTTGTCGGTGTACTCGACCGCCTTGATGCGGCCCGAGTCCACTTCCTGCAGGAACTGGGTGTAGTTGCGCGCGTCACCGGCGGTCACTGCACCACCGCGTGGCGCAAAGCTCTGGAACACCACCATCAGCACGACGGCGACAACCACCCATAGCAGGAGGTTCTTGGTCAGGTCGTTCATCCTCATCGGCTCCGGTGTCCCTCTAATTTCTGACGCAATGCGTATGGTTGAGCTTACTTGATCTGCGCCCGCTTGCCCTGCCCGAGGGCATAGACTTCCGGCGAACGCGCGCGGGAGGCCTCGGGCTTGCGGATCACGACCTTGTCGAAACGACGGCGCATTTCACGCACGTAGTCATCAAAGCCGACGCCCTGGAACAACTTGATCAGGAACGCCCCACCGGGCTTGAGGTGGTTGTCGGAAAAATCCAACGCCAACTCCGCCAGATACATCATCCGCGGCTGGTCGACCGCATCCATGCCACTCTTATTGGGGGCCATATCCGACAGCACAAGGTCTACCGGCTGATTCCCGAGCATGGCTTCAAACTGCGATAGGACGGCCTGCTCCCTGAAGTCACCGTGAAGGAACTCCACTCCCGCCAGCGGCGGCATCTCCAGGATATCCAGTGCCAGCACCCGGCCGCTGTCACCCATCTGCTTGCGTACCTGCTGCGACCAGCCGCCGGGCGCGGCGCCCAGATCGACCACGACCATGTTCGGTTTCAGCAGCCGGTCGCGCTTGAGCAGCTCCTCCAGCTTGTAGGCGGCGCGCGACCGCATGCCCTCCGCCTGCGCCTTCTTAACGAAAGGATCGGAAAAGTGTTCTTTCAACCAGCGTTGACTGCTTTTGCTGCGGGAAGCCATTGGAAATGGGGCCAGATGGGGTGGTCATGATACCCTGAACCCCCTTGATTACCTGTATTCCTGCATGTCTATCGTCCTGACCCCGGCCCAGACCCGATTTTTGCGCGGTGCCGCGCACGATCTGAAAGCACTGCTGCAGATCGGTGGAAAGGGGGTCACGCCAGCCTTCCTGGCAGAACTGGACGAAGTACTTGAGCGTCATGAACTGATCAAAGTGAAGGTCGGCGCGGAAGACCGCGAGGCCCGTGATGCGATGATTTCCGAGCTGGTCCAGGCCAGCGGCAGCGCGCTGGTGCAGCGCATCGGACATGTCGCCGTGCTGTACCGTCCAAGCAAGGAACAGCGCCAGATCGTGCTGCCCCGCGGCTGATCGCCGAGGAGTCCTTCGATGCAACTGAGCCGGGAACTGCCTGATTACACCTACAGTTTGCGCGCAGCCGATGGCCGCCAGGCCAAGGTGAATGATCGCGTACTGACGCACAGCTTCATTCTTGCGCCGAACCAGCTGGTCGAAGACTGGCCGGTCAGATCGCTTGCGGAGTTGACCGCAGGTCACCTGAACGCGGCCCTGGAGCTGAACCCGGCCTTGGTCATTCTCGGCACAGGCGAACAGCAGATGTTCCCGCCGGCCGCGGTGCTGGCCGCCTGCTTGACGCGCGGCATCGGTATCGAGGTGATGAACAACGCCTCGGCCGCCCGCACCTTCAATGTTCTGGCCGCCGAGGACCGCAAGGTGGTTGCCGCCTTCATTCTCGAAAACGGCAGCTGATTACCTCGGGGACACAAAGTAAAAGGCCCGGCGCATCGCACCGGGCCTTTTTTGTGCCGCCAACCGCCACCTATTTTTTCGGCAGATACAGCAGCGGATCCACCGGCTTGCCGTTGTAACGGATCTCGAAGTGCAGCATGTCGCGCGAGGTGCCGGTACGGCCCATCTCGGCGATCTGATCGCCGGCCTTCACGCTCTGCCCTTCATTCACCAGTCGCTTGCGGTTGTGCCCATACGCCGAGAGCCACTGCTCGTTGTGCTTGATGATGATCAGCTCGCCGTAGCCCACCAGGCCGGCGCCGGAGTAGACGACCACCCCCGGACCTGCCGCACGCACCGCCTGCCCGCTGCTGCCGGCGATATCGATCCCCTGCTTGGTGGCCTCGCCGGCAACAAAACGGCCTACCAGCGCGCCATCTGCCGGCCATCGCCAGCCGATACCGCTATTGACCGGGGCCGCAACGGGCGTAGTCGGCGCCGGAGTGGGTCGCGTGGTGGTTGCGGTACCGCCCACCGGACGGCTGGCAGCAGCCCCACCCGGATACAGGCGCAACGACTGCCCCGGATAGATCGTGTACGGCTCCGACAAGCCGTTCCATGCCGCCAAGTCACGCGGCGTGATGTTATGGATGCGCGCCAATGCGAACAGGGTGTCGCCACGCCGGACAACCGCCGTCTGCCCCGGCTTGGGGACCGACTTCTGGGGTGTCGCATGGCCGGTGGAAGCACCGGCACCTGAAGGCCTGACCACCGTTGCCGTACCGCAGCCTGCCAATGCAACCACCAGCGCCAGCGCAGCGACGCGACCGAAACCCTTGCCCATCATTTTTGCACTCATGCGAATTTCGCTCTCCAGACCAGCCAGCCCACCAGGCCGGCAACCAGCACGGTTGCGATCCAGCCCAGCGGCTCAATCCAGCGCCGCAACGCCTGGGCCGCACGCGCCCCGCCAAAACGGATCACCGCAGCCAGAATATAAACGCGCTTGCCGCGACCGATCAGCATGCTCAATACATACTGCGGCAGCGGCACGCCGACGATACCCGAGGCCCATGTGAAAACTTTCATCGGGATCGGCATGAAGCCACCCAGCACGAGGAAAGTGAACACCGCCCATGGCGATTCGGCCATTTTTTCCTGGATGGTGGCGATGCCCGATTCAATCGACGGCAGCATGCCCATCATCTCGAACAGCGGCTTCATCAGCTCGAACGCGTAATGGCCGAGCGCATAACCGACCATCGCACCGGCCATCGAGCCGATCAGGCTCAGCGTGGCAAAACGCCAGCCTTTGCGCGGCTGCGCCACGCACATCGGCATCAACATCACTTCCGGCATCACCGGAAAAATGATGGCTTCTATGAAGCTCAGCACGGTCAGGTAGGTGGGAGCACGCTCGTGGCTGGCCCAGACCAGCGCCCGGTCGTAAAGAGGCCCGAAAATCTTCATGGTTCGCTTGATCCTTAGCTTCAGTCCAGCATGCCCGACAGCAGCGGCACGAAGCTGACCAGCGCCAGTTCCTCCTGCTGGATGCTGCCATCGGCCAATCGTGTCAATTGCAGAAGTGCCTGCCCGCCCGGTCCTCCGACCGGCGCCACCAGCCGGCCGCCGACGGCAAGCTGTTCGATCAGCGCGTCCACCAGAGCCGGAGCCGCCGCGGTCACCACGATGGCGTCATAGGGAGCATGCTCCGGCCAACCGATGCGGCCATCGTCGTGTTTGCTGCGCACATTCATGCCCAGCTGGCGGAAACGCTTGCGCGCCTGCCGCAGCAGATCGCCGATACGCTCCACCGTGTAGACCTCCAGCCCCAGCGCGGCGAGGATCGCGGCCTGGTAGCCGGAACCGGTACCCACTTCCAGCACGGTCTTCGGCTCGACCGCCAGCACCGCCTCGGTCATCCGCGCCACCACCCATGGCTGGGAAATGGTCTGCCCGTGTCCAATCGGCAAGGCCGTGTCTTCGTACGCCCGCGACGCCAGTGCCTCATCGATGAACAGATGGCGTGGCACCACCCGCACCGCATTGAGCGTTGGCTCGCTGGCAATCCCAGCCTCCCGCAGGCGATCCACCAGGCGGTCGCGCACGCGCTGCGAAGTCATGCCAATGCCCACCGCTTCTGGCTGCAACCGCAGGCGCGGCGTCATTCTTTCGACCCCAGTGTGGCCGACAGCCCACCGACCCAGCTTGCAACCTTCTCCAACGCGGAGTAGCGGGTCAGGTCTACCTGGATCGGGGTTATCGAGATATGCCCGGTGCGTACCGCGTGGAAATCCGTGCCGGGGCCGGCATCCTGCTCGCTGCCGGCCGGACCTATCCAATACACCGTATTGCCACGTGGATCGGTCGCCGGGACGCAGGGCTCCGCGCGGTGGCGGTTACCCAGACGGGTGACCTCGAAACCGCGGATATCCTCCCAGGCCAGATCCGGAACATTCACATTGAGGATGGTGTCCGCCGGCAACGGATCGGCAATCAGGCGCGCCACGATCTCCACCGCCGCGCGTGCCGCGGTACGGAAATTTTTTGCCTCGTGCTTGTGCGTTACCAGCGACACCGCCACCGAAGGCAGACCCAGACAACGTCCCTCCATCGCCGCCGAGACCGTGCCCGAATAGATCACGTCATCACCGAGGTTGGCTGCATTGTTGATGCCCGACACCACGATATCCGGCTCATACTCAAGCATTCCGGTCAGCGCCAGATGCACGCAGTCTGTGGGCGTGCCCGCCACCGCGCAGGTGTAGTGGTCGATCCGACGCAACCGTACCGGCTGATCCAACGTCAGCGAGTTGCTGGCGCCGGAGCGATCACGATCCGGCGCAACCACCGTCACCTCGTGGCCAGCGTTGCGCAGTTCCTCGGCAAGCATCTTGATGCCGGGGGCGTCCACACCATCGTCATTTGATACTAGTACGCGCATTAAAGACCTGAGTCACCGAATCAACTGCGGTGTCCACACTACCTCACCGCTCCGACTGCCGCGCCACTGCTGTGCATCCTCGGATGCGCAGCGGCCTGTTTTCCCAATGATACCGGAATGCACGCGCCAGCCTTCCCACCCGGACGCTTGCCTGCGACCCAGAGCACGTTACGCTGTGCAGATGTCGTACCCCGAAGATGAAGATGACAGCGCGCTGTTCCTCTCGGCCATAGGCGAGGTGAAACGGCTGCCACAGGTGGAGGCGCCGGCAACCGGCAAGCCACGCCCGAAGCCGCGCGCGCGCATGGCCGAACAGGATGAGGCGCTGGCTCTGGGCGAGTTCGCCAGACTGCTGCGATCAGCCGCGCCACTGGAAGCCGGCGACGTGGCCAGCTATCGCCGCGAGAATCTGCCGGCGCGGATGTTCCAGCGCCTCAAGCGCGGCCAGTATTCCGCGCAGGACGAACTGGACCTGCATGGTGCAACCACATCCCAGGCCGAGGTTCTGCTGCGGGAGTTCCTGCTGGAAGCGCACGCCCACGAGTTTGGCTGCGTACGCATCATCCATGGCAAGGGCCTGCAATCCGACGGCGGCGCGCCGGCACTGAAAAATCTGGTCGATCGCATGCTGCGGCTGCGCAACGACGTGCTGGCGTTTCACTCCGCGCCGGCCACCCAAGGCGGTACCGGCGCGGTACTGGTGCTGTTGGCCAACCGCTGAGCGCGCCAGACCTCAGCTGTCGCTGTAAGCCTGGCTGGCATCGTTGACGGCACCAAGCTCGTGCAGCACCGCCGTGGCATAGCAGCCCGGTGGCAGTGCAAATGACATCTCCAGCACACCGTCCTGCAGCCATTGATGCTGCAGCAAGGCCGGACGCAACCGCAGCGGTCGCCGCTCCTGCTTCAGCCCCGCCGCCTCCAGACCCGCCCGCAACGCCAGGGCCTGCTCATCGGCCAGGGCCGCGGACTCCAGCGCCAGCGCCTGGCCGGTGGAACGCAACTCGCCCAAGCCCCACAACGGGCCACTGGGATGGATATCGAAACGTGCCAGCCGCTCGGCCAGCACCTCGCTCATCGGCTCGGGGCCGAACACCGAGCGGCTGCCATCGAGCATCCACACCTCACCGTCCAGCGGCCGATCCCAGCTGTCGTGCTCCACACGCGCGGCCAGCACGCGATTGAACAGGGCCGAACGGGCCGCGGACAGCAGCATCGAGCGCTGGTCCTGACGCACCCGGCGTCCGCCAAACATCGCCAGCGCCGCCGGCACATTGCCGCCATCCCGGCCAAAACGCTGCTCCCCGAACCAGTTCGGCAGGCCGCGCTCGGCAATCATCTGCAACCGCGCATCGATCGCCGCCACATCACCGCGCACCTTGCGCAACACCAGCTTGAAGCGGTTGCCCGCCAACGCGCCGCGCTGCAGCTTGCGGTTGTGCCAGGTCGCGGAGAGCACATGGATCTCATCGGACTCCAGCATGGCGACATCCGGCGACACCCGCTTGGGCAGGTGCACGCTGAAACGCTGCGTGGTGACCGCATGACGATCTTTCTGCCCGGCGTAGCTGACGCCCATCTCCGGCACGCCCGCCCACTGCGCCAGGCGCTTGGCCACGGCCACGGTATTGGCACCGCGCTTGCGGATCTCCAGCAGCAGATGCTCCCCCTCGCCGGTTGGTTCGAATGCCGGCAATTCATCCACCTGGAAATCTTCCGGCACGGTGCGGATGTCCGCCGTCAGCAACGGCGCACCGAACGCCAGCGGCAGCGCGCTCACAGCGCCACCAGCAGCACGGCCGCTTGCGCGGCAATGCCTTCCCCACGGCCGGTGAATCCCAGCTTCTCGCTGGTGGTGGCCTTGATGCTGACCCGCTCCAACTCGATTCCCAGCAGCTGCGCAACCTTCTCGCGCATCGCCAGCGCATGCGGGCCGACCTTGGGCCGCTCACAGATCACGGTGATATCCGCATTCCCGACCTGCCAGCCGCGTTCACGCAGCAGCCCATTGCAATGGCTGACGAACCGGCTGCTGTCCGCCCCCTTCCAGCGGTCATCCGATGGCGGGAAATGCACACCGATATCGCCCAGCGCCACCGCACCGAGCATCGCATCACACAGCGCATGCAGGATCACATCGCCATCGCTGTGCGCCAGCACGCCACAGTGGTGCGGCACGCGCACCCCGCCGAGCATGATGTGGTCGCCCTCGCCGAAGGCATGGACGTCATAGCCCTGGCCGATGCGGATCGGCGGGAAAGAAACAGAACTGTTCATGGGGATTCGCTACTTCTATGCAGAGCCAGCGCTCGCAGCGCCAGCGGACAGTCAGCCATCGCGCCGCGACAGCTCGAATTCGAAACGGGCCAGATCCGCCGGCGTGGTGACCTTGAAATTGCTCTCGGCCCCTTCCACCAGCAACGGCCGGGCCCCCTGAAGCTCCATGGCCATGGCCTCGTCGGTCACCTCGACGCCGGCGGCAGTGGCATCCATCAGCGCACGGGTGAGCTGGTGACGACGGAACAGCTGCGGAGTCAGCGCGCGCCACAGACGCTCACGCGGCTCGGTACGATCAATGCCGCCATCATCGCCAGAACGCTTGAGCGTATCGCGCACCGGTGCCGCCAGAATCGCACCGACCGGATCGGCACGCCCTACCTCCAGCAGGCGCCCGAGATCGGCCGCCGCCAGATTCGGACGCGCCGCATCGTGGACCAGCACGAAATCGTCGGCACGGACACTGTCCGGCAGCGCCTGCAGCCCCGCCAGTACCGACAATGCGCGCGTTTCACCGCCGGTGCAGGTCAGCACCGCCTTGTCGGCAAATGAAGTCCATCCCGGCCAGTCCGCGTCGTTCTCGGCGATCGCCACCATGACCCCGGCAACACCGGAATGGGACAGCAGCGATTCCAGCGTGTGCGCCAGCAGGGGCTGACCGCCGGCCTGCAGATACTGCTTGGGAACGGGCCCACCAAATCGGGTACCGCGACCTGCAGCCGGCACCACCGCCCATACCTGGGTGACACTCATGGCAGATCCTCCGCTGGCTGCGCCGGATTGCCCTGTCCACCGCCCACCGCCGCGCGCGCGATGACCGGAGCGTTCTCCACCACGCGATAGAACTTCTCACCCGGCTTGATCATGCCCAGCTCGCTGCGCGCGCGCTCCTCGATGGCAGCCTCGCCTTCCTTCAGATCCTTGACCTCGGCCGCCAACGCATCATTGCGCTGCTGCAGACCTTCGTTGTCACGCTTCTGGTTGGCGACCTGGGCTTCGAGCATCAGCACTTCACCCGAATTGCCCGGGCCGAACCAGAAACGGTACTGCAGCAATGCCAGCAGTACCGCGAGCACCAGCAGCAGCCAGCGCCAGTTGCGCATGGCTTAGCGCTTGAGCGAGACGAACGCGTTACGACCGGCGTAACGCGCGTTGCTGCCGAGGGCTTCCTCGATACGCAGCAACTGGTTGTACTTGGCAACGCGGTCGCTGCGGCACAGCGAGCCGGTCTTGATCTGGGTGGCAGTGGTGGCCACGGCGATATCGGCGATGGTGGTGTCTTCGGTTTCGCCCGAGCGATGCGAGACGATCGCCGCGTAGCCGGCCTTGTCGGCCATGGCGATGGCTTCCAGGGTTTCGCTCAGCGTGCCGATCTGGTTGACCTTGATCAGGATCGCATTGGCGGTGCCCGAGTCGATACCTTCCTGGAAGATCTTCGGATTGGTCACGAACAGGTCGTCACCGACCAGCTGCACCTTCTTGCCGATGCGCTCGGTCAGCAGTTTCCAGCCGGCCCAGTCGTTCTCGGCCAGGCCGTCTTCGATGGTGATGATCGGGTACTGCGCGGCCCAGTCGGCCAGGAAGTCGACAAACTGCTCGGAGGTCAGACGCTTGTTCTCGCCGACCAGGTTGTACTTGCCGTTCTCGAAGAATTCGCTGGATGCCACGTCCAGACCCAGCAGCACATCCTCACCGGCCGTGTAGCCGGCCTTGCCGATGGCTTCGAGGATGGTGTCCAGCGCTTCGACATTGCTGCGGAAATCCGGGGCGAAACCACCCTCGTCGCCGACCGCGGTGCTCAGGCCGTGGCTCTTGAGCACCGACTTGAGCGAATGGAAGATCTCGGTGCCGGCACGCAGCGATTCGGCGAACGAATCAAAGCCGACCGGCAGCACCATGAACTCCTGGAAGTCGACGTTGTTGTCGGCGTGGGCACCGCCGTTGATGATGTTCATCATCGGCACCGGCAGCGACGGGGTCGCACCCGTCTTGCCCGCCAGGTACTGCCACAGTGCCTGCTTCTTCGACGCGGCAGCCGCGTGCGCGGCGGCCATCGAAACTCCGAGCAGGGCGTTGGCGCCCAGGCGGCCCTTGTTCTCGGTGCCGTCCAGATCGATCAGGCGACGGTCCAGGCCTTCCTGGTCGGCCGCATCGAAATCCTTCAGCGCCGTGGCGATGGCGCCGTTGACGTTGGCCACCGCATCGCGCACGCCCTTGCCCAGGTAACGGGTCTTGTCACCATCGCGCAGCTCCACCGCCTCCTTGGTGCCAGTGGAGGCGCCCGACGGCACCATGGCACGGCCAAACGAACCGTCCTGCAGGGTGACTTCGGCTTCCAGCGTGGGGTTGCCACGGCTGTCGAGGATTTCACGGGCGTGGATCTTGGCGATATTGGTCATGATCGGGGGCGGGAGCTCGTCTGAAATGGATCGGGTATCGGAAGAAGAAACGCAAAAGCGACGGCAAGTTTAAACGAAGCAGACACCGGCGCGGGGCGTTGCTTTCATTGAAAGCGGCGCCCCTAACAGACTGAATGGGAACCCGGCTGCCGGTGCTGTTCTGACAGCGCCGCCGGACCGATCCCGCCACAATGCAGAAGGGCCGCGAAATCGCGGCCCATCCCAAGGTGCGGCAACCGAAACGTGCGGTCGCGAAGGTGACCACACCCCACCCCGTTGCCAGAGCGGATCAACCCGGCCCGCAAATACTTATGCCCGCGCCTCTTTGAGCAGCTTGCCGCCCGCCTTCTTCTCACGCGCTGCACGGATAAAGCCCACAAACAGCGGGTGACCGTCACGCGGAGTGGACAGGAATTCCGGATGCGCCTGACAGGCAAGGAACCACGGGTGCTTGTCGCGCGGCAGTTCCACCACTTCCACCAGCGTGTCATCCATCGACTTGCCCGAGATCACCAGCCCGGCATCTTCCAGCTGGGTGCGATAGCGGTTGTTGAACTCGTAGCGATGGCGATGGCGCTCGGCCACCACGTCCTTGCCATACAGCTCGTGTGCCAGCGTGCCCGGCTTCAACCGCTGCTCCTGCAGGCCCAGACGCATGGTGCCGCCCAGATCGGATTTCTCGTCACGCTTTTCAACCTCACCACTGGCCGTACGCCACTCGGTGATGAGACCGATCACCGGATTCGGCGACTGGCGGTCGTTTTCGGTGCTGTTGGCACCTTCCAACCCGGCCACATGCCGCGCGAAATCGACTACCGCCGCCTGCATGCCATAGCAGATACCGAAGTACGGCACCTGGTGCTCGCGGGCGTACTGGGAGGTGAGCACCTTGCCCTCGAATCCGCGATCACCAAAGCCGCCCGGCACCAGGATGCCGTCGACATTGTCCAGCGCGGACAGACCGGCGCTTTCCAGCTCCTGCGCCTCCAGCCACTTGAGGTTGACCCGGGTGCGCTGGCGCAGACCACCATGCTTGAGCGCCTCGGCCACCGACTTGTAGGCGTCCTGGTGGTCGATGTACTTGCCGACCACCGCGATGGTCACCTCGTCCAACGGGTGCAGCGCCGCATCCAGCACCGCCTCCCACTCGGCCATATCCACCGGACCGGCCTTGTCACCCAGCTTGAGCTGATTGACGACGATTTCGTCCAGGCCCTGCGCGTGCAGCCCCATCGGTACGCGGTACAGCACCTCCACGTCCGGCACGCTGATCACCGCGCGCTCGGACACGTTGGTGAACAGCGAAATCTTGCGGCGCTCGGAATCGGGAATCACCTGCTCGGAGCGGCACAGCAGCACATCCGGCTGGATACCGATCGAACGCAGTTCCTTGACCGAGTGCTGGGTCGGCTTGGTCTTCAACTCGCCGGCCGCGGCGATGAACGGCACCAGGGTCAGGTGCATGAACAGCGCCTTCTCCGGCCCACGCTCGGTCCGCACCTGGCGGATCGCCTCCAGGAATGGCAGCGATTCGATATCACCCACGGTACCGCCGATCTCCACCAGCGCCACGTCGAAACCCGCGGTGGCCTCGTCGATGCAACGGCGGATCTCGTCGGTGATGTGCGGGATCACCTGCACGGTGGCGCCGAGGTAATCCCCGCGACGCTCCTTGCGGATCACGTTCTCGTAGATGCGACCGGTGGTCACCGAGTTCTTGCGGCTCAGCCGGGTGCGCAGAAAACGCTCGTAATGCCCCAGATCCAGATCGGTCTCGGCACCGTCGTCGGTGACATAGACCTCACCATGCTGGAAGGGACTCATCGTGCCTGGATCGACGTTGATGTACGGATCCAGCTTCATCATCGTGACCTTCAGGCCACGCGCCTCGAGAATGGAGGCCAGCGACGCGGCCGCAATGCCCTTGCCAAGCGAGGACACTACACCGCCAGTAACAAAAATAAGGGGGGTCATGGCTCAAGCGCCTCCCGGAAAGCCCTAGTTTAAAGGTTGTCGCCTCAACACCCAAGCACGGGATGTGGCGAGATCAAAAAAAAGACGCCCCAACCTGCGCCGGGGCGTCCACGAATCGTTGAAAGCAGGCGTCAGCGACGGCGACGGCCTTCCTCTTCTTCCTCTTCCTCACGCGGTGCCGGCTGACTGGCCTGCGTTTTTTCCTGCGCGGCAGCTGCCGCACGGCGCTTGGCTTTCTGCTCGGCCTCGGTCTGCGCCTTGTCCGCCGATGCATTCTGGGCGGCTTCAGCCGTCTTGCCCTTGTCGGCGCTCTGCGCCATCACCAGGGGGGCAGCGACCACAGCCGCGGCAACTGCGGCCAGCACCAGCAATTTCGATGTTTTCATCCCGTTCCTCCTCAATTCGCGCGCCAGACAGGACAGCGCCTGGATTGGACCGTGCACAGGATACCCGGCCCCGCCTCGCCGCGCCCTGAATGCCCCGCGTGCAAAAATCGCCGCCAGACCGCACACTCCAGCGTCGTTTTGCGCCCTACCGAGATACATGAACGCCCGTTACAACGCCGCCGACATCGAAGTCCTTTCCGGCCTGGACCCGGTCAAACGCCGCCCCGGCATGTACACCGACACCGCGCGCCCGAACCATCTGGCGCAGGAAGTCATCGACAACTCGGTCGACGAGGCGCTGGCCGGCCACGCCAAGACGGTGGAAGTCATCCTGTTCAAGGACGGCAGCTGCGAGGTCAGCGATGACGGCCGCGGCATGCCGGTGGACATCCATCCGGAAGAGAAGATCCCCGGCGTCGAGCTGATCCTGACCCGGCTGCATGCCGGCGGCAAATTCAGCAACCGCAACTACACCTTCTCCGGCGGCCTGCACGGCGTCGGCGTGTCGGTGGTGAACGCGCTCTCCACCCTGGTGGAGATCCATATCCGCCGCGAAGGCAGCGAACACCGCATCACCTTCCGCGATGGTGACCGCGCCAGCCCGCTGGAAGTGGTCGGCAGCGTTGGCAAGAAGAACACCGGCACCCGTCTGCGCTTCTGGCCGGACCCGAAGTATTTCGACACCCCCAAATTCAACCTGCGCGCGCTGCGCCACCTGCTGCGCGCCAAGGCCGTCCTGTGCCCGGGGCTGACCGTCAAGCTGACCGACGAAGCCACCGGTGAAGTCGACACCTGGTACTACGAGGACGGCCTGCGTGACTACCTGAAAGCCGAACTGGGCGAGCGCGAGATGCTGCCGGCCGAACTGTTCACCGGCAACCTGAAGAAGGAAACCGAGGTGGTGGACTGGGCCGTGGCCTGGCTGCCGGAGGGCGAGCTGGTCCAGGAAAGCTACGTCAACCTGATTCCCACCGCCCAGCACGGCACCCACGCCAACGGCCTGCGCACCGGCCTGACCGAGGCGCTGCGCGAGTTCTGCGACTTCCGCAATCTGCTGCCGCGCGGCGTCAAGCTGGCGCCGGAAGACGTGTGGGACCGGGTGTCGTTCGTGCTGTCGCTGAAGATGACCGATCCGCAGTTTTCCGGCCAGACCAAGGAACGCCTGTCCTCGCGCCAGGCCGCCGGTTTCGTCGAGGGTGCGGTGCATGACGCCTTCAGCCTGCTGCTGAACCAGAATGTGGAGCTGGGCGAGAAGATCGCGCAGATCGCCATCGAACGCGCCAGCGCGCGGCTGAAGACCGAAAAACTGGTCACCCGCAAGAAGGTCACCCAGGGCCCGGCCCTGCCCGGCAAGCTGGCCGACTGCATCAGCCAGGACCTGTCGCGCACCGAGCTGTTCCTGGTGGAAGGCGACTCGGCCGGCGGCAGCGCCAAGCAGGCCCGCGACAAGGATTTCCAGGCCATCCTGCCATTGCGCGGCAAGATCCTGAACACCTGGGAAGTGGCCTCGGGCAGCGTGCTGGCCTCCGAGGAAGTGCACAACCTGGCCGTAGCCATCGGCTGCGACCCGGGCAAGGAGGACCTGTCGGGCCTGCGCTACGGCAAGGTGGTGATCCTGGCCGACGCCGACTCCGACGGCCTGCACATTGCCACGCTGCTGACCGCCCTGTTCCTGAAACACTTCCCGGCTCTGGTCGATGCCGGCCACGTGTTCGTGGCAATGCCACCGCTGTTCCGCGTGGACGTGGGCAAGCAGGTGTTCTATGCACTGGACGAGGAAGAAAAGCGCTCGCTGCTGGACAAGATCCAGCGCGAGAAGCTCAAGGGCCAGGTCAACGTCACCCGCTTCAAGGGCCTGGGTGAGATGAACCCGCAGCAGTTGCGCGAGTCGACCATCTACCCCGATACCCGCCGCCTGGTGCAGCTGACGGTGGACGACAGTGAGCAGACCAGCTCTTTGATGGACATGCTGCTGGCCAAAAAGCGCGCCTCGGACCGGAAGCAATGGCTGGAGAACAAGGGTGATCTGGCTTCACTGGAAGCCTGATTCCCGCAGCCTGACCCGTACCACCCGAAGCCCGCCCTCACCGGCGGGCTTTCTGCTTCCCGCCACATCCGATCCTCCAGCCATGCAAACAACCCGGAGCCGTCTCCGGCACATAACACCCACACCCCTGCCTCGCCGATCTGCGGCCCAACAAAAAAGCCCGCCATCACTGGCGGGCTTTTTTGTTTGCTTTTTGCCACCTGACAACCGGCTGCCGTCAGTTCCAGCCCACCAGCTCGAACAGTTTCAGGATCAGGTAGGCGCAGCCACCGGCTGCCGGGATGGTCAGGATCCAGGCCCACAGGATGCGCTCGATCACGCCCAGGCGCAGCGACTTGGGGTTCTTGGCAAATCCGACGCCCATGATCGCGGTGGAGATGCTGTGGGTCGTCGAGACCGGCATGCCGAAATGCGCCGCCAGGGTCAGGACCGTGGCCGAACTGGTCTCCGCGGCAAAGCCGTGGATCGGGTGCAGCTTGACCATCTTGTGACCCAGGGTCTTGATGATCTTCCAGCCACCCGAGGCGGTACCGGCTGCCATCACAACCGCACAGGTCAGCACGATCCACATCGCGATGCCGTCCCCAGCCTGCGCATTGGGATGCATGAAGGCCAGCCAGGAAGGCAGGTCATCCAGCGCACCGGTCGCCTCGGCGCCGATCAGGGTCATGGCGATGATACCCATGGTCTTCTGCGCGTCATTGTGGCCGTGGGCAAAGCCCATGTAGGCCGCCGACACGATCTGCGCCTTGCCGAAGAACGCATTGACCCAGCGCGGACGCGCCAGCCGGCGCAACAGGCCACCCGCGCGCGCCATGGCGGCGATGATCGCCCACAGCAGGCACATCACCACAATACCCAGCAGGAAGCCGGCGATCGGCGAGGTGATCATCGGCACGAACACCTTCCACAACAGGCCCTTGTTCTGCGCCCAGTTGCCGACATTCTGCGACCAGATCAGCGCGTCCCAGTTGTTGTGGGCCGCCGCCAGACCGGCGCCGCACAGGCCACCGATCAACGCATGCGAGGAGGAGGACGGCAGGCCCTTCCACCAGGTGATCAGATTCCAGACGATGCCGCCCAGCAGCGCGCACAGGATCACCTGTGGCGTCACCGCGACCACGTCGGTATTGAGCAGGCCGTTGGCGATGGTCAGCGCCACCGCGGTGCCGGTCAGCGCGCCGATCAGGTTCATGAAGGCCGCCAGCATCACCGCCCAGCCGGGCGAGAGCACCTTGGTCGCCACCACGGTGGCAATGGAGTTGGCGGTGTCGTGGAAGCCGTTGATGAACTCGAAGACGAGCGCAGCCAGGATCACCACCAGTACTAGGGTGAGCATCGAGCGGCCCCGTCAGCTGTTCTTGAGCACGATCTGGTACGCCACCACACCGGCCTCGCGGCAACGGTCGATGGCTTTTTCCAGAATCTCGAAGAATTCCTTGAGCAGGAACATCTGCAGGTTGTCCAGACGTCCGGAGTAGATGTCGCGGTACAGCTCCAGCATCAGCCGGTCGGCCTCGTTCTCCAGCGCGCGCAGCTTTTCGTTCAACGCGGTCATCCGGTCCAGGTTCATGTGGCGCAGGTCGTTGACCATTTCCACCACCACGCCGGCGGCCTGCTCCAGCATCGCCGCGCGCGGCGCGAAGTCGATGTGCTCCAGATGCGCCACGGCCAGCGAATAGCGATCGGCGAACTTCTCGATCTGCTTGGGAATCTTGTACAGCGCCGAACCCAGTGCTTCGATGTCCTCGCGCTCGATCGGCGTCATGAAGCTGTCCACCAGCGCCTGGCTGATCTTGTCCGAGGCGGCCCGTTCGCGCAGACGTGCAAGCTTGAAAGCGTCCAGAGCAGGCTCGCGATCCGCTTCGCGCATCATTGAATGCAGCGCCTTCGCGCTGTCGGAAGCGGCCTGTGCGGCCTCGTCAAGATAGGTATAGAACTGCTTGCCGGAACCGAAAATGGTCTGCAACGAAAACATGGGGAGCCTATTCGCCGTCGCGGGAGGGACGGCACCAGCGCGAATTATGACTGCTAGAAGTCATCTCGGGTATTCCTTGCGGTTGTCCGCAGCGCCCGCGAGGCCGCGGTTAGCGCCCGCCAGCCGCGTTTTGCTAAGATGCGCGGGCGCCTTCAGGGCGCACCTTATGGACGACGACCCTCATCCCCCGCCGCGAATCCCGGTACACCACACCTGTGGTGACTTGGACGCCGCCTGCCTGACACACCCTCCCCTGCAACCAACCCGGGGAGATTCCCGTGCTTGAGTTTTTCATCGTAATCGCCCTGATCCTGCTGAACGGCTTTTTTGCCATGTCCGAAATGTCGGTCATGACCTCGCGCAAAAGCCGCCTCAAGCAGATGGCCGGCTCCAGCAAACGCGCCGCACGTGCACTGGAACTGTCTGAAAAACCTGAAAATTTCCTGTCGACCGTACAGATCGGGATCACCCTGATCGGCATCCTGACCGGTGTCTATGGCGGCGACGCCATCGGCGGCGCCATCGCCGCGCAGCTGCAATCGCTGTTCCCGGCACTGTCGGCCAACTTCGCCCTGTTCGGCTCGACCCAGCCCTATGCCGACTTCCTCGGCAAGACCCTGGCGGTGGCCCTGATCACCTATCTGACGCTGATTTTCGGCGAACTGGTCCCCAAGCGCGTCGCCCTGACCCGCTCGGAGGACATTGCCGGGGTCGTGGCGGTGCCGATGAGCTGGCTGGCACGCATCGCCGCGCCGGGCGTATGGCTGCTCTCGCGCTCCACCCATCTGGTGCTGCGCCTGCTGGGCCTGGGCCAGACCGAATCGGCCTCGGTGACGGAAGAGGAGATCCGCATGCTGGTGGCCGAAAGCCACGAGCAGGGCGTGATCGACGCCGACGAGCGCAACATGATGAACCGGGTGATGCGCCTGGGCGACCGCACCGCCGACAGCCTGATGACCCCCCGCAACCGCATCGCCTGGCTGGACACCACCGCGCCGGCCGAAAAGAACCTGCACACCATGCGTGAGCACGCGTTCTCGCGCTACCCGGTGTACCGCGACAACGACCAGGACATCGTCGGCATTCTGGAGGTGAAGACCCTGGTCACCCGGCTGGAGGGCTCCGAGCACTCGCTGTTCCAGAATCTGCGCGAGACCTTGTATGTGTCCGAGTCCACCCATGCGATGAAACTGCTGGAAATCTTCCGCGAGGAGCAGCAGTCGATGGCCCTGGTGGTGGATGAATACGGTGAGATCCAAGGGCTGGTGACCATCAGCGACCTGATGGGCGCCGTGGTCGGCCGCCTGCAGGCGCCGGAAAACACCGATGAGGACGCCCTGGTGGTCACCCGTGAAGACGGCTCGCAGCTGGTGGACGGCTCGCTGCCGATCGATGACCTGCGCGAACTGATGGAGGGCGCCGCGCTGCCTGACGCGGAGGAAGGCGACTACTACACGCTGGCCGGCATGTGCATGCACTATTTCGGCCGCATCCCCCACGCCGGCGAGTACTTCGACTGGGCGGGCTGGCGCATCGAAATCGTCGACCTGGACGGCGCGCGCATCGACAAGCTGCTGCTGCGCAAGCTGGCCGAGGAAGATGCCGATGAACTCACCGGCTGACCCCGCCGCGGACGGCACCGGCAGCGACGGCTACCGCAACGAGGGTATCCGCACCCTGCTGGCCCTGTTCGAGCATGGCGATCCGGCCGAACATCTGCCGCTGCGGCATATCCTGCAGAACCTGCAGCAAAGCGCCTTCGGCGTTTTCCTGTTCATCGCGATCCTGCCGTCGTTCATTCCGATCCCGGGCGTCGGTGGTGCGGTCAGCGGCCCGCTGGTGGTGCTGATCGGCGTGCAACTGCTGGGCGGACTGTCGCGACCCTGGGTGCCCGGCTTCATTGCCCGCCGAGGCCCCAAGCGCGCGACCATGCACAGGTTCCTGGGCAAGATCGGCCGCCCGTTGCGGCGGCTGGACCGGATGCTCAGACCGCGTATGGCGCCATTGCTCCGGCCATTGCCGGCACGGATGTTCACTGGCCTGCTGCTGATCCTGGTCGGCCTGCTGCTGTCGCTGCCGATTCCGTTCACCAACTACCTGTTCGGCTTCCAGCTGCTGCTGTTTGCACTGGCCCTGATCGAGCGCGATGGCGCGCTGATGCTGTTCAACTGGGTGGCAGCCGTTGCCGCCGGCATGTTTTTCGGACTCGGCTCCGGGCAACTGGTCAGCCATACCGGCCAGCTGCTGCAGCGCTGGACCGGCGGCTGACGGAAATTGCACAGCGCGGAGGGGCGGCAACGAGGCCGCCCCGGTCAACGCGCTTGTTGCGCCTGCCAGGCCTGCATGGCCAGCTCGAAGGAGCGCAAGCGGGCCTGATGGTCAAAGATGTTGGCGGTGATCAGCAGCTCGTCCGGGCGATGCCGCCCGGCAAAGTCCGCCAGGCCTTCGGCAACCTGCGCAGGATCGCCCAGCACCGTGCAAGCCAGAGCGCGCTCGACGCCGGCCTTCTCCTGCGGCGCCCAGAAGGATTCGATATCGGCCACCGGCGGCGGGATCTGTCCGGGCTGGCCGCGACGCAGATTCACGAAGCTCTGCTGCTGGGTGGTGAACAGGCGCCGCGACTCGGCCTCGGAGTCACTGGCCACCACGTTCAGCGCCAGGATGGCGTAGGGAGCAGCCAGCCGCGCGGAAGCCCGGAAATCGCGCCGGTACAGCGCCAGCGCCTCATCCATCGCATCGGGCGCGAAGTGCGAGGCGAACGCGAACGGCAACCCCATCGCCGCCGCCAGGCGTGCACTGAACAGGCTGGATCCCAGCAACCAAACCGGCACTTCGACCCCCGCTCCCGGCACCGCCTGCACGGACTGGCCGCGCTGCGCCGGCTCGAAATAATGGAGCAGCTCGGCAACATCCTGCGGAAACTGGTCGGCACTGTCGAAATAGCGGCGCAGCGCGCGCGCCGTGGCGTGATCGGTGCCGGGCGCACGCCCCAGCCCCAGATCGATGCGCCCCGGGTACAGCGAGGCCAGCGTGCCGAACTGCTCGGCCACCTGCAGCGGCGAGTGGTTGGGCAGCATGATCCCGCCGGCGCCCACACGGATGGTGGAGGTCCCGCCGGCCACATGCCCGATCAACACCGAAGTCGCCGCGCTGGCGATACCCGGCATGTTGTGGTGCTCGGCCAGCCAGTAGCGCCGGTAACCCCAACGCTCGGCGTGCTGGGCCAGATCCAGCATGTTGCCGAAGGCCTGCTGCGGCGTGGCGCCTTCACATACCGGTGCCAGATCGAGAATCGACAGAGGAATCATCGGGAGTTTCCATTGGGGACCACCTCCAGTTGGGGCCGATGACACTGCATTGCCAGCTGCCCCGACACCTCACCGCCACAACACTGCTTTCCGGGCACGACATCCGGACACCCTCATCAGGCGGCCTGTTCAGCCTCGCGGTCGACCAGCGGCTGCAACTGCGGATCCAGTGCCACGCGCTCGTCGAATACGAAGCAGCGGCCGTCGTAGCCCTCCCCGCCCACTTCCTCGAAATAGCCCAGAATGCCGCCTTCCAGCTGCAGCACATTGTCCATGCCGTCGTTGCGCATCCACAGCGCGGCCTTCTCGCAGCGGATACCGCCGGTGCAGAAACTGACCACGGTGGCATCGGCCAGGCCCTCGCGGTGCGGCTCGAGTGCGGCCGGCAGATCGGTGAACTTGTCGATCGGCAGGGTCAGGGCACCGGCAAAGGTGCCGTGCGCGAACTCCTGGACATTGCGGGTATCGAGCATCACCACGCGCTTGCCGGCATCGTCATGGCCCTGCCGCAACCAGCGCTGCACCGTGGCCGGGGCCACGCTGGGCGCACGCGGATAGTCCAGCGGCTGGCCGTCGTCGCGGCGGAAGCTGATGATTTCGGATTTGACCTTGGCCTTGAGCCGGGCGAACGGCTGCATCTGGCTGTAGCTGTACTTGACACGCATAGCGGCAAAGCGCGCATCGGTTTTCAGCTGCGCGTAGAACGCATCGATACCGTCACGGCTGCCGGCCAGGAACAGGTTGATGCCCTCCTCGGCAACCAGGATGGTGCCGCGCAGCTCCTGGGTCTGGGCGCACTCGAGCAGCGTTGCCGCCAGCGTGTCGGCATCGGGAAGCGGGACGAAATGGTAGGCGGCGGTATTGACGATCATGGACATATTCTAGAACGGTCGGTTGCCAGAGCCCGGGAAAAGGCCCATCGGCGGAACAGTGGGAAAAATGGAGACGGTGGAAAGCCGGCTCAGCCGCGCAACAGCATGAAGGGCAGCAGCACCAGCGCCGCAGCCGCGACCATGCCCAGCAACACCACCACCACATACAGCGGGCGCTGCCGCAACAGCGAGCCGAAGGTCTCGGCACTGCCATCACGCAAAGCCGCCTCGCGTTCGGCACGGACACGCTGGCCGCGCTCGGCCTGATAGATCGCCATCAACGCCTTGGCGCGCGGATGGTCGTCGTTGTCACGCAACCAGATCCCGCCGTGCGAGATGCCCCAGGGACTGGGTTCGGTGCGATACCAGGCGATCGCGTTGCGGTCGAGCAGCTCGCCGACCTCGCGACTTTCGTCTTCACCGACATTGCGTAGATTGAGCAGCAGTTTAGCCATGGCACCATGATACCCGGCGACGATGCGCTACCCTTGCACGCCCTGTCTGCCGGAGGTCGCCGTGCGCCGTCTATTCATCCCGACTCTGCTGTCCCTGCTCGCGGCCGGGTGCACCCCGCCGGGACCTCCGCCCGGAGGCACCATCGCCACTTTCGAGCGCATCGACACCCAGCCGGGCACCGGCGCTGAAGCCGTTCCCGGCACCAAAGTCACCGTGCACTACACCGGCTGGCTGTATGACGGGCGCGCCGCTGACAAGCACGGTGAAAAATTCGACAGCTCGCTCGACCGTGGCGAGCCCTTCACCTTCAACCTCGGTGAAAAGCAGGTCATCCGTGGCTGGGATGAAGGCTTTGCCGGCATGAAGGTCGGCGGCAAGCGCACCTTGATGATTCCGGCCGAATACGGCTACGGCAATCGCCGCACCGGACCGATCCCGGCCGGCTCCTCCCTGGTTTTCGATGTTGAATTGCTTGATGTCCAGCCCCGCTAAACACACCGTCGCCGTCATCGGCGGCGGCCCTGCCGGCCTGTTCGCCGCCGAACGCTTGTGCGCGGCCGGGCTGGAGGTGCACCTGTACGAGGCCAAAGGTTCGCCGGGACGCAAATTCCTGATCGCCGGCAAAGGCGGGCTCAACCTGACCCATTCCGAACCGCGGCCACAGTTCGACAACCGCTATCGCGAACGCCAGGATGTCGTCGCCCGCTGGCTCGACGGTTTTGATGCAGAAGCGCTGCGCCACTGGGCGCAAGGCCTGGGCGTGGACACCTATGTCGGCAGTTCCGGACGCGTGTTCCCGGTTGACCGCAAAGCCGCGCCCCTGCTGCGCGGCTGGGTACGCCGTCTGAAAGAGCAAGGCGTGCGCTTCCACGTGCAGCACCGCTGGTCCGGCTGGAATGAGGACGGGACGCTGCGCTTCGAGACCGGCAATGGCACGGTCGATATGCACAGCGATGCCACCGTGCTCGCCCTCGGCGGTGGCAGCTGGCCGCAGCTCGGCTCCGATGGTCGCTGGACGGAAATTCTGTCGGGTCGTGGCGTGGATATCACACCGCTGCAGCCGGCCAACTGTGGCTTCGACGTGGCCTGGTCCGAACATTTCCGGCAGCGCCACGCCGGCAGCCCGCTCAAACCGGTGATCGCACACTGGATCGATCTGCAAGGCCATGCGCAGCACCTGCAGGGCGAATGCGTCGCCAGCGAATACGGCCTTGAGGGCAGCCTGATCTATGCACTGGCGGCGGACCTGCGCGAAACCCTCCATCGCAACGGCAGCGCACAGCTGCAGCTGGATCTGGTACCAGGCCGCGAGCTGGACCGCCTGCGCGCCGACCTGGGACGGCCGCGCAAGGGCCGCAGCTTCGGCGAACACCTGCGCCGCGCCGCCGGTCTGGACGCGCCCAAAGCCGCGCTGCTGTTCGAGGTACTGGGCAAAGACGCCGGCAGTGATCTGGATGCCGTTGCGCACACCCTCAAACGGTTGCCACTGACGCTGCAACGGCCGCGCCCGATGGCCGAAGCCATCAGTACCGCCGGCGGTGTGCGCATCGAGGCGATGAACGAAGGCCTGATGCTGGATGCCGTGCCAGGTGTGTTCTGCGCCGGCGAAATGCTGGACTGGGAAGCGCCAACCGGCGGCTACCTGCTTACCGCCTGCTACGCCAGCGCCCAGCGCGCCGCCGAAGGGGTGATCCAGTGGCTGGCGCGCTGATTACACCGCGGCGCGACAACCGCGACCTGTAAAAAAACACCGCCCCTGTCGAGCAAGGGCGGTGTTTTCATTTGCGATGCCGGTGCGACCGTCTCCGCACCGGCGCAGATCACTGCAGCTTGCTGCCGCGCAGCCCCGAAATGCGTGCCGGCGGTGCGAACGAATCGCTGCGCGCATCCGCCCAGTACTCGCGGAACACGACGTGCTCGGGCACCCGGTCAAGCAGCTCGCCCGGTCCCAGATAACGATACAGCGAAGCCAGCGAACGGATCTCCACCGGCGAAACACGCCGCAGGATATGTTCCGGTCCCAGTTCGGAAGGATCGTTCAGGCCGGCAGCGCCCAACAGGTCACGCAACGCGCGCATCGTATTGGCGTGGTAGTTGCGCACACGCTGGCCCTTGTCTTCCGGCTCCAGGTGACGCCAGCGACTCGGGTCCTGGGTAGCGATCCCGGTCGGGCACTTGTCGTTGTGGCAGCTCAGCGCCTGGATGCAGCCCAACGCAAACATGAAGCCACGGCCGGCATTGCACCAGTCCGCGCCCAGCGCGATGGTGCGTGCGATATCAAATGCACTGGTCACCTTGCCCGCCGCACCCAGGCGGATGCGCTCGCGCAGATTCAGACCGATCAGCGTGTTGTGTACCAGGATCAGCGCTTCATTCATCGGCACGCCAACGTGATCGATGAATTCCGCAGGCGAGGCGCCTGTCCCGCCTTCAGCACCATCAACGACGATGTAATCGGGCAGCAAACCGGTTTCGTGCATGGCCTTGGCGATACCGAACCATTCCCAGGGATGGCCGATCGCCAGCTTGAAGCCGACCGGTTTGCCACCGGACAACTCACGCAGACGCGCAACGAACTGCAGCAGCTCCACCGGCGTGGAGAACGCCGAGTGCTTGGACGGCGAGACGCAATCCACGCCCATCGGCACGCCGCGGGTGAGGGAAATCTCCGCACTGACCTTGGCCGCTGGCAGCACGCCACCGTGGCCTGGCTTGGCGCCCTGCGAGAGCTTGATTTCGATCATCTTGACCTGATCGTCGCGCGCGTTCTCGACAAAGCGCTCTTCGCTGAAGCGCCCGTTCTCGTCGCGGCAGCCGAAGTAGCCCGAACCGATTTCCCAGACCAGGTCACCGCCATTCTCACGGTGATAGGGCGAAATGGAGCCTTCACCGGTGTCATGGCAGAAGCCGCCCAGCTTGGCGCCCTTGTTCAACGCGCGGATGGCATTGGCCGAGAGCGAGCCAAAGCTCATGGCCGAGATGTTGAACACGCTGGCCGAATAGGGCTTTGCGCACTCGGCACCGATGGTCACGCGGAAATCGTGATGCGGGATGGTGGTCGGCGCCATGGAATGGTTGATCCATTCGTAGTCCACCGCATAGGCGCTGCGCAGGGTACCAAATGGCACCACGTCCATTTCGTTGCGCGAACGCGCATAGATCAACTGGCGCTGCTGCCGCGAGAACGGAACATCATCAAGATCGCTCTGCACGAAGTACTGGCGGATTTCCGGGCCGATGGACTCGAAGCCATAACGGAAATGCGCCAGCACCGGATAGTTGCGTCGCAACACGCTTCGACGTTGCAACACGTCCCAGGTACCCAGCAGCGCGGCCACACCGAACAGGCCCACGCCCCAGTACCACGCTGGCCAATGCGAAGCCAATGCCAAAGAAACTGGCAGCAGAATCAATGCCAGCACATAGACAAGATAACGATGCATTACCGTCCTCGGATCAGAGATGGCGCGGATTCTACAGCCGGTCGTCGACAACGTCCCGCGGCCAGGCGGATTTGATGTCGTAGACGATCATGTCCTGTACACCCAGCGCACGGATTTTTTCCGCGCTGTACTCACGAAACTGACGGTGCGCCACCGCCAGCACGATTGCATCGTATTTTCCCGGCTGCGGGGATTCGATCAGCACCACCTCTGCAGCACGTTGTGCGCTGGTCGCATCGGCCCATGGATCGTGCGCATGCACCAGTGCGCCCGCGGCAGACAGCATCTGCACCAGGTCCAGCGCACGGCTGTTGCGCAGATCCGGGCAGTCCTCCTTGAAGGTGACACCGAGCACCAGCACCCTGGCGCCCTGCAGTGATTTTTCTTTCTGCTCCAGCAACGTGCGCACCCGTGTGACCACATGCGCGACGACGCGATTGTTCACCTGTCGCGCGGTATGGATCAGATCCGGGTGGTAACCCACGCTCTCGGACTTGTGCAGCAGGTAGTACGGATCCACGCCGATGCAGTGCCCTCCGACCATCCCCGGTCGGAACGGCAGGAAGTTCCACTTGGTTCCCGCCGCCTCGAGCACATCAAGCGTATCGATGCCCAACCGGTCAAAGATCAGGGCCAGCTCGTTGACCAGGGCGATGTTCACATCGCGCTGGATGTTCTCGATCACCTTGGCCGCTTCTGCGACCTTCATCGAAGGTGCCGGCCAGGTCCCCGCACGGATGATGCGGCGGTACAGCGCATCGACCACCTGCGCCGCGTGCGGCGTGGAGCCTGACGTGATCTTCCGGATATCCGGCAAACGCCGTTGCCGGTCGCCCGGATTGATCCGCTCGGGGCTGTAGCCGCAAAAAAAATCCACGTTGAAGCGCAGTCCCGAGCCCTGCTCAAGCAACGGCACGCACACCTCTTCGGTGGTACCGGGATAGACCGTGGATTCGTAGATCACCAGATCGCCCGGCTTCAGATGAGCGGCGATGAGCTCGCTGGCCGAGCGCAACGGCGCCAGATCCGGCTGTTCAAAGGCGTCGATAGGCGTGGGCACCGTGACGATGAAGACGTTGCGGTCGCGCAGCCCTGCGGTATCGCCGGTAAAGCGCACATGCAGCGCCGCTGCCAGTTCCGCATCGTCGGTCTCAAGCGTGTGGTCGTGCCCGGCCTGAAGCTCCTGGACGCGCTGCGGGTCGATGTCGTAGCCCAGCGTGTCGAGCGTCTTCCCGAACTCAACGGCCAGAGGAAGACCCACATAACCCAGCCCGATGATGGCGACCCGGGGGGCCGCCGCTGCGGCTATACCGTCGCTCATGCCATTCTCGATTGTCAGGTGGTGGTGCCCGGAGCCGGAATCGAACCGGCATGGCCTCGCGGCCGGCGGATTTTAAGTCCGATGCGTCTACCAATTTCGCCATCCGGGCATCGCGATAGCGTGCCTGATCACGCGGCAATTGTGAATTGCATGGCGTGCCGGCCTGCCCGTTTCCGGACCACAGAGCGCACACCGGCTGTGGTCAGATCGCTCTGGAGTACCGGGCCGGCTGCTGCGGAGCTTTCAAATAGCGGTCAAAGCACATGGCGATCAGCCGCAGCAACGGCCTTCCCGGCCGGGTCGCCGAAACCACGCCGTCCTCGATATGGGCCAATCCGTCATCGACCAGCTGCCGCAGTGATTCGATTTCCGCGGCAAATTCGCGGTCGAAATCGACGCCGTGGGATGCGGCGACGCCGCGCCCGTCCACCCGGCCATGACACATCAGCTGCTGGATCAGCTCCGCCCGCAGCAGATCGTCCTGATCGAGCTCCAGGCCACGCCATACAGGCAGCGCCCCGGCATCGATACGCGCCTCCCAGTCTTTCAATTCCCGGGGATTCTGGCTGTAGCCGGTATCGATGCGACTGATCGCGCTGACGCCCAATCCGATCAGATCGGTGTCGGCATGGGTGGTATAACCCATGAAGTTGCGATGCAGCGAACCTTCGCGCTGCGCCCGTGAAAGATCTTCTTCGGGCAATGCGAAGTGATCCATGCCGATGTACTGGTAGCCCGCCGCCGACAGCCGCTCCACTGCAAGTCCCAGCAAGGCCAGCTTCTGCTCGGGCCCCGGCAGGTCGCCATCGGCGATCTGCCGTTGAGCCTTGAACATGTGCGGCAGATGCGCGTAGCCATAGATCGCCAGCCGGTCCGGCCTTGCCTGCAGCACGGTGTCCAGCGTGCGGCCGAAGCCCTCCAGGGTCTGTCGCGGCAAGCCGTAGATCAGATCCACATTCACCGAGCGCATGCCCGATGCGCGACAGGCATCGATGATCGCCAATGTCTCGGCCACACCCTGTTCGCGATTGATCGCCTGCTGCACCGCCGGATCGAAGTCCTGCACGCCAAGACTGGCGCGGTTGAAACCCAACCGGACCAGGCGCCCGATGTCGTCGACACTGACCGAGCGCGGGTCCAGCTCGATGGAGAAATCCCGCGCGGCGCGGGTACTGAAGTCAAAGCGCTGTCCCAATCCGTCGATCAGCCGCTCCAGCTGCGCAGGCTCCAGGAAATTGGGCGTGCCGCCGCCCAGGTGCAGCTGGATGACATCGCGCCCAGGCGCGAACAATGGCGCGACGCGATCGGCTTCCAGCAGCACCCGCTCGACATACGCCTCCCCCTTGCTCCGGTCACGGCTGATGACCCGGTTGCAGCCGCAGTAGAAGCAGGGGCTGGTGCAGTAAGGAACATGCACATACAGCGACAACTGCCGCCCGGACGCATTGCTACGCGCAATCGCCGCGCGGAACTGCGCCTCGCCGTAACCGTCATGGAAATGTGGCGCGGTGGGATACGAGGTATAGCGCGGCCCCGGGCGGTCATGGCGGCGCAGCAGCTCCGGATCAAACGTCCAGCCCAGCGGGTTCAGCGGTACAGGTTGCATGTCCATGGAGCCAGCGTGCCCCAGTCCCGCCATCGCTGCCTTGAGCTGGATCAATCGTGCCCGCCCGCGTCAAAAAGGCGCGCCCATCCATTCAGCCAGTGGTGCGGTCAACCGCCGTCCGGATGTGTCATGTACGCCTGATTCAAAGAACCGGGAAGGCCGGTGCGCTGTAGCGGCGCCAGATGGCAGTGGCAACCCGTTGCGCCGCGGCATCTGCCAGCTGCTTCATCTGCGGGTTGCCAAGCTCCGCGGTGGTCTGCCCGAACAGCTCCAGCCAACGCTGGAACATCGACCACTGCAGCCCCGGTATCGCCAGATGCTTGGGCATCGGCGCCCCGCTGAAGCGGGATGTGCCGCGCAACATCGTCGACCAGAAATCGATCAGCAACAGCAGGTGCGACTCCCAGTCATGTACCCGCGCCTCGAAAATCGGGCCAAGCAGCTCGTCTTCGCGCACGCGTGCATAGAAGCGCCGCACCAGCGCTTCCACCTCCTGTTCAGTGCACACATTCACTTCAGGCCTCACCGCCGTTCTCCTTTCCCTACAACCGCCCTCCGATGGTATCCACTTGATCAGGATCAAGGACCACACGACGGGCGCCACCTAGCCTTGCACATTGGCGCCCCGCGTGCATTCAGGCATTGCCATGCGTGCAACCCGGCGTCGTGCTCTCTCAATACGGCCTACCTGGACTCCGCGATGACCGCTCCCGACAAGCCCGCACCGACCGAACCACGACCGCTGCTCCAACTGCTCGGCGCCGTACTGTGGCCCAGCTTCTTCACCGCCGCAGCGATGTCGGCGGTGCTGTTCGCACGCGTGGATCCGGTTGAACTGCAGCGGATCAGCTTTCCCGCGCTCTCCATCAGTCGCGAACTGGGCTATTCGCTGGGCTTCTTCGCGTTCTGGCTGGGCACGCTGTGCGCCTGCAGCGTCACCGCCTTGCTACTGCGCCCATACCGCGAAGACCCGGAGATCTTTGAATGACAGGCGCCGGTCCGGCCTTGCCTTTGACCGGCCGCAGCGGCCCCCGGGCCGCCACGATGGCGATCATGCTCGGCGCCTTCTACGCGACACCCTGGCTGACCTGGAACGGCAAGCCGGGATTTCTGCTTGATATCGGCACTCGCCAGTTCCATGCCTTCGGCCTGTCCATGCAACCGGAGCAATCCGTCCTGCTGCTCTGGATCGCCTTGGCACTGATCGCCGCACTTTTCCTGGTGACAAACCTGTATGGCCGCATCTGGTGTGGCTATACCTGCCCGCAAAGTGTGCTGACCCGCCTGTTCCGCAACTTGGCCCGACGGACAACACTGCCCGCCCCCTACACCTCATTGGGAGTGGCGATCCGCCACGCCACCTGGGCAGGCATCGCACTGTGGACCGGCGTCACCTTCGTCGGCTACTTCACGCCGATCGCGGATCTGGCTCGCAACCTGGCGGGTTTCTCCCTCAACGGCTGGGAGATTTTCTGGATCAGCTTCTATGCGCTGGCCACCTGGGCCAATGTGCTGTACCTGCATGAGCAGGTATGCACGTATCTATGCCCCTACAACCGCGTGCAACACCTGATCACCGACAGCCGCACGCCATCCATCCAATACGACGCCGCACGCGGCGAGCCCCGCGGTACGCGCAGTGGCCACAGTGAAAGCGTCCTGAATCGCCCCAGAGGCCTGTTGGATCCCGAGACTGCGCGTGACTACGCCTTTCGCGCCGCCCATCCGGAAATCGCCGGTGCCCTGCCCAAGTTCGCTCCGGCGCACCTGGGAGATTGCATCGACTGCGGTGCGTGCGTCGGCGCCTGTCCGATCGGCCTGGATATCCGGACCGGACACTCCAGCAACTGCATTGAATGCGCTGCCTGCGTCGATGCCTGCGACAGCATCATGGCCCGACACCGATTCCCCGCAGGCCTGATACGCCGAACCCATATCGCAGCGGGCCAGACAGATGAAAAAAAAACATTGCGCATCAAGCCGCTGGTTTTTGCCGGCGCAATGCTGATCTGCTTCGCGGCGGCAGTCCTCACCGCCAGCACCTTGACTTGAGGCAGGCTTCACGCCAGGAACTACAAACCCGCTTCAAAAATCATGCAAAACAAAAGGCCCGCTTGCGCGGGCCAAAATTTTGCATTTTTCAATTGGAGGCCTGGGTCGGAATCGAACCGGCGTACGCGGATTTGCAATCCGCTGCATAACCACTCTGCTACCAGGCCAAAATCTGAAACGCCGGGGGATTCATTCCCGATATGAAAAAACCCCTTTTACGGGGCTTTTTCCGAATTTGGAGCGGGAAACGAGACTCGAACTCGCGACCTCAACCTTGGCAAGGTTGCGCTCTACCAACTGAGCTATTCCCGCATTTGATGCAGCGCATTCTACAGTCTTCCGAAACAATGCGCCAGCACTTTTAACAAATTTCTTCACATCTCGAGGAGCGTGTTTTCAACGTGCCTCATGAAAAACCCATGTCGTTGCCGGCGTGGATTTCCCGGATGAAACCGCCTTTACAGCAGCGGCTTCACCATGAACTGGAGCGGGAAACGAGACTCGAACTCGCGACCTCAACCTTGGCAAGGTTGCGCTCTACCAACTGAGCTATTCCCGCTTGGCGGGATCCAATTCATACCCAAACTGGAGCGGGAAACGAGACTCGAACTCGCGACCTCAACCTTGGCAAGGTTGCGCTCTACCAACTGAGCTATTCCCGCTTGGGAGGCGAAATTCTACAGGCATTCACCCACCTGTCAACAGCCCCTTCAACTTTTTTTGATCTTCTGCCGCGCGGCTTTTTCCTCTTCGCGCAGGCTCGGCCACGCCGCCATCAGATATTGCGCACCGGAGATCAAGGTCAGCAGTGCGGCGATCGCCAGCATCCAGTCGCCCATATGGAAAACCGGCACTCCCATCCAGATGTCAGCGGCTGGAGTATTGGGTGAAACCGAATACAACAGACACAGCAGCGCGACCATCTGCGCGGTGGTTTTGACCTTGCCGATCATCGCCACACGCACCTTGGCGCGCTGGCCGATCTCAGCCATCCATTCGCGCAGCGCCGACACTGCGATCTCACGTCCGACGATCACCGCCGCCCAGAACGCCATCCATGGGGTGGGATGTCCCTGCACAATCAGGAACAGCGCCACTGCCACCATCAGCTTGTCTGCAACCGGATCCAGAAAGGCACCAAAGGCCGAATGCATCTGGTAGCGACGCGCCACCCAGCCATCAAGCCAGTCGGTGATCGCCGCCAGACCGAAAATCGCTGCGGAGGCGAAGTTGGTCCAGGCATAGGGCAGGTAGAAAACCAGCACCAGCACCGGGATCATCAGGATCCGCAGCAACGTCAGCCAGGTGGGGACAGTCAAATTCATTAAAACGCTACTCCGCTGCCGCATCCGGAATCGACAGTCCATGAAGGTTAGCGTAGATCCGCGCCGCGAGGGCTGCGTTGATGCCGTCCACGCGCGCGATCTCCGCCTCGCCGGCAGCCTTGAGCCCAGCCAGGCCACCAAAATGTTTCAGCAAGCTGGCTCTGCGGCGAGGACCAATGCCCGGAATATCTTCCAGTTTGCTGGTCATACGCGCCTTCTGCCTGCGACCGCGGTGTCCGGTGATCGCAAACCGGTGCGCTTCGTCACGAACCTGCTGGATGAACTGGAGCGCGGGTGAAGCCGCCCCGGGACGGAGCTCACGCCCGTCGGGCAACACCAGCGTCTCGTCGCCCGCGCGGCGTTCAACGCCCTTGGCGACACCCACCAGCATCACCCCTTCAACTCCGAGATCAGCCAAGGCAGCAGCGGCTTGCGCAAGCTGTCCGGCGCCACCGTCGATCAACAGGATATCCGGCAGCGCCCCTCCCTCCTCGACCGCGCGACGGAATCTACGCTCGATGGCCTGATGCATGGCTGCGTAGTCGTCGCCCGGCTCGATCCCGCTGATATTGAAACGCCGGTACTGCGCCCGGACCGGCCCTGCCGCATCGAACACCACGCAGGAGGCGACGGTCGCCTCGCCCATGGTGTGACTGATGTCGAAACATTCCACGCGCTTGACCGGCTCGGCCAGGCCAAGCAGGTCACGCAATGCGTCGCTGCGCGCCTGCTGCGCGCCACGACTGTCGAGCTCGCTCACCAGTGTGATCTGCGCGTTGCGACTGGCCAGTTCAACGTAACCGGCGCGCTCACCGCGCACATTCCACTTCAACGCGACCTTGTGCTCGGCAGCCTCGCTCAGGGCAAGCTCGATCACGTCCACATCCGGGATCTCGCGATCCAGGAGAATCTCCGCTGGCGGCGCATGCTCACCGTAGTACTGCGAAACAAACGCCGCCAGCACTTCTTCAGCACTGTCTTCGCCATTGGTCCGCGGAAAAAATGCACGTGTCCCCAGATTGCGGCCATCGCGGAAGGACAGCAGCATCACGCATGCACTGGCTCCCTGCATGGCACATGCCAGCACATCCAGATCCGCGGCCCGTCCATCGACGTACTGGCGATTCTGCATGCTGCGCAGGGAGGTGATCAGATCGCGCAGACGCGCGGCACGCTCGAACTCCAGGGCATCACTGGCTTCCTGCATCTGCTGGCCAAGTTCCTGCGCGAGCAGGTCGCTCTTTCCTTCCAGGAACAGCGCGGCCCGGTGAACGGATTCGGCATATTCCTGCGGCGCCACCAGCTCCACACACGGCGCACTGCAGCGTCCGATCTGATACTGCAGGCACGGACGCGAACGGTTGCGGAAGACGCTGTCCTCGCAGCTGCGCAAGCGGAACAGCTTGTGCATCAGATTCAAGGTTTCACGCACCGCGCCTACGCCCGGATAGGGGCCGAAGTACCTGCCCGGAACCGCGCGCGGCCCGCGGTGCAGCGCGATACGCGGCCAAGCTTCCCGCGTGAGCAGCACCTGGGGATAGGTCTTGTCATCGCGCAGGGACACGTTGTAGCGCGGCGCCAGCGACTTGATCAGCTGGTTCTCGAGCAGCAACGCCTCCGCCTCGGTACGCGTGACGGTGACATCCATCCGCGCCACCTGTGACAGCATCATCATGATCCGCCGGCTTTTGGGCGAACCGTTGAAATAGCTGCCCACCCGCTTGCGCAACGCACCGGCCTTGCCGACATACAGCAAGGTATCGTCGGCCGCATACATGCGATAAACCCCGGGCGCCGTACTCAATCCCGCCGCGAAGGCCTTGCCGTCAAATTCACTGGAACTCTTGCCACTCATCCGTCTATCGGCACGTCACTCAATTCACCGCTGACCGGGTCGAATCGCAAAATCGCGTGCGCATCGGTTTCAGCAATCCAGACCACGCCGGCGGCGACCGCCAGCGCGCACGGGCCATGCAATCGTCGGGGAAGGTTGACCGTGGAAAGAACCCCCCCGCCCAACCGCAGAGTCCGCAGGGTGCCGTTGCCGGCATCGGCAATCCACAGCAGCGGGGAATCAACCCCCATCGCCAAGCCTTGGGGATACTGCAGCTGTGCCTGCGCGCGAACGCCATCCTCGCTGCCAAACTCCCAGACGCCTTTGCCGATCAAGGTTTGCACCAGATCGCCACGCAACTGTACCGAGCGGATCGCCGAGCCCAGCGCGTCACAGACGTACATGACCTGCTGCACGGCTACCAGTCCGCATGGCTGCGCGAATGCGGCCAGATGGCCGCTGCCATCACGGACTTCCGCAGAACCGGCACCGGCCCGCCAGCGAAGTGCGCGACTGCCGAGGTCATAACTCCAGATGTGGTTGTCACCGGCCATGGCGATATGCAACTGGTTGTCTGCAACGGCCACATCCATCGGATGGTTCAGTGGACTGTCCCAGGGCTGGGCGAGGATGCCTTCCACCGGATCGCCGGCACGCCCGGTGCCACACAGGGTCTCTACCTGCCCGGAAAGCAGGTGGATACGGCGCAGCGCATGATTGCCGGTGTCGGCGACGTAGAGCACGTCACGCACCAGCGCCATGCCATGCGGACGGTTGAACGCGGCCTCGGCAGCTGCGCCATTGATCATGTCAGCGGTACCAACGCCGAACTGGCGCAGCACACGTCCGCTGTGGGCACACTCGAGGATGCGGTGATGGCCGGTGTCTGCCACGTACAGCCGATCCTCCGTTGCCAGCAGCCCCGCCGGAAAGCGCAGCGGCAGCATCGGCTCGGCATTGATCTCGCGCCCGTCGCTGGTATCCCCGTCCAACGGACGCATCAATCCATCGCACAGACCATTGAGCATGCGCTCCAGATCAGCCCCACCGCCGACGATGCGCTCGCGCTCCTGCCCCTGCGCATCAATCAGCACCAGCGTGGGCCAGCTTTCGATACCGAACCTGCGCCAGGTCTCCCACTGCGCATCCAGGATGACCGGCGCACTGACACCATGGCGCCGCAACAGCTTCAAAGCCGGCTGCGGTTCGCGCTCGAAATCAAAGCGCGGCACCTGCACCACCAGCAGCTGGATACGCCCCGGGTTGCGTGCCTGCCACTGCGCGATCTCGGCCAGCCGTTGCGCACACCACACCGAGGCACCATTGACGAAGGCCAGCACCAGCGGCCTTCCACGATAGTCCTGCAGGGTCGACGGCGCGGCATTGAGCCAGATGCCGGACTTGGGAAGCTCCATAGCAAGCTGAACGTTCATGGGCCGATTATGCCGGAGTCGGCTGCCGCTGACAGGCGGCGCACGGTCGCCTGCGCCGCCGCGTCCACCAGCGCCCAGCTGTGCTCGAAATCCCGCCCATCGCCGTAATAGGGGTCTGGCACGGCTTCCCCGGGCATTCCGGCCCACGGCAGCCACAGCACCGCCTTGTGCGCCGCACCGGCAGGCGCCAGCGCCCGCGCATCTTCCAGGTTGCCCTGATCGGCGCACAGGATCAGGTCAAAGCGATCGAAATCCTCGCGCAGCAGCTGTCGGGCCTTCAATCCGCCGATATCCACGCCATGTCCGCGTGCGCAGGCAACCGCACGCGGATCGGGTGCGCGGCCGATGTGCCAATCGGAGGTTCCCGCCGAATCCAGCTCGACCCTCCCGGCCAACGGGGATTGGGCGATCCGCCGCCGCAGGGCGCCCTCGCCCATCGGTGAACGGCAGATATTTCCCAGGCAAACCACCAGCAGCCTCACCCGCCTGCCCTCATCATCGCCTCGGCCCTCTCCAGATCTTCGGGGGTATCGATACCCGGCGGAAACGGTGCCGGCGACAGCGAGACCGAAATACGGAACCCGGCTTCAAGTGCTCGCAGTTGCTCCAGTGATTCGACCTGCTCCAGCACGCCCGGCGGCATCGCCGCGAACTGGCGCAGGAAACCCGCGCGATAGCCGTAGATACCGATATGGCGGAGCCATTGCCCGGCAGGCAGAACGTCCTTTGACTGCGCAAAGGCATCGCGATGCCACGGGATCGGCGCCCGGCTGAAATACAGGGCGTCACCGTCGGCGGTGCGGACCAGCTTCACCACATTGGGATCGAACAAGGTGGGAGCATCTTCCACCGGCGCAGCCAGGGTGGACATGGGGGCGCCACTTTGCGCCACTGCCTCGGCAACTGCACGGATGCCGGCGGCGGGCGCGAACGGCTCATCCCCCTGCAGATTCACCACGATCACATCGTCGTCCCAGCCGGCATGGCGCGCGCATTCGGCCAGACGGTCCGTTCCGGAAGCATGCGCGGTATCCGTCATCGCCACACGGATCCCTTCCAGCCCGTCGAGCGCGGTGGCGATACGCGCATCATCCGTGGCGACCCACACCTCGCGCGCACCGGCATCCAGCGCACGTTTGGCGACATGCAACACCATCGGCTCGCCGGCCAGCAGCGCCAGCGGCTTGCCGGGCAGGCGCGTGGAGGCAAAACGCGCCGGTATGGCGACAACGAAATCGGGAATCGAGCCCATATTCACTCCTTGACCGGCAACAGCTGCCTGTATTCCGCCCTGTCCATCCGCTCCCGGATCCGGGAAGTGGAAGGCGTCAAATGATCCAGTCTTTCAACCACGCGCCAGCTTGACCAGCCGGTCCAGCAAGGCCACCCAGAAGGCGGCAGGCAGCTCGGCCTGCAACGGCACTACAAAATGCCAGTCATTGGCGAACGCCTGGCACTTCACCGCGTCTTTCTCGGTCATCAGTACCGGCAACTCGCTGCCGAATGAAAGGTCTTCGGGCCGATAGCGGTGATGGTCGGCGAACGCATGCGGCACCACGCCGATGCCCCAGGCGCGCAGCATCTGGAAGAAGCGCTGTGGATGCGCGATTCCCGCCACGGCATGCACGCGCTGTCCAGCAAAACTGTGCAAGCTGCGCACACGCCCGCCCTTGAGTGGCCGCGCCGAATCGATTCGAAGACGCATGGCCCATTCGCCAAAGCCCGATGCCGGCGCACCACCTGCCGAATCGCTGGCCTGCCCCAGATTGACCACGCGGAAATCGCAGGCAGCGGCGCGTGCCACAGGCTCACGCAATGGACCGGCCGGCAACAGGCGGCCGTTGCCGTAACGACGCTGCGCATCAACCACTTCGATCTCGATATCGCGCGCCAGACGATAATGCTGCAATCCGTCATCGCAGACGACCACGTCGCACCCGGCGCCCAGCAGAGCCTTGGCGGCGGCGACGCGATCCTTGTCCACGCGTACCGGCACCCCGGTTTTCCATGCGATGAGCAGGGGCTCATCGCCAGCCAGGCCCGGCTGCATCTCCGGGGTGACCCATCGCGCCGTATCGGCCTCGTCACGGCCATAGCCGCGACTGGCGACACCCGGTTTCCAGCCGGCTTCGCGCAGGCGCGTGACCAGTTCGATGGTCAATGGCGTCTTGCCCGTACCGCCGGCGGTGATGTTCCCCACCACGATCACCGGTACCGGCACCTGCCGGCTGCGCAGAACCCCCCGGCGATACAACCAGCGACGCAGGCCGGAAACGGCGCCATACAGCGGCGCCAGCACTTTCGCGACCGCCGGCACCTGGCCACCGTCGTACCAG
The DNA here is from genome assembly GCF_056760315.1 of Stenotrophomonas sp. STEN014. NCBI lineage: Bacteria > Pseudomonadati > Pseudomonadota > Gammaproteobacteria > Lysobacterales > Lysobacteraceae > Stenotrophomonas > Stenotrophomonas sp. STEN014. The sequence continues at coordinate 164,178 of NZ_JBRREN010000004.1, read as the reverse complement.
TACGCCGGTGTCTGTGGACCTTGCCGTGCCATCAGCCCTGGCTCTCCCGGAACTGCATACGGTGCAGGTGCTCATACAGGCCGCCGTGCGCCATCAGTTCGGCATGGGTGCCGCGCTCCACAATGCGCCCCTGGTCCATCACCAGCACCTGGTCGGCGTGTTCGATGGTCGAAAGGCGATGCGCGATGACCAGCGTGGTGCGATCAGGCATCAGTTTCTGCAGCGCATCCTGCACCAGACGCTCGGACTCGTTGTCCAGCGCGGCGGTGGCTTCATCCAGGATCAGGATCGGCGCGTCCTTGAGCATCGCGCGGGCGATGGCCAGACGCTGGCGCTGGCCGCCGGAAAGCTTGCCGCCCTTGGCCCCAACCTGCTCATCCACACCCATCGGCATCTGTTCGACGAACTCCCGCGCATTGGCACCGGCAATGGCCCGTTCCAGCTGTTCATCACTGCTGGAGGCCAGCTCGCCATACGCCACATTCTCGGCGACACTGCCGTTGAACAGCGTCACATGCTGTCCGACCAGTGCGACCTGACGACGCAGGTCGGCCAACCTGTAGTCCTGCAGCGGATGCCCGTCGAGCAGGATCTGCCCACTTTCGATCTCGTAGAAACGTGGAATCAACTTGATCAACGTCGACTTGCCGCTGCCGGAACGGCCGACGATGGCCGTCACCGTACCGGGCTTGGCGATGAAGCTTATGTCTTCCAGGGCGGGCTTGGTCTGGCCTTCGTAACGGGCGCTGACATGCCGGAATTCCAGCTCTCCCCGTGCACGCGTCAAAGGCACGCTCCCGGTGTCCGTCTCGTCGGCCGCATCCAGCACCGTGAAAAGACGCTGTGCGGAAGCAATGCCACGCTGGGTCATGTTCTGCACATTGGTCAACTGCTTGAGCGCTGGAATGATGGTCAGCATCGCCATCATCAAGGCGACAAAATCTCCCACGGTCAGCCGCCCTGCCGCGGCTTCGTGACCGGCGATAAACAGCAGCGCGGCCAGACCGATGGCACCGATCAGCTGCACCATTCCCGAAGAAATACTGCGCGTCGCCTCCACCTTCATCGCCAGTCGCAGATTGGTGTTGGCAAGGCCGGAATAACGCGCCATCTCACGGGGCTGGGCACCGTAGATCTTCACTTCCTGCTGACTGGACAAGGTCTGGTCGGCCGCCTGCAACAGTTCGGCACTGCTTTCCTGGATCCGGTGGCTGATACGGCGGTAGCGCTTGGCCACCTTGTTCATCACCCATGCCAGCGGCGGGGCCAGCACGAAGATGGCCAGCGTCACCTGCCAGCTGTAATAGAACATCATCGCCAGCGAACCCAGTGCCTGCAGCGACTGCTGCAATACCACCTTCATCGCATCAATGGCGGCCTGCGCGACCTGGTCACTGTCCGAGCCCAATCGCACCAGCATCGATGGAACCGGCTCGGCATCAAAGCGCTGGCCGGGAAGCCGCAGATACTTGCCCAGCACCCGCACCCGCAGGTCCCGCGCAATGCTGCGCGCGGCCTTGCCCATGCCGATGTCGGTCAGGTAACCGGCCACACCCCGCAGCAGAAACAGGCCGATGATCGCCAAGGGCATCCATGGATTGATGTCCTCCGGATTCACCAGGTTGTCGGTGATCGGGCTCATCAACGCCAGAAAGCCCATGCCGGCGGCCGCTTCGATCAGCATGCCCGCCAAGGCCATGAGCAGCAGCACCCGGTAGGGCCTGGCAAAGCCGAGCAGGCGCTTGTAGGTCTGCCATGGGCTGGCCAGTACGCTCATTGCCTGGCTTCCGGTGCAGTGGCGATGGCGATGCGGCGGAAGCCCAACTGGCCCAGTGCGTCCTGCGCGGTGACCACGGCTTGATAAGGTGTGCGGGCGTCGGCGCGCAGCAGCACCGTCTGCTCGCGATCAGCACCGGCCAGTTGACCGATGGTCTGCTTCAACGACTCGATGTCGGTGCGCAGCACTTCCTGGTCATTGATGAAATAACGGCCATCGGCATTGACCAGCACGCTCAGCGAGCGGGGCGGCTCGGGGTTGTTCTGGTCGCTGGCAGTAGGCAACTGCAGCTGCAAGGTGGAGCGCGCATCGAACGTGGTGGTGACCACGAAGAAGATGATCAGCACCAGAATCACATCGATCAGCGGAACCAGATCGATCTGCGGCTCATCCTGCAAGCGGTTGTCACGGATACGCACGGCTCAGGCCTTTTCCATCGCAGCCGGACGCTGGACACCGGTGGCCTTGTTGGCCGCCAGCACCGCCGGACGGCCATCGAGCGAATCCAGCAGGGCACCGGCTTCCTGCTCCATTTCGATCACATAGCCGTCGATGACCCCGCGGAAATAGCGATGGAACATCAACGCCGGAATCGCCACCATCATGCCCGTGGCCGTGCACACCAGCGCCTTGCCGATACCGCCAGCCAGCTGATTCACATCGCCCACACCATGGTCCAGTATCCCCAGGAACATCTGGATCATGCCGACCACGGTACCCAGCAAGCCCAGCAACGGGCCCGCCGAAGCGATGGTGCCCAGCGCATTGAGGAAACGGCCCATGCGGTGAACCAGATGGCGACCGGTGTCTTCGATTCGCTCGCGGATCTGGTCGCGCGGCCGGTTGCGCGCTTCCAATGCCGCCGCCAGCAACGCCCCCAGGGGAGAATTGGCACGCAGGGATTCGATATGCGAGGCATCGAGCTTGCCCCGTGCGGCCCAGTTGCGGACTTCCTGCCCCAACCCCGGCGGCAGCACTTCGTTACGCCGCAGTGTCCAGAAACGCTCCAGGACAATCGCCAAAGCCAGTACGCCCAACAACAGCAGCGGCACCATCGGCCAGCCGCCCGCCTTGACCAGTTCCCACACGTTTCAACCCTCTGGCACTGCGGCCATCTGTTCGATCGGCGATAGGATAGCAGCCGCCCGGGCCCGCTCCGCTGCATCCCATACATGCGAGCGCCAGATCCGGCGTTCACGCACCTGCAGATCCTGACCACCCAGCCAGACGCTGACCGCGCCACTGGTTGCGGTATTCAGCACTTCGGCCCCCGCGTGCTGCCAGCGCCGGACAACGTCCGCGCGCGGATGGCCAAAGCGGTTGCCATGCCCGGTAGAGACCACCACCAGCCGGGGCCGGATGGCGGCGACAAAATCCGGGCGCGAGGATCCGCCACTGCCATGGTGCGGGGCCACCACGACATCGGCCTTCAGCAGCGCCCGGCTGCGCTTCACCAGCCCCTGCTCGATCACCTCGCCGATATCCCCGGTCAGCAGTACCGTGCCATGGGGTGATGCCACACGCAGCACACAGCTGGACTCGTTCCCCAGATAGGGAAACCCCGGTGTGGGATGCAGGAACTGGAATTCCACGCCATCCCACCGCCAGCGCTGCCCGGCCACGCAGGGAGTGGCCGCCGCCAGGCTCAGGCCCGGCGGCGCCTGCCAGCGTGCCGCCGGCACTCCGGCGCGAACCGCGTCGGCACCCCCGGCATGATCGGCATCGCCATGGCTGATCACGATGGCATCCAGATGCCCGATCCCCTGCGCGCGCAGCGCGGGCACCACAACCCGCTCCCCGGCATCGAACCCATCCCGGACAGCCGGCCCGGCGTCGTACAGCAGCTGATGCGTGGCGGTCCGCACCAGCACCGACAGCCCCTGCCCCACGTCCAGTACCTGCAGCTGGACCTCGCCGGCAGCCGGCAGTCCACGGGAAGGCCAAAGCAGCGGCAGCCACAGCACACACGCCATCCACTTCCCCGGCACACCCCTCGGAAGCAGCATCCACAGCGCTCCCGCCACCGCCAGCAGCAGCGCCCCCCATCCGCTCTCCGGCAGCCACCACAGCGCGAACCGGCTTTTGGCAAGCCAGCCGAACAATGGCCAACTCATATCAAAGCATGCACCGGAAGCCCGCCACAGCCATCCGCCGACGCCGGGCAGCACGGCTTCCACTGCGGTTCCCAGCAGCGCCAGCGGCACCACCACCAGCGTCCACCAGGGAATCGCCAGCAGATTGGCCATCGGCCCGATCACCGATGCCTGCCCGAACAGCATCACCGTCAACGGCAGCAGGCCGACCGTCGCCACCCATTGCGCCGACAAGAATCCACGGAACCAGTGCGTTCGCTCCGGCAGACACCAGATCAGCCACGCCACGCCTGCAAAACTCAGCCAGAACCCGGCCGCCAGGATCGACAGCGGATCCCACAGGGAAACGGCAAGGGCCGCCAGCGCAAGACAGCTGCCCAGGCCGGCCGGGCGGCGCCATAGACGCGCTGCGACCACCACGGCAATCATCAGCACGGTGCGTACAGTCGGCAGCGAGAAACCGGCGATCGCCGCATAGCCGAACGCGCCGCCCAACGCCGCCAGGGCCGCGGCCTGCGGCCGGGGGATATGCCGCGCCAGCCCCGGCATGCACCACCAGAGCAGGCATGTCAGCCAGGCCACGCATCCCGCCACCATGCCCACGTGGAAACCGGAGATCGCGATCAGATGGGTCAACCCGGTCGCACGCAACACCTGCCAGTCCGCCTCATCCAGCCCCCGCGTATCCCCCAATGCCAATGCCCGCACATAGCGCGAAGAACGCGAACTGACGGCGACGTCGATCCGCTGCGCCATACGCTCGCGCCATGCATCCAGGCCACGGGGCACGCCCAGGGCCTGCCCACCCGCTTCACCGACTATTCCGGTCGCGGCGATCCGCTGCGCCAGTGCATGCCGCTCGGCATCGAAACCGCCCGGATTCTGCAGCCCGCGCGGCGCCCGGAGTTTCGCGGAAAAGCGCCAGCGGGAGCCGGCATGCAGCTCACGCCGCGGGCCGACCGCCGTGGCGTCGAAATCGTCATACCAGGCCAGCTGCAGCAAGCGACCACGCAGCGGCACCGGCTGCCCCGGGTCGCCATCCACACGCAATAGAAAGCGGGTGCGCCGCGCCTCGACATCGGGCAGCCCCTCGACGGTCCCCACCAGCTGCGCTACCTGTCCTTCCCGCGCGGCGGGCAATTGTCCTGTCAACGCCCACCCGGCGTGCAACGCGGCCCAGCCGGCACCCGCAAGCAAGGCCCCGATCCATCGCAACCTTCCTCCCAGCAGCCAGCTTGCCAGCCCGCTGGTCAGCAGCAGCACCCGCAAGGAAAACGGCGGCAATGCCGGCGCCCACAGTGCCGCGCAGATGCCGGTGACGAACAGCACCGCCACCGACTTGCCAAACGGCGCGGGTGCATCGCCACTTGCCAGGACAGAGCGCGCCCGGGATTTCAGCGATACCGGTTCGGACTTCATCAGCAGCATCCCCCGCTATGACCAGACGGATGCTGAGGCCCACAACGCCAGCCCGATATCAGGCAAACGGAGTCGTGACCGTAGGGAAAACGCGAAGCCGCAGGCAAAAGAAAAGCGGGCCGAAGCCCGCTTTTCCTGGATCAGCAATCGCGCTGCGGCTTATTCGGCCGAGGCGGTTTCGCCTTCACCCTCTTCCACGGCCTTCATCGACAGGCGGATACGGCCCTGCTTGTCGACTTCCAGCACCTTGACCTTGACCACATCGCCTTCCTTCAGCACGTCGCCAACCTTCTCGACGCGGTCGCTGGAGATCTGCGACACGTGGACCAGACCGTCCTTGCCCGGCAGGATGGTGACGAACGCACCGAAGTCCATGATCTTTGCGACCTTGCCTTCGTAGATGCGGCCCGGCTCGACGTCCGAGGTGATCTGCTCGATGCGGGCCTTGGCGGCCTGGGCAGCGGCGTTGTTCACCGAAGCGATGGTGATGGTGCCATCGTCCTGGATGTCGATCTGGGTGCCGGTTTCCTTGGTGATGGCCTGGATGGTGGAACCACCCTTGCCGATCACTTCGCGGATCTTGTCCGGGTGGATCTTGATGGTCAGCAGACGCGGCGCGTAGTCCGACAGCTCGGCACGCGGGGTGGTCAGGCCATGGGCCATTTCGCCCAGGATGTGCAGACGGCCAGCCTTGGCCTGCTGCAGGGCCTGCTTCATGATCTCTTCGGTGATGCCTTCGATCTTGATATCCATCTGCAGGGCGGAGATGCCCTCGGCGGTACCGGCAACCTTGAAGTCCATGTCGCCCAGGTGATCTTCATCACCCAGGATGTCGGACAGCACGACGAAACGCTCGCCTTCCTTGACCAGACCCATGGCGATACCGGCCACCGGCGACTTGACCGGCACGCCGGCGTCCATCAGGGCCAGCGAGGAACCGCAGACCGATGCCATCGACGAGGAGCCGTTGGATTCGGTGATTTCCGACACCACGCGGATGGTGTACGGGAAGGCTTCCAGCGACGGCATCACAGCCAGCACACCGCGCTTGGCCAGACGGCCGTGGCCGATTTCACGACGCTTCGGCGCACCGAAACGACCGCACTCACCGACCGAGTAGGGCGGGAAGTTGTAATGGAACAGGAAGTTTTCCTTGTACTCACCGGCAACGGCGTCAATGATCTGGCCGTCGCGTGCTGTGCCCAGCGTGATGGTCACGATGGCCTGGGTTTCGCCGCGGGTGAACAGCGCCGAGCCGTGGGTGCGCGGCAGCACGCTGGTCTTCACGGCGATCGGGCGGACGGTGTCCAGCGCACGGCCATCGATGCGGACCTTGGTGTCCAGCACCGAGTTGCGCATGGTGCTGTATTCCAGCTCGCCGAATTCCTTCGACAGCTCGGCCAGGCTCCAGCCTTCCGCGGCGACGCGGCCAGCCAGGGCTTCGGTCACATCCTTCTTGATGGCGGCGATGGCGTCGCGGCGCTGCAGCTTGTCACGCACCTGGAACGCTTCCGCCAGCTTGGTGCCGACAGCTTCCTGCAGCGCGCTGATCAGCGCGGTGTTCTTGGCCGGAGCGACCCAGTCGCTCGGCTTGGTGCCGGCTTCAACGGTCAGCTCGTTGATCGCGTTGATGACCTTCTGCATCTCGCGATGACCGAAGGTCACGGCGCCCAGCATCACGTCTTCAGACAGCAGCGCGGCTTCGGATTCCACCATCAGCACGGCGTTGGCGGTACCGGCGACGACCAGCTCCAGCTGCGATTCCTTCAGCTCCGAAACGGTCGGATTGAGGATGTATTCGCCATCCTTGTAACCCACCTTGGCGGCACCGATCGGGCCCTTGAACGGCGTACCGGCCAGCGACAGGGCGGCCGAGGCGCCGATCAGCGCAGCGATATCACCGTCCACTTCCGGGTTCAGCGACATCACCGTGGCGATGATCTGCACTTCGTTCCGGTAGTCTTCCGGGAACAGCGGACGGATCGGGCGATCGATCAGACGCGAGATCAGCGTCTCCTTCTCGGTCGCACGGCCTTCACGCTTGAAGAACCCCCCGGGGATACGGCCGCCGGCGTAGAACTTTTCCTGGTAATCGACGGTCAGCGGGAAGAAGTCCTGGCCTTCACGTGCGCTTTTGGCGGCCACGGCAGTGACCAGCAGCACGGTGTCGTCCATCTTGACGATGACGGCGCCGCCGGCCTGACGGGCGATTTCGCCGGTTTCAAGCGTGACGGTGTGCTTGCCGTACTGGAAGGTTTTGGTGATTTTTGCCACGGGGGTGTCCTTGGATGATGCATTCTTCAGATGGACCATTGCCGACCCTTGCCAGCCATGGTTTGCCGGGCGGTTCCGGCCTATCTACTGCGGTTGAAACTCTAAAAGCAAAACCGCGGCGCATCGCTGCGCCGCGGCCGGAAATCTCTTAGCGGCGCAGACCGAGCTTTTCGATCAGAGCCTTGTAACGTTCGACATCCTTCTTCTTCAGGTAGTCGAGCAGGCTGCGGCGGCGATTGACCATCTGCAGCAGGCCGCGACGGCTGTGGTGATCCTTCTTGTGGGTCTTGAAGTGACCGGTCAGCAGCTCGATGCGGGCGGTCAGCAGGGCGACCTGGACTTCCGGCGAACCGGTGTCGGCAGCGCCGCGCTTGTTTTCTTCAATAACCTTCTGGGTGTCGATCGACATTGTTTTTTCTCATTGATGCGTGGCCGGCAGGAACGTCCAATGACGCACCGCCCAGCTCGCCGTTTCAGGAATGCCGCCTGCCGACGGCAGACGGTGCCCCACAAGGGGACCGCGAAATTGTAACGATCCCGGCCCCCCGTCACAAGGCGCAGGGCCGGAGTGCAGGGATGCGCTCAGAGGTTGAACAGGCGCTGAGGCGACAGAAGTCCACCGTCTGTCACCTGCCCCAGGCCGACGGCGCCCGCATTTTGCTCGAACACCGCAACCAGTCCTTCGGGCCAGCCGGCATTGCGCTGACGCTGCCCCATCCGGAAGCGCCGCGCCTGTTCAGCCTCGATCTCGACGCGCGGAAAATGGCTCAACCCGGCCTCGATGGGCAGCAGCCAGTCCATCAGCGCAGCCTCATCGCCCCGCTCGGCCACTATCCGCAACTCATCCAGCCCGATCATGCGGGGCGCCAGAAACGGCTCCACCCACAACCGGCGCAACCCGGTGATATGTGCACCGCATCCGAGCAGCTCGCCCAGATCACGCGCCAGCGCCCGGATGTAGGTGCCCGAGCCGCAGGTCACCCGCAGTGACAGTCGCGCGCCGTCGTGCGACAGCACCTCGATGGCCTGCACATGCACCTCGCGCTCTGGCGCTTCGATGACTTCACCACGTCTGGCCTTGGCGTAGAGCGGCTCACCGCCCTGCTTGAGCGCCGAATAGATGGGTGCACGCTGGCGGATATGCCCGGTAAGCGATGCCAGCGCCGCCGCCAGCGTCGCTTCCGCGATGACCGGCACCGGGCGACGCAGCAGCTCCGCACCATCGGAATCGTCCGTATCTGTAGTCACGCCCAGCACGATATCGGCGTCATAGGCCTTGGCCGAGCCCAACAACAATCCGGCGATTTTGGTCGCCTCACCAAAGCACAGGGGCAACAGTCCGGTCGCCAGAGGATCCAGACTGCCGGTATGGCCGCCTTTCTCCGCCCGGAACAGCCGCCGTGCCACCTGCAATGCCGTATTGGAGCTCATACCGGCGGGCTTATCGAGCAGGACGATGCCATCCAGCCGACGGAATTGGATTCGAGGACGCATGTAACACCCACTCTTGTATCTGCGCGGCAGGCCTGGCCCACCGCGACACAGGGAATATCAAACCGCAAGGCGGTCAACCCACACCCGCGGGAAGCCCAATACCAGAACAGCCCTCGCGGGCTGTCTCGGTATCACTCTTCGTCGGACTTGTTCTGCGCCACCAACGTATCGGGAAGATCACGCAGAAGATTGTCGATTCGCTCGCCGCGATCCACCGAATCGTCGTAGTGGAAATGCAGCTCTGGCACATGCCGCAGCTTCATCGCCCGGGCCAGGCCGGTACGCAACTCGCCAGCCAGCTCCCGCAGCCCCTTGACCGCCTCCAGCGAGCGCTCCGGCATCAACGCCGTCACGAACACCTTGGCATGAGCCATATCACGCGTGACCTCCACGTCCGAAACGCTGACCGAGGGCAGCCCGTGCTCACGCACGGCGGCATGCACCAGAGTGCCCAGATCACGGCGGATCTGCGCGGAAACACGGTCGGTACGATGGAAAGTCTTCGGCACGTTGCTTGGCTCTTCTGATTCGATACGGGGGAAACCGGCCGCCCGCCAGATGGCGGAACGGCCGTTGTCGCAGTTACAGCGTGCGCGGCACTTCGATACGCTCGAAGCACTCGATCTGGTCGCCCGGCTTGACGTCGTTGTAGGCCTTCACGCCGATACCGCACTCGGTACCGTTGCGCACCTCTTCCACGTTTTCCTTGAAGCGGCGCAGCGATTCCAATTCACCTTCGAACACCACCACGCTGTCACGCAGCACGCGGATCGGCTTGTTCCGCTTGACCACGCCCTCGACCACCATACAACCGGCGATAGCGCCCAGCTTCGAGCTGCGGAAGACATCGCGGACCTCGGCGATACCGATGATCTCTTCGCGGATCTCCACACCCAGCAGACCCGAGGCCACCTGCTTCACCTGGTCAATCACGTCATAGATGATCGAGAAGTAACGCAGATCCACACCGTGCGATTCGATGATGCGACGGGCCGAAGCGTCGGCGCGCACATTGAAGCCGATCACGGTGGCCTTGGAGGCGGCCGCCGAATTGGCGTCCGACTCGGTAATGCCACCCACGCCGGAGTGGATCACGTTGATACGGATGTCATCGTTGGACAACGCCACCAGCGCCTGGCTCAGCGCCTGCACCGAGCCCTGGACGTCGGCCTTGATCAGCAGGTTGAGCACCTGCTGGCCTTCGCCCTTGCCCAGCTGCGCCATGATGTCTTCCATGCGGCTGCCCGCCGTGGCGACCAGGCGCGACTCGCGGCGCTTGGTTTCACGCGTCTGCGCGACTTCCTTGGCCAGACGCTCGTCTTCCACGACCACGAAGTCATCGCCGGCTTCGGGCACGCCGGACAGACCCAGCACCTGCACAGGGATCGACGGGCCGGCTTCAGCCGCCTGACTGCCGGTCTCATCGAACAGGGCACGCACACGGCCGTACTGGATACCGCAGACCAGGTAGTCGCCCTTCTTCAGCGTACCCTGCTGCACCAGCACCGTCGCGACCGGGCCACGGCCCTTGTCCAGCGACGATTCGATGACCACGCCGCTGGCGCGGCCTTCGGCCACGGCCTTCAGTTCGAGCAATTCGGCCTGCAGCGAGATCGCATCCAACAGGTCATCGATACCAAGGCCGGTCTTGGCGGAAATTTCCACCATCTGGATGTCACCACCGAAATCTTCGGCCACGACCTGCTCGGCGAGCAGCTCGTTCTTGACCCGCATCGGATCGGCCGAGGACTTGTCGATCTTGTTGATCGCCACCACGATCGGCGCATTGGCCGCGCGAGCGTGCTTGATCGCTTCCTTGGTCTGCGGCATGACGCCGTCATCGGCCGCCACCACCACCACCACCACGTCGGTCAGCTGCGCACCACGGGCACGCATCGACGAGAACGCGGCATGGCCGGGGGTGTCGAGGAAGCTGATCACGCCCTTGGGCGTGGTCACATGATAGGCACCGATATGCTGGGTGATGCCACCGGCTTCACCGGTCGCCACCTTGGTGCGGCGGATGTAGTCCAGCAGCGAGGTCTTGCCATGGTCGACGTGACCCATGATGGTGACCACCGGCGGACGCGGCACTGCCTCACCCTGGTTGGTGTCGGCGATCGCCAGCAACGCGTCTTCGGCGTCGTTGTTGCTTGCACGCACCACCGTATGGCCGAGTTCCTCGGTCACCAGCGCGGCGGTATCGTGATCGATGCTCTGGGTGATGGTCGCCATGACGCCCATCTTGAACAGCGCCTTGACCACTTCGCCGCCCTTCAGGGCCAGCTTCTGGGCCAGATCGGCCACGGTGATGGTGTCGCCGATCGCCACTTCACGCACCACCGGCGCGGTGGGGCGCTCGAAGCCATGGCTGCCAGCACCGCTGCGGGACTGCTCGTTGCCACGACGACCCTGCGGTGCACGGCCGCCCGGACGACCACGGGAATTGTTGTTGCTGTTGCCGCGACGGGCACGATCGGCCGCCGACAGGTGCAGCTGGCCACCGAAACGGTTGCCACCGTCCCCATCGGAGCCTCGCGACTTGTTGCCGGGCTTGGCTGCCGCACCACCGCGATCATCACGCGCAGGCGCTGCTGGCGTTGCCGCAGCGGCGCGCGACGCTGCCGGGGCTTTGCGCGGCTTGGCCAGCTCTTCAATGATCGGCTGCCGGACTGCAGGCGCCGGCGGCGCCTCTGCCGCCTTGATCGCATCCTCGGCAGCCTTGCGCGCCGCCTCTTCGCGCTGCCGCTCAGCTTCCTCGGCAGCCTTTTGGCGCGCGGCGATTTCCTCGTCGCGCAGGCGATCCTTCTCGGCCAGCATCCGCTGTTCGTCGAGATTGCGCTGACGCGACTCTTCGAGCTTGCGCAGGATGTCCGCGCGCTCTTCGTCCGGCGTCATCGCCGTCTTGCCGCCCTCCGGCTTGACGTAGGTACGCTTCTGGCGCACTTCGACATTGACCGTGGTTTTGCTGCGGCCAGCATTGACAGTCACTTCCTGCACCTTGCGGCGATTCAGGGTGATCTTCTTCGGTGCGGCTTCAGCTTCTTCGGCGGGCTGCTCTTCCTTGCCGTGTGAACGGCGCAAGAAGCCAAGCAGCTTCACTTTCTCGGCACTGGTCACGATCTGGTCGGGACCGCTGAACTTCATACCGGCCTGAGCCAGCTGCTCCAGCAGTTTCTCGACCGGCGTATTGACCAGTTCGGCGAGCTTGCGGATGGTGGTTTGCTGCGACATTCGGATCCTATGATCTTGTTGGCGCCCCCTCGACACAAGCGAAGGCAGCGCGGAGTCTACGCCCTGAGCGGATCAGGGCACTGTTCATCGCTGGCTCATTCGCCACGCTCCAGGCGGGCGATCTCCTCGGCGCGGGCTGCCAGGACCAGCGCCGCGGCGCGCTCCAGATCCATACCCTCAATGCCGAATTCCAGAATCTCGTCGGCAGCCAGGTCCGACAGATCCTCACTTGTACGCACGCCGTTACCGGCCAACGCGTAGGCAGTGGCCTCATCCATGCCGTCCAATGCCAGCAGGTCCGCCGCCGGCACGCCGCTTTCAGCGCTCTCTTCAATCGCCAGCGCGTCGTTCAGCAATGCATCACGGGCGCGGGCTCGCAGCTCTTCGACGATGTCCTCGTCAAAGCCTTCCACTGCCAGCAGCTCACCCACCGGCACATAGGCGATTTCTTCAACCGTATTGAAGCCTTCGCTGACCAGAATACCGGCGATTTCCTCGTCCACTTCCAGCTTGTCCATGAACAACTGGCGGGCCACAGCCTGTTCAGCCTCGGACTTGGCTGTCACCTGGTCCTGCGTCATCACATTCAGCTGCCAACCGGTCAAACGGCTGGCCAAACGAACGTTCTGCCCGCCCTTGCCGATAGCCTGGGCCAGACGGTCCTCAGCCACCGCCAGGTCCATCGAGTGACGGTCTTCGTCGACGATGATGGACTGCACTTCCGCCGGCGCCATCGCGTTGATGACGAAATTGGCAGGACTTTCGTTCCACAGCACGATATCAACACGCTCGCCATTGAGCTCGTTGGAGACCGCCTGCACACGCGAACCACGCATGCCGATGCAGGCACCGATCGGATCGGTGCGGCTGTCATGGGCGAGCACCGCGATCTTGGCGCGATCGCCCGGATCACGTGCACATGCCTTGATCTCAACCAGACCCTGACCGACCTCCGGCACTTCCAGCTTGAACAGCTCGATCATGAACTCCGGCGCGGCGCGGCTGATGAACAGCTGCGGACCACGGGGCTCCGAGCGCACTTCGGCCAGGTAACCGCGCACGCGGTCTCCGGCACGCAGCACATCGCGCGGAATACCCTTGTCCTTCGGAATAAAGGCCTCGGCGTTGCCACCCAGGTCGACATAGATGTTGCCGCGCTCGGCGCGCTTGACCACACCCGTCACCAGCTCGCCCACGCGATCCTTCCAAGCGTCGACCACCTGCTGGCGCTCGGCTTCACGCACGCGCTGCACGATCACCTGCTTGGCGGCCTGCGCGGCAATGCGCCCGAAATCGGGGTTTTCAATCTGCTCTTCGATGTAATCGCCGATTTCCACATCATCGGCTTCTTCCACGGCGTCCATCATGCGGATCTGGCGATCCGGCGACTCCATCACCACATCATCGGCGACCACTTCCCAACGACGGAAGGTTTCGTAGGTGCCATCCTTGTGATCGATGGAAACACGGGTCAGCACATCCTGATCCACGTAACGCTTCTTCGCAGCCGACGCGAGCGCCGCTTCGATCGCATCGAAAATCACTTCACGCGGCACGCCTTTTTCATTGGCGACTGCGTCAACTACCAGCAAAAGTTCCTTGCTCATCGACTCACTCCGCGCGCGGCTTGTCCGCCGCCGTTTCGTTGTTGGATTTATTTTTGGCCTTGCCACCCTGCTTGGGCGCCGGACCTGTCGGTTTGGTGGGAGCCAGGCCCAATGCAGCCCAGTCCGGAATGATGCGCGCCTTGTCGATATTGTCGAACGAAGCCACAAATGGCTTGCCATCAACGACGAACGCCACCGTACCCTGCGCGTGGTCGACCGCAACGATCTCCCCTTGCAGGCGACGGCGATTTTCCTGTGGCAGCTTCAACCCGACCTTGGCGGATTCGCCAATAGCGCGTTCAAACTGCTCCAGGGTGAACAGCGGACGGTCAACGCCGGGCGAAGACACTTCCAGCGTGTAATTGCCGCTGATCGGATCTTCCACATCCAGCTGCGCGGACACCTCTCGGCTCACCCGCTCACAGTCGTCAATGTTCACCATGCGCTCGGGCTGCTCGGCCAACGGCACGTCGATATACAGACGCAACGTGGCCCCACCCGGCGCCGGCAAATACTCGGCACCAAGCAACTCGAGCCCCAATGCCTGCACGGCGGGGCCCAGCAGATTCGCGATTTCAGTAGCCTTGTCGCTCACAGCCAGCCTTGATTCGTAAATGAGAGCGCGACTGCCACCCTGCCGGGATTTCCGCGCTCTGGAAACAACAAAGGGCCCAACTGGGCCCTTTGTCCGATATGAACCCGTTGACCGGGTCCCGGTTGCAGAAACGGAAGCAATCGTTCCTGCGAGCCCAACCTATGCCCCTACCCACACAATGTGCAGCAAAGACCGAAGCTGGTAGCGGGGGCAGGATTTGAACCTGCGACCTTCGGGTTATGAGCCCGACGAGCTGCCAGACTGCTCCACCCCGCATCAGAAGCGGAATGATGAAGGATCGCCCCAGTGAATGCAAGCGCCTCTCATCAACCAAGCCACAAACAACCGGCTTGGCGTTGGTAGCGGGGGCAGGATTTGAACCTGCGACCTTCGGGTTATGAGCCCGACGAGCTGCCAGACTGCTCCACCCCGCACCGGAAGTGATTGAATTGCCCTCACCTAAGAGGAACCTGCCGCAACGTCGTTCTGGCTGAACCGCTGCATCGACAACTCAGGCTGTGAATAATACACGAATCCCGCAGATTTGCACCTATTTTCAGGACAAATGTGCAAAAGAATTGCGCATCCACTCCATGATCGGCCCCAGGCCGAGCGGCAGGAACAGCAACAGGATCGAATTGACACCCAGCACGATGCCCAGGATGCGGTCATTGTTGCGCGGCAGCGGCTCACCGACAGGCTCATCGAAATACATCACCTTGATGACCCGCAGGTAGTAGAAGCAGCCGATGACAGCGCAGATCACACCGACCATGGCCAGCCACAGCAGGCCGCCATTGAGCGCCGCACTGAGCACCGCCAGCTTGGTCCAGAAGCCGAGGAACGGCGGAATGCCAGCCAGCGACGCCATGATGCACAGCACCAGACCGGCCATCCATGGACTGCGGGCATTCAACCCCTTGAAGTCCTCGATATTCTCGGCTTCAAAGCCGGCCCGCGACAGCGCGATGATCGCGCCAAAAGCGGCGGTGGACATGATGGCGTAGGCGATCGCATAGAACATGGCCGCCGAATAGCCCTGCTCGCCACCGCCGGCAATACCCATCAGCAGGAAGCCGATATGCGAGACAGTCGAGTAGGCCAGCATGCGCTTCAGGTTGGCCTGGGCGATGGCCATCAGATTACCGACGATCAACGACAGAGCGGCCAGTCCAGCCAATACATACTGCAATTCAGTTGACAGCGGACCGACGCCGGCTTCGAGCAGGCGGTACGCCATACCGAATGCGGCCAGTTTCGGTGCCGAGCTGATGAACAGCGCGATCGGTGCCGGCGCACCCTGATAGACGTCAGGCAGCCACATGTGGAACGGCGCAGCACCCAGCTTGAAGGCGACGCCAGCGACCATGAACACCGCGCCGGTCAGCAGCAGCAGACGCTCATCGGAATGCGCGATGGAGCCGTGGATCACATCCAGGTGCAGCGAGCCGGTCGCGCCGTAGATCAACGACATGCCGTACAGCAGCAGGCCCGATGCCAGCGAACCGAGCACGATGTACTTCATGCCTGCTTCGGCGGCGAGCTTGTTGTCGCGATTGCTGGCCACCAGCGCGTAGGAGCACAGCGCCAGCAACTCCAGACCGAGATAGACCATCAGCAGACTGCCGGCGGAGACCAGGATCATCATGCCGGCGGTGGCGAACAGCACCAGCACCGGGATCTCGCCCTGGTACAGATCGCGCTCGCGCAGGTAGCTCCAGCCATAGACCAGGCTCAGACCGCTGACCAGCACGATAACGGTCTTCATGACATCGGCGGCATTGTCACGGATGAACATCCCGTGGAACACCTCGCCCTGCCCGCCCACACCGGACAGCAGCAGCACGAAGGCGACAGCCAGAACGGCCACCGACAGGAATTGGGTCCAGACCTTGTGCTTGCTGCTGATAAACAGGTCGATCATCAGCAGGGCGAAAGCGCCGCCAATCACCGCCAGTTCGGGCAGCAACGGCAGGAGGTCAGCGGTGGTCAACGGCAGGGACGTCGGCGTGGTCATCATCAAATCCTGGAATCAATACTCTCGACGGGCCGCTTACAGCAGCTTGCTCGAAGCGATCTGCATCGCCAGCTTGGCGATGGACGGCTCCATCAGGTCGGTCAGCGGTATCGGGTAGAAACCCAGCACCAGCGTACCGACGGCAAATACACCCAACACCAGCCATTCGCGACCATTGATGTCCTTCAGCTCTGCCACATGGGCATTACCCACTTCGCCGAAGAACACGCGCTTGTAGAGCCACAGCGAATAGGCCGCGCTGATGATCAGCGTGGTCGCGGCGCCAAACGCAGCCAGCGGATTCCACTGGAACGCCGCCAGCACGATCATGAATTCACCGACGAAACCGCTGGTACCCGGCAGGCCCGAGTTGGCCATGAAGAACAGCAGCGAGAACGCGGCAAACCATGGCATCACGTTGACCACGCCGCCGTAATCGGCGATGCGGCGACTGTGCATGCGGTCATACAGCACGCCCACGCAGGAGAACATGGCGCCGGACACGAACCCGTGCGAGACCATCTGCACCATCGCACCCTGCAAGCCAAGTCGCGCGGCATCGGCATTGCCGGCTTCCCGCACCAGCCAGAGCGCGGTGAACGTACCCAGTGTGACAAAGCCCATGTGAGCGACCGACGAATAGGCGATCAGCTTCTTCATGTCGTCCTGCACCATGGCCACCAGACCGACGTAGATGACCGCCACCAGCGACAGCGCGATCACCAGCCAGGCCCACTCGTGGCTGGCATCGGGAACGATCGGCAGATTGAAACGCAGGAAGCCATAGCCGCCGATCTTCAGCGCGATCGCGGCCAGGATCACCGAACCGGCGGTCGGCGCCTCCACGTGCGCATCCGGCAGCCAGGTGTGGACCGGGAACATCGGCACCTTGACCGCGAAGGCGATCAGGAACGCGAAGAAGATCCAGGTCTGTTCCTTGCCCGAAAGCTGCAGCTGATACAGGTCGGCCAACTGGAAGCTGCCCCCCTTCAGATACAGGTAGATCAGCGCAACCAGCATCAGCACCGAGCCGAGGAAGGTGTACAGAAAGAACTTCATCGCCGCGTAGATGCGACGCGGACCGCCCCAGACGCCGATGATCAGGAACATCGGAATCAGCATGGCTTCGAAGAACACGTAGAACAGCATCGCGTCGGTCGCAGCGAATATACCGACGGTGACACCTTCCAGGATCAGGAAGGACGCCACGTACTGGTTGACACGCTTGTCGACCACGCCCCAGGCGCCGATCAGCGCCAGCACACCGACCAGCGTGGTCAGCAGCACCAGCGCGATCGCGATGCCGTCAACGGCGAGGTTGTAACCGATACCGAATGCCGGAATCCACGGATGCTGTTCGACAAACTGCATCACGTCGGCCGCGGTGCGGTCGTAGCCGCTGAGCAGACCGAGACTGAACAGGAAGGTGAGCAATGCCACCGCCAAGGAGGCCCACCGGGCTGCCTGGGCGTTGCGCACGGCGAGGATCAACGCACCGCCGATGATCGGCAGCCAGATGAGGATACTAAGTAGAGGCCAGTTCGACACGTCTTCTATTCCGTACAGGTCAACGCCAGAAATGCATCAGGACGCCCAACAGGGCAATCAGGCCGATGATCATTGCGAAGGCGTAGTGGTAGAGGAAACCGGATTGGGTGCGGCGCAGCAGGTTGGCAGCCAGCTCGACCACGCGGGCCGAACCGTTGACCACCACCCCGTCAACGACCGTGCTATCCACGGCACGGGCGGCCTTGCCGAGCTGCACACCACCGCCGGCAAAGCCGTCGATCCAGAGCTTGTCGAAGCCGTACTTGTTTTCCAGCACCGAAACCGCCGGCGCCAGAGTCTTGCGGGCCTTGCCTGCCAGTTCCGGCTTCCAGATGTAGAACACCCAGGCCAGCACGAAACCTGCAACCGTCAGCCAGAACGCCGGCATCTGCATGCCGTGTACCGCATAGGCCACCGAACCGTGCCAGAACTCCTTGCCTACCGCAGCAATGGTGTCACGCGCCGGATCGTAGAAGTCGACGATGCCGGTGAAGAACGACATGGTCTGACCGGGGATGCCGGCAGCGGCAGCATGACCATCCCAGCCGGTACCGAACAGCATCGGGCCAATGGTAAAGAAGCCGATGAGGATGGACGGGATTGCCAGCAGGATCAGCGGCACGGTCACCACCAGCGGCGACTCATGCGGCTCGTGCGCACCATGACCGTGGTGGTCATCGTGGCCATGGCCATGATCAGCGTGGTGGTCGTCATGTGCATCACGGAAGCGTTCCTTGCCGAAGAAGGTCAGGAACAGCAGACGGAAGCTGTAGAAACTGGTGACGATCACGCCGCCCAGTACCGCCCAGTAACCGTACAGGGCTACCCAGCCGGCATCGGCAGCGTGCGCGTGCATCGCAGCAGCTTCGATGATGGTGTCCTTCGAGTAAAACCCGGCGAAGAACGGGGTACCCACCAGCGCCAGCGTACCGATCCACATGGTGATGTGGGTGATCGGCATGTACTTGCGCAGGCCGCCCATCTTCATCATGTTCTGCTCATGGTGCATCCCCATGATCACCGAGCCGGCACCCAGGAACAGCAGGGCCTTGAAGAACGCGTGGGTCATCAGGTGGAACACCGCGCCAGAATAGGCCGACACGCCCAGTGCGACGGTCATGTAGCCCAGCTGGGAAAGGGTCGAATAGGCCACCACCCGCTTGATGTCGGTCTGCACGATACCGATCAGGCCGGTGAAGAAGGCCGTGGTGGCGCCGATGAACAGAATGAAGTCCAACGCGGTCTGCGAAAGCTCGAACAGCGGCGACATGCGGGTGACCATGAAAATACCCGCGGTCACCATGGTTGCGGCGTGGATCAGCGCCGAAATCGGCGTCGGGCCTTCCATCGAGTCCGGCAGCCACACGTGCAGCGGCACCTGCGCGGACTTGCCCATCGCGCCGATGAACAGACAGATGCAGATCACCGTGGCCACCGACCAGATCAGCGGCTCGCTGAGAATCTGGATCTGTTGTCCGAACAGGTTGATCGAACCCGACCAGACCTGCATCAGCGCATTGGGATCACCCAGCACGCCGGCATTGGCAAACACCGTCGCGTAGTCGAGCGAGCCAAACACCCACAGGATCGCCGCGATACCCAGCAGGAAACCGAAGTCACCCACGCGATTGACCAGGAACGCCTTCATGTTGGCGAAGATCGCAGTCGGCCGCTTGAAGTAGAAGCCGATCAACAGGTACGACACCAGACCCACCGCTTCCCAGCCGAAGAACAGCTGCAGGAAGTTGTTGCTCATCACCAGGGTGAGCATGGAGAAGGTGAACAGCGAAATGTAGCTGAAGAAACGCTGGTAGCCGTCATCCTCGGCCATGTAGCCGATCGAGTAGATATGCACCAGCAGCGACACGAACGTCACCACCACCATCATCATCGCGGTCAGCTTGTCGATCATGAAACCGACGTGCGCCGAATACTGGCCGACTTCGAAGAACGTGTAGACGTTCTGGTTGAACGGTTGTGCCCCACCCCACAGCAACTGCGAGAACACGTAAGCCGACAGCGCGCAGCTGACGGCCACGCCAAGAATGGTGATGTACTGGGCGCCCTTGCGCCCCACCTGGCGACCGAACAGGCCGGCGACGATGCTGCCTAGCAGCGGTGCGAGCACCACCGCAATCAACAGACTCTTGGAGAGAGTGATTTCCATCTTCGGATCAGCCCTTCAGCGAATCAACTTCGCCCACGTTGATGGTGTGGCGAGTACGGAACAAGGTCACCAGGATCGCGAGGCCGATTGCAGCTTCGGCTGCGGCCACGGTCAGGATGAAGAACACGAACAGCTGGCCTGCGGTGTCGCCCAGCTCGCGCGAGAACGCGATGAAGTTGATGTTCACCGACAGCAGCATCAACTCGATCGACATCAGCAAAACGATGATGTTCTTGCGGTTCAGAAAAATGCCGGCAACGCTGATGCAGAACATAACCGCACCCAGCGCGAGCATATGGCCCAGGGAAATCATGGCTTGGCCTCCTCGCCACCGGAATTTTTGACGTCAACCTGCACGACCGGCTTTTCGGCCGTCATCTTCACCATGCGCAGACGATCTTTCGCCTTGACCATGGTCTGTTCGGTCGGATCCTGCTTCTTCAGACCCGGGCGGCGACGCAGGGTCAGCATCACCGCGGCAACCACGGCCACAGTCAGGATCACGGCCGCGAACTCGAACGGCAGCAGGTATTCGGTAAACAGGCTGCGCGCCAGCCAGGTGATATTGGAGGTGTCGGCCGCGATCGCCGCCGCGTTGTCCACCGGGAAGGGCGCCGCAGAACGGGCCTTTACACCGATCAGGATCAACATCTGCACCAGCATCACCACCGCCACGACCAGCCCGACCGGCAGGTAACGCACCCAGCCTTCACGCAAGTCGGAAGTATCGATGTCGAGCATCATCACCACGAACAGGAACAGCACCATCACCGCGCCGACATACACCAGCACCAGCGTGACGCCCAGGAACTCGGCTCCCACCAGCAGCCACACGCAGGCCACCGAGAAGAACGTCAGGATCAGGCACAACACCGCGTACACCGGGTTGCGCACACTGATCACCGAAGCGGCGGATATGCCGGCGACGATCGAGAAAAACCAGAACGAAATATTTACCCAATCCATCTCAAGACCTCAGCGGAAGGCAGCGTCGGCGGCGCGGCGCTCGGCGATTTCGGCTTCAAGCCGATCGCCAATGGCCAGCAGCTGCGGCTTGGTGATGATGTTCTCGCCACGATTCTCGAAGTGGTACTCGAGGATGTGGGTCTCGACGATCGAATCCACCGGGCAGCTTTCCTCACAGAAGCCGCAGAAGATGCACTTGAACAGATCGATCTCGTACCGCGTGGTACGGCGGGTGCCGTCTTCGCGCTTGGCCGAATCGATGGTGATCGCCAATGCCGGGCACACCGCTTCGCAGAGCTTGCAGGCGATGCAGCGCTCTTCCCCGTTCGGGTAGCGACGCAGTGCATGCAGACCACGGAAACGCGGCGACTGCGGAAACTTCTCCATCGGGTACAGCACGGTGTACTTGGGCTTGAACGTGTATTTCAACGTCAGCCACATACCCCCGATCAGCTCGAGCAGCAGCAGGCTCTTGAAATAGTGGGTGATCTTATTCATGAATCAAACGCCCTTCTGGATCACGCCGTAGAACACCATCAGTGCCGTCACCGCGATCCAGAAAATGGTCAGCGGGATGAACACTCTCCAGCCCAGACGCATGATCTGGTCATAACGGAAACGGGGGAAGCTTGCACGGAACCAGATATAGGCACTGGCGAAGAACAACACCTTCAGCAGCAGCCACGGCCAGCCACCGTTCCAGATCCAGTTGATCCACGGCGAGATATCCGCCGTGACCCAGCCCTGGATCGGGCTCAACCAACCACCGAGGAAGAAGATCGCGATCAGGAAGCTGATCAGGATCATGTTGGCGTATTCGGCCAGGAAGAACAGCGCGAACGCACCACCGGAGTATTCGACCATGTGTCCGGCAACGATTTCCGATTCGCCTTCCACCACGTCGAACGGCGCGCGGTTGGTTTCGGCCACACCGGACACCCAATACACCACGAACAGCGGGAACAGCGGCAGCAGGAACCAGTCAAACAGGCCCGAATTGCCCTTCTGCGCCAACACAATCTCGCTCAGGTTCAGGCTGCCCGCGGCGATCATCACGCCAACCAGCGCGAACCCCATCGCGATCTCATAGCTGACCACCTGCGCGGCAGAACGCATCGCGCCGAGGAAGGCGTACTTGGAGTTGGATGCCCAGCCGGCGAGGATCACGCCATACACGCCCAGCGAGGTCATGGCCAGCAGATACAGCAGACCCACGTTGGAGTTGGACAGCACCAGCTTGGCGTCGAACGGCACCACCGCCCACGCGGCGAAAGAAGGTGCCAGCACAATCAGCGGCGCGATCACATACATCGCCTTGTGGGCGCTGGTCGGGGCGATGATCTCCTTGAACAGCAGCTTGGTGACGTCTGCAAAAGCCTGCAGCAGCCCCCCCAGGCCGACATACATCGGCCCGTGGCGGACGTGCATCCAGCCGATCAGCTTGCGTTCCCACAACACGTAGAACGCCACCGAGATGATGATCGGCATCGCGATCACCAGGATCTTCAGCACCGTCCACAGCACGATGCCGATATCGCCCAGGGCGAGGAACCACTGGTGCAGCGGGTCGACCGCGTTCAACAGCAACTCGTTCATGCAGCCACCACCGTTACCCGTGCAGCGCCCAGCGGCGCGGTTGCGCCGTGGCCCGATTCAATCCACACCGTACCGGCGGCGACGCGTGCGTCGACGACGACCGGCAATGTCGCCTTGCCCGCTTCCGTACCGACCTTGGCCATCTGGCCTTCGGTCAGCTGAAGACGCGCGGCGTCTTCCACATTGAGCACAATGCGCGGTGCGTTGTTCAGCGGATGCGACTGCAGCGCTTCGGCGCGACGTACCACCGCATCAGTGCGGTAGATAGCCGGCGTCGAAGCCACTTCCAGGCCCTCGCCGGCCAGCGGCGGCTGCGCCGAAGCGGCAACCTTCACCGCCACAGACTGCAGGCTGGCACGCAGACCTGCCAGATCGGTGAAACCGAACCCGGCCAGTTGCATGTCACCCCCCAGCGCACGCAGCACGCGCCAGCCCTCGCGGGCCTCGCCCTGCAACTTGCCGCCAGCGCGGGCAACCTGGTCGCGACCATCGAGATTGGTCAGCGTGCCCTCGATTTCCGGCAGCGCGCCGATCGGCAGGATCACGTCGGCCACATCGCGGGTCGAGGCACAGGCGAACTGGCTGAAAGCCACGACCTTGGCACCGGCCAGCGCCTTGCGGGCAGCGGCGGCATCGGCAAAATCCAGGCCCGGCTCAATGCCATACAGCGCATAGGCCTTGCGCGGCTGCGCCAGCATCGCGTTGACATCCTTGCCGGCCGGCAGCACGCCAGCGCGAGTCAGGCCAAGCGCGTTGGCGCCCTGCGGAATGCGGCACAGCTTGGCGCCGGTAGCCGCGGCAAACGCGCCGGCAGCAGCACGGATGGCGGCGGCCTGCGGGTGGTTTTCGGCAATCGCGCCAACGATGATGACGGTGTTGCTGCCGCCCTTCACCGCGTCGACCAGCTGCGCGCTGCCCAGCGCTTCGGCAAAGCGCGACGGTGCAACGATCTGCTTGCCAGCCAGCTTGAACGCGAAGTCGAAATCGACCGGGTTGACCACATGGATCTGCGCCCCATTGCTGGTCTGCGCCTTGCGCAGACGGGCGTGCAGCAACGGCAGCTCGTGGCGGATGTTGCTACCCAGCACGACGATGCGGTCGGCCTTCTCGATCTCGGCCAGCGACATGCCGAACGCTTGTGCGACAGGAGCGTCGGAGAAATCGCGGTTGTTGATGCGGTGGTCGATATTGGTCGAACCCAGTCCGGCCGCCAGACGTGCCAGCAATGCGCCCTCCTCGTTCGAGGTGGACGGATGCACCAGCACGCCCAGGTCGTCGCCACCGTTGGCTTCAAAGATTTCGCGGGCCGCGGCCAGGCCTTCGGCCCAGCTCACTTCCTTCCATTCGCCATTGACCTTCTGCAGCGGCTTGACGGCGCGATCGGCGGCGTACAGGCCCTGGTGCGAATAGCGGTCACGGTCGGACAGCCAGCACTCGTTCACCAGCTCGTTGTCGCGCGGCACCGCGCGCAGCACTTCGCCGCGGCGCACGTGCAGGAACAGGTTCGAGCCCATCGCGTCGTGGTAACCCAGCGACTCGCGCGCGGTCAGTTCCCACGGGCGCGCCTTGAACTGGAACACCTTGTTGGTCAGCGCACCGACCGGACACACGTCGATGACGTTGCCGGACAGCTCGGTGGTCAGCGGCTTGCCGTCGTAGGTGCCGATCTGCAGGTTCTCGCCGCGGTACATGCCACCCAGCTCGTAGGTGCCCGCCACTTCGGCGGTGAAGCGCACGCAGCGGGTGCACTGGATGCAGCGGGTCATCTCGGTGGCGACCAGCGGCCCCATATCCTCGTCCACCACAACGCGCTTGCGCTCGTTGAAGCGGCTGACCGAGCGGCCGTAGCCCAGCGACACGTCCTGCAGCTCGCACTCGCCGCCCTGATCGCAGATCGGGCAGTCCAGCGGATGGTTGATGAGCAGGAACTCCATCACCGAACGCTGGTACTTGAGCGCCTTCTCGTTGCGGGTCTGGATCTTCATGCCATCCATGACCGGGGTGGCACAGGCCGGCGACGGCTTGGGCGACTTTTCCACATCGACCAGGCACATGCGACAGTTGGCCGCGATCGGCAGCTTCTCGTGATAGCAGAAGCGCGGAATCGGAATGCCGGCCTTGTCGGCGGCCTGGATGATCATCGAACCCTTGGGCACGACCAGCGACTGGCCATCGATCTCGATGGTCACGTGCCCTTCGGGCACAACCGCAGTCGTCTCATTGGGATTTACCGGTTGCGCGCTCATGCGACAGCAGCCTCCACCTTCTTGCCGTCAACCATCGAATGACCGTTGACGATGTAGTACTCGAATTCGTCCCAGAACTGACGCAGGAAACCCTGGATCGGCCATGCGGCGGCTTCACCGAATGCGCAGATGGTGTGGCCTTCAATCTGGCCGGCCACCGTCTTGAGCTGGTGCAGGTCTTCCATCGTGGCCTGACCGGCGACGATGCGCTCCAGCACGCGGTGCATCCAGCCGGTACCTTCGCGGCACGGGGTGCACTGGCCACAGGATTCCTTGTGGAAGAACTGGCTGATACGGCAGGCGAACTTCACGCAGCACACGCTGTCGTCGATCACCACGATCGCCCCCGAGCCCAGGCCCGAGCCCAGCGCACGGATGGTGTCGTAGTCCATCGGCAGGCCCTTGAGCTCGGCAGCGGTCAGCACCGGCATCGACACACCGCCCGGGATGGCGCCTTTCAGCTTGCGGCCCGGACGCAGCCCACCTGCCATTTCCAGCAGTTCGTCGAAGGTGGTGCCCAGCGGCACCTCGAAATTGCCACCGCGCTGCACGCAACCGGAGACCGAGAAGCACTTCGGACCGCCGTTGGCGGTCTTGCTCAGGCCCTTGAACCACTCCGGGCCGTTGCGGATGATCGCCGGCACCGAGCCGTAGGTCTCGGTGTTGTTGATCGTCGACGGCTTGCCATACAGGCCGAAGTTGGCCGGGAACGGCGGCTTGTAGCGCGGCTGGCCCTTCTTGCCTTCCAGCGACTCCATCAGCGCGGTTTCTTCGCCGCAGATATACGCACCGGCGCCCAGGGCGCCATAGATGTCGATATCGACACCGCTGCCCATCACGTTCTTGCCCAGCCAGCCGTGCTTGTAGGCATCGGCCAGGGCCTGTTCGAAATGTTCGAACGGCTCGTGGTGGAACTCGCCGCGCAGGTAGTTGTAGCCGACGGTGGAACCGGTGGCGTAGCAGGCGATCGCCATGCCCTCGACCACCGAGTGAGGGTTGTAGCGCAGGATGTCGCGGTCCTTGCAGGTGCCCGGCTCGGACTCATCCGAGTTGCAGAGAATGTACTTCTGCATGTCGCCCTTGGGCATGAAGGACCACTTCAGGCCGGTCGGGAAGCCGGCGCCGCCACGGCCACGCAGGCCGGACTGCTTGACCATCTCGATGACGTCGGCCGGCGGGATCTTCTCTTCAAGGATCTTGCGCAGCGCGGCGTAGCCACCGGTCTTCAGATAGCTTTCGTACGACCACGGGGTGTCGTAATGCAACGTGGTGTAGACCACGTTGTGCGGAAGCGGTGCCGGTCCTACCGGCCCCTTGGATTCGTGGTGTGCCATGCCTTACTCCAGCCCGTCCAGCAGCGCATCAACTTGGTCCAGCGTCAGGCGCTCATGGTAGTGACCGTTGATGACCATCATCGGCGCGCCCGCGCAGCCGGCGAGGCACTCTTCCTCTTTCTTGAGGTAGACACGGCCGTCAGCGGTCGACTCGCCGTGCTTGATGCCCAGCTTCTTCTCGCAATGGCGCACGATATCCTCGGCACCGTTGAGCCAGCAGCTGATGTTGGTGCAGATCGCAACGTTGTTGCGGCCGACCTTCTCGGTCTCGAACATCGAGTAGAAAGTCGCCACTTCGTACGCCCACACGAACGGCAGATCCAGATACTTGGCCACGGCGGCGATCAGCTCATCGCTCAGCCAGCCCTGGTTCTGCTCCTGGGCCGCATGCAGGCCCTGCAGCACCGCCGAGCGCTTGCGATCGGGCGGAAACTTTGCCAGCCAGTGATCGATGTGAGCACGGGTCTTGTCGCTCAGCACCACCATCGGGTCGACGTCACGCGCCGCCTCGAAATTACCTGTCGCCTTCATCGGCCGACCTCAACGAATAGCAAATTCTGGAAAAGCGAGGCCCGCGGCAGCAGAGCCACGCGGGCATCGAGCGTTGTGCAGTTCACCGGCATTACCGGTCGACCTCACCGAACACGAGATCGTAGGTACCGATCATCGCCACCACGTCACCCAGCATGTGACCACGCACGACCGAGTCGAGCGAGGACAGATGGGCGAAGCCAGGCGCGCGCAGATGCACGCGGAACGGCTTGTTGGCACCATCGGAGAGCAGATAGCAACCGAATTCGCCCTTCGGCGCCTCGACTGCCGCGTACGTCTCACCGGCTGGCACGCAATAGCCTTCGCTGAACAGTTTGAAGTGATGGATCAGCGCTTCCATGTCGTCCTTCATTTCCGCGCGCGAGGGCGGCGCGACCTTGAAGTTCTGGACCATCACCGGACCGGGATTGGCTTTGAGCCACTGCACGCACTGTTTGATGATGCGGTTGGATTCGCGCATCTCGGCAACACGGACCAGGTAGCGGTCATAGCAATCGCCATTGGTGCCGAGCGGAATGTCGAAATCCACCGCATCGTACTTGGCGTAGGGCTGCTTCTTGCGCAGATCCCAGGCCACACCCGAACCACGCAGCATCACGCCGGTCATGCCCCATGCCATCGCATGTTCGGGCGTGATCACGCCGATACCAACGGTACGCTGCTTCCAGATGCGGTTGTCGGTCAGCAGGGTTTCGTATTCGTCGACACGCTTGGGAAATTCATTGGTGAAATTCTCTAGGAAGTCGAGCATCGAACCCTCGCGCGAAGCATTCAGACGCTTCAGCGCATTGCCCTTGTGCCAGCGCGATTCCTTATACTTGGGCATCGCATCGGGAAGGTCGCGATAGACACCACCCGGGCGGTAATAGGCTGCATGCATGCGAGCACCGGAAACGGCCTCGTAGCAGTCCATCAACTCTTCACGCTCACGGAAGGTGTACAACATCACCGCCATCGCACCCAGGTCCAGCGCACCGGTGCCGATGTTCATCAGGTGGTTCAGGATGCGGGTGATTTCGTCGAACATGGTGCGGATGTACTGCGCCCGCTCCGGCGCTTCGATCCCGACCAGATTCTCGATGGCACGCACATAGGCATGCTCGTTGCACATCATCGAGCAGTAATCCAGGCGATCCATGTAGCCGATCGACTGATTGAACGGCTTGGATTCGGCCAGCTTTTCGGTACCACGATGCAACAGGCCGATATGCGGATCGGCGCGCATGATGGTCTCGCCATCCATCTCCAGGATCAGACGCAACACGCCGTGCGCAGACGGATGCTGCGGACCGAAGTTCATCGTGTAGTTGCGGATCTCCTGCTGGGCTTCAACAGGATTGCTGGCGAAGGCCTGCGAGGCCTGTTTGAACTCACTCACTTGCTTGCCTCCGTCTGCGCGCGCTCGCCTTCCGCAGTCTGGAAGCGGGCGTCGTCGCGGATGACGCGTGGCACGCCGACGCGCGGCTCGACCGACGTCACCGGTTCGTAGATCACGCGCTTCTTCTCTTCGTCGTAACGCACTTCGACGTTGCCGATCAGCGGGAAATCCTTGCGGAAAGGATGGCCCACGAAACCATAGTCGGTCAGGATCCGGCGCAGGTCCGGGTGACCTTCGAAAATCACGCCGAACAGATCGAACGCCTCGCGTTCGAACCAGTTCACACCCGGCCAGACGCTGGTCAGCGAAGCGACCACCGGCAACTCTTCGTTCGGCGCAAAACAACGGATGCGCAGCAGCTGGTTGTGCTGGTAGGAACGCAGCTGGGCAACCACGGCAAAACGCTGCTTCGGCATAGCGTCAGGCGTCGCACCAGCGGTCGACTCATGACTGGGGAACTCACCCCAGGCAAAGCGGCCCGTGCTCTTTCCTTCCACACCACGACTGAAGCCGTGCGAGGACACATCCGAGGTATCCCACTCATCACTGCCGTAGCCGAGATAGTCGACGCCGCAAAGATCGGTGAGGTGCTCGAAGCCGAACTCGTCACGCAGCGCCAAGGCGGTTGCGTGCCAGTCGGCCGCAGCCACCTCCAACGTAACTTCGCCGCGCGGTTCGATCACGAAGACCTGCGCACCGGCAAAACGGGCGCGAAGTCGATCGATCAATGAATGTGCTTGCTGGGCCATGGGGGCTGGCGTGCTCTTGATTTGAAAGGGAAATCAGCGAGAGATGGTCTGGGTGCGCCAGATCTTCTTCTGCAACTGCAAAATGCCGTACACCAGCGCCTCGGCGGTCGGCGGGCAACCCGGGACGTACACGTCCACCGGCACCACGCGATCACAGCCACGGACCACCGAATACGAATAGTGGTAGTAGCCGCCACCGTTGGCGCAGCTGCCCATCGAGATGACCCACTTCGGATCCGGCATCTGGTCATAGACCTTGCGCAGCGCCGGCGCCATCTTGTTGACCAGCGTGCCTGCCACGATCATCACATCCGATTGACGCGGCGACGGGCGGAACACGATGCCGTAACGGTCCAGATCCAGACGCGCCGCACCGGCGTGCATCATCTCCACCGCACAGCAGGCCAGACCGAAGGTCATCGGCCACATCGAGCCGGTACGCGCCCAGTTCAACAGCGCATCGACACTGGTGGTCACATAGCCCTTCTCGAGCAGCGGATTGTCGCCTTCAGGCCGCAGGATGTCGTCGACCCGCCCTTCCGGGATCGGGTTGTTCATCAGGCCGTCGAGAGTTTGGATCACTCCCATTCCAGCGCTCCCTTCTTCCACACGTAGATAAAGCCGAGGAACAGCATGCCTACGAACAGCCCCATGGTGACGAGCGAACGGGCGCCCAGCTCCATGAAGACCTGGGTCCAAGGCACGATGAAGATGATTTCCAGATCAAAGACGATGAACTGGATGGCGATGAGGTAATAGCGCACGTCGAACTTCATGCGCGCGTTCTCAAACGCCTCGAAGCCGCACTCGTACGGCGAAAGCTTCTGACTGTCCGGGCTACGCGGAGCGAGGAACCGGCCGATCAGCATCAGCGCGATACCGATACCGGTGGCGACGATCAGAAACAGCAGAGACGGCAAATATTCGGCCAGCACAGCGATTCTCTCTTGCCTCTGCCTTGGCACCTGCGGGCGCCGCGGCATGGGTGATTGTCGGGAATGTGATGACGGGGCGCCAACGCGCCCCGCGAACCCGCAAATACTAATGGTGCCCAAGAGGGGACTCGAACCCCTACGACTCTCGTCGCTACCACCTCAAGGTAGTGCGTCTACCAATTCCGCCACCTGGGCTTACGTCAGCGCAACTGTTTTGCAGTGCGCCGCGTATTGTAACCGTCTTCAGTCTTTCTGTGCGCCCTCGACGGGCTTTTCTTCACTCTGGACCGGAATATTTTCCGTGGGAGCGGCCGCCTGCGGCACATCACCCACTGCCGGCACCTGCGGCACCGACTGCAACTCACCCACGGGCACCGAAGGAGCCACTGCCGGCGCTACTGCCTGGGACATGACCCCGAGCCCCTCACCCGCCGGACGCGCGCCGTGGCTTGCATACCAGGCCATGAACAGGCTGATACCGAAAAACACCACCGCCAGCCACTTGGTGCTCTTGGACAGGAAATTCGAGGCGCCACGCGCGCCGAACACCGTACCTGACGCACCCGCACCAAATCCCGAGCCAGCCGCAGCACCCGAGCCACGCTGCATCAGGATCAGCGCGATCATCGCGACCGCCACCAGCACATAGACCACATTGAGGATCAACATCAGCATTTGAAATCCGTCCCGGACAATTCCACCCGATTAGCGACCGGCCGCTGCTCTCGCGATGGCCAGAAAATCAGCCGCCACCAGCGAAGCGCCACCTACCAGCCCGCCATCGACGTCAGGCTGTGAAAACAGCTCTGCAGCATTGTCGGGCTTGACGCTGCCACCATAAAGGAGCGGCAACGAATCAGCGATTCTAGCATCGGCCTTGGCCACTACGCCACGAATGAACGCATGCACGGCCTGCGCCTGCTCTGGCGTCGCGGTCTTTCCGGTACCGATCGCCCAGACCGGCTCATAGGCCACCACCGCTTTGGCAAATGCATCGACTCCGGCGAGATCCAGGACCGGCGCCAGTTGCGAGGCGATCACCTGCTCGGTCTGACCGGCCTCACGCTGCTCCAGCGTCTCACCGACACACAAGACCGGGATCAGTCCGGCATGGATGGCCGCCAGGAACTTCCGTGCCACCAGCTCACTGCTTTCGTTATGGTACTGGCGGCGCTCCGAGTGCCCTACCAGCCCATGCGTTGCCCCGACATCCACCAGCATGGCGGCGGAGACCTCGCCGGTATAGGCGCCCTTTTCGTTGCTGCTGACATCCTGCGACCCGAATGCCAGTTCCGTGCGCTCGAAGTCCTCGATCAGATCGCCCAGATACGGCAGTGGCGGCAGAATCAACAGTGACACCCCCTCAAGCGGCAGGCCAGCGGCCACCTGGCCCACCAGTTCGGTGGCGAATTGACGGCTGCCATGCAGCTTCCAGTTACCGGCAACGATCTTCTGGCGCATTCAGGAATGACTCCCCGTAAAAAGGTGGGCGAAGGATAGCCGAATTGCGGCCATCGACAGGACAACACCGGACAATCCGGGACAACATGCACAAACGCCGCCGGACCCGCAGGCCGCGACGGCGTTGTGGCGGAGCCGCACCGGACAGACCGGCCGGCCAACGCGTTACTTCAGCTTGATCTCGCGCAGGCGTTCTTCCAGGAAGCCATGGGCGGTAATCGCTTCGGGGTAACGGCTCGGATTCTCCGCGCTAACGCACGAAGGCAGCACATCGATCAGGAAATCCGGATTCGGATGCAGGAAGAACGGCACCGAGTAGCGCGGCTGGCGAGCCAGCTCGCCCGGAGGATTGACCACGCGATGGATGGTGGACGGGTACACGTGGTTGGTCAGGCGCTGCAGCATGTCGCCGATATTGACCACGATGGTGTCGGCATCGGAGGTGAACGGCACCCACTCGCCTTCGTGCGACTGCACTTCCAGGCCGGCGGCACTGGCGCCGACCAGCAGGGTGATGAAGTTGATGTCGCCATGGGCGCCGGCACGCACATTGGGGATGTCGTCGGTGGTGATCGGCGGGTAGTGGATCGGCCGCAGGATCGAGTTGCCGTTGTTGGTCTTGTCGGCGAAATAGTCCTCCGGCAGACCGATGTGCAGCGCCAGCGCCGACAGCACGCGCGAGCCCAGCTGGTCCAGCTTCTGGTAAAGACCGTACCCGTACTCCTTGAAGCCGGGCACCTCACTCGGCCACAGGTTCGGCGGCATCACTTCGCGGTACTTGGAATCGTCCGGAATCTCACGGCCGATATGCCAGAACTCCTTCAGGTCGAAATGCTTGGAACCCTTGGCGGTCTCCACCCCGAACGGCGTGTAACCGCGAGCACCACCACCACCGGCCACGTGATACTGCTTTTTCACAGCCTCCGGCAGCGCGAAGAACGCCTTGAAGGCCTCATAGGCGGCATCGATCTCGGCCTGCGGGATACCGTGATTGCGGATACCGGCAAACCCCCACCGGCGATACGCCGCGCCCAGCTCAGCCACGAAGGCGTCACGGTCGGTATCGAAACGGGTGATGTCGAGGGTGGGAATACGGGAACTCATTCAACTACTCCAGAGAAGGAAACGGGGCGCCAGCTATTGGAACCGGGACCCCGACAGCAACACCATGATCCAGCTCAAACCTGTGCGGCAGCCGAACGGACGGCGTCGGCCAGTGCTTCGAGCGTGTCCGCCATCAACCCGGCCTGGTCGGCCTCGACGGTGACCCGCACCACCGGCTCGGTGCCCGACGGCCGCAGGAACGCCCTGCCCCGTCCGGCAACCGCCGCCTGCGCCGTGGCCAGCGCCGCCTGCACCGGCGCACTCCTGACCACTTCGCGCGCCCCCGACTCCAGGCGCACATTGATGGTCTTCTGCGGCACCATCACCAGCCCCGCACCCGCCTGGCGCAGGGTCTGGCCGGCACTTCCCAGCACTTCCAGCACCTGCAACGCACTGATGATGGCGTCACCGGTCGTGGCCCGGTCCAGGCACAGGATGTGTCCCGACGCCTCGCCCCCCAGCACGCCCTTGCCCTCGACCAGCGCCTGATGCACATAGCGATCACCGACATTGGCCCGCACGAACGGGATATCCAGCCGTTCCAGCGCCTGCTGCAGCCCGTAATTGGTCATCAAGGTACCGACCACCGGCCCACGCAAACGACCGCTGGCCTGCCAGGCCTTGGCCAGGATATAGAGCAGGCCATCACCGTCCACGGCGGCACCAGTATCGTCCACCATAAGCACACGGTCGCCGTCACCGTCGAAGGCGATGCCCAGATCGGCATCCACCTCGACAACCTTGCGCGCCAGGTTGTCAATGTGGGTGGACCCCACCCCGTCATTGATGTTGATGCCGTTCGGCTCGGCACCGATGGCGATCACCTCGGCCCCCAGTTCGCGGAACAGCAGTGGAGCGATGTGATAGGTCGCGCCATGGGCGCAGTCCAGCACGATCTTGAGCCCGCGCAGGTAGAAATCGCGCGGCACGCTGACCTTGCAGAACTCGATATAGCGGCCGACCGCGTCGCGGGCACGCATTGCCTTGCCCAACCGGTCGGACTCGACCGTAGAAAATGGCGCCTCCAGTGCCGCTTCCAGCGCCAGCTCGGTGGCATCGTCGAGCTTCTCGCCTTCACCGGAGAAGAACTTGATGCCATTGTCGTGATGCGGATTGTGTGAGGCACTGATGACGATGCCGGCGTCGGCACCCAGCGTGTGGGCCAGAAACGCCACTGCCGGGGTCGGCATTGGCCCCAGCAGCTGCACATCGGCCCCCGCGGCTACCAGCCCGGACTCGAGCGCCGCCTCGAACATGTAGCCCGAGATGCGGGTGTCCTTGCCGATCACCACGGTCGGCCGGCGCCCGGTACGTTCGAGCAACACCCGCCCCAGCGCATTGCCCACACGCAGCACGAAATCAGCGGAAATGACGCCCTGGCCGACCCGGCCACGGATGCCGTCGGTGCCGAAATACTTGCGTGTACTCATCAGGCCGCTTCGTCTTCGTTCTCAGGCTGTCGCATCATCATCGCCAGCAGCTCGGCCAGGCGGTCGCGCATTTCGCGACGGTCGCAGATCTGGTCGATGGCGCCGTGCTCGAGCAGGAATTCCGAGCGCTGGAAGCCTTCCGGCAGCTTCTCGCGGACGGTCTGCTCGATCACGCGCGGGCCGGCAAAGCCGATCAGCGCGTGCGGCTCGGCGATGTTGATATCGCCGAGCATCGCGAACGAGGCCGACACGCCCCCGGTGGTGGGATGGGTCAGCACCGAGATATACGGCAACCCCGCGTCACGCAGCTTGCCTAGCGCGGCCGAGGTCTTGGCCATCTGCATCAGCGAGAACAGGCCTTCCTGCATGCGCGCGCCGCCACTGGCGGAGAAACACACATACGGGCAGCCCAGCTCAAGTGCGGTTTCCGCCGCCAGCGAGAAGCGCTCGCCGACCACCGATCCCATCGAACCGCCCATGAAGGCGAAATCGAAGGACGAGGCCACCAGCGGGCGGCCCTTCAGCAGGCCGCGCATCGCCACCAGCGCGTCGTACTCGCCGGTGTTCTTCTGGCTGGCCTTGATGCGTTCGGCGTACTTCTTCTGGTCCTTGAACTTGAGCACGTCTGTCGGCCCGAGGCGGGCGGCGATCTCGGTGGTGCTGTCGGCATCAAACAACGAGGCCAGGCGCGCGCGGGCGCGGATGGCCATGTGATGGCCACACTTGGGGCAGACCTCGAGATTCTCTTCCAGTTCCGGGCGGTACAGGGCCGCGCCGCAGCTGCTGCATTTTTCCCACAGGCCCTCGGGGACGCTGCGTTTCTTGGAAGGCGTGTTGTCGGTACGGATGCCGGACGGCATCAACTTGCTGAGCCAACTCATGCGGGGTGACGGTTCCGTTCAGGGCGACCTTGCGGCCGCGACAGGGCCCACAGTCTAGCTCACCCCTGCGACGGTGGCGCCCCCCCCCCGCCTGCACACATCCGGGCCTATGCCAGGACGACGCAAACCCTACCCCCGCGTACGTTTCACTCCTTACAAGGGGCGCGGGCAACCGGCCTGCCCGGGCTCAGCCAGCGCCATCCAGCGCCGCGCGCAACGGCCGCAGGAACTCGCCCGCCAATACCGCGGCCCCGGCTGGATCGGCCGCGGCGGACATGCGCGCCACCAGCGCACTGCCAACCACCACGCCATCGGCATCCACCGACATCGCCGCCGCACTGGCGGCGTCCTTGATACCGAAACCGGCCACCACCGGCACTTTCGCACCGGCCCGCAACAGCCGCAGGCGCTCGCCCGCGGCCGCACTGTCCAGTCGTTCGGAGGCACCGGTGACGCCGGCGAAACTCACGTAGTACAGGTACCCCTGCGCCGCTTCGCACAAGGCATCGAGACGGACCGGGCTGCTGGTTGGCGACGCCAGCAGGATCAGCGCCAAGCCGGCGGAAGTGAAGGCTGCGCGGATATCCTCGGCCTCTTCCGGGGGCAGATCCACCAGCAGCACGCCATCCACACCGGCAGCGACCGCCTCCTGTGCATAACGGACAGCGCCGCGGATCTCGACCGGGTTGAGATAGCCCATCAGCACCACCGGCGTGGCCACATCGGTCTTGCGGAAGCGCGCCACTGTGTCCAGCACATATTGCCGCCCAGCCCCGCGTGCCAGCGCCTGTTCGGAGCTGCGCTGGATGGTGGGGCCATCGGCCATCGGATCGGAGAACGGCACGCCCAGCTCGATCACATCGGCGCCGGCCTGGACCAGCGCATGCATCACCGGCACGGTCGCCTCCAGCGAAGGATCGCCGGCGGTGATGAAAGGAATCAGCGCCTTGCGACCGGAGGCACGCAGGCGGGCGAAGCAGTCGTCAATTCGGGTTACGGACATCTCAGGCACATCCTTCAATCAGTTCAACCGCGTCGGGCTGGCCCCAGTAAAGCGGGGTCAGCAGACCATGGAGTGTTTCCAGGCGCAGGACCACGCGGACGGCGTGGCCGGTGAAGGTGGCGCAATCCCCTTCCGGTGCTACACACGCGGCGGACGCCGTCGCCGCCGGCGGTAGCGCAGAAAGCGTGCACGCCGTCAACACCACGGCCAGGCCGATCGGCAACGGAGCTCGCATCGCGGCGGCTCTCACAGCACCAGCCCCTCACGCGCGGCGATAGTGTGCACATCCTTGTCGCCACGGCCGGACAGATTGCACAGCACCAGCGCGTCCTTCGGCAGTTCGCGCGCCAGCTTGATGGCCTGCGCCACGGCATGGCTGGACTCCAGTGCCGGCAGGATGCCCTCGGTACGGGTCAGGCGATGGAAGGCGGCCAGCGCTTCCTCGTCGGTGATGCCCACGTACTGGGCGCGACCGGTGTCGGCCAGGAACGAATGCTCCGGACCGACGCCCGGGTAATCCAGGCCGGCGGAAATCGAATGGGTTTCGGTAATCTGGCCATCGTCATCGCACAGCACATAGGTGCGATTGCCGTGCAGCACACCCGGCCGACCGGCCGATATCGACGCGGCGTGGCGACCCGTAGCGATGCCATCACCGCCCGCCTCAGCACCGTAGATCTTCACTTCAGGATCGTTGAGGAAGGCGTGGAACAGGCCGATGGCGTTGGAGCCGCCGCCAACGCAGGCAGTGATCGCGTCGGGCAGGCGGCCGTAATCCTCCAGCATCTGCGCGCGCGCCTCGCGCCCGACAATCGCATTGAAGTCGCGCACCATGCGCGGATAGGGGTCCGGACCGGCCACGGTGCCGATGATGTAGAAGGTGTCGCGCACATTGGTCACCCAGTCGCGCATCGCCTCGTTGAGCGCATCCTTGAGCGTGGCCGAACCGCTGCTCACCGGCACCACCGTCGCCCCGAGCAGCTTCATCCGGTAGACGTTGATCTTCTGCCGCTCGATATCGGTGGCCCCCATGTAGACCACGCACTCGATACCCAGCCGCGCGGCCACCGTCGCCGAGGCCACACCGTGCTGGCCGGCTCCGGTCTCGGCGATGATGCGGGTCTTGCCCATGCGCGCGGCCAGCAGCGCCTGGCCGATGGTGTTGTTGATCTTGTGCGCGCCGGTGTGGTTGAGGTCCTCGCGCTTGAGCAGGATCTGCGCACCGCCCACATCGCGACTCAGACGCTCGGCATGGTAAATCGGACTCGGCCGGCCAACGTAGTGTTTCAGGTCCTTGTCGTAGGCGGCGATAAAGGCCGGATCAACCCGCGCCTGGTCGTAAGCGGCGGCCAGTTCCTGCAGCGGGCCAACCAGCGTTTCGGCGACAAAACTGCCGCCATAGCGGCCGAAGTGGCCCCGGGCGTCCGGGAAGGCGTGGAAATCGTCGATCGGTGAGGCGGTCATGGCAATCACGGCAACAAGGAACAGGACTGCAATCTAGCCCACCCAAGCTGACATGAATATCGATAAATCCTGATCCATGTGTTAGAAAAACTCACATGAAAAAACAGCAGGACAGTCGTTTCTCAGGACGAAACCGCCCGAAGGGTGGCGCAGGGCCGACTTTTGCTCCTGCAAAACCGGCATTCCCGTCATCCGTAGCGGTCAGACGTGCGCCATGAAAGACGATCGCGCCCTGCCCTCACTCAATGCCTTGCGTGCCTTCGAGGCCGCCGCACGGCTGCGCAGCGTCAGCCTGGCCGCAGCGGAACTGCACGTCACCCACGGCGCGGTCAGCCGCCAGTTGCGGGCACTGGAAGAGGAGCTGGACCTAACCCTGTTCGAACGCGATGGCCGCGGCATCCGCCCGAATGCCGCAGGACATCGCCTGCTCGAGGCCAGCTCGGCGGCCTTTGCGCAGATCACTGACTGCGTGGCGGCGCTGCGCCGGCCACAACGCAACGCTGCGTTCGTGCTTGGCTGCCCCGGCAGCATCCTCGCCCGCTGGGTGATTCCGCGCCTGCCCGACCTGCAGCACGACCTGCCGCAGCTGACCTTGCACCTGGCCGCGCAGGAAGGCGATTTCACCCCGCGCCTGGAAGGCCTGGATGCCGCCCTGATGCTCGGCCAGGCGCCGTGGCCGCCGGGCTGGCAGGTCCACACCCTGGCGCCGGAGCGGATCGGGCCGGTGTTCAGCCCGGCCATGCCCGGCGCGCAGCTACTGGCACAGCAGCCGCCCGGCGCCCTGCACGAGCACGCGCTGCTGCACACCCGCTCGCGCCCGCAGGCCTGGCCAACCTGGGCCATGCGCAACGGTATCGATCACCAGCACCTGCACTACGGCACCGGTTTCGAGCATCTCTATTACCTGCTGGAAGCGGCCGTCGCCGGACTCGGTGTGGCCATCGCGCCACAGCCGCTGGTGGCCGAAGAGCTGGCCCGTGGCCGGCTGGTCGCCCCGTGGGGCTTTGTCGATACCGACGGCAGCTGGGGGTTGTGCACCACCCGTGGCGACGACCCGCGCGTGGAACTGCTGGCACAGTGGCTGCAGCGCCAGTTACAGGGCTGAACCCGCCTCGGTGGTGTCGTCGGCGGCCATGTCGGCACGGCGCACCTCTTCGACAAACTGGCGCATCTTGTAGCCGTCCTTCAGGCCCGGCGCCGACTCGATGCCGCTGGACACATCCACGCCCCACGGCTGGGTGGCGAGGATCGCGTCGTGCACGTTCTCCGGGCGGAGACCGCCGGCCAGCAGGAACGGGCGATGCACGCCCGGCGGAATCTGCGACCAGTCGAACGAGACCCCGGTGCCACCACTGCCGCCGACCGCGTGGCTGTCGAACAGGAAGCCGGCCGTATGCGGATACAGTTGCTGCAGCCCGCGCGCGGTGATCTCGGTGCCACCGCCCATCGCGATCGCCTTCAGGTACGGCATGTTGAAGCTGCGGCAGAAACCGTCGTCCTCATCACCATGGAACTGCAACACGGTGGGCCGCACCGCACGCAGCACCTCGCGCACTTCCTCGCGATTGTTGTTCTGGAACAGCGCCACCACGTCCACCATCGGTGCGATCGCCTGACGCATCGCGCGCGCCTCGGCCGGCGCCACCCGGCGCACGCTGCCTTTGGCGAAGATGAAGCCGATCGCATCCACCCCCAGCTCGCTGGCCAGACGGATGTCACCGGCGCGGGTCATGCCGCAGAACTTGATGCGGGTACGGAACAGCGTGCGACTCACAGCGTCACCTCGGCCGGCAATTGCCAGTGCTCAGGATACAGCGGACCGACGAACACCAGCCCCTGCGGCGGCGCGGTGGGCCCGGCCTGATTGCGATCACGGGCCGCCAGCACGTCGGTGATCCAGCTTTCCGGCTTCTCGCCCGCCCCCACCATCAGCAGCGAGCCGACGATATTGCGCACCATATGGTGCAGGAACGCATTGGCCTGCACTTCGACCTCCACCACCTCGCCATGACGGCGGACCGAGATCGCCTGCAGCTCACGGCGTGCGTGCAACGCCTGGCACTGCGCGCTGCGGAACGAGCTGAAATCGTTCTCGCCCAGCAGCGCCTGCGCGGCCCGGTGCATCGCATCGGCATCCAGCGGCCGCCGCTCCCAGCTCAGGGTCTGCCGGTACAGCGCGGGCCGGACCTGCCGGTTCATCAGCCGGTAGCGGTAGCGACGTGCACGGGCCGAGAAGCGGGCGTTGAACTCCTCGTCGACCGGCACGCACCAGCGCACGCAGACCGAGGGCGGCAGCCGTGTGGTCGTTCCCAACATCCAGCCGCGCGGCGTGCGCGCAACCTCGCTGTCGAAATGCACCACCTGGCATTCGCCATGCACGCCGGCATCGGTACGGCCGGCACAGACCACATGGATCGGCGCGTTCGCCACCGAGGACAGCGCATCCTGCAACGTCGCCTGCACGCTGGCACAGCCGCTCTCACCGAGCTGCTGCCAGCCTTTGAACTCGCTGCCGTCATACTCCACGCCCAGCGCGTAACGCATCGTCAAACCTCTTGGAATTTCGCAGCCGCGGACATCGCGGCGCGGTCAGTCGCTGTCGCGCTCGGACCACACCGCCAGCTCATTGCCCCCGGGCTCGATGAACTGGAAGCGGCGGCCGCCGGGAAACACGAACACCGGCTTGACCACCTCGCCGCCATGCGCCGACACCAGGGCCTGCACCGGCGTCAACTGCGCCGCATACAGCACCACCAGCGGCGCGCCGGCGCTGGTGGTCACCGGTGTACCGCGGAAGAAGCCACCCTGCAGCTGGCCGTCATCGAACGCGGTGTAGTCCGGGCCGTAGTCCTCGAACTGCCAGCCGAACACCTGCTCGAAGAAGCGGCGACTGGCGGCCGGGTCGGATGAGGCAAATTCCACGTAATCGATACCACGCTCGCGCTTCATCGCAACCTCCGTCACCGCATCCGGCCGAGCAGTTCCAGGGCTTCGTCCCGCGCCTGCGGATCGCCGCCCTGCATCACTTCGCCCAGCAGTGTGCGCGCGGTTTCCGCGTCACCCAGGTCCAGATAGGCGATGGCCAGTTCCAGCCGCTCGCGACCGGCCGGCGCCGGGCTCAGGGGCGCCACCGCCGCGGTGTCAGCCGCATCCCAGGCCGATTCCGGCACTTCGGCCGCTTGCACTATCGCCGACGGCTCGGGCGCTTCCACCACCGGGGGCGAGGCTTCCCCCAGCGCCGCGGGCGCCGGCTCAACAGTCGGCGGCAGCGGCTCGGCATAGATCGTCGGACCGCCCCTCAGCCATGCCGGCATCGGCTCTTCATAGGCGTCCGGCTGCACCGCGACGTGGTCTTCTGCCACTGGCTGGACCACAACCGCTTCAGCCTCGGAATCCCGCCCCCGGGCGGCATCTGCGCTCTGATCGTCCACCTGATCGGCGGCCATGCCCATCACCGGCATCGCCGCCACCAGCCCGTCGGCACCAAAGTCGCGGCGCGGGGCAGGCGGCAGCGGCTTGCGACGGCGCGACAGCCACCAGCCCAGCCCGCCAACCACCACCAGTATGAGACCCAACCACAACCAGCCCAATGAAGCCCCGTCCTCACGCCTGCCGGCCTCGGCCAGTCGCATCTGGGCGGCCGCCAGGTCCGAATCCTTCATCGCAATGAGCGCTTGCTGCTGCTGTTGCAGTTTCTCCAGCTCACCGACGCGATCACGCAGTTCCTGCAATTCGGCATCACGTGTGGCCAGATCTTCCTTGGCCTGCCGCAGTTGTTCATTTGCCAGCATGTCACCCTCGCCCCCGGCGTCGAGGCCGGTTGTCATTCCTGCGGTCTGTTGTGCACCGGCGGCCGCCGCGGCGATCTCCAGCCGCGCGCCGGTGGCCGCGGCCGCCGGAGAAGCGGAACGCGCCGGCTGTGCGGCGGCATCGGCGACCGCCGGCTGCGGAACCGGCGCGCGCGCCTGCCGCCACTGCGCGGTCTGCTCACGCACCATGGCCCGTGCCTCGGCCGCATCCACCCGCGCCAACTCTTCCTGCGATGGCGTACGCAACACCGCGCCCTGCTTGAGCAGGTGGATGTTGCCGCGGATGAACGCCTCCGGATTGGCGCGCATCAGCGCCACCATCGTCTGGTTCAGCGAAGTGCCGCTTTCGCGCGCGAGCTCTCTGGCGACCTGCGACAGGCTCTGGCCACGCTGCACCGGCGCCAGCTGGCCAGGCATCTGCGCCGCCGCAGGACGCGCGGGCGCCGGAGCTGGCGTCGACGGCGCCGCGGCGGGAGCCGCCGGTGCGTTGGGCAGCGGCGCTTCGCGCAGCGGTTCGGGCTCGCGCACGATCAGGTTGGAAGGTGCCGCCGCCGGGGCTTCAATCACCGGCTCGGCCACCGCGGTGGCGGTTTCCGGCGCGGCCACCAGTGCCGAATATTCGCGCACCAGCCGCCCTTTGCCCCAATCGACTTCGATCAGGAAGCCCAGCGCCGGCACCTGTACCGGCGCGGCGCTGGTAACGCGGATGACCGCACGTCCCTCACGGTCCTGCGCGAACTGGAACTGCAACTCGCTGACCAGTCCTTGCGGGCGGGCCAGGCCCACACGTTCGAAGGTGACCGGCGAAGCCAGACCAACCGTGGCGTTTTCCAGCTCCCCCGGATCGCTGGAAATGATCGGGATCTCCGCCAGAAAGGGCTGGCCTGGCTTGGACAGCACGCGGATGTCGCCCAGCCCCAAGGCCATCGCGGCGCTGCTGAACAGCGCCAGGATGAGAACAAGCACGCCTTGTATCGAGCGCATGGCGCCCCTGCCCCTATTTTTCATGGAGCCAATATAACGGCTCGCCCCGATTTCGAATACCGCAGGAAACACGTGCCGATTTGCGAGCCGGCCCGGCGGGCCGGCCCCGTTGTTTCCGATCACCCGCCGGCGGCCACCAGCTCGGCGATCTGCACGGCGTTGAGCGCAGCCCCCTTGCGGATGTTGTCCGCCACCACCCACATGTTCAGCCCGCGCGGGTGCGAAATGTCCTCGCGGATGCGGCCGACATAGACCGGATCGGTGCCCGAGGCATGGGTGACCGGGGTCGGATAGCCGCCGGCCTTGCGCTCGTCCACTACCTTCACCCCCGGTGCGGCGGCCAGCAGTTCGCGCGCCTGCTCGGTGCTGATCTTCTTCTTCGTCTCGATGTTCACCGCCTCGGAGTGACCGTAGAACACCGGCACGCGCACCGCGGTCGGGTTCACCAGGATGCTGTCGTCGCCGAGGATCTTGCGGGTTTCCCAGACCAGCTTCATTTCCTCCTTGGTGAAGCCGTTGTCGAGGAACTCGTCGATATGCGGGATCAGGTTGAAGGCGATCTGCACCGGAAACTTCTTCGGTTCGATCTCCTGGAAACCGAGCAGCTGCGCGGTCTGCTTGCCCAGTTCTTCCATACCGGTCTGGCCGGCACCGGACACGGACTGGTAGGTGGCGATGTTGACGCGCTCGATGCCGTATTCGCGGTGGATCGGCGCCAGCACCGGCATCAGCTGCATGGTCGAGCAGTTCGGGTTGGCGATGATGCCGCGCGGACGGTTCTTCGCCGCTTCCGGGTTGACCTCGGACACCACCAGCGGCACGTCATCGTCGTAACGGAAGGTGGAGGAGTTGTCGATCACCACCGCGCCAGCTGCGGCGAACTTGGGCGCGAATTCCCGGGAAATACCGCCACCGGCGGAGAACAGAGCGATCTCGACGCCGGCCGGGTCGAACGTGGCCAGGTCCTGGATGGTGATCTTGTCGCCTTCAAAGTCGACCTGCTGACCGGCCGAACGCTCGGAAGCAAGCAGGGTCAGCGTGCTGATAGGGAAGTTGCGCTCGGCCAGGATCGACAACATGGTCTGGCCGACCGCGCCGGTGGCGCCAACGACGGCTACATGGAAACGACGGGCTTCATTGCTCATGGGGTGCACTCGAAAAAAGGGAGAGGGGGGACACACGTCGAGCCAGGTTCGGGGAACCTCCGGCAAACCGCCGCGGAGGCTCCCTACCGTTTTTTGATGATGGTTTTGCTGCTGGCAACAGCCAGCCGCGCCGCACCGGAGGCCAGCACGTCGGCATTGATCGCATTGGCCGGATGGCCGGCATCCGGCCCCAGCCCCAGGCCGGCGAGCAGATTATCCACCGCCAGCTGCATCATCGCCCGGCGCGTGGCCAGCGAGGCGCTGCCGATATGCGGGGTCAGCACGATATTGCGCAGGCCAAGCAGTTCGGGGTGCACCTGTGGCTCGTTCTCGTAGACATCCAGCCCCGCTGCGGCCAGCCGGCCATTGGCCAGTGCGTCGGCCAGCGCCCGCTCATCGACAATGCCGCCGCGGGCGATGTTGACCAGCGTGGCGGTCGGCTTCATCTTCGCCAGTGCGGCGGCATCGATGATGTGGTGGTTCTGCGCGGTGTACGGCAGCACCAGCAGCAGATGATCGGCACGGGCCAGCAATTCATCGAAGCCGACATAGCGTGCA
Source organism: Stenotrophomonas sp. STEN014 (assembly GCF_056760315.1). NCBI lineage: Bacteria > Pseudomonadati > Pseudomonadota > Gammaproteobacteria > Lysobacterales > Lysobacteraceae > Stenotrophomonas > Stenotrophomonas sp. STEN014. The sequence continues at coordinate 120,358 of NZ_JBRREN010000004.1, read as the reverse complement.
CCGACTGCCTGCTCCTGCTCGGCCGGCAGTTGTGAGCGGTTGTGGTACAGCACCGGCATGCCGAAGCCGTGGTGGCCGCGGCGGGCAATCGCCTGGCCAATCCGCCCCATGCCCAGGATGCCCAGCGTGCTGCCATGCAGATCGGCGCCGAGCATGGTGGTGAACGACCACTGCCCCCACTGGCCTTCACGCAGCCAGCGGTCGGATTCGACGATGCGCCGCGCCGCCGCCATCAGCAAGGAAAATCCCAGATCGGCCGTGGTTTCGGTCAACACGTCCGGCGTATTGGTGGCGAGGATGCCGGCCGCGCTCAACGCGGGGATATCGAGGTTGTTGTAGCCGACGCCGACATTGGCGATGACCTTCAGGCGCGCCGCGCCGGCAACTTCCGCCGCACCGATACGGTCGTTGAGCGTGACCAGCGCACCGTCCATGCCCGCCAGCTGCGCGGCCAATGCGGCACTGTCGTGCGCGGTGACTTCCGGTGTGGCCACCACATCGCAGTACGCCCCCAGCTGCGCGACGGTATCGTCGAACAGGGGCTGCGATACCCAGACGCGTGGCCGCTGCTCAGCCATCGACACTGCCGGGAATACGCGGTGTCATCTCGCCCACACCAGCGCATTGCGCGCGGTGGCGCAGGGCCTGGTCCATCAGCACCAGCGCCAGCATCGCCTCGGCGATCGGGGTGGCGCGAATGCCGACGCACGGATCGTGGCGACCGGTGGTGATGACCTCCACCGCGTTGCCGCCCGTGTCCACGGTGGCACCGGGCAGGCGCAGGCTGGAGGTCGGCTTGAGCACCATCGACGCGACGATCTGCTGGCCGGTGGCGATGCCGCCGAGGATGCCGCCAGCGTGGTTGGACTGGAAGCCGTCCGGGGTGATCAGGTCCCGGTGTTCGGTACCCTTCTGCGCGGCACTGGCGAAACCGTCGCCGATCTCCACGCCCTTGACCGCGTTGATACTCATCAGTGCCGCGGCGATATCGCCGTCGAGCTTGCCGTAGATCGGCTCGCCCCAACCGGGCGGCACACCGTCGGCGACCACGGTCACGCGCGCACCGACCGAATCGCCGGACTTGCGCAGCGCATCCATGTACGCCTCCAGCGCCGGCACCTGGGCGGCATCGGGCCAGAAAAACGGATTGTCCTCGACCGCGCTCCAGTCGTGCCCCGCCGGGACGATTTCGCCCAGCTGCGACAGATAGCCGCGCACGCTCACGCCATAGCGCTGCTTGAGCCACTTCTTGGCGATGACGCCGGCGGCGACGCGCATGGTGGTTTCGCGCGCCGAGGAGCGGCCACCACCGCGCGGGTCACGGATGCCGTACTTCTGCCAGTAGCTGTAATCGGCGTGGCCCGGACGGAACTGCGCGGCGATGGTGCTGTAATCCTTGCTGCGCTGGTCGGTGTTGCGGATCAGCAGACCGATCGGGGTACCGGTCGTCCTGCCCTCGTAGATACCGGACAGGATCTCCACCTGGTCGGCTTCGCGCCGCGCCGAGGTGTGGCGGCTCTTGCCGGTGGCCCGGCGCTGCAGATCGTGGGCGAACTCTTCGGCGCTGATCTCCAGTCCCGGCGGACACCCGTCGATCACGCAACCGATGGCCGGCCCGTGTGACTCGCCGAAGGTGGTGACCGTAAGCAGCTTTCCGAACGAGTTACTGGACATGCACGACCTTTGCAGACGCCTGCGTGCCGGCGTGGATACCACCGGCGTTGTTCTGTGAAACCGGCGCCCTCAGCGGACGCTGGCCAGTTCAGCGATACGCGCGTGGTGGGCGCGCAGTTCGGCCGCTTCGACGGCGAAAATACCCATCTGCCCGACCTTGAATTCGATCCAGGCAAAATAGACTTCCGGCAGCAGCTTGACCAGGTGCTGCTCGGAATCACCCACTTCGCAGATCAGCAGACCGTCTTCGGTGAGATGCTCCGGCGCGTCGCGCAGGATCTTCAGCACCAGGTCCAGCCCGTCGTCGCCGGCGCGCAGCGCCAGATCCGGCTCGTGCGAATACTCCTGCGGCAGCGCATCGGTCTCGTCGTTGGTGACGTACGGCGGATTGGTGACGATCAGATCGTAGACGCGGCCTTCCAGCCCGTCGAACAGGTCGGACTTGATGATCTCGACGTTGTGCGCGAGCAGGCGCTGCTTGTTCTCATGGGCCAGCGACAGCGCGGCATCATTGATGTCGCTGCCATCCACCTGCCAGTTCGGGTAGTAGTGGCCCATGGCGATGGCGATGCAGCCCGAACCGGTGCACAGGTCCAGTGCACGGGTGACCTCACGGCCGGCCAGCCACGGCTCGAAACCGCCCAGGATCAGCTCGGCGATCGGTGAACGCGGCACCAGCGCGCGCGCATCGCTCTTGAAGCTCAGCCCGGCAAACCAGGCCTCGCCGGTCAGATAGGCCGCCGGCAGGCGCTCATCGATACGGCGCTGGAACAGTGCCAGCACCTGCTCGCGCTCTTCCTGCAGCAGGCGCGCCGAGCCATAGGCCGGGCCGAGGTCCGGCGGCAGGTGCAGGCTGTGCAGGACCAGCTGGGTCGCCTCGTCCAACGCGTTGTCATAGCTGTGACCGAAGGTCAGGCCGGCGGCATTGAAACGACTGGCGCCGTAGCGGATCAGATCGACGATCGTGTGGAGTTCAGCGGCCGCTTGGGCAGTCATGGCGATACAGGAGTACAGAATGGCCTGCGATTATAGGCGCGTGCCCGGTATATTGAGCGCCCAGTTGCAGCCGAAACTTCGGCAACACCCGCCATCGGGCGCCGAATCCGACGGCAAACCGCGCCCTCGCGTGCTGGTGGGCCACTGCAATCCCCTACACTCCCGGGTCCTGCCCGTGGCCGAGCGCCTGCTGCGACGCCTGGCACCTGTACGGAAAATACCGCCCATGTTCAATCGCAATATCGGCATCATCCTGGCCATCGCCCTGGCCGCCGGCCTGGGACTGGTTCTGGCGCAGAAGGTTTTCGGCCCCGACAACGCGCAGACCGAGGGCAGCAGCTCGATCATCTTCTACGGTACGCCGCGTATCTTGCCGGAGTTCGATCTGGCCCAATCCGATGGCACCCGCCTGATTCCCGGCGAGCTGCGCGGACACTGGACGCTGGTCTTCCTCGGCTTCACCTCCTGCCCGGATGTGTGCCCGACCACGTTGACCGAGCTGGCCGCCGCGCAGAAGCAATGGGAATCCCTGCCTGACAGCCTGCGTCCGCGCGTAGTGCTGGTTTCGGTGGACCCGGAACGGGACACCCCGGCGCGGCTGGGCGAGTACGCCCACGCCTTCCACAAGGACACGATTGCCGCCACGGCCGACATCCCCTCGCTGGAGCGCTTTGCCACCTCGCTGGGCATGGTGTTCCAGAAGTCCCCCGGCAAGCATTTCGATGAAAACCCCGATGACTACAGCATGGATCACTCGGCCAGCATCGCCGTGCTCGATCCGCAGGGCCGCCTGGCCGGGCTGATGCGTCCACCGTTCAACCCGCAGGCCATCGCCACGGACCTGCTCAAGCTCACCGAGAAAACCGCCCCATGAGTCTGGTAACAACGCTCAGCTACGTCCTGCCGCATCGCCTGCTCTCCTCGATGGCCCGTTCGCTGGCCTACTCGCAGAACCCGCGCCTCTCACGCTGGCTGATCGATACGGTGACGGAGAAGTTCAACGTCAACCTGGCCGAAGCGGCCAACCCGGACCCGCGCAGCTACCCCAGCTTCAACGCCTTCTTCACCCGCGCCCTGAAGCCCGGCGCGCGCGTGGCCGCGGCCGACCCGCACACCCTGACCATGCCGGCCGACGGCCGCATCAGCCAGCTGGGCCCGATCGAGGACGGTCGCATCTTCCAGGCCAAGGGCCAGTCGTTCACCGCCGCCGAGCTGCTGGGCGACGCCGCCGACGCGGCGCCGTTCCACAATGGCCTGTTCGCCACGGTGTACCTGTCTCCGCGCGACTACCACCGCGTGCACATGCCGTGGACCGGCACCCTGCGCGAGACCGTGCACGTGCCCGGCCGTCTGTTCAGCGTTGGCACCGACGCGGTGGCCAACGTGCCGCGCCTGTTCGCCCGCAACGAGCGGCTGGTCTGCCACTTCGACACCGACTTCGGCCCGATGGTGCAGGTGATGGTCGGCGCACTGCTGGTTTCGGGCGTGGAGACGGTGTGGAGCGGGGAGGAAATCCCCGCCTATGGCGATCGCATCACCCGCAAGGACTGGCGTGGCAAGGGCATCACGCTGGAACGCTTCGACGAGATGGCGCGCTTCAATTACGGCTCCACGGTGATCATGCTGCTGCCGCCGGGCGTGGCCGAATTCGATCCCTCGCTGAAGGCCGAAAGCCCGGTGCAACTTGGGCAGGCGCTGGCGCGGCTGAAGTAACCCGCACCTGTGGGAACAATGGAAAAAGGGCGCCACCGGGCGCCCTTTTTCGTGTCCCGCCCGCAGGCCGCTCAGCGGCCGCAGCCTTCCAGCTTCAGACTCTGGCCCGGCTTGATCGCGTAGGCTGGTGCGCGCAGGCCGTTGGCACGTGCCAGGGCAGGCACTTCGCACTGGAAGCGGCTGGCGATACGGCCCAGCGTGTCGCCCTTGGCGACCTTGTAGGTTCGCGCGGCGCGCCGCGCCGGAGCCGCCGGACGTGGTGCCGGCACGGCCGCAGGGCCCGCCCCCTGTGCTGCCTGCATGGACTGCACATCCCCTACCGCGACACTGCCGGTGAATGTTGCCGCCGACGGGCGCTTGATCGCGGCATTCAGATCGGCGGTGATCAGGGTACGGGCCAGATCCGCGCGTGGGCCGCTGACGCAGTAGCGGTTGTACAGCCCGGCGATACGGGTGGTCGCGTTGATCGTGGTGCCGGCCGGAATCCAGCCGTCGGCCTCGTAGCGCGGGTTGAGGTTGCGCAACACGCGCATGTAGCCGTCACGGGTACCGGCGCTGCCCAGGCAGATGGTCAGCTCGTAGATGGTGGTCGACTTGGCCAGGCGCAGCGTCGCCGGCTGCGCGTTGACCTTGGGAAACTCCACGCCATATTGCTGCGGGTGCAGGAAGATCCACGCCGCAGCGATCACCATCGGCACATAGTCCTTGGTTTCGCCCGGGAACTGGGAATAGGCCGAATCGGTCCAGAAGCTCTGCCCGCCGGCTTCACGGTAGATACGGGCCGCGCGCCCCTCGCCCCCGTTGTAAGCGGCCAGCGCATACTCGATGTTCTTGTTGAGCACCCGCATGCGCTCATTCATGTAGGCGGCGCTGGCTTCGGCCGCGCTGCGGGCATCAAACCGGGTATCGAAACCGGTGCCGTCCGGGCCCAGGCCGAAACGGCGGCCGGTGGCGGGCATGAACTGCATCAGCCCGGCCGCGCCGGCGCGCGAGGAGGCATGCACACGGCCGTTGGATTCCTTGGCCATGATGCCGAACAGCAACGCTTCCGGCAGCGCGCTTTTCTCCCACTCCGGCCACATCACCGCACGCAGGTTCATGTAGTTCTCATAGCTGGTCAGCAACGCCGGACGCATGTCGGTGAGCCAGCGCCGGATGCCGGCCTGCACCGCCGGGTTGTACTCGACCATGTCATCGAATGCGTGGCGGTGGTCGTTCAACAGGGCCGCCGCGCGCGCCGCCTCCGGCACATCGGCGACCAGTGGCGCGACATGGTCCGGATCGGCTTCCAGCGGACCGATGGCCTCGTCACCGTCGCTCTCGCCGGCGCTGTCCGCGCGCTGCTTGAGCAGGCGCTTGTAGGTGGCAAGCAGACCACCGACCTGGCAGCCCTTCTGCGCGATGCAGTCGGCGATCACATCTTCCATGTCCTCCAGCGCCGCATCGCCCTCGCTGCTGCCCTTGGGATCGGCGTTGTCCATCAGCACCAGCGCATCGGTATAGCGCTTTTCCGCGGCGGTCATGCGCTCGTGGAGGGCGCTCACCTTGGCCTGGTCACGGGCCGACAGCGCGTGGGCCGAAGGAGCGGCGATCAACAGGCTGGTCGCCAGCAGCAGCGGCCAGGTGCGGAGGGAAGACAGGGAAACGGACATCAGCAGCACTGCACGCGAAGGGTCAGGCAGGGTAGCCGCCCCGCTTGCCCGGGGGCAACATGGCTGCGGCGCCGATATAGTCGGCCGGTAGAATCCCCCTTCGTTCATCTATGAGTGCCTCCATGGACCCGATCCTGCTCGGCAAAGGCGTCACCGACGACATCGCCGTCACCCTGCTCCCGCGTTTTGGCAACCGCCACGGCCTGGTGGCCGGCGCCACCGGCACCGGCAAGACGGTGACGTTGATGACGCTGGCCGAGGGCTTCTCGCGGATCGGCGTGCCGGTGTTCCTGGCCGACGTGAAGGGCGATGTGGCCGGTCTGGCGGTCGCCGGCGAGATCAGCGACAAGCTGGCCCAGCGCGCGGCCGACATCGGTGTGGAAGGCTACGCGCCGGCCGCCAGTCCCACCGTGTTCTGGGACCTGTACGGCAAACTCGGCCATCCGGTTCGCACCACCGTCAGTGAGATGGGCCCGACCCTGCTGGCGCGCATCCTGGAGCTCAACGACACCCAGGCCGGTGTGCTCGATATCGTGTTCAAGCTGGCCGACGACCGCGGCCTGCTGCTGCTGGACCTGGATGATCTGCGCGCGCTGCTGAACCTGGTCGCCGAAGAGCGCAAAGACATCTCCACCGGGTACGGACTGGTCAGCGCGCAGTCGGTGGCGGCGATCCAGCGTGCGCTGCTGCGCCTGTCGCAGGACGGCGGCGAAGCCTTCTTCGGCGAGCCGGCACTGGAGCTGGCCGAGATCATGCGCGTCAACCACGACGGCCGCGGCGTGATCGGCATCCTCGCCGCCGCCCAGCTGATCCTCAAGCCGCGCCTGTATTCGACCTTCCTGCTGTGGTTGCTGTCGGAGCTGTTCGAAACACTGCCGGAAGTGGGCGACCTGGAAAAGCCCAAACTGGTGTTCATCTTCGACGAGGCCCACCTGCTGTTCGACGATGCCCCGCCGGCGCTGGTGCAGCGCATCGAGCAGGTGGTGCGGCTGATCCGCTCCAAGGGCGTGGGCGTGTACTTCTGCTCGCAGTTTCCCGATGACGTGCCAGCCAACATCCTCGGCCAGCTCGGCAATCGCGTGCAGCATGCACTGCGCGCGTTCACGCCGCGCGACCAGAAGGCGGTCAAGACCGCCGCCGAGACCTTCGTGCCCAACCCCAAACTGGATGTCACCGCCACGCTCTCGCAGCTGGGCACCGGCGAAGCCCTGGTCTCCACACTGCAGGACAAGGGCATTCCCTCGCCGGCACAGAAAACCCTGATCGCGCCGCCACGCTGCCGCATGGGCGCGATCACCGAGGCGGAGCGTGCGCAGGTACGCGCAGGCAGCCCGGTCGGCACCCGCTACGACACCGCCATCAATCGCGAATCGGCCGCCGAACGGCTGGCCCAGCGTGCGCAGAAGGTGGTGGAACAGGCCGACGCCCCCAAGGCCCGCACCCGCGAGCAGGACGACGAACAGGACAGCGGCTTTGGCCAGGCGATCAAGGATGCGATCTTCGGCACCAGGCGCCGCCAGGGCATGCTCGAAACCATGGCCAAGCAGACCACCCGCACCGTCGGCACCAAGCTGGGCAACCAGATCGTGCGCGGCATCCTCGGTGGCATCTTCGGCGGAAAGCGCTGACTCCATGAGCCGCTGGCGCCCTCCCGCTGAAAAAAGTACCGCACTGATCACCGCGCCAGGCCATGCGCGGCTGAAGGCCGAGCTCGATGAGCTGTGGCGGCAGCGCCGGCCGGAAGTGGTCAAGGCACTGGCCGCCGCCGCCGCAGAAGGTGACCGTTCGGAGAACGCCGAATACACCTACCGCAAGAAGCAGCTGGGCGAGATCGACCGCCGCGTGCGCTACCTCAGCAAACGGCTGGAAGCCCTGCGTGTGGTCGATACCCGGCCCAGTGATCCGGACGCGGTGTTCTTCGGTGCGACAGTCGAACTGGAGAACGTGGACTCGGGCGAAACGGTGATCTATCGCATCGTCGGTCCGGACGAAACCGACGCGCCCGCCGGCTGGATCAGCATCGATTCGCCGCTGGCGCGCGCGCTGCTGAAGAAGCGCGTCGATGACGAATTCACCGTGGAGCTACCCGCCGGACCGCACACCTTCGCCGTGCTGTCCATCCACTATGCGCCGGACTGACCGCGCCGCAAATTCGCGCAATCCGCACATACGCCGGCGCATGCAGACACCACGCGTGCGCCATGGAATCAAGGGGATGTGAGCCTCCTGCCGCGTCCGGTCATCGTGTATTTGACCCGCGCCCCTGCCGCATGTTTTTTCTTCGCGGTTACCCATCGCGAAAGGACGCCAGATGCAGGTGCTTGACCCGGAAACAACCGCAGCCAGCGGTGACCTCAGCAGCAACCCGCGCCGCCCGGCGCGTACCGGCATCGTGATCGATGCCTCCTGCGATGTGGCGCCGGCCTTTCTCGCCAGCGCGGATGTGGCGGTGATTCCGATTCCGATCCGGATCGGCAGCACCACCTACATCGACCAGCATGACGCCAGCGCCACCGCCCGCTACATGCGCGAGAACGCCAACGGCGAAGGCGCCACCGGACAGTCCCTGCCGCTGGATGCGGCACAGATGAGCCGATTCTTCCTGGAACACTTCGCGCTGGACTACGACTCGGTCTATTGCCTGACCATCACCGCCAGCCGCAGCCCGATCCACGAGGCTGCCAGCCACGGCAGCCTGCTGGCCACCAGCGCCATCCGCCAGGCACGCCAGGAAAAAGGTATCGCCCGTCCGTTCCAGTTCCGGGTCATCGACACTCGCAACATGTTTGCCGGCTCCGGCATTCCCGCCATGGTGCTGCAGGACCTGCTGCGCGCGCAGGTGCCGGCCAAGGACATCCGCGGCGAACTGCAGCGCATCATCGACGCCACCCACACGTATTACGTGCCCGACAACCTGGGCTACGCACGCGCCCGCTCGCGGGTGCGCGGTGATCGCAGCATCAGCCTGGCCAGCGTGCTGCTGGGCGGCGCGCTGGATATCAAACCCATCGTGCTGGGCCGCCAGGGCGATACCCGCCCGGTCGCCAAGTGCCGTGGACGCGCTGACGCATGGGCCCGCCTGTTCGCGGTTGCCGCCCGCCAGGTGCAACGCGGCCTGTACGCACCGCACGTGATCATCTCCTACGCCGGCCCCCTGCAGGATCTGCACGGTTCGCCCGCGCTGGAACAGCTGCGCGCCGCCTGCGCGCAGGAGAATGTCAGCCTGCATCTGCTGCCGATGAGCATCACCGGGATGATGAACATCGGTCCGGGCGGACTGACCTTGGCCTTCGCAGGCGAGAGCCGCGACATCGCGTTCTGACAAGCGCGCGGAGCGGTTGCGTCCGCGCGCACTGCCACACGGTCACGCGCCGCTGGCAGCACCAGTGCGTCAACCCGGCCTGCGCAGCGACGTTGCGACCTCAGCGCAGTGCCGGAGGATAGGCGCGTCCGTCGCGCAGCGGCCGGAAGTAGTCGGCCTGCGCATAGAAATCCGGATCCTGCCGGGGATGCCAGCCGGGAATGCCGGCCAAGGGCAAGGGCCGCAGTTCGGCGGGCGTGGCAAGAACAGCGCCATCGGCAATGGCCGCCGCGACACGCGCAACGCAGGCAAGATCCTCTCCCCCCTGCACCACCACGCACTTGCCAACCAGCAAACGCCCCGGCACCAGCATCTGCTCCATCAGCGCATGACCGATGACAGCGGCAACCGCGATATCGCCATTGCGCCACTGCGCGGCATGGATGTGGAACAGCCGGCGCCACTCGTGCTTGTCCCAGGCATCGAGTAGACGGCTGTCGCGTACCCGCACGATGACCCCGGTCTCGTCGAACTGGGTCAGCGCCTGCTGCGCCCGATTGCGCTCGCCCGGCCCCATCTGCGCGATGTGCCGGCACTGCTGCAGGTTGAGAGCATGCTTGATGGCGGGATGACGCACCCAGACCATCGCATTGAACAGGTCATGCCAGTTCTGCGGACGCGTGGCGATGTATCCCTGCGCGATACGGGTCTCGTAATGCAGGCCGTCGGCCAGCAGCGCACCGTCCTGCTCCACGAACCGTTTGCCCGACGGTGACATGCGCGCGTTGAGCGCGGCGATAGTGGGCCACGCCGGGGCCGTCATCCAGTCGCGACAGGCGCCAAAGTCGGCGAATAGCGGATGCGTGAAACACGCTGGCGCCATCTCCCCGCGGAGCGGGGCGATGAAGCGGCGCCGGCCGTTGCCAGCGCCTAGAGCCGGGACCGATCCGGTCACAGCACCTTGAGGTCGAACGCCGGCTTGGCGTGCTCGATGACCGCGTCACCGAACAGGTCATGCTCGTCGCTGTCGGTGATCTGGACATTGACGAACTGGCCCACGTGCAGCTTGGCTTCATCGGCGTTCTGGATATGCACCAGGCCATCGATTTCCGGGGCATCGGCCTTGGAGCGGGCCACCGCGATACCGTCTTCGATACCGTCGATCAGGCACTGCTGCACGCTGCCGATCTTGGCTTCGAGTTTGGCGGCGGAAATGGCGGCCTGCTTCTCCATGAAACGGGCCAGACGTTCCTGCTTCACGTCCTCCGGCACCGGGTCCGGGAGGTCATTGGCGGTGGCGCCTTCCACCGGCGAGTAGGCGAACGCGCCCACGCGGTCGAGCTGGGCGGTATCGAGGAAATCCAGCAATTGCTCGAACTCGGCATCGGTCTCGCCCGGGAAGCCGACGATGAAGGTCGAACGCACGGTGATGTCCGGCGCGATCTGGCGCCAGCGCAGCACGCGCTCCAGGGTCTTGTCGACCGCGCCCGGGCGCTTCATCAGCTTGAGGATGCGCGGGGAGGCGTGCTGGAACGGGATGTCCAGATAGGGAAGGATCTTGCCCTCGGCCATCAGCGGCACCACCTCGTCCACGTGCGGGTACGGGTAGACGTAGTGCAGGCGGGTCCAGGCATCGAGCTCGGACAAGCCTTCGCACAGCGCCTTCATCCGCGTGGCGTATTCCTTGCCGCGCCAGCTTCCCGGCGCGTATTTGCGGTCCACGCCGTAGGCCGAGGTGTCCTGCGACACCACCAGCAGCTCGCGTACGCCGCCCTTGACCAGACGCTCGGCCTCGCGCAGCACCTCGTCGACCGGACGCGAGACCAGATCGCCGCGCATCGAGGGAATGATGCAGAAGCTGCAACGGTGGTTGCAGCCTTCGGAAATCTTCAGATAGGCGTAGTGGCGCGGAGTCAGCTTGATGCCGTAATCGGGCACCAGATCCACGAACGGGTTGTGCTTGGGCGGCAGCGCGGCATGCACCGCCTCCATCACCGTGGTGTAGTCCTGCGGACCGGAGACCGACAGCACGTCCGGGTAATGCTCGCGGATCATGTCGCCCTTCTTGCCCAGGCAGCCGGTGACGATGACCTTGCCGTTCTCGTTCATCGCCTCGCCAATGGCGTCCAGCGATTCGGCCACGGCCGAGTCGATGAAGCCGCAGGTATTGACCACCACCACGTCGGCCGCGTCATAGGACGGGACGATGTCGTAGCCCTCCACCCGCAGCTGGGTGAGGATGCGCTCGGAATCGACGAGGGCTTTCGGGCAGCCAAGGCTGACGAAGCCGACTTTGGGGTTCAGCTGGGACATGTTCACAGAATTCTGGGGGCCGGAGCCGGAGGGCCGCAGGGCCGGAAAGGCGGCGATTATACCGGTCGCCAGCCGGCACATCCGGCACCACGCTGAACAAGGGCATGCGTTAATAGGCAGCCCCGCAAAGGAGTCCCGCCCATGTCCCAGTGGATCGATCTTCCCAGCGCCGCCGGCCCGGTCCGGGCCTGGCAAGCCCTGCCCGCCACCACGCCGCGCGCCGGCCTGGTGGTGATCCAGGAGATCTTCGGCGCCAACGCCCATATCCGCGATGTCGCCGGGCAGTACGCCGCCGACGGCTATGCGGTGCTGGCCCCGGCCTTCTTCGACCTGCTCGAACCCGGCCTGAAGCTGGACTACGACGCCGCCGGCACCGCACGCGGCAAGGCACTGGTGGACGCGCTGGGGGTGGACCGCGCCGTGACCGTGGTCCACGCCGCCGCTGCGGCATTGGCGCCCTACGGCAAGGTCGGCACGGTCGGCTATTGCTGGGGGGGCACCATCGCGCTGCTGGCCGCGCAACGGCTGGGCCTGCCTTCGGCCAGCTACTACGGGGCGCGCAATGTGCCGTTTCTCGACACGCCCTTCAAAGCCCCGGCCATCTTCCACTTTGGCGACCAGGACCCCTCGATCCCTGCCACCGCCGTTGCAGCGCACCGTGAAAAGCAACCGGCAATGCCGGTATATGTGTACCCGGCCGGCCACGCCTTCAACCGCGAGGCCGGCCCGCATTACCACGCCCCCAGCGCAACACTGGCGCGCGAACGTACCTTGGCCTTCTTCAGCGAGAACCTGCGATGACCGAAGCTGTGACGTCCGATTTCGAACTAGATTCCCGCCTGGCGACCGACAGCGTATTGATCGCTGACGGCCTACTGTCCCAGATCCGGCTGATGAACGACGACCGTTTTCCCTGGATCGTGCTGGTCCCGCGCGTGGCCAACGCCAGCGAGTGGATCGATCTGGATGGCGGTCAGCAGCGCCTGCTGCTGGCCGAGATCAACCAGATCTCGCAGCACCTGAGGCAGAAGCCCAACGTCACCAAGATCAATATCGGCGCGTTGGGCAATATCGTGCGCCAGCTGCATATCCACCTGATCGGGCGCAACGAGAACGATGCCGCCTGGCCGGGGCCGGTGTGGGGCAGCGGCAAGGCGCAGCGCTTTGATGCCGATGTGCTGACCCAGCGTGTCGAAATCTGGCGGCAGCGGCTACGATAGGCCACCTTCACCGACGGACACACCAGCCGATGCGCTCCAACCTGATCGCCGCCCTGATCCTGATCATCGTCGGCCTGTTTTTCCTGGCCAAAAACCTGGGCTGGATCAACGGCAACATCGGCTCGATGCTGGCCACCTGGTGGCCGGCGATCCTGGTGGCGGTGGGCATCGGCATGCTGTTCGGCCGCGGCAAGTAAGCCGCCGCAACGACCGGAAAGCAGAAGGGCACGGAATTCCGCGCCCTTTTTCGTATCGCCCCACGGCCACCATCAGGTGCGCGGCAGGGTCACCCCGGTCTGGCCCTGGTACTTGCCGCCGCGATCCTTGTACGAGGTTTCGCAGATGTCGTCCCGGTCCGCCTGGAAGAACAGCATCTGCGCCACGCCTTCATTGGCATAGATGCGCGCCGGCAGTGGCGTGGTATTGGAGAACTCCAGCGTCACGTGCCCTTCCCACTCCGGTTCCAGCGGGGTCACGTTGACGATGATCCCGCAGCGCGCGTAGGTGCTCTTGCCCAGGCACACCACCAGCGTGTCACGCGGAATGCGGAAATACTCCACGGTGCGGGCCAGCGCGAAGCTGTTCGGCGGGATGATGCACTCGTCGGCCTCGATATCGACAAAGCTCTTCGGATCGAAATGCTTCGGATCGACGATGGTGGAGTTGATGTTGGTGAACACCTTGAACTCGCGCGAGCAACGCACGTCATAGCCGTAGCTGGAGGTGCCGTAGCTGACGATCCGCTGGCCATCCACCTGCTTCACCTGGCCGGCCTCGTACGGCGCGATCATGCCGTGCTGCTCGGACATGCGGCGGATCCAGCGGTCGCTCTTGATGCTCATTCAGTGTGATCCTGGTTTCGTTGCGCCGCAACATGCCTGCGGCTGGGGTGGTCGATTCTAGCCCAGGCCCGGCACCAGACCACAGCCGCGAATCCTCATCACCTATATATAGGAAGGGGCCGGATGCCGGCCCCTTGCGCAGAGCGCCTTCAGAGCAACGAGGCGCTGATCGGAATGCTGGCGCGCGGACGCTTGTCCAGTTCCTCCACCATCCGTCGCGCCGCAGCTAGGTAGGCCTGCGCCGCCCCCGATTCCGGTGCCGCCGCGACAATCGGCGTGCCGGCATCCCCCTGCTCGCGGATGCCGATATCCAGCGGCAGCGAGCCCAGCAACGGCACCCCGTACTGCTCGGCGATGCGCTGGCCGCCGCCTTCGCCGAACAGATGCTCGACATGGCCACAGTTCGAACAGGTGTGCACGGCCATGTTCTCGACGACGCCCAGCACCGGCACTTCGACTTTTTCGAACATTTTCAGCGCCTTGCGCGCGTCCAGTGTAGCGATGTCCTGCGGCGTGGTCACGATCACCGCACCGGCCACGGGAATCTTCTGCGACAGCGTCAGCTGGATGTCACCGGTGCCCGGCGGCAGGTCGATCAGCAGGACGTCCAGGTCGTCCCACAGCGTGTCGTTGAACAGCTGGGTCAGCGCCGTGGTCGCCATCGGTCCACGCCAGATCATCGGCGAGTCCTCCTCGATCAGGAAGCCGATCGACATCGCCTCCACACCGAACGCCCGCAACGGCTCGATGGTCTTGTTGTCCGGGCTTTCCGGACGACCGCTCAAGCCCAGCATCGCCGGCACGCTTGGACCATAGATGTCCGCATCCAGCACCCCGACCCGTGCACCCAACGCCTTCAGTGCCAACGCCAGGTTGACCGACGTGGTGGATTTGCCCACCCCGCCCTTGCCCGAGCCCACCGCAATGACATTGCGGATGCGCGGATGGGGGGAGAGGCCCTTCTGGACGCGATGGGAGGCCAACGAGGCAAATGGAGAGGCTGATTTCATACCACAGGTTTCCTATGAAACATTTTCAAAATTAGTGCATTTCCATGAATTATTCGTTAATGTCAGGTTACGTTCATGAAGGCGACCAAGGCGACTTCATTGCCAACTTGGCCACTAAGCATGTACCGCCGATTCTAGACTCCAAGGGAGAGATACACGTGCAGAGCAGCAAGACCAATTCATTCAAGCGCAATGTGCTGAGCAGCGCTCTACTGACAGCGATCATTTTGCCGGGCGCCGCTTTTGCCCAAGACCAAGCCGCTGCCAGTGGCGAGAAGGCAACCAACCTTGATCGTGTCTCGGTCGTCGGTTCGCGCATCAAGCGCGTGGACGTAGAAGGTCCGGCTCCGGTCACGGTCATCACCCGTGCAGATATCGACCGCGAGGGTTTCCAGACCGTCGGCGACATGCTGCAGACGCTGACCCAGAACACCACCAGTTCGTTCACCGGCGACCTGGCCGTCACCGGCTTCACGCCGAACGCCCAGGTAGTGAACCTGCGCAACCTGGGCCCGGGCTACACCCTGACCCTCATCAACGGCCGCCGCCCGGCGCAGTACCCGCAGCCTTACAACCGCGACAACAACGTGGTCAACATCAAGGCAATCCCGAGCGCGATCGTCGAGCGCGTGGAAGTGCTGACGGGCGGCGCCTCGGCGATCTACGGCTCTGACGCGGTTGCCGGTGTGGTCAACATCGTCACCCGCAAGAACTATGACGGCAACGAAATCCGCCTGAGCGCCGGCACCACCGAGGAAGGTGGCGGCGACAGCTTCAAGCTCGAATACACCGGTGGCACCACCGGCGACCGCTGGACGGCGATGTATGCCTTCCAGTACAACGCCAATGAACCGGTGTTCGCCAGCCAGCGCGATGTACTGGCTGACACCCGCAACAATCCGTATGGCATCGCGGTCAACCCGGGCCTGAGCCTGGTGGCACTGAGCGCCGCCGGCCTCAACGGCCACATCCGGAACCACAACGTGGTGTATGACGCCGCAGCCTGTGATGCGCTGGGCTTCACCACGGTGACTACGCCCGCGCGCGGCACCTACTGCGGTAGCTACGACAGCAGTGCCAGCCGCTCGATCTCGAACAAGAACAACTCCTACAGCGGCTATTTCTCGGGCACGTTCGATTTCACCGACAACATCCAGGGCTTCGGCAACGTCAGCTACTACACCACCGACGCCAAGGCGTCCGGCGGTACCGAATTCTGGGGCACGTCGGGCGACCGTTTCACCAAGAGCCCGACCGGTGCGGCCACCAGTGCCTACTACGATGCCACGCTCAAGGACCTGATTCAGCTGCAGCGCGTATTCATGCCGTCCGAACTCGGCGGCAACGAAGCTGCGTCGACGCTGTACGACGAGCAGACCTACGACATCACCTTGGGCGTGACCGGCACCATCGCCGACCGCTTCGACTGGGAAGCCAGCGTCAACTACGGCAAGTACGAGTACGAAGCCGATCGCCCGCGCCTGCTGGCCAAGGCTGTCCACGATTACTTCCTGGGCCCGCAGCTGGGCTACAACGGCAATTACCCTGTCTACAATCTGAATCTGGACCGCTGGAACGCGCCGATCACCCCAGAGATCTACCGCTCGTTCGCCACGCGGGTCAAGAACAAAGCCGAATCCACCTCCGGTACGGCCAACTTCAACGTCAGCGGCGACCTGTTCGAGTTGCCGGCGGGTCCGCTGGGCTTTGCCGCAGTGCTTGAAGCCACCCGCCAGACGACCGACCTGGTCAGCGACTACCGCACCGATCAGACCCGTCCGATCGACGAGAACACGATCTACAACCTGACCAGCTCTGGCGAAACCCACGGCTCGCGTGACCGCTATGCCGTCGGCGCCGAATTCCGCGTGCCGATCTTCAGCAACCTGTCGATGAACCTCGCCGGCCGCTGGGACAAATACGACGACATCACCGCGGTAGACGACGCCAAGACCTACAACATCGGCCTGGAATTCCGTCCGTTCGACAACCTGCTGCTCCGCGGCTCGTATGCCACCAGCTTCCGCGCTCCGGACATGCAGCTGGTCTATGCCCAGGGTGCCGCGTCCTTCTCGACCATCCTGGACGAATACAGCTGCCGTTCGGGCACCGGTCTGGGCCAGGCAGCGGGCACGCCGGGGCGTACCCGCGCTCAGTGCAATACCACCAATGACATCACGCTCTACCAGGCACAGTCGTTGATTGCCGGCAATCCGCTGCTGAAGGAAGAGGAAGGGAAGTCCTGGGGTGCCGGCTTCGTGTGGGACATCGTCGACAACATGTCGCTCACGGTGGACTACTACAAGATCCGCCTGCAGGATGCTTCCACGCAGCTCAGCTCTACCTATCTGCTGCAGAACGAAGCGAACTGCCGCCTGGGCACGCGTCCTGACGGCTCGGCGTTTGAGTACAGCATGGATTCGGCGTACTGCCAGAACCTCACCTCGCTGGTCACGCGCACCAGCGCACCGGGCACGACGCTGGATGGCCGCATCCAGAAGATCAACACCGCCTATATCAATGCAGCGCTGCAGGAAACCAGCGGCATTGACGCCTCGTTCAAGTACTCCTACGACACCGACCGTCTGGGCACCTTCAAGCTGGACCTGGGCTACTCGCTGGTGTTGACCAACAAGTACCAGGAGAACGACGACGATACGCTGACCGACTACCGTGACCTGCCGCTGTTCGACTACAGCCAGCGCAGCCGTGCCCGCGGCACCCTGGGCTGGAGCCGCGACGACTGGGCGGTGACCCTGTTCGGTACCCGTATCGGTTCCAATTGGAACAATGCGTGGGACAAGCGCCTGGCACCGTGGATGGTCTACAACCTGCAGGTCGGCAAGAAGTTCACCCCGAACGTACGCGCCGAGTTCACGGTCATCAACCTGACCAACAACCAGTTCCGCGAAGATCCGACCTATACCGCCTACCCGTACTTCCAGCAGTACATCGGCGCGGATCCGCTGGGCCGCCGCTACAACCTGACCGTGTCCTACCGTTTCTGATAGGGCCACTTTCGTGACACACGGAGCCCGGCTAAATGCCGGGCTCCGTTTTCCTACACCCGTCATCCAAGGAGTATGGATTTGAAGTACCTCACCCCTCTGATGCTGGCGATCGCACTGGCCGGCGCCGGTAGCGCACACGCGCAGCAGTACTCGGTCAAGGATTTCATGGGGCATGCCGCCTATGGCAATGCACGCATATCCCCGAACGGTGAATACCTCGCGGTCACCGTCGATCATGGTGATCAGGATGTCCTCACCGTGTTGCGGACCTCGGACCTGAAGGTACTGAAGGTCAACCAGCTGCCGGACAAGAAGAGCGTCGGCTCCTTCCAGTGGATCTCGCCTGACAGGCTGATGTTCAACGCGGTAAAGAAGATGGGCGGCTTCGCCCAGCCGTTCAATACCGGCGAATGGTTTGCGGTGAACGCCGATGGCACGCAGCCTGTGCCTGTCATCTTCTACGGCACCCGTGACGCCACCCAGCGCGGCAAGACGGTGGGGGCCGAGAGCTACTCCCTGCTTGACTCGCTCAAGGGCGACGACCGCAATGTGATAATGCAGGCCCGATATCCGCGCTCAACGGAAGGCGCGGGCACGGAGGTGTACCGGGTGGATACCGTCAGCGGCCGCCGCACCTCGCTTGGCCGCGCGCCGAAGTCCAATTGTTCCATCGCCCTGGACGCCGCCAAGGAACCGCGCTTTGCGGTGTGTTCCTCCAGCCGTGACGAATCCGGCGAATACGACGAGCGCACTGAGCTGTATCGCCGCGACGGCCAGAACTGGACCCTGGTGAACGCCTCCAAGACCGATGGCAAGCATCTCTGGGTGGACCGCACCACGGACGATGGAATCGTGTACGCCAGCCAAGACGACGGCAAGGCGCCAGCGGCCATGGGCACCCTGGACACCACTACCGGCGAATTCCGCCAGCTGTTTGCCGATCCGGTGGCCGAGGTTTCCCGAGTGATATGGTCTACCGACCGCAATACACCCCTGGCCGTGGTGACCGAGGCCGGCGCCCCGAAAGTGACGATGCTCAATGAATCGCACCCGGATGCGGAGTTGTATGCATCGCTGGCAGCCGCTTTCGATGGGCAGATGGTGGATTTTTCCAGCTATACCGAAGATGGCCGGAAAATTCTGGTGTCGGTCTACAGCGACGCCAATCCAGGCGAGCTTTACCTGTACGACCGCGACAGCGGCAAAGCCCGCTTTCTGATGACGCGCCAAGCGCATCTGGATCCGAAGAAGCTGGCAACCACGCGCCCCTTTTCTTTCACTGCGCGTGATGGCCGCGCCATCTATGGCTATCTGACCATCCCCAACGGCAGCGACGGCAAGAATCTGCCACTGATCGTAAATCCGCATGGCGGACCGATCGGCCCCCGCGACAACTGGGGCTACAACCCCGAAGCCCAATTGTTCGCCAGCCGCGGTTACGCCACGCTGCAAGTCAATTTCCGCGGATCTGGTGGATACGGCAAGGCGTTCGAGAACGCGGGCCATCAGCAATGGGGCCAAGGTATCCAGAATGACATCCTCGATGCCACACATTGGGCGATCGACAACGGCCATGCGGATCGCAACCGGATCTGTATATACGGCGGCAGTTTCGGCGGCTATTCATCACTAATGGCACCGATCCGCGAGCCCGGGTTGTTCAAATGCACCTTCGGTTACGTCGGCGTGTACGACATCGACATGATGTTCAAGCGTGGCGACATTCCCGATAGCGCGAATGGCCAGCGCTTCCTGCGCCGCACCCACGGTACTGATGCGAGCATCTGGGCGCAGAACTCACCGGCGCGCCGCGCCGCCGAGGTGAAGATTCCTGTTTACCTCGCTGCTGGCGCACGTGATGTGCGGACACCGCCGGAACAGACTGAACTGATGGCCAAAGCCCTGACCGAAGCGGGCAACAAACCGGAGGGGATCATCATCCAGCCAGGTGAAATGCATGGTTTCTACGGCGAAGAAGCCCGGGTGAAGGTCTACACGGAAATGCTGAACTTCTTCAATCGCCACATCGGCGAAGGCAAGGTCAGCGTGGGAGGCCCCGCCCCGGCGATCGACGGCACCTGAACGCCGTCACATCCGCGCGCCAGATACGTCCTGGCAGAGGGCAACGAAGGGGCGTTCACGCCCCTTCGTTCCGCCGGAGAGAGTGACTTTCGGCAATTTCGCCCAACGTTTCGACCACCCAATATCCCCCGACGACATGGACAGCACCAAGGAAACCACAGATGCGTAGAAGCGCCGCCACCCTCACCGTTCTACTGTTGGCAATGGCCAGCACCGACCTGGCCTGGGCCGGAAAGAACACTGCCCCCCTGACTGAGGACCCAACCCAGGATGCGCTGATGATCAGCGCCGGCTTCCTCAATGGCCATCCGGATCTGCGCTTCAGGCTGCTGGCGCTGGAAAAGCGCCAAGCCGGAAAGCTCGATGACGCCTTCAAGTTTTTTCAGCGGGCTGCGTATTACGCAGACAAGCCCTCGCAGGGCATGGTGGCTGAGATGCTGTGGAATGGTACGGGTACCCCACAGGACAAGTCAGCCGCTTACGCTTGGATGGATATGGCCGCAGAGCGCGGTTACGAGGGATTTCTCGAGCTCCGCGAACGTTACTGGGCGGCTCTCGACGAAGCACAGCGGGAGCGCGCGATCAGTCTGGGGCAGGATATCTACGCGCGTTATGGAGACGAGGCGGCACTCCCACGAATCGCCAACGAGATCCGCAAGGAGCGAAAAGCCGTGACAGGCAGCCGTACGGGCTTCGCCGGCAACTTGAAGATCTACGTGCCCGGTCCTGCCGGCAGCATGGAGGAGATCGACGCAACAAAGTTCTACGACGACCGCTATTGGGATCCGAAGCAGTACCAGGCCTGGCATGACGCGATCTGGATGAAGCCGCGAGTGGCGCGGGTGGATATCGGCGGTGTGGAGCAGGTGCCGGCCGCGCCTGACAAGCACTCGCGCATTCCCCAGGTGGCGCCACAGGTGGATGCTCCAGAACCGGTCACGGAGGACGCAATGCCAAAGCTGAACGAGGGCGCAGGAAAGCGCTGAACACGTTCCGGAACCATCCCCAACGGCCGCATCAGCGGCCGTTGTCTTTCAGTATCTCCCGCGCCGCATTGTGCCCCGGCGCTCCAGTGACGCCGCCGCCGGGATGGGTGCCGGAGCCGCACAGATACAGGCCCGGGATCGCACCGCGATAGTTGGCCTGGCCGATCATCGGCCTGGCACTGAACAGCTGGTTGAGGCTCAACGCGCCATGGAAGATATCGCCTCCGATCAGGCCGAAGGTTCGCTCCAGATCCAGCGGACTCAGGATCTGCCGGCCCAATACGGAATCGGCAAAACCCGGGGCGTACTTGTCGACCGTGGCGACCATCAGGTCGGCCACTTCCTCGCGGTGATCGTCCCAGCTGCGCCCCTCGGGCAGTTGCGGCGCGACGTGCTGGCAGAACAGGCTGGCCACGTGCTGCCCCGGCGGTGCCAGCGAGTCGTCCAGGGTACTGGGGATCAGCATTTCCACCACCGGCTCGCGCGACCAGCCGTACTGGCGTGCGTCCAGGTACGCGCGATCCATGTAGTCCAGGCTCGGGGCAAGGATGATGCCGGCGGTGAGATGGTCGCCCGGCCCGGGCAGCGCGCGGAAGTCTGGCAGCCGCGACAACGCCACGTTCATGCGGAATGTGCCCGATCCGCAGCGCCAGTTGTGCATGCGCTCCCGCGTGGCGACGGGCACATCGACCGGATCACACAGTTGCTCGTACAGCAGCTTCGGATTGACGTTGGCGACGACAGCTTTGGCGCGCAGTTCTTCGCCGCTGCCGGTGACCACGCCGACCGCCCTGCCCTGTTCGACCAGCACCTTCGCAACGCCCATTCCGGTACGGATCTCCACCCCCGCCGCCAAGGCCGCGCGCGCCATCGCCTGGGTGATCGCGCCCATGCCGCCGACGGCATGCCCCCAGGCCCCTTTGACGCCATTGCTCTGGCCGAACACGTGGTGCAACAGCACGTAGGCGGTGCCAGGCGTATACGGACTGGCATAGTTGCCGACAATGCCGTCGAAACCAAACAGTGCCTTGATCGGAGCGCTCTCGAACCAGCGATCCAGATACTCGGCCGCCGACAGGGTAAATAGGTCCAGCAGTTCCTGCTTCAGCGCCGCATCCAGCGAGTGCAGCTGCAGTCCGAGTCGACCGGCCTTCCACAGTTCCGGCAGCGCCTGCAGCCAGCGGCCATCGGTCACGTTGGGCGGCGCCTGCAGCGCAAGTGCGCGCAGCACATCGGCAAAAATCTCCAGACGCCGCTCGTAGGCCGGCAGCCGCTCGGCATCCCGCGCCGAGAATTTGGCCACTTCGGCCTGCGTGCGCCCGCCACCGGCCAGCAGGTACCGGCCCTGCGGCAAGGGCAGGAAATTGTTGATCCGCCGCGGCACCACCCGCAGGCCATGCCGCTCCAGCGCCAGCTCGGCGATCACCTTGGGCTGCAGCAGCGACACGGTATAAGCGGCCACCGAATTGCGGAAACCCGGGTGGAACTCCTCGGTCACCGCCGCACCGCCAACCACGTCGCGCCGCTCCAGCACCAGCACGCGTCTGCCGGCCTTGCCCAGGTAGGCGGCGCAGACCAGGCCGTTGTGGCCGCCGCCGATCACAATCGCGTCCCACGGACGATTCGCTGTCTTGGTCATGGCCGCTGTATAGCACTACCGGCGGCCCGGGCGAACGCATTCGCGGCCCATGACCTTCTACACCCTTTCCTCATCGGTTTCAGGCGTATCTTCCTGCGTTGGCCCCGGCTCCCGCGGCCCCATCTGTGCTCCGAAACCGGCCTGGAGGCCTATCCCGTGATCGCTCGCAAACCGCAGATCCTACTGCTGACCCTGGCCGTGTCGGCCGTGCTGGTCGGCTGCAAGAAAGAAGAAACCCCGGTTGCTCCGGCCGCCGCGCCGGCCGCTGCCGCCACCGAACTGAAGCTGGACGAATCCAAGCTGCCGGCCTACAACGCCTTCAGCGCCGCGGATCTGGATCCCAGCAAGGACGCCTGCACCGATTTCGGCGGCTACGTGAATGACAAGTGGCTCAATGCCAACGAGATTCCGGCCGACCGCACCAGCTGGGGCGCCTTCACCATCCTGGACGAGCGCTCGGTGGCCGTGCAGCACCAGTTGGCCGAGCAGGCCGCGGCGATGAAGAACGCCACCGGCATCGAAAAGATCGTCGGTGACTTCTGGGCCTCGGGCATGGACGAAGCCAAGATCAATGCGCTGGGCATCACCCCGCTGAAGGCCGACCTGGCCGCGATCGATGCGTTGACCGATACCGCCGCCATCGCCAACTACCTGCGCAGCAGCGCGGCCAAGGGCGAGAACATGCTGTTCGGCTTCGGCCCGGAGGCGGACTTCAAGAATTCGACCATGAACATGGCCTACGCCAGCCAGGGCGGCCTGGGCCTGCCGGATACCACCTACTACACCGAGGCCGGCAAGGCCGACAAGCTCAAGGCCTACCAGGACCACGTGGCCAAGGTGCTGGAGCTGGCCGGCGTGCCGGCGGCCGACGCCGCCAAGCAGGCCGAGGACGTGATCAAGTTCGAGACCCGGCTGGCCAAGGCGTCCAAGTCCAGCGTCGAGCTGTCGCGTGACGTGTCGCTGTATTACAACCCGGTCACCGTGGCCGACGCCGACAAGCTGACCCCGAACTTCAGCTGGAGCGCGTTCTTCCAGGCCCAGGGCATCGCCGCGCCGGCGACGTTCTCGCTGGCCATGCCGGCCTTCCACCAGGAAGTGAGCAAGATGCTCGGCGATACCGATCCGGCCGTGTGGCGCGCCTACCTGCGCTTCCACACCGTGGACAGCGCATCGCCCTACCTGAGCAACGATTTCGTGCAGCAGAACTACGCGTTCTACGGCAAGGAACTCAACGGCCAGAAGGAAATCAAGCCGCGCTGGAAGCAGGTGCTGGGTACGCTGGAAAACAACGCCGGTGAAGCCTTCGGCCAGATGTACGTCAAGGTCGCCTTCTCGCCCGAAGCCAAGGCCAAGATGGAAGTGCTGGTGAAGAACCTGGCCGACGCGCTGAAGGACCGCATCCAGAATCTGGCGTGGATGAGCGACGAGACCAAGGCCAAGGCCATCGCCAAGTGGGAAACCTTCACCCCGAAGATCGGCTACCCGGACAAGTGGCGTGACTGGTCGGGCCTGAACACCACCCACGACGATTACCTGGGCAACGTGCGCGCGGCCAACGCCTTCAACTACAAGTGGGCGCTGGGCAAGATCGGCCAGCCGG
Source organism: Stenotrophomonas sp. STEN014 (assembly GCF_056760315.1). NCBI lineage: Bacteria > Pseudomonadati > Pseudomonadota > Gammaproteobacteria > Lysobacterales > Lysobacteraceae > Stenotrophomonas > Stenotrophomonas sp. STEN014. The sequence goes on along the minus strand of NZ_JBRREN010000004.1, from coordinate 96,319 downwards.
TGGACAAGACCGAGTGGGGCATGACCCCGCAGATGGTCAACGCCTACTACAACCCGCTGCAGAACGAGATCGTGTTCCCGGCCGCCATCCTGCAGCCGCCGTTCTTCGATCCGAACGCCGACGATGCACTGAACTACGGCGGCATCGGTGCGGTGATCGGCCACGAGATGACCCACGGCTACGACGACCAGGGCAGCCGCTTCGGGCCGACCGGCAACTTCGAGAACTGGTGGACCCCGGCCGACGCCAAGGGTTTCTCCAGCCGCACCGGCAAGCTGGTCAACCAGTTCAACGAGTACAAGGTGGGCGAGCAGAACGTCAACGGCAAGCTGACCCTGGGCGAGAACATCGCCGATCTCGGCGGTCTGGCCACGGCCTACGACGCCCTGCAGAAGGCCACGGCCGGCAAGGAGGATCCGAAGGTGGAGGGGCTGACCCGCGATCAGCGCTTCTTCGCCAACTGGGCCACCGTGTGGCGTACCAAGTACACCCCGGAGAACGCCAAGGTCCGTCTGGCTACCGATCCGCACGCCCCGGCGCAGTTCCGCGCGATGGGCGCGCCATCGAACCTGCCGACCTTCGCCGCGGCGTTCCAGTGCAAGGCCGGTTCGCCGATGGTCCGCACCGGCGACAAGCAGGTGGTGATCTGGTAATCGCGGCCACGCCGTGAGGTGACACCCGAAGGCCCGGCATTGCCGGGCCTTCTTTTATCTCCGATCGCCACGCCGCCGCTTCAGGACGCGGGTCGCACAACGCGGCGATGGCGCTCCCTCGGCCTTGCCACGGCTTGCTAAACTCCGCCCACTTTGTCCTTCCGCGGATATGCATCACATGCCCAACGTTCGCCCGCTTTCGCTTGCCCTGGCCTTGAGCCTGGTCACCGTGCTGTCCAGCTCCGATGCCGAGGCCGCCCGCAAGAAAGCTCCCGCCCGGGCGCAGGCGACCAGTGCCGCCTGTACCGATTTCTACGAAATGGCCAATGCCGACTGGCTCAAGGCCAATCCGGTGCCGCAGACCGGCGCGGTCACCGCGCTGGGCCAACTGGCCGGCAACACCCGTCTCCAGCAGCGCCAGCTGCTTGATCGCGCGATGAATGCCCCGCAGGGCAACGTGCAGAAACTGCTGGGCGATTTCTGGGCCAGCGGCCTGGATGAGGCGGCGGTAGAAGCCGACGGCTCCAAGCCGATCGCGCCGCTGCTGACCCGCATCAATGCCATCAAGAAGGCCAAGGATGTGCCGGCCTCGATCGCCGCGCTGCACCAGGTCGGCATTCCGGTGGCCTTCAATTTCGCCCCGGACGTGGACCTGAAGGCGCTGGACCGCCACATCGGCTACTTCATGCAGGGCGGCATGGGTCTGCCGGACCCGGCGTTCTACACCCGCACCGATGCCGACACCGTCGCGCTGATGGGCCGCTACCGTGCCTATGTGAAGCAGATCCTGGCGCTGACCGGCACCCCGGCCAACCAGCTCGACGCCGAGTCGGCGCAGGTCATCGCGCTGGAAACCGAGCTGGCGCGCAGCGCGCAGCCGGTAGCCGACATCAACAACCCGTTCAACAACTACGCGCCGGTCCCGACCAAGGACCTGGGCCGCTACCGCAACCTGCAGCTGGACGCATTCCTCAAGGCGCAGGGCGTCAACGACGACCTGGTGTCGATGGCCGATCCGGCCCTGTTCCAGCAGCTCAACGGCATGGTCGCGCGGCTGCCGGCCGCGCAGTGGAAGGCCTACCTGCGCTGGCGCGTGGGCGATGCGATGGCGCCGTACCTGTCCAAGGGCTTCCGCGATGCCTCCTTCGAATTCCGTGGCCGGGTCCTGCGTGGCCAGACCATCGCCCCGGCACGCGCCGATGCGGTGCTGGACGCCATCAACGTGGCCGCCGGCCCGATGCTCGGCCACGAGTACGCCGCCACCTACCTCAGCCGTGATGCCCGCCGCCAGGCCGGGGTGATGGTCGACCAGATCCGCGAGGCGCAGCTGGCCGCCGTCAAGCGCAGCACCTGGCTCAGCGCTGAAGCCAAGGCCGAAGCCGAAGCCAAGCTGGCCGCACTGAAGATCGAGATCGGCACCCCGCTGCGCGATCTGGACTACACCGTGCAGCCGATGGGCCGCGGCAGCTTCGGCGGCAACATGCTGATCGCCTCGACCTGGCGCCACGGCCAGGAAATGAAGCGTATCGGCAAGGGCAACGCCGACCGTCGCTGGGACGTGCTGCCGCAGCAGCCGGCGATCAACTACGACCTGGCGCAGAACCGCCTGATCGTCACCGCCGCCGCGCTGCAGGGGCCGATCTTCGTCGACAAGGCCAGCACCGCGGAGAAGTTCGGCGCCTACGGTGCGCTGGTGGCCCACGAGATCAGCCGTGCCGTCGATGCCAAGGGCGCGCTGATCGATGCCCGGGGCGAGCTGCGCAGCTGGTGGACGCCGTCCGACAAGACCGCCTGGACACTGATCGGCAACCGCGTCGCCGCCCAGTACAGCGCCTATCCGTTCCCGGGCGTGAAGGATGCCAAGGTCAACGGCCAGCTGACCCGTGACGAGAACATGGCCGACATCTCGGGGGTGGAGATCGCCTGGGAAGCCTTCAGCGCCGCGCAGCCCGATGCCAAGCCGGCCGACAGGCAGGCCTTCTTCAAGGCGTGGGCGGGCCTGTGGCCGGCGCAGCTCTCGCCCAACGAGGCGGTGCAGCGTCTGGCCAGCGATGTGCATGCGCCGGGCCGCTGGCGCAGCAACGCGCCGCTGTCGAACCTGCCGGCCTTCGGCGCCAGCTTCAGCTGCAAGCCGGGCCAGCCGATGCAGCGCACCGACGCCGAGCAGATCAGGATCTGGCGTTGACCGCCGGCTGATGCGGGACATGGAAAAGGCGCGGAATCCGCGCCTTTTTCTTTGCCCTCGATCGGACCTACTTCACCCGCCGCAGGTGGTTCGGCCGCCCGCTGCCGCCGCCCCCGCGCGGCTTGAACGGCGGCTGCCCGCGCCAGTAGCGGATCAGCAGCCAGCCGAACAGCATGCCGCCCAGATGCGCGAAGTGGGCCACGCCCGGCTGCCAGCCGGTGAAGCCCAGCATCAGCTCCATGGCGCCGAACACGATCACGAAGGTCCGCGCCTTCATCGGAATCGGCGGGAACAGCAGCATCACCCGCTGGTTCGGGAACAGCATGCCGAATGCCAGCAGCAGCCCGAACACCCCGCCCGAGGCGCCCAGCACCGGAGCGCCCTCGCCCATCAGCGCGGCCACCAGCAGCTGGCAGACACCGGCACCGGCCACCGTCACCAGGTAATAGGTCAGGAAGCGCTTTTCGCCCCAGGTCTGCTCCAGCGGCGCACCGAACATGAAAAGCGCGAGCATGTTGAAGAACAGATGGCCGAAGCTGCCGTGCAGGAAGCCGTAGGTCAGCAGCTGCCACGGCTGGAAGTTCTGCCCCGGCGAGAACGCATCAAAGCCGTGCTCGCTGAGCGGCCACAGCATGAACGGAGCGAAGGTGTCGTTCCCCAGCAGGAACGGCTGCTGCAGGAGGAACAGCACCACATTGGCGATCAGCAGCGCCCGGGTAATGGTAGGCAGTCGGGAAAACATGTCGGCATCCATTGGAATTGCCGACATGATAGCCGCAGCGTCTAGCCCGGCCCCCAGACCGCCGCATCCAGATCGCGCGCGGGCCGCGGCCGCCTGACCCGCCCGTTCTCGACCACCACACCCTCGGCACGCAGGCGCTGGCTCTGTTCGTGCCAGCCGGCCGAGCCTTCGGCCATCGCGATGCGGCCGTCCGAGCGCAGCACCCGGTGCCAGGGCAGCGCCGGATCGTCGTTCATGCCCAGCAGACGGGCAACCAGCCGCGCCCGCCCCGGCAAGCCGGCCCTGGCCGCGACCTCGCCATAGCCCAGCACCTGCCCATGCGGAATCTGCCGGATCACCTGGTAGATCCGTGCGTGACCCACTGCCGGAGCCGGCCCCGCACTCATTGTTTCTTCGCCACGCCGCTGCCCACCAGCAGCACCCCGCCCAGCACCAGCAAGGTGCCGGCGCTCTGCCACGGGCCCATCGGTTCGTCGAGCAGCCATACACTCAGCACAATGGTGGAAACCGGACCCAGCATACTCACCTGCGCGGCCAGCGATGACCCGATGCGCTTGACCCCGACCATGATCGCCAGCACCGGCAGCACCGTGCACACGGTGCCGTTGAGCAGCGACAGCCCATACACCGGCGGCGCATACGTCCACAGCGCCGCCACCGGCTGGAACAGCAGGTACTGGCCGATGCACAGCACGCAGGCCACCGTACTGGCATAGGCCGTCAGCCGTACCGCGCCGATCCGCGCCACCGCCTGGCCGCTGCCGAACAGATAGACGGCGTAACTCAGTGCACTGGCGAACACCAGCGCCGAACCGAGCAAGGTGCGCGCCCCATCAAGCCGGATGTCATGGCCGAAGGCCAGCAACACGCCCAGATAGCTCACCGCCAGCGCCGTCACCTGCCGCCACGTCGGCCGCTGCTTGAGCACCACCAGCGCGATCAGCACCACCAGCGTCGGGCTCAAGTACAGGATCAGTCGCTCCAACGTCGCGGTGATGTACTTCAGGCCCAGGAAATCCAGATAGCTGGACAAGTAGTAACCGGTAAAACCCAGCACCGCCACCCGCCACAGATCACCGCGCGCCAACGGCGACGCCCGGCGCGCGGCCCAGATCCCCATCGCCAGGAAAAATGGAAACGCCACCAGCATGCGCAACGCCAGCAATGCGGTGGCATCCACGCCATGCCGGTAGGCCAGCTTGACGATCACCGCCTTGCCCGAGGCCATGATGGCGCCGGCGCCGGCCATCAGCAGGCCGCTGACCAGCACGCGACGGGAACTGCTTGGCAGCGGCGAGGAAGCAGATGGCAAGCCCGCAACCGGCGATCCGGTCACGGGCGGGAAAGAAGGAGTCACGGGACGACAGCATCGCAAGGGGAGATGGGCGGCCCATTATCCGGCCGCGTCCAGCAGCATGAAACCGGCCAGCGCTCCGCGGTCAGCGCATCAGCACCACTTCCTCGGCCGAGGTCGGGTGGATGGCCACCGTGTCGTTCATCTGCGCCCGGGTGACGCCGGCCTTCAGCGACACCGCAAAGCCCTGCAGGATCTCGTCGGCGCTCTCACCCAGCAGGTGGATGCCGACGACTTTCTCCTCTTCGCCCGCGCAGACCATTTTGAACACGGTGCGCAGCTCGCCCTCGCCCAGCGCCTGCAGCATCGGCCGGAACCGGCTGTGGTAGGTGCTCACCCTGTCAAAGCGCTTGCGCGCTTCCTCCTCGCTCAGACCCACGCTGCCCAACGGCGGATGCGAGAACACCACGCTGGGCACGTTGTCGTAGTCCAGCCGCGCCTGCGGCTGGCCACCGAACAGGCGGTCCATCAAGCGGCGCGCGGCGGCCACCGCCACGGGCGTCAAGGTCACGTGCCCGGCCACATCGCCGACCGCGTGGATGCTCGGCACCGCACTGGTCTGGAATGCGTCCACCACCACCTGGCCCTTCTCGCCCAGCACCACACCGGCCTGCTCCAGCCCCATATCCCGGGTGTTGGGCGCCCGCCCGGTGGCGAAGATCACCTGCTCGAACACCGCCTGCTCCGTTCCGTTGTCCAGGGTGGCGCGGATCTGCCCACCGTACTGCTCCAGCCGCTGGATCTGGCAGCCGAAGTGCAGCTCCACCCCCTGCAGGCGCAGGTTCTCAATCAGCTGATCGGCCAGCTCGGCGTCGAAGCGTTCCAGCAGACGCTGCCCGCGCACCAGCATCACCACCTCGGCGCCCAGCGCGCGCAATACGCCGGCCAGCTCCACCGCGATATAGCCGCCACCGACGATTCCAACTCGGGACGGACACCGGCGCAGTGCGAAGAAATCATCGGATACCCCCCCCAGCTCCGCGCCGGGGAAACGCGGGCGCACCGGCTGGGCGCCGGTGGCGATGACGATGTACTGCGTACGCAGCCGGGTGCCATCGGCACATTCGACCGTGTGCGCATCGATCACCCGTCCGCGCTGGTGCACGCGGGTGACGCCGGTTTCGTCCAGGCGGCGCTGGTAGCTGGCGTGGATATTGGCGATGTACTGCTGGCGCTGCCGCAACAGTTCGGGCCAGTCCACCTGCGGTCTCTGCGGCACGTCGAAGCCCAGCCGCGACGCCAGCGCAATGCGCTCAGCCAGCTCCGCCGCCAGCCACATGGCTTTTTTCGGCACGCAGCCGACATTGACGCAGGTGCCGCCCAGCTCGGCTGGCTCGAGCATCGCCACGCGCGCGCCATAGGACGCGGCGCGGAACGCGGCGGCCAATCCGCCCGAGCCACCCCCGATCACCACCACATCGAAATCGCGTGCGCTCATTGCACGCCCCCGCCGTGAGGGAAGATCAGGGCGATTACGGGCACGCGGCCAGTCGTCAGGTCAGTCATCGGTTGTCAGCTCCCACTCCACACACCGGTCCGGAGCATGCCATGAGCGGCCGCGAGCCAGGCGTGAGCATGCCGCGACGCGCGTGTCTGGCACCATCAACACGACCTGCATTCGGCACGCATCCCGATCGCGCGAGCTCGACCAACACCGACGTCGCGGCAAGTCCGCTGGCGCCGCCGTTGTCATCAGCGCATCCGCTTGAACCAACGGGCCAGCCGACCTACTGCGCCGCGTCGCGGGGCCGGCGCAGCGGCGGCACCTGCAGATAGGTGAACGCACGCCACAGCCATTCCGCAGGCCCGAAGCGGAAGTACCGCAGCCACCAGTGGCTGACGATGACCTGCACACCGAACAGCAGCACAGCAAACAGCAGCTGCCAGGCACGACCCGTCTGCTCGAACCAGCCCAGCCCGTAGCCGTAGAACACCAGCGTGCACACCAGCGATTGCAGCAGGTAGTTGCTCAGTGCCATGCGCCCGGCCGGTGCCAGCCAGTGCAACGCCCCGCTCAGCCGCACGCCCCAGCCCAGATAGCCCAGGCACATCAGCAATCCGGCGATCGCGGTCAGCGCCGAGGCGATTCCGACGCGCAGGTCGAACCGGCCAGGAGCGATATAGTCCAGGATGTAGACGCTCAGCAGCATCACCGCCAGCCCGGCCGGCAGCGCCAGCCAGCGCAGGCCTGCCCACAGGCGGGCATGCTGGTCCGGGCGGATGATCGCGCCGCTGCGCGCGAACCAGCTGCCGATCAGGAACATGCCCAGCACCTGGGGCCCAACCAGCATCAACACGCTCATCGCCACCCCGATATCGCGCAGACGCTGCCGCAGCGCGTCCAGATAGCCGCCGTGCGCATAGGCCTGGCGCTGGCGCTCGATACTGGCCAGTGCCTCGCTGGTCATTGCCGCCCTGGCGTCATCGGGCACGAACTGCATCACCAGCCCGATCAGCAGCAGCAACGCCACGGCGGCCAGATAGCTGGCAACCCCCAGCAACGGCAGCCAGCGCGCCGGCACCTGCCGGAACGCCAGCAGCAGGAAGGACAGCAACGCATAGACGATCAGAATGTCGCCAGACCACAGCAGCACCGCATGCAGCACGCCGATCACCAGCAGCCCCAGGCTGCGGCGCAGGTAGAACCAGGCGAAGTCGCGTCCTGCCGTCTCGGCGCGTTGCGCCATCACCGCAAAGCCCACACCGAACAGCAGCGAGAACAGGGTGAAGAATTTGCCCTGCACGAAGAGGTAGACGAAGCCATCGGCCCAGCGGTCGATCCCCTGCCAGTGCTGGTCGATACCGGTGAAGGACAGATCCATCGGCCCGCTGAAGGCCTCGATGTTCATCAGCAGGATGCCAAACAGCGCCAGGCCACGCAGCACATCCAGCGTGCCGATACGTTCGTTCGGTGCAACAGGGTGGTAGGTGAGATCGGACAAGCTCAGGACTCCTTCTGGCATACGTGGGCGGCATCGTGCGACCCGGGCAACAGCTGGGGACGTCAAACCGGTATCAACCGCGGAGAACGCCCAGGCGCCGTCGAGGCGCCGGTGACCGCGGGCGGGAAAGTTGCGCCGGCAGCCTGCCCGTCACACAGGAAAACGGCCCGCGTTGGCGGGCCGTTCCTTATCTCATGACACTGGCAGCTGCACTCAGTGCTGGTGACCACCGTCGCCATGCACGTGGCCGTGCTGCACTTCTTCCTCGGCCGCTTCGCGCACTTCCACGATCTCCACGTCGAAGTGCAGGTCCTTGCCGGCCATCGGATGGTTCAGGTCGACGTCGACCACGGTCAGGCCGATCTTCTGCACGGTGACCGCACGCGGACCGAAGTTGGTCTGCAGGATCACCTGCGCACCCGGCACCAGACGGGTATTGCCGAAGTGCTTCTTGGGCACGCGCTGGGTCAGGCCCTCGCGACGCTCGCCGTAGGCATCGGCCGACTTCACATCCACGCCGAAGCTCTCGCCGGCTTCCTTGTCCATCATCGCCGCTTCCAGGCCCGGAATGATGTTGCCGTGGCCGATCAGGATCGCCAGCGGATCACGGTCCTTGGAGCTCTCGATCGGCTCCTGGCCGACTTCCGAGACGGTGTAGTGGAAACGGACAACGCGGTCTTTTTCGATCTTCATGCCTAACTCTGTCTGCTGGCTGCCCGAGGCAGGTGTTGGAACGGCCTTGCCGGCCGCCGGGGGCGCCGCCATGATGACGGCCTTCTGAGGTGGCGCATTATCAAGGCTCCATGCACATCACGCCAGTTTTCCGCTTTCACACGTGGCGCCTGCCGGCGCTGTTGCTTGCGATCACCGCCCTGGCGGCCTGCGGCCACAGCCCGCCCAGGCCGGACGCGGCGCCGGCAGCATCCCGCTATTCCCCGGTGCGCCCGACCGATCCGGCCGCAACCTCGGCGGTACTGATGCGGGCGCTGGGACTGGTCGGCACGCCCTACCGCTACGGCGGCAACACGCCTGAATCGGGCTTCGACTGCAGCGGCCTGGTCACCTATGTCTATCGCGACATGCTGGCATTGAACCTGCCGCGCACGTCCCGGGAACTGGCCGCCATCCAGGGACCGAAGATCGATCCGCGGCAACTGGCCAATGGCGATCTGGTGTTCTTCGGCGACCGCGGCAACGTCTGGCATGTCGGCATCTATGTCGGTGAAGGCCGGTTCGTGCATGCCCCCAGCACCGGCGGCACGGTACGGCTGGACTCCCTGGAGGGTCCCTACTGGCGGGACCACTACAGCGGCGCAAAGCGGGTTCTACACTGAATATGAACAAATTCAACATAGAAAAAACGAAAATTTAACGGAATTTGTACCAAAAGCATCCTCAGGCAGGGCATGATCGCCCATCGATTTTTTCTGTGACTGCCGCGTGACGAATAAAAACACGTCCTACTCGAGCCAGCCCAAGTACTCGAATCCACTGCTCCGCCGGCTGTTTTGCGCCGCGGCACTGGCCCTGACCTCGCTTCCCGCCCTCGCCCAGAGCGCTGCCGAAGCAGAACCCGCCGCCGCCAAGCCGGCCGCGAAGAACGAAACCCCGCGCAGCAAGGCCGATGCTGCGGCTACGGCTACACTGGCGGCCCTGCTGCCCCACCTGGCCGCCAACGACACCATTCCGCTGATGGACCGCTCGGCGATGTTCGCCGGCGACCTGAGCCGCCTGCTTTCCACTTATGACGCCTCCAAGAGTGTCGCCACCGCCACTGATGCCGCGTTGGCCCGCGACGAGGACGGCAAGGTCCAGTCGATCCTGCGCCGCGCGATGACCCTGCTGGGCACGCCCTACCGCTGGGGTGGCACCTCGCCGGACGCCGGCTTCGATTGCAGTGGACTGGTCGGCTATGTCTTCCGCACCGCGCTGGGCATCGAGCTGCCGCGCGTGTCCCGTGAAATGGCCAGCCAGGCCAGTTCGGAAATGATCAAGGACCGCGCCGCCCTGGTTGCCGGCGACCTGGTGTTCTTCGGCCGCAAGGGCCGGATCGACCACGTCGGCATCTATGTCGGTGAAGGCCGTTTTCTGCACGCCCCCAGCACCGGCAAGGACGTGCGGACCGATTCGCTGCTCACCGGTTACTGGAGCGGCAAGTTCATGCAGGCACGCCGCGTCGAACTGTAAGCCGTTCCAGCCGCATCTTCTGAAGGCCGCAGCTCACCCTGCGGCTTTTTTTGTGCAAAAAAGTGAATGCGCGGCCGGTAGAAATAAATGCGCGACATGCAATTCACCGCGCCTATTCAGGCCTGCAATGTGATTGCGCCCGTTTTCAGGTGGGGTATAAGGTGGGCCTGAGAAGCAAGGTGACCACGCATGGCTGCAACACCTGTCTCTACCCCAAAACGCTGCGTGATCTGGTTCGGACATCCGGGGATGCGTGAACGGATGGCACTGGCTGCCGATGGCTGGCAGATCCGCGAGGTACTGCCCCAGCAACCTGCGAACATCGGCATGCGCGGCGGCGACACGCTTGTCGGCCTGATCGATTTCCGCAAGACAACGGCGTCAGAGCTGGAACGCATCGAGAAAATCACCAGCGAACACCGGCACATGCCGCTGTTGGCCATCACTTCCGGCGGCATTCCCGGCAGCGAACCTTGCACCGCCCGGTTGCTGGCCGCCTGCCAACGGCACTTCCCGCATCCACCGGACCTGAAGGAGCTGGTCCAGCACCTGCAGATCCTGGGTAACAGCCCCGTCTCCCAGAGTGCTGAAAACGTGCTGGACAGCCTGCTGGGCGAAAGCACCTCGATGCTGGCCATGCGCGCGACCTTGCGCAAATTCGCGCCCGTCAACCTGCCGGTGCTGATCACCGGCGAAACCGGTACCGGCAAAGAGGTGGCCGCGCATGCGCTGCACCGTCTGTCCGAACGCAGCGATAGACCCTTCAATGCGATCAATTGCGGCGCCATTCCCGCCACGCTGGTGCAATCGGAACTGTTCGGCCACGAGCGTGGCGCGTTCACCGGTGCCACCTCGCGCCGTCAGGGGCTGTTTGAAACCGCACACACCGGTACCGTGTTCCTTGATGAAGTGGGCGACCTGCCGCTGGACGCCCAGACCAGTCTGTTGCGGGTGCTGCAGGAGGGCACCATCGAGCGGGTCGGCAGCAACCAGCCCATCAACGTCGACGTCCGTATCCTGGCGGCCACCCACGTGGATCTGGAGCAGGCGGTGGCGCGCGGCCAATTCCGCAGCGATCTGTACTACCGCCTCAATGTCCTGCGCCTGGTCATCCCTCCCTTGCGAAAGCGCGAAGGCGATATCGAATTGCTCGCCGGGCACTTCCTGCAAGCCTTCCGCGCGCGGCATCCGATCCGTGCGCGCGGCTACACCGCTGCCGCCCGCCATGCGATGGCCCATTTCAGCTGGCCAGGCAACGTACGCGAACTGCTCAACCGCGTGCAGCGTGCCGCGATCACCGCCGAGGGCGAGCTGATCAGCTGTGCCGACCTGGAACTCACCGCCACGGGTGCCGAAGCGGAGGGAGCGCAACTGGATCTGGCCCGCGCCGCGGCCGAACGGGACACGCTGCTGTCCTGCCTCGAGCAGAGCCGCTACAACGTCAGTGCCTGCGCGAGACTGATGAAGGTCTCGCGGGTCACCATCTACCGTCTGTGCCGCAAACACCAGCTGCCGCTGGAAACGATGCGCTGATGCCGGCGGTTACAACATGTAAGGGACTTTGAAGGCCAGGCTGAAGTCCGGTGCATCCGGGGTCAGGCCGATCCCCAGGATGCTGACGAACGTCGCATGCGGGGTGAGCGCGTAGGTAACCCCCAGATTCAAGGTCCCGGCGTTGGCGTCACTGCCAATGACTTTCACCCATTGACCGCCCTTGAACCGCGTCGAGGCACGCGCGCTCATGCGATCACTGAAGGAAATGCTCAGACTGGTACGTTCGTTGAAGGCGAATGCGACACCCGCGCCGAAGTAATAGGAGCCGCCCAGCTTCACGTCGCCCGGGTTGACCGTATCGGGGTTTCCGTCGATGTCGTCGAAGCCGCGCTCGAAGGAGTGGATGTAGCCGATGTTGCCGAACAGGATCGCCGGATCAGCCGTCTTCACCGCCGATAGACCCACGTTGGCCTGCCACACACCGTTGCCGGTAGGCTGCTGCGCAGGTACCGCGAAGCGGATGAAGTCATCATCGTCGCGCTCCAGCACCTTCCAGTCCAGGCCATAGGGTTCACGGCCGGTGGGGGCGGTGACGCCCACACTCAATACGGTTTCCGGACGCCGCCGGCCTTCCGGGAACAGCTTGTAATTGGCACTGACGGTCACGTCGCCGATGCCATCGCCATGGGTTTCTTCCTGCGCGATCGCTCCAGCCGAGCCGCCCGCACCGCCCTTCTGGTAGATGGTTTTACGCGCGATGTAGGGCACATCCAGATTCAGCGTGAGCTTGGGATTGACCCCCCAGCGCGCGGCGAAATTGTAGGTCAGCGAATCGGACTCGACATTCTCGATCGCGATATTGCCCAGGAAAATCGCATCCAGCGCGAGGAAGCCGTTCAAGGTCAGCTGTTTGCGGTCATAGCGTGCGTAGGTGAGGCTGTTTTCCAGCGTCAGCTTCTGGTTGAACAACGCCGACTGCTGCTGTTTGACGTCATTGACACTGCGCCGGGCCGCGTCTTTGGCGGCCTGCGCTTCGGCCGCCGAACTGGCATACCCCTCGGTCGGTGCAGAAGCGCCGGCGACCGGCGCAGCGTCGGTTGCTGGCGCCGCGGGTGCCGTCATGCCGCCCGCCTTGCCGCTGATCCGCGCCTGCATCGCCTGCACCTGCATATCCAGCTCACGCAGCCTGCGCACCTCCTGGGCATAACTGGCCTTCAGTGCTTCAAGCTGACCCATCAGGGCTTTCAGATCGGCCTCGTTGCTGGCCTTGGCCGCGTCCTGCGCGCCAGCCTCCGTCGAGCCTAGTGCAAGCCCCCCCACCAGCGCCGCCATCGCCAGTCGTTTCATCGGTGAACTCCCTTGCCTGGAAAGGTTTTCGGTTGCCAGCGTCGATCACGCTGGAAGTGGAATCACGGGCCAAATGCACCGGCGCCGTTCAAACCGCGGGCCAGCGTGATGGCCTGCGCGACGTTCTGGGTGAGCGGCACGTTGTCGGCCAACGCGCTTCTGACCAGATCGATCTGCAGCCGGTTGCCCGCCAGTTGCCCATCCCCCATCAACTGGATGGTCTGGCCGACACTGCCGCTACGCACCCACTGCTCCACCGCACCCAGCCCGTCGACCTGCAGCAGCAACTTGGCCGCATTGCCATCGAACTGCACCTGCGCGGTCGCATTGCCGTTCTGCGCGATCGCACTGGTATTGATCACGCCCGAGCCATCCGGCGCGGTGGTGCCGTTGCGGACATTGAGGTGGGTGACATTGCTGGCGCGGTTGCCGTCGCCGGCCACCTGAATGCTCTGGGTAAGACCGGCGACATTCTGCAGTCCGCTCGCATCGATACTGCGACCACTGGTATCCGGCAACGGTGCGTTGGCATCGGTGATGCTCACCGTGGGGGTGAAGCTGACTTTCGGAGTGTTGCCCTTGGTGAAATCCATACCCAGCCTCATCGCCCCTTGCAGGGTCTGGCCGGTCTGCGTCTGCCAGGTGGATATCATCGTCACGCCGAACCAGGCCACCGCATTGCCTCCAACCGTGTAACGGCCGCGCATCAGACCCAGCTCCGCATCCGGAACCTCCTGCAGGCCTTTGCCGGCAACGCTTTTGGATTCAGCCGCATGGGCGGATGTCGCAAGCACCAGCGCCAGGCCCACACAGCATGGATTGCAAATTTTCATGAACCTACTCCTTCAAAACAGGTCGGCATGGGTGAAGCCGAAATCCACCAGTTCGGCATCGGTGATCGGCTTTCCCTGTCGCGCGTAAAGCGCGCGCGCGCTCGCCTTCTCACTGGGGAGCAACAGCACCGTGTTGCGGTCAAAGTCACTACCAACCACCACGAACACCGTCCGCGAAGGCCATGCCTCCAGGAAGTCGGCCACCGGCACCACACGGTTGCCGAGGATCGGATCGCCGATTTCCACCATGTCGCCCAGCACCTGCTTGAGCACCACGAAGTGGCGGAAACCCCGCACATCCATCAGCACCAGACTGGGCACGCGCAAGGTGCGCAGCCGCTCCTCGCTGACCCGGTAACCGCGCCCCCGCATTCCCAGGGACTCCACGTAACGCTTCACGTCCAGCATCGAAAAACCGCGCTGCTGCACCAGTTCCGGATCGGAGACTCCCATCATTCCTTCGATCACCGTCGCCTCATCGGCGTCCAGGTGATAGGCGTACTTGAGAATGGTCGCCAATGCGGCTGCACCGCAGCTGTAATCGGTGTGTTGCCGTACCAGATAACGGAAGCGGCGCTCCTTCATGCTCTCGATGGATTGGGTATACAGCGCGCCATTGGGCAGGACGCCACTGAACCCCACCTCGCCGGCACGTACCGGCGTGACATGCAGCAGCAGGGCAAACAGCAGAACGACTGTCGTGCGGATCATGCCGGTACCGTCTCCATGGCAGGAAGGAGCCCCTGCCCCAAGGGGGAGGAGGGACAGGGGCTCCCGGGGTAGCCCGGCCATTGGCGGATGGCCGGGTTTGTTGCTCTCACCATCTACTACCGGCGAACCGGACAGGGTTACTCGCCGCCGGGATTGCCACCACCGCCACCACCACCGCCGGTCGACGGTTGCGCCACGGCCAGAGCGAGGCTGTTGGCCTGCAGGTTGCCGGTACCCGCCGACACGTTCACGCCGATGTTGCCCGACGCACTGGAGAACGCACTGCCGGACAGGGCTGCCGTATTGGTGGCATTGACCGCGACCGTGTACGAGTTGTTCACGGTGCCGCTCAGGTTGGCGTACAGGTACGCCGCGCCCAGCTCAAGGAAGCCCAGCTCGCCTTCTTCTTCCGTATCGAAGGCGATGCCGCCCACGCCCGGACGGTTCGGGTTTGCAGTGGCGTTCTGGATGGCGTTGTCGAGGTCGATATGACCGGTATCGTTGCCATCCGGATGAGGCAATGCGCCATCCCACGTATCCAGATAGTAGTTGTCTTTCTGATACGCCGAGCCGGTGCCGCTATAGGAACCGCCACCGACCGCGACCGTCATACCCGCGACCGGGCCGGACAGGCTGACCTGGGTGGTATTGGTGCGTTCTTCCTCATAACCGGCGTTGCTGACGCTGTTGCCCATCGACACCTGGTTGGAGCTGATGGTGGACTGCGCGTAACGGCTGGTCGCCACCGAGGCGGCGAGCGCGTTCTTCTGCTCGTTGTTGTTGCCCGAGGTGACGTTCACGCCGATGTTGCCGCTGGCGCCACTGAACGCGTTGCCACCAACGCCGGCATTGTTGATCACACCGTAGTTCATGGTCTCGTTGTTGGCACCATTCTGGTGGACAAAGACCTCCGCATCGGCCATGCCGAATGCGAACGAGGCGTCGGCCGCCGACAGCGAGGCCGCGTTGTCCTGGGTGTTGTTGTCGCCGGCGGCAACGTTGAAGCCCAGGTTGCCCGAGGCATCCATCGCGACATCGTCGGCGATGGTGGCATCGTTGGTCAGCAGGGTGTTCTCACCCGAGTTGTTGGTCACCGACTGGCGGTTGTCGATCAACGCGATGGCGGCCGAGTCGATATAGATATCGCCCCAGATTTCCGGATCGCCCCAGAATTCGATGTCGGAGCTCAGACTGATGTCCTTGTCCAGACTCACCTCGACGTTGTGGCTGTTCCGATCGCCACGAGGATAGTCGTTGTTGTTGCGGTCGCTCTGCGCGAAAGCCGCAGCACTGCTGGTCAGTGCTGCAACTGCCATGGCGAGTACCGTCCATTTCATATTCGCTTTCATGGTGCCCTCTTCTTCTGGTTCTGCAACGGGTGGGTGGAGCCTTGCTTCACGGAGTCGGCTGCACGGAAATACTCAATTGGTTTTCCGTGGCATTGCTCGATCCCGCGATCTGATTGAGTTGCAGCACACCCTCGAACCCACGCAGTGCGGAGGCTTCCACTCCGACCTTGCGGGTTCCCGGGGACGCCAGTCCGCCGGCGGTACCCTGCCCCCCTGCCGACGCGAACGAGCCTGCCGAAGCCATCGCTTCATTGGTCGTTTCGCGTATGCCCTGGTCGGCCAAGACAGCAACCACGGAGTTGAGTTCCGTATTGCCGCTGCCACTGGCCTGATTGATCGAGGCAATCCCGTTCGCGCCAACCAGCGCCTGGCCACCCAGGGTGGCGCTGGCGTGCAGTGGCATGTCGAACTGGTTGCCCCGTTGTTTCTGGATGGCGCTGACGCTCGCCAAGGCGGTCTTGCCTATCGCCATGCTGTGCAGATTGGCCTGCAGATTGAGATCGCCTGCGGCCATGTTGACCGCGACCGCGCCGCTGCTGCCGGACAGCACATTGCCGTCGATGCGGCTGTTGGCCAGGTACGTCAGCATTCCGGCATAGTCATCCTGGGACTGCGCCTGTGCCTGGGCGACCAACCCCAGCGATGCACCCGCCAACAGCAGAAATCCGAGTCGGTTCATGGTCATCGCTCTCACTTGCCGCCCGGACCACTGCCGGCCGGCTGACCCAGCGGGAACTGCGCAAATGCACTGCGCACCTGGTCACCAATGCCGCGCGTGGCACCGCTGACAGCCCCCATCGGCCCACCGATGGCCTGGCCAAGCTGATTGCCGGAAAGCACGCCGCCGTCACCGGTCGCCCGTCCGAGCGTGCCGGTCACCGCCGTCGAGGTCACCCGTTCCACCGTGGTCTGGTGCGGCGCTGCCTGGGTCAGGCCCGAGCCCATCGCCGCATATTCATCATCGGAAAGCTCATCCATCCCGATGGAGACACCCAGGGCGGTTCCCACTTCACGCTTCGGCGAGGGTTCGGCGATCAGCGCCATCCCCGGCGGCGCGGGGCGATAGGCCATCCGTGCGGAGACATCCCGCAGCAGCACCATTTCGCCGGGCTGTGCCTTGACCCCCTGGCGGGCGCCCGAGGCCATGACGGTTACCGGCATGGCGACCAGCAAGGCGAAAGCGGCGATGCACTGATAGCGATGTACGTTGCTGTCCATTTCCTCGTCCACATCTCATCTGCGGACAGGACTACGCAGCAACCGTGCCAACTTTATTTTGGCAATAAAAACAGCAACTTGCGGAGAATCGGGCAAACGGGAAACTTACCTTCCTGTAACACCGTTTTCAGCTTCAGGCGCCGGTTCGACGATCATTCAGGCGCGCGATGACGGCAGGACGCGGGCTTGAGGGGTGTATCAGGAGTGATACACCGTTGTGCTACACCCTGTTACATCCCAATCCGCCTGCGCAGGCAGCCAGGGAGAGGCCGGGCGTAGAACCGCCCGCTACATGTGGCACCTGGGCGGCCTCCCGCGCACGGATCGTATGTCCGCGTCATGTCCGAGCACCTCCCCCCGCCATCGCGCCAGCCGGCTACCGGCCAGCGACACGAAAACACGCCATGCAACATCGGTTGCTGATCTGATAGCCGCGGCAACATAACGGCGCTATGGGCTTGTTGCCGGGACGGCGGAGCTCGGGCAGCAATGCCTGCAGCGTCACACCGGGGACGTCATTGCGCACATCGGGCGGCAGCGCGCCCCCGCAATGACACAGGCGCATCCCTTCTCCTCGCCGTTTCAAGGTGAGCCGGCTGCTGGTGCCACTGCCCGGCACCGCGCCTGCCACTTGCCCTGGGAACCCATCCGGTCCGGTGGCGGCGATGGCCCGAAGCCCAGCCGAAGGTGCTACGCCGCCCGGCTCCGGCGCTGGACGATCAGCCGCCGGGGGAACGCAGGCTGCGCCGCGGCAGGATGGCACCGGTGCCGTTCACCGCGGCGCATCGTCAGGGGCAGCAACAGGGCCGCGAGACCCGGCCACACTCAGCCGTGCGGCTTGCCACCGGCATCGGATGCCACCGGATTGAGCGCGGCGTCATAGACCTTCTGGTCCAGCAACCCGGTTTCCTTGGCCACGATCACCGGCACCACCATCTGTCCGGTGACGTTGGTCATGGTGCGCATCATGTCCAGGATGCGGTCGATCGCGTACAGGTAGCCGATCGCCTCCAGCGGCAGGTTGGCCGCACTCAGCACCACCGTGGCCATCACCACCGCCGTACCAGGTACGCCGGCGGTGCCGAAGCTGCCCAGCACCGAGGCGATCATCACCACCACGTACTGCTCCGGGGTCAGCGGCACGCCCGTGTACTGGGCGATGAACACCGCGCACAGTGCCGGGTAGATCGCGCCGCAACCGTCCATCTTGATGCTGGCGCCCAGCGGCACCGCGAAGGACGCGTAGTCCTTGTTGACGCCGAGGTTGTCGGTGATCGAACGCATCGCCACCGGCATCGCCGCAAAGCTTGAGGAAGCCACGAATGCCACCTGCATGCCCGGCGCCGCGCCCTTGAAGAACTTCAGCGGGTTGAGCCCGTGGGCCAGCAGCAGGCTGCTGTAGACGATGAGGATGTGCAGCGCGCAGGCCACGTACAGCGCCAGCACGAAATTACCCAGGGGCAGCAGCTTCTCGAAGCCGTAGCTGCCCACCAGCCCGGCGATCAGGCCGAAGGTGCCCAGCGGCGTCATTTCCAGCACGAAGCGGGTGACCTGGATCATGATGTCGCTCATCTGTCCGACCAGCTTGCGCGCCTCGGTCACCTTCTCGCCGAGTTTCACCATCGCAAAGCCGAGCAGGCCGGCGAAGAAGATCACCGGCAGGATCGAGCCACGCCCGGCGGCCAGCACCGTCTCGCCGGCCGCATTGACCCGCGTACCGATGCCGGCCAGCGCGTAGAACACGTTCGAAGGCACGACATCCATCAGCACCTTGGCCACCGACGGCACATCGCGCGGGGTGTAGGCGCTGTCCACGGCCAGCTTCAGCCCGCCGGTACCCGGCTGCATGATCGTGCCCACCGCCAGCCCGACGCAGACCGCCAGCGCGGCGGTGACGATGAACCACAGGAAGGTACGCCCGCCCAGCGCGGCGACCGACTTCTGCCCGTGCAGCGAACCGATGGCGTTGATCACCGCGAAGAACACCAGCGGTACGGCGATCATCTTGATCAGGGTGACGTACAGCTCGCCCAGCGGTCCGAACCAGGTTTCCGCTGCCGGCCCCATCAGCCAGCCCGCCAGCGCGCCGAGTGCGAAGCCTGCCACCACGCGTTGCCAGAACGGAATCCGCAACCAGGCAGAGACCAGCTTCATATCGTAGATCCGGGTGCTGTTTCAGGGAGTGGCACCATAACGCAGGCGGCCGCCAGGAACGATGCCCTGACGGAAAAGCTGCGTGTCATCGGCGCGACTTTTCACAGCCGTCATAATGGGCGCTTGTTCATGTGAGTCCCGATCATCGCCATGTCACGTGTCACGCCTCTGTTTTGCGCCGTCTCGACCCTGCTGCTGGGCGCCTGCACCAGCCTGTCGCCTTCCACTCCGGCCAGCCCGGCCGCGGTGTCGGTGGACGTCCCCGCCATTGCCCATCCGACCGGCGAGACCCCGCAGTGGTGGTACCGCAGCGGCGCCGCCCGGGCCGCCGCCAACGGCGCGATGGCTGGCAAGGCCAAGAATGTGATCCTGTTTCTGGGCGATGGCATGAGCCTGACCACCGTCGCCGCCGCGCGCATCCTGGAAGGCCAGCGCAACGGCCAGCCGGGCGAGGAGAACCTGCTGTCCTGGGAGCAGTTCCCGGCCACGGCGTTCAGCAAGACCTACAACACCGATTCGCAGACCCCCGATTCGGCCGGCACCATGACCGCCATCACCACCGGCGTGAAGAGCCACATGGGCGCGATCGGCGTCAGCGCCGGCAGCCGCAACGACTGTGCCGACAGCCTGGACAAGGAACTGCTGACCTGGTTGCAGCTGGCCGACAGCGCCGGCATGGCCACCGGCATTGTCTCCACCGCCCGCCTGACCCACGCCACCCCGGCGGCCACCTACGCCCATTCGCCCGACCGCAACTGGGAGAACGACACCCACCTGCCCGAAACCGCCAAGGCGGCCGGCTGCACGGATATCGCCCAGCAGCTGATCGCCACCGCCCGCTACGGACGCGGTCCGCTGGTGGCATTGGGCGGCGGCCGTGGCCAGTTCACCACCGTCAACGAACAGGATCCGGAGTACGCCGACAAGGTCGGCCTGCGCCTGGACGGCCGCAACCTGGTAGCCGAATGGCAGGCCACGCACCCGCAGGGCGCCTATGTATGGAACGCCGACCAGCTCAAGGCCGCGGCCCGTGCGCCGGCGCTGCTTGGGCTGTTCGAACCGGACCACATGCAGTACGAGGACGACCGCGCCAAGGACCGTGGCGGCGAGCCGTCGCTGGCCGAGTTGACCCGCGCCGCCATCGCCAATCTTTCCCAGCACCAGGAAGGTTTCGTGCTGATGGTGGAAGGCGCGCGCATCGACCACGCCAACCACAGCGGCAATGCCGCCCGCGCACTGGGCGACACCATCGCCCTGTCCGATGCGGTCAAGGCCGCGGTGGCCGCCACCTCGGCCGAGGACACCCTGATCATCGTCACTGCCGACCACTCGCACACGCTGAACTTCGTCGGCTACCCGGCGCGCGGCAACGCGATCCTGGGCAAGGTCAAGGACAAGGGCGGTGAAGACGGCACCGGCGGGCTGGACCTGGCCCGTGACGGCCTGGGCCTGCCCTACACCACGCTCACCTACGCCAACGGCCCGGGCTATACCGGCGCCAGCAACCAGCAGCCGGCCGGGCCGAAGAAGTTCCCGCACTCGCCCAGCAGCTTCGAAGCCGCCCATGGCCGCCCGGACCTGACCCACGTCGATACCGAGCACGTGGACTACATGCAGGAGGCGCTGGTCCCGTCCAAGAGCGAATCGCACGGCGGCGAGGATGTCGGCATCTGGGCGCGCGGCCCCGGCAGCAAGGCGGTGCGCGGCACGCTGGAGCAGAACACCCTCTACCACCTGATCGTGCAGGCCACCCCGCGTCTGCGTGAACGCCTGTGCGCGGCCGGCACCTGCGATGCGCAGGGCGTACCGGTGCAGCTGCCGCAGCCCAAGAAGTTCGAGCGCCGGGCCTCCGCCAAGTGACTCCCGCGCGGCGGTGTTTTCCCCACCGCCGCGCCCTCACCGCCAGCGGGCTGCTGGCGGTGCTGTTTTGCCCCATCGGGCTGGCCGCCTGCGGCACTGGCCCGGCTGGATTACGACGACAACGGCTTGGCCGTCCTGATGGCCGGCCGGCAGCACCACTACGTGCGCCGCGACGGCCGTTTTCTGCCGGTCATCACCGGCGACAACGGCCCGGACTACGTCGAGGAAGACCTTGTCCGCGCGGTGGTCGGCGGCAAGCTGGGCTACTACAGCGTGCGATTGCAACCGGCGTTGGCTGCACGTTCCGACCGGGGTTTTCCGTTCAACAGCGGTGTTGCCGAAGTCTGCAACGGCTGCCGCGACAATGGGCCGGATGCCAACGGCCACCGCGCCCGGGTTGATGGGCAGCGTTTCCGTATCGACCGGCAGGGCAAGCGCCTGACGAGCCTGCGCTAGTCCGCGCGCACGGCGCCGTCATACGAATTGCGATCGCCGCACCTCGCGCCGATACTCGGCACCGTCATGAATCCGCTCTCCTCCTCCCTGCTCGATGCCGCCGCCGATGTTCCGGTGCTGGTCGGTTTCAGCGGCGGGCTGGACTCCACCGTATTGCTGCACCTGCTCGCCCACGCCCCCGGCCGTGGGCCCGGCAGCCTGCGCGCGGTGCATGTGCACCATGGGCTACAGGCCACGGCCGACGACTGGGACGCGCACTGCCGGCGGATCTGCGCGCAATGGAACATCCCGCTGCAGGTCGCCCACGTCGAGGTTCCCCGTGACGGGGGTGAAGGGCTGGAAGCGGCCGCACGCAAGGCACGCCATGCCGCGTTCGAACGACTGATGGCGCCGGGCGAATGGCTGGCGCTGGGCCATCATCAGGACGACCAGGCCGAAACCTTCCTGCTGCGCGCGCTGCGCGGCTCCAGCGTGGACGGACTGGCGGCAATGCGTGAGCGCCGCGATTTCGGCAAAGGACAACTGTGGCGGCCGTTGCTGCATGCACCGCGCAGCGCGCTAAAAAGCTATGCCCGGCAGCATGGCCTGCGCTGGATCGAAGATCCGAGCAACGCCAGCGACCGCTTCGACCGCAATTTCCTGCGGCTGCAGGTATTGCCGCTGCTGGCCCAACGCTGGCCGCACGTGGCCACAGCGTTGGCCCGCAGCGCCGCCCTCGCCGCCGAGGCCGAAGGCCTGCTGGCCGCACAGGACCGGCACGAACTGCGGACCTGCCAGAGGGAAGACGGCAGCCTGTCGCTGGCCCGGCTGTGGGACCTGTCGGCAGCGCAACGTGCGCGGGTGCTGCGCGCCTGGGTTGCACAGCAGAACCTCCCGCCGCTGCCCGGCAACGGGGTGCGGACGATCGAACAGCAGCTGCTGTCGGCGCGGGCGGACGCACAGGCCAGCTTCGCCTGGCAGAACGTGCAGATCATCCGCTGGCGTGAGCAGCTGCATCTCCGCCGCCCCGCCACGCCATGGCCGGCCGGCTGGCAGATGCCGTGGGATGGCGCCGCGCCGTTGTCCCTGCCTGATGGTGGAACCTTGCACCTGCATGGCGCGCCGGGTTTCGCCACACCGCTGACGGTACGGACGCGCCAGGGCGGCGAACGCATCCGGCTGCCCGGCCGCACACATTCCCATGCACTCAAACAGTTGCTGCAGGAGTCGACACTGCCTCCGTGGCAACGCCCGTACCTGCCGCTGCTGTGCACCGACGATGAAGTGCTCGCCGCCGGTGACCGCCTGATCTCCGACACCCTGCAGCACTGGCTGGAGGTGAACCAGGCCACCTTGCGCTGGCAACCGGCCGGCGGATCGAATTGACCCCACCGGCCGTGCCGCTCACACTTTGGCCATGCCCAAGAAGTCCCCCAACGAAATCTCCCCGGTCGCCCACTTCGAGCAGTCGCTGGAAGAACTGGAGCAGCTGGTCGAAAAAATGGAAGCCGGCGACCTGAGCCTGGAACAGTCGCTCGGTGCCTACGAGCGCGGCGTCGGCCTCTACCGCCAGTGCCAGCAGGCGCTGGAACAGGCCGAGCTGCGCGTGCGCCTGTTGAGCGATCCGGCCCAGCCGGAAAAGTCCGAACCTTTCGATACCGCCGGCAATGACGACTGAGGCCCTGTTCACCCGCTGGCTGGCCCGTACCGAACAGCAACTCGACACCGCGCTCCCCGATCCGGACACCACCCCGTACGGGCTGCATCGCGCCATGCGCTATGCGGCACTGGGCGGCGGCAAGCGCATGCGGCCGCTGCTGGTCTACGCCGCCGGCCAGCTGTTCGATGCCGACGAAGCCCTGCTGGATGCGCCGGCCGCGGCGGTGGAGCTGATCCACGCCTATTCACTGGTGCATGACGATCTGCCGGCGATGGACGATGACGACCTGCGCCGCGGCCGCCCGACCACCCATATCGCCTTCGACGAGGCCACCGCCATCCTGGCCGGCGACGCCTTGCAGACCCGCGCCTTCGAGCTGCTGGCCCGTGCGCCCTTGGCCCCCGCGCTGGCGGTGGATTGCCTGCGCACCCTGGCCACCGCCTCCGGTGCGGCCGGCATGTGTGGCGGCCAAGCGCTGGATATCGACGCCACCGGCCAACTGCAATCGGTGGCCGAGCTGGAGCGCATGCATGCGCTAAAGACCGGCGCGCTGATCCGCGCGGCCGTGCGCATGGGCGCGTTGTGCGGCGGTGCCGGCCAACCCGACCTGACCACGCTCGACACGTTTGCCAACGCCCTGGGACTGGCGTTCCAGGTGCGCGATGACATCCTCGATGTGGAAGCCAGTTCCGAGCAGCTGGGCAAGACCGCCGGCAAGGACCAGGCCCAGGACAAATCCACCTTCCCGGCGCTGCTGGGCATGGACGGCGCCAAGGCCCGCCTGCAGACGCTTTCCTTGCAGATGGACGAATGCCTGCAGGGCTACGGCGAAAGCGCCCGCGCGCTGGCCGCATTGGCACGGCTGACGGTGCAGCGCACCCACTGACCCCACAGATCGCCCCACAAAAAAGGCCCGGAATTTCCGGGCCTTTTCGTTTCACCTTGCGCCGGTTACTTGATCAGGCGGATGGCGAACGGGTAGCGGTAGGCTTCGCCCCGGTTGGCGGCCAGACCGGCCAGGATGCTCAGCACGATGCAGGCGACCCACGCGGCGAAGTTGATCAGCATGCCGATCAGGATGACCGTCAGGATCGTGCCGATGATGTACACGCCGGTCAGCGTGATCTGGAAGTTGAGCGCTTCCTTGGACTGGTCGGTGAGGAACGCCTTCTCCGGCTTGTCCTTGTTCACCAGCCACACGATCAGTGGCACGATGAACCACAGCACGATGCCCGACAGATGCACCAGCATGGCAAGCGTGTTGTCATCGCCCTGCGCAGGGCTCGACGGCGGCGGCGGCGGAGTGGTGATGTTGTCGAAGTCGCTCATTGCGTTCCCCTTATTCCTTTGTTGGATTGTTGTGTCCGGCGGCAGACCGGAGTCGGTCCACGCCGCTCACCGACAGGATACGTCAATCGTTACCGGCAACCGTCATTTTCCCCACCAGGATCGAGCCGGTGGAGACATGCGAGCGCGGGTCGATGTCGCTGCCCACCGCCTCGATGCTGGCGAACATCTGCTTGAGGTTGCCGGCGATGGTGATGCCGTCCACCGGATAGGCGATCTGGCCGTTCTCCACCCAGAAACCGCCCGCGCCGCGCGAGTAGTCGCCGGTCACGCCGTTGACGCCCTGCCCCATCAGCTCGGTCACCAGCAGGCCGGTACCCATCCCCGCCAGCAGGGAAGCCCGGTCACCGGCGTTGGCGGCGACCTTGAGATTGTGCACGCCGCCGGCGTTGGCGGTGGTGGTCAGCCCCAGCTTGCGCGCCGAGTAGCTGCTCAGGATGTAGCGCTGCAATACGCCGCCGCTGACCAGCGCCGAATCGCGGGTGGCCACGCCTTCGCCGTCGAAGGCACACGAGCGCAGGCCGCGACGCAGCAGCGGCCGCTCGTCGATGGCGAACCAGTCCGGGAACAGCGAGGTGCCGGCGCTGTCGAGCAGGAAGCTGGCACGGCGATACAGCGCGCCACCGGAAACCGCACTGAGCAGGTGGCCGATCAGCGAGCGCGCCATTTCCGCACTGAACAGCACCGGCACCTCGCCGGTCGGCAGCGAACGCGGCTGCAGCCGGGCGACGGTGCGCTCGGCGGCCCGCCGGCCCACAGCCGCAGGATCTTCCAGGTCTTCCCGGGCGATAGCACTGGTGTACCAGCCGTCACGCTGCATGCCATCGCCCTGCCCGGCAATCAGCGCGCAGCCGATGGAATGGTGGCTGCTGCGCTCGTGGCCAATGAAACCGTGCGAGTTGGCGTAAACCGACAGGCTCTGCGCGGTCGCCGCCGAAGCGCCGTCGGAATTGCTGATCCGGCCATCGGCCTGGCGCCCGGCCGCCTCGCAGGCCAGCGCCAGATCCACCGCTTCCTCGGCGCTGAGTGCCCACGGGTGCCAGCCGTCCAGGTCCGGGAACGCCGTCGCCATCAGCCCGGCATCGGCCAGGCCGGCGGCCGGGTCGTCCTCGGTATGGCGGGCGATCGCGCAGGCCTGCGCCACGGTGGCCTCCAGACTGGAGTCCTGCAGGTCGGCGGTGCTGGCGCTGCCCTTGCGCTGGCCGAAGTACACCGTCACCGCGATGCCGCGGTCATGGGTGGACTCGACGGTCTCCACCTCGCCCAGGCGCACATTCACATC
Source organism: Stenotrophomonas sp. STEN014 (assembly GCF_056760315.1). Taxonomy (NCBI): domain Bacteria; kingdom Pseudomonadati; phylum Pseudomonadota; class Gammaproteobacteria; order Lysobacterales; family Lysobacteraceae; genus Stenotrophomonas; species Stenotrophomonas sp. STEN014. The sequence continues at coordinate 70,566 of NZ_JBRREN010000004.1, read as the reverse complement.
CAGCCCGCGTTCCTCGCTGCAGCTGACCTCGGCCTGGCTGGCGCCCATGGCGCGGGCCTTTTCCAGCAGGCGCTGGGAGATAGCGGCCAGCTGTTCCAGGCGGGGCAGGCTGTCGTCGATGCCGGCGGCATCGGTGGTAATGGCGTTCAATGCTTTATCCTGTCGATAGTTATGGCCCTGCGCGAGGCGGGGCGAATGTAAGGATGTGGAAGACGATGCGCGGACGCGACGAAGAAACCGGTGAATTCCTGGGCGAAAGCCGCAGCCAGAACCGCCGTGAGGCCCTGGAGATACTTGCCCTGGGCGAAACCCTGGTGGACCTGACGCCGGCACAGCTGGCGCGGCTGCCGATCCCCGAAGACCTGCTGCCGCATATCGAATACAGCAAGCGCATCACCGCCCATGGCGCGCGCAAGCGCCAGCTGGCGTTCCTGGCCAAGCACATGCGCCGCGAGGATGAAGCCACGCTGCAGGCCATCCGTGACGCGCTCAGCGCCAACAGCGAGACCTCGCGCCGGGAAGTGGCGATGATGCATCGCATCGAGCGCTGGCGTGAGCGCCTGCTGGCCGAGGGCGACAGCGCGCTGGGCCAGCTGCTGGACGAATACCCGCAGGCCGACCGCCAGCAACTGCGCACGCTGCTGCGCAATGCGCAGGCGGAAAAAGCCAAGAACAAGCCGCCGCGCGCGTTCCGCGAGATCTTCCAGGTGTTGCGCGGGCTGATGCTGCCGGCAGTGATTGGCGGCGCGACTGCGGCCGACAGCGACGATGACGGCGAGCTCGAGGACGACGCGCAGGACTGAGCCCGCCGCAGGCTGCCGGCATCCACCGGCAGCCGCTGCGCTCAGCGTCGCAGGCATCATCGGCGTCCCGCTCAGGCCTGGGTACCGCCCACGGTGATGCCCTCGATCAGCAGCGATGGCTGGCCCACACCCACCGGCACGCTCTGGCCGTCCTTGCCGCAGATGCCGACGCCTTCATCCAGCGCCAGGTCGTTGCCGATCATGCGTACCTTCTGCATGGTTTCCGGGCCGTTGCCAATCAGCGTGGCGCCCTTGACCGGCGCGGTGATCCTGCCGTCTTCGATCAGGTAGGCCTCGGTCGCCGAGAACACGTATTTGCCGCTGGTGATGTCGACCTGGCCGCCGCCGAAGTTGACCGCGTACAGGCCCTTTTTCACCGAGCGGATCATTTCCTGCGGGTCGTGGGTGCCGGCGCGCATATAGGTGTTGGTCATGCGCGGCATGGTCATGTGCGCGAAGGATTCGCGGCGGCCATTGCCGGTCGGCGCCACGCCCATCAGCCGCGCGTTGAGCGTGTCCTGCATGTAGCCGACCAGGATGCCGTCCTCGATCAGCGTGGTGCACTGGGTTGGCGTGCCCTCGTCGTCGATGTTCAACGAACCACGACGCCCGTCCAGGGTGCCATCATCGACGATGGTCACCCCCGGTGAAGCCACCCGCTCGCCAATACGGCCGGCATAGACGCTGGTGCCCTTGCGGTTGAAGTCGCCCTCCAGGCCGTGGCCGACCGCCTCGTGCAACAGCACACCCGGCCAGCCCGGGCCCAGCACCACCGGCATCACCCCGGCCGGGGCCGGAATCGCCTCCAGGTTCACCAGTGCCTGGCGCAGCGCCTCGCGGGCGAAGCCTTCCGGGCGCTCACCGGCAAACAGTTCTTCATAGCTGTAGCGGCCACCACCGCCGGCATAGCCGGACTCGCGCCGCCCGTTCTGCTCGACGATGACCTGCACGTTCAGCCGCACCAGCGGGCGCACATCGGCCGCCAGCACGCCATCGCTGCGCGCGATCAGCACCGTGTCCACGCCGCCGGACAGGCTCACCATCACCTGCTGCACGCGCGGATCGGCCGCACGCAGGTACTGGTCCAGGCGCTTGAGCACCTCGACCTTGGCTTCGTTGCCGATGCTGTCCACCGGGTCCAGCGCCGGATACAACACACGACCGCCGCCGCTTACCAGCGGGCGCACGTTCTGCGCGCCGCCCTCGCGGGAGATCGCCCGGGCCGACTGCGCCGCCGCCAGCAAGGCGGCCGGCTGGATATCGTCGGAATAAGCGAAACCGGTCTTCTCGCCGGAAATGGCCCGCACACCCACGCCCTGCTCGATGGAGTGGGCGCCGTCCTTGACGATGCCGTCTTCCACGCTCCAGCTTTCACGCCGCGAGTGCTGGAAATACAGGTCACCAAAATCGATGCCCGGCCCCAGCAGGGTGCCGAAGGTGCGCTCGAGGCGGTTGGCGTCCAGCCCGGCCGGCAGCAGCAGGCGGGACTCGGCAAGCGTCATTACGTTATCAGTCATGTCATTCCAGATGGGGGCTTGGGCGCGGTTCGCAAGCCGATGCGAGGATCACGGGGAGCCGCGGTTGTCGGGGCTGACCAGCGGCGGCGGTACGCGCGGCGCCTCGCGCTCGACCACATCCACGGTGGGATCTTTCCATGGCCCGGTGACTTTGTAGGTCTTGGCACCGATGGTCCCCAGCGGCTTGCCGAGCACCGCGTTGGCCGCAGCACCGACCGCCGCGCCAATCGGCCCGGCCGCCACTGCGCCGACCACGGTCAGCAGGTTGCCCGAACGCGGATTCACATCGATGGTCTGGTCGAACTGCTGGCTGCGCAGGTCGGTCTGGCCCCGGATGGTGATGTCCGCCGCCGGTCCTTCCATGACGATCTTGTCGGTACGCGCCACACCGTCGCCGAACCGCACCTGGCCCTCGACGCGGTTGAACGCCAGACCCTTGGAATAGAAATCGCGGAAATCGAACATCAGCCGGCGGGGCAGCTGCGCCACGCTGAGCAGGCCCAGCACCCGCCCGGCGCCCGGTTCAACTTCCAGCAGCTGGCCGTTGCGGGCGTCCAGACTCAGCGAGCCCTCCAGCGCGGCCAGCTGGAACGCCCGTGGCGCGCCCGGCCAGCGGGCATCGAACCGCACCTGGCCCTGGCCGGCGCGCAGCTGCCCGCCGTAGCCCAGGTTGTCCATCAGCCCGCCGAGATTGTCGCTGTCCACCTGCACCGCCACGTGCGTGTGCGCCTGGGCGCCGACGCCGCGCCACTGGCCTTCCACATCGATCGCCTGTTTGGGTGCGCGGAACTGCAATTGCTCGACCTTCAGGCCATCGGCCAACGGCCGGGTCCGCAGCACTGTCCGGCCCAATGCGGTCCTGCCGACGCGCAGGTCTTCGATATCCAATGCCAGCGGCGGGATATTGGCCGGATCGAGCGGATCGGCGGCCGCGCCAGCCTCGCCCATACCCGCGGCTTCCTGCCAATGCACCCGCGCCAACTGCCCGCGCACGGTGCCGCCCCGGCCATCGGGCACCGTCAGCGTGCCGGCCAGTGCAGGCCCGTCCAGCTGCACGCCGATGACGCCCGGCTCAGGCCGCAACCGCAACCGGGTCTGGTCGAAATGGCCACCGATCAACAGCAGCCGCTCGGCCAACACATCCACCTGGTTCAGCGCCAGCCCGGCGCTGTCCGCGTCGCCGCCGCTGCTGCCGCGCGCAAGGGCGATCCACTCCAGCGCGTCCAACGCCGGTGTGCGCCCGCTGACCACCAGGCCCTCGGCCGGCGGCTCACGGTCCACCCGGTCGCTGCCCATCGTGACCTGCACGCCGGTCTTGCCATTGTGGGTGCGCGCGGCCAATGCCAGACGCTGGCCGAAAGCGACTTCAGTGATGCCGCTGCCCAACGGCAGCGCCGCCGACACCGTGGTGCCCAGTGCTTCGGCCGCCGGCTTGTCCAGCGGTGCCGGGAACTGCAGGCGCGTGCCCTGCAGCGCCGACCGCAACGTCAGCCGGGTCGGTGGCACGGAACGGTTGCCGGGCGCCCCCTTCGGCAAGGTGACTCCGATCGTCCACTGCGAGGTGCCCTGGATATAGGGCCGGAGCCAATCCAGCTCGGGCGCCCGGTCAAGCAGATCGCTGGCGCTCAGCGCCGCCGTCAGCTCGGCCTCGAACGCATGGGCCGGATCGCGCACCGGCGCGCCGGCGCGCAGCGTCAGCAGGCCATCACGCTCCCGGTGGCGCACCGCCAGCGCCGGCGCGTCAAAGCCATTGCCGCCGTAACTGGCCGTGCCGCGCACATTGTCGAACTTCAGATCCCACCGCTTGTCAGCCAGACTGGCTCCGCGCAGTTCCACCTCGCCGGCAAGCCGGCCCGCGCCGCCGCGCAGTGGCTGCAGCAGATCGAAGGTCACACTCGCCGGTCCGGACACTGCCAGGTTGTCCAGGGTTTCGCCGTAGCTGGCCTGCAGCGGACTCTTGCGCAGCATCGCCAGCAGGTGGCTGCTGTCATCGACGGTACGTGCGGCCACATGCAGGCGCGACTCGCGGAAATCGGCGATCCCGGCCTGGAAGCTGTCGATCTTCACCCCGGCCAGCTCGCCCTTGCCCTGCAACGCGAAACCGTTGGCGATAAAGGCGATGTCGCCATCCACGCCGTTGATGAGCGGCCAATCGCCAGCGAAGCGGATCGCTCCCTCATCGATCCGGCCACGCGCCTCGAAGCGACCGTTGTGGCCATTGAACGGCCAGTCGTCCATGTCACCTACCGCCAATGCGATGCCGTCGCGCAGGTGACCGTCGATCAGCGCCGCGTCCAGCCACGCCACCGCCGTCTCACTCATACGCGAGCGCACCCAGAAGCGCTTGGCCACGGTCATCGGCACATCGTCCAGCTTGGCCGCCAGGTTGATCCATGGACGGGTGCCGTCACCCTGGAACCACAGTCCGCCCCGCAGATCGGCCGCATAATCGGTGCCCTGCACACGCAACGCCGGCGTGCCCACCTGCCAGCCGGCGCCTTCGCGCCAGCCCACCAGCTGCCCGCGCAGCTTCAGCTCGTGCGTGGTGGCAAAGCCGGTAGGCCAGTCGAACTTGACCGTGTGGTCCGGCCGCAGCGTCAACGCCACCGCCTGGCCGTCGCCCTCGAAATGCCCGCGCAGACCACTGAGCCCCGGACTGTCAGCGATGGCGGCGAATGCCGCCTCTTCCAGCTCGCCGCGCCCGCGCAACGCGCCACCGCGGTGGCCGGCGATGCTCACATCCGAAAACCGCAACACCGGTCGGGCGCGATGCAGCCACTGACGCAGGGGCGGAGAGAGCTGTTCACCCAGTGCGGCCACGCGCAGCAGCGGCGTCACATCGATCTGCTTGCCCTGCAGGGCGAAATCATTGCCGCCGGCCAACAGCAGACCATCGAGTGATTGCATGCGCCCTTCCGAGGCGATGCGCAATTGCGGCGCGTCCAGCCGCCAGCCGCCCTCGATCTGCCTCCAGCGCGCGCGTGCCTGCACCCGGTGCAGAAATGTGGAAGGCGCCTTCGTGCCTTCGCTGAACGGCGCTCCGGCCAGTAGCAGCCCGTTGAGGTCGGCATCAACCGTCACCGACACGACCTTGTTGTCACGGACCTGCAGCCAGCCCCGCGCCGCGCCTGTCCCCTGCTGGACACTCACCCCGGCAAAGCGCAGCAGCGATGACCAGGCCGACAGATCGGCCGGCGCGGCCGCCAGCCACGCCTGTCCATCGCCCTGCTGCCGGTCGAAATCCAGCACCGCGGTCACCGGCGGCGCCGCGGTGTCGATCCAGCCCTTGGCACCGGCACGCAGCCGCTGGCCGTCCACCCGCAGGCGCAGATCGATACGCGGAATCTCGGTCGCCACGCCCAGCGATGGCGCATCCACGCGCAGGCGGCCGCCGATCACCTGCAACTCGCCCAGCCGCCGCAGGGTTTCCAGCGGGTCGCCCCCGTTGCGTGCACTGGGCAGCCCCTGCACGGACCAGCGGCCGTCTTCGGCGCGCTGCAGGGTCAAAGCAAGGCCGCGCAACCGCAGCTCGGTCAGCGGCGCACCCGGCAGCAGACCCGAATACAGCGCCACCAGCACTTCGGCCTGGCCCACCCGCACCCCTTCGCCCTGGCCGATCCGCAGGCCGTCAAGCCGCAGCAGCGGGCCGCGACGGGTCCAGCGGGTGTCCAGATGCTCGAAGGCCACCGGTTGCCCGGCGCGCGCGCTCAACCATGCGGCGACCTTGTCCGGGTGGGACTGCACCATCGGCAGCAACTGGCTGAAGGTGCCCACCAGCAACGCCACGCACACCAGCGCCAGCGCCAGCGCGTACAGCACATGGCGTCGCAACCGACGCAGACGGTGGCGCAACAGCGTGGTCATCAGGCCACGCCGTCCTCCTCGACGGGGATCAGGGCGATGTCAGAGCAACACGACATCGAACTGTTCCTGCAGGTACTGGTCATCGGCCTGGAAGCGGATGCTCTTGCCAAGGAACTCCTCCAGCTCGGCCACCGCCGCGGACTCCTCATCGGTGATGCGCGCCACCACTTTGCTGGAGGCGATCACCAGCAGTCGCGCGGCCTCGAACAGGCGCACGGCACGGGTGATCTCGCGGAAGATCTCGTAGGTCACCGTTTCGGTGGTCTTGATGCTGCCGCGGCCGTTGCACTGCGGACAGGTCTCCGACAGCTGGCGCTCCAGGCTTTCCACCGTACGCTTGCGGGTCATTTCCACCAGACCCAGCGGCGAGAAGTCGTAGACGGTGGTCTTGGCATGGTCACGGGCCAGCGCCTTTTCCAGCGTACGCAGCACCTGGCGGCGGTGCTCGGCGTCATCCATGTCGATGAAATCGATGATGATGATGCCGCCCAGATTGCGCAGCCGCAGCTGTCGCGCCACTGCCTGCGCCGCCTCCAGATTGGTGCGGAACACGGTTTCTTCCAGGTTGCGCTGGCCGACGAAGGAACCGGTGTTCACATCGATCGTGGTCATCGCCTCGGTCTGGTCGATCACCAGATAGCCGCCGGATTTGAGCGGCACCTGCTTGTCCAGCGCGCGGCCGATCTCGTCCTCCACCCCGAACATGTCGAAGATCGGGCGATCGCCGGCGTACAGCTCCAGCTTCTCGCCGAGCACCGGCATGTACTTGGCCACGAACGCCTGCAACTGGGCGAAGGTTTCCTTGGAATCGACCTTGACCTTGTCCACGTCCTTGCGGATCAGGTCGCGCACCGAACGCAGCGGCAGGCTCAGGTCTTCATAAATGGTGCTGCAGGACGGGGCTTCGCGACCGCGCCGCTCCACCACCGCCCATACCCGCGAAAGATAGGAAATATCTTCGGCCAGTGCTTCGGCCGGCTGCCCTTCGGCGTTGGTACGCACGATATAGCCGTAGCCGCCGTGCTGGGCGGAGATCTCGGTGACCAGCGATTTCAGGCGCGCACGCTCGGCGTCATCTTCGATACGCGCGGACACGCCGACCATCTTGGACTGCGGCAGCAACACCAGGTAGCGCGAGGGAATGCTGATCTGCGTGGTCAACCGCGCACCCTTGGTGCCGATCGGGTCCTTGACCACCTGCACCACGACATCCTGGCCGTCACGCAGCAGTTCGACGATCGGCACCGAGGACGGCAACGGCAGATTGGGCGTGGTTTCGTCGGTATCGGCCGCCACCGGTGCCGGCCGCACCACATCGTTGGCGTGCAGGAACGCCGCGCGCTCCAGGCCTACCTCGACAAAGGCCGCCTGCATGCCGGGCATCACCCGCTGCACCTTGCCCTTGTAGATATTGCCGACTACCCCACGGCGCCAGCCACGCTCGATGTGCAGTTCCTGCAGCATGCCGTTTTCGATCACGGCCACGCGGGTTTCGCGCGGGGTGACATTGACCAGAATCTCTTCGGACACGTCCTTCATTCCCCCTTGTCCATGGAATCGTCTGCCACCACGCCAAATTCGCGCAGCAGCTCCCCTGTCTGTTGCAATGGCAATCCCATCACGCCGGAATAGCTGCCGGCCAGATGGCTGATGAAGCGTTCCGCACCGCCCTGGATGGCATAACCACCGGCTTTGCCCATCGGTTCACCACTGGCCACGTAACCGGCGATCTGCGCCGCGCTCATCGCCGCGAATGTCACCTGCGAACACACCAGCTGCACCTGCTCGCGCCCCCGTGCGACCAGCGCCACGGCCGTGATCACCTCATGCGTGCGCCCGGCCAAGGATTCCAGCATCGCTGCCGCATCGGCCGTGTCCACCGGCTTGCCGTAAACCCGGTCGCCCAGCACCACTTCGGTGTCCGAGCCCAGCACGACCGCATCCGGATCCTGCGCGAGCATCGCCAGACCGGCGCGCGCCTTGTCCAGCGCCACCCGCCGCACGTAGGCTTCGGGGGTCTCGTCCGGGCCGCGGACTTCCGGCACCTCCAGATCCAGCGCCCGGAAAGGCACGCCAAGCCGCGACAGGAGTTCGTTTCTGCGGGGGGAGCGGGAGGCAAGATAGAGCATCGAAGAAGGATAACCTGCGCGGCCTGACTGAATGATCGGCGAAGCGAGGAAAGCCATCCAAACCCCGACACGGCTCACTACCCGTTCATCGCCCTGCGTTCACCTTTCCGGTCCAATCCAAGGAGGATCACCATGCGCCACACCGCCCTCGCGCCACTGCTGCTGTCCCTGTCACTTGCCCTGGGAGCTTCGATGTCCGCCAATGCCCAAACCGTGCCCACCGTGGTGGCCAGCGATGCCACCTTGCTGAACATCTCCGCCCAGGCCGAAGCACGCCGGGTGCCGGACGTGGCCACGCTGTCGGCCGGCGTGGTCACCCAGGCCGCCGACGGCAACACCGCCATGCGCGAGAACGCGCTGCAGATGGACAAGGTGATGGCTGCGATCAAGGCGGCCGGCATCGCCGAGCGCGATATCCAGACCAGCGGCATCAACCTCAGCCCGCAGTACCGCTACACCGAGAACGAAGCCCCGAAGATCACCGGTTACCAGGCCAACAACACGGTCAGCCTGAAGGTGCGTGACATCACCAAACTGGGCAAGGTGCTCGACAGCCTGGCCGCCCAGGGGGCAAACCAGATCAACGGCCCCAGCTTCGAGATCGACCAGCCCGAGCCGGTCTATGACGAGGCCCGCCTGGCCGCCCTGAAAAAGGCACAGGCCCGCGCCGAGACCTACGCCAAGTCGCTGGGCCTGCGCGTGCGCCGCATCGTCAGCATCTCCGAGGGCAGCCAGGGCGGCTTCCGGCCGGTGCCGATGATGGCCATGGCCGCTGGCCGCAGCGCCAAGGCCGAGATGGATACCGCCGTGTCGCCGGGTGAAACCACGGTCTCGGTCAACCTAGATGTGGTGTTCGAACTGGGACGCTGATCGGCACCCGGCGCATCACCGACAACGGCGCCTGCGGGCGCCGTTGCTGTGTGCGAGGCCGGCAAGCGCCATGCGTATATGTGCCACGGGCACCCGTCCGCATGCGAGGACGAAGCTGTCCGGCGCTTAACCGCAAACAGCGGCACCTATTGCCGGTTTGCGCATTTGCGGGCGCACTGCAGCTGCAGGCAGGGAGCCTGCAGCTCCGTCCTGCATCACCGCGCGTTGTTATCCGTCACACGCCCACGCATGGAGGTGGAACATGGTCCGCACGCAGCACCGCGTCACGTCAGTCCATTTCGAACCGTCACGCATACTCGCCTACAGCACCGCCATCGCATTGCATGGATTGGCCCTGGGATTGCTGCTGATCCCCCTGTCACAGGCACCCATCCGTACCATTGCGGTGCCGGAACCGCGCTGGCAGATATCCGAAGCCAAACCGGTACAACCACCGCCCCCGCCGCTGCCCCCGGAAAAGCTGGTCAAGGTCACCTCGTCACCCGCGCCCCCACGTCAACCGGCGTTACCCACACCCGTGGAAACCGCGCCGATGCCGGTATTCGCCACCGAGGCGGTGATCGCACCACTGGCAGATATCGCACCGCCCATCGCCAACGTTCCGGCGACGGAGGTGACCGGCATCGGAATGCCACTGGAAGGCGTGCAGCTGCGCTACCGGAACGCGCCTGCGCCCGCCTATCCACGCGATGCCCTGATGGCCAATGCACAGGGCACGGTGGTGCTACGGGTGCTGGTCGGCGAGGACGGTGTACCGCTGGAGGTAAGCATCGAACGCAGCAGCGGCCATCGCAGTCTCGACAACGCCGCCCGCAGCCAGGTGCTGCGCCGCTGGAAGTTTCAACCGGCCACCGATGGCGGCCATCCGGTGAAGGCCTACGGACTGATCCCGGTGGATTTCAAGCTGGGTTGAAAACACGGCAGCGCCTGCACCCGGAAAAGCCCAAAGAAAAAGCCGCGATCGCTCGCGGCTTTTTCTTTGAATCCTGGCGCCCGAAGTTGGACTCGAACCAACGACCCCCTGATTAACAGTCAAGTGCTCTAACCGGCTGAGCTATTCGGGCGGGGACGCGCATTCTATAGGGTAATCACGCGCGATGGTAGGGGTGATTTGCGATCATCGCCGCTGCGCGGTACAGCTGCTCGGCCACCACCAGTCGAACGAGCATGTGCGGCAAAGTCAGCGGACCGATGGACCAGGTTTCATCGGCCGTTGCCGAGACCTCGGCGGCATGTCCTTCCGGACCACCGATAAGAAATGCGAGATCCTGGCCCCGCGAGCGCCAATGCTCCAGCCGCTGCGCCAACTGCTCTGAGCTGAGCTGGCGTCCGGGCACATCCAGCGCCACGACGTAGGGATTCTTGGGCAGCGCGGCCAGCACCCGCTTGCCTTCTTCCTCGATCGCCCGCTTCGGATCACGTCCCTTGCCGCGCAGACCCGGCTCGATCTCCACCAGCTCCAGTGGCAGCCAATGCGAAAGCCGCTTCTGGTATTCGGCAAATCCCTGCGCCACCCAGCTCGGCGCGCGCTCACCTGTGGCGATCAATCTGGCTTTCATGGGGCGATGGCCTCCCGGATCACATTGCACTGCCTGAAACAAGGACGGCGCCCTGCGGCGCCGTCGCACAATCCTCCGCTGCCGGCTCAGCCCGCCGCGGATTCGTCATCCTGATCCTGCCCGCCAACCGGCGGCTGATCGCCCACGGTCCACAGGCGTTCCAGTGCATAGAACTCGCGCACGCGCGGCAGCATGACGTGGACAATCACATCGCCCAGATCGACCAGCACCCACTCCGCCTCGCGCTCGCCTTCCACGCCCAGCGGCATCACACCCAGGTTCTTGGCAAAACGCACGACCTCATCGCCGATGGATTTGACGTGACGGGTGGAGGTGCCGGAAACAACGACCAGGTAATCGGCGACGCTGGAACGGCCGCGGACGTCGATCTCGACCGCATCCCGGGCTTTCATTTCCTCCAGCGCCGAATGCACGCAGGCCAGCAGGGCCGGAACGGAAGGCGGAGGGCTGGGCAACTGGGTTTTGATGACTTGGGCTTCGGTGGTCAAAGCGGCATAACTCGATGAATAAGGCGGTGATTATAGAGAACCCGGCCGCTGCCGGCATTCACGAATCGGACTGGCATTCGTACAGGCGGTTTTCGACGATGAAATCGGCCACCCGCGCCGGCATCAGTTCCCGCCACGCGCCGCCGCCGGCGATCAGGCGGCGCACCGCAGTGGCCGACTCGGCCTGCAGCGGCTGGCGCAGCCGCAGCACCCGCCCACCGGCCGCCGTCCGCAACTGCGCGACCGAATCGGCCCACGCGCCTTGCAGCCGATCGGCCAGTAGCGGCGGCAGATCGCCCTCAAGGGGGCTGCCAGGGCGATCGGCCACCACCAGGTGTGCCAGCTCCAGCAGCCGTTCCCATTCGTGCCATTCCGGCAGGCCCAGCAGGCTGTCGGCCCCGATCAGCAGCGCGACCGGCCGTGAGGCGCCGATCTGCGCGCGCAGCTGGCGCAGGGTATCCACCGTCCATGACGGTACACCCGGCTGCTCTTTGGCCCGCACCAGCTCACGCAGGTCTACGCTCAACCCGGTCTCATCGGCGAGCGCCAGTTCCAGCATCGCCGCACGCTGCGTCGCGTCGGCGCCGGGTGGCGCCCGGTGCGGCGGATCAGCTGCCGGCATCAGCCATATAGTTGTTGCGAGTTCATCACGCGCGCAGCGGGCGATGGCCAGATGACCGTTGTGGACGGGGTCAAAAGTCCCGCCATACAGAACCCACAGCCGTGAAGGCTCCACCGTTGCAGGCATCTCAGCGGGATCCGCGGACCAGCAGCCGCACCGCTTTTGCCTCGGCCAGCGCCAGCAGCAGACGCTCCAGTCCCAGCCATGGATCGCCCTCGGCCCGGCCTTTGGCCATGCGATCGATCTGCGAGGCCTCGGCAACGAAGCGCTCCCAGCGCCGCGGATCGGGGTGCCGCCCCAACGCGCGCTTGAACGGCGCCTGCCGCGAATCCCAGATCCCCTTATTCTTCATCTCCGCGGCCAGGTTGCCGCCGGCGGCATTGATCCGCGCCAGCCCTGCCGTCAACAGCAGCTCACGGATCAGGATCGGCATCAGCGCCGCGACCACTTCGCCCTCGGCCCGCAGCCCGGCGAGCATGCGCAGCACCGCCTGCGGCTGGCCGGAAAACGCCGCCTCGCTGAGCCGGAAAACGTCGTAGCGGGCCGCATCGGCCACCAGCGACTCCATCTTCGCCACGTCCAGCGCCTGCCCGTCGGCTAGCAATGCCAGCTTGTCGATCTCCTGCGCGGCCGCCAGCAGATTGCCTTCCACCCGCTCACTCAGGCGTTGCACGGCAGCAGCATCGGCACGCAATCCCTTGGAGCGCAGACGCCGCTCGATCCAGTCACCCAGCTCGTGCGGCTTGATCGCCCAGGCCACCGACAGCACACCGGCCTTGCTGACCGCCTCGGCCCACTTGCCCTGATGCGCCTTGCTCCATTCGCCGGCGGTGATCAGCAGCACCACATCGGCCGGCGGCTGCGCGCAGAAATCGCTGATGACCTCGGCGCCCTCCTTGCCCGGCTTGCCGGTAGGCAGGCGCAGCTCGACCAGGCGGCGGGCGCTGAACAGACTCGGCGCATTGAAACTGGACGCCAGCTGGCCCCAGTCGAAATCGCGCCCATCGGCATCGAACACCTCGCGCTCGCCAATGCCGTCGGCGCGCGCCCGTGCGCGTACCGCATCGGCCGCTTCCAGCACGCGCAGCAATTCGGGTCCGGCAATCAGGTAGACAGGCGCCAGCGGCTGCGAGGCCGCCTGGCTTGCCAACTGTTCAGGGCGCAGTTCCATCTAGTGGCACCCGGCCGATGCGTTGCCCCTGCGAAGCACGGCCTCAGCCTGCCCCGTTGGCGTCATCGGCGCCGCTGGCTTCCGGTTTGGCGCGCGCTTTTTCCAGATCGGCACGGACCACGCTGTCGATACGGCGCAGGATCGAGGCAGCCATTTCCCGGCGCAGTTCATCGGCCAGGATTTCACGTTCGGTGGTGGTGCCGGTGGCGTCTTCCGGCGGCGAGACATAGTCACGCGACAGTTCGATCGCCTGCTCGGGCACGATCACCGAGCCATCCGGACGCGAGAAGCTGAAGATCACCGCATAGCGCAGGCTGAACTCCTGCGCACGGCCCTGCGCATCGATGGCGATCGGAAGATCGCCCCAGCGCTCCGAGCGGACCTGCAGACGGGCAACCCCGCTGCTGTCGGCCGAGGGCGTGGCCTGATCCTCTTCTACAACCGTCGCGCCCGACGCCCGCAGGCCACGGTTGAGCAGCTTCACCAGCTCGCTGTAGCGCACCGAGGACTCCACTTTCACCGCCGGCGTATCGGCGGGCAAGGTGAGCGTGTTGCGCAGATGGAAACCGCAGCCAGAGAGACTTGCGGCGAGAATCAGGGCGATCAGATATCGGGTCATGGGCACAGTCTGGCGGAGCCGGCCGGGAGCGGCAACAGGCAGGGAGCCTGCCTGATGCCGCGTGAACAGCACTTGAGATCCGCCGGGTTCAACCGGCAACGATGTTGACGATCTTGCCCGGGACGATGATGACCTTGCGGATCGTCATCCCTTCCAGGAACTTGGCCGCGTTCGGTTCGGCCAGGGCAGCGGCTTCAATCTGGTCGCGCGCCGCGTCGGCCGCCACCTCGATGGTGCCGCGCAACTTGCCGTTGACCTGTACCGCCAGCGTCAGCGCATCCTTGACCAGCGCGGCCGGATCGACCTGCGGGAACGGCTGGTCTTCCAGCAGCGTTTCGGCATGGCCCAGCAGCTGCCACATCGCATGGCAGGCATGCGGGGTGATTGGATTGAGCATCAGCACCGTCGCCTGTAGCGCTTCCTGGCGTACCGCGCGGCCCTGTGCGCTGTCGTCGTTGAACTTGGACAGCGAGTTGAGCAGCTCCATCACCGCGGCGATGGCGGTGTTGAAGGCGTGGCGGCGACCGTAGTCGTCACCGACCTTGCCGATCGTCTCGTGGGTCTTGCGGCGCACCGCCTTCTGCTCGGCGGTGAGTGCGGCCACGTCCAGCACCGGTGCGGCGCCGTCGGCCACGTGCTTGTGCACCTGCGCCCACAGCCGGCGCAGGAAACGCGCCATGCCATCGACACCGGCCTCGTTCCATTCCAGCGACTGCTCCGGCGGTGCGGCGAACATCGAGAACAGACGCACCGTATCGGCACCGTACTTGCCCACCATCGCCTGCGGATCGACGCCGTTGTTCTTGGACTTGGACATCTTCTCCGAGCCGCCGACCACCACCGGCTGGCCGTCGGCGATCAGCGTGGCGCCGATGATGCGGCCGCGCTCGTCCCGCTCGACGTGGACGTCGGCCGGGTTGATCCAGTCCTTGGAACCGTCCGGATTCGGCCGGTAATAGGTATCGGCGATCACCATGCCCTGGCACAGCAGGTTCTGCGCCGGCTCGTTGCTGTCCACCATGCGTGCGTCGCGCAGCAGTTTGTGGAAGAAACGGAAGTACATCAGGTGCAGGATCGCGTGCTCGATGCCGCCGATGTACTGGTCCACGGGCAGCCAGTAGTTGCCGCGCTTGTCCACCGCGTCCCGGGCACCGGGCGAGGTGTAACGGGCGTAATACCAGCTGGACTCCATGAAGGTGTCGAAGGTGTCGGTCTCGCGCTCGGCCGCGCCGCCGCACTCCGGACAGCTGGTCTTGCGCCACTCCGGATCGGCCTTGATCGGCGAACCGGTGCCCAGCAGGGTCACGTCCTCCGGCAGAACCACCGGCAGCTGGTCTTCCGGCACCGGCACCGCGCCGCACTTGTCGCAGTAGATCACCGGGATCGGGCAGCCCCAGTAGCGCTGGCGGCTCACACCCCAGTCGCGCAGACGGTAGTTCACCCGGCGCTGCCCCTGGCCCTTGCGCTCGAAACGCTCGGCCAGCGCCTCGAACGCGCCCTGGAAGTCCAGGCCGTCGAACTCGGCCGAATTGACCAGCTCGGTCTCGCGGCTCTTGTCGCCGTACCAGTCCTGCCAGCGGTCCGCATCGTAGGTGCGCTCGTCGTCGTTCCTGGGCGACTTCAGCGCAATGACCTGCTTCTTGGGCAGGTTGTACTTGCTTGCGAATTCGAAATCGCGCTGGTCATGGCCCGGCACCGCCATCACCGCGCCGGTGCCGTAGCCCATCAGCACGAAGTTGGCGACCCACACCGGCACCTGCTCGCCGCTGACCGGATGGATGGCCTTCAGGCCGGTGTCCATGCCACGTTTTTCCTGGGTTTCCAGCTCGGCCTCGGAGACACCGCCCTGTTTCAGCTCGGCCAGCAGGGCGGCCAGCTGCGGGTTGCTCTTGGCCGCATGCATGGCCAGCGGATGCTCGCCGGCAATGGAGACGAAGCTCACGCCCATTACCGTGTCCGGACGGGTGGTGAACACGCGCAGCGGGTCCAGCGCGCTGCCGTCGACATCGCGCACGTCGAACTGGATTTCCAGGCCTTCGGAACGGCCAATCCAGTTGCGTTGCATGGTCTTGACCGACTCCGGCCAGCCCGGCAGTTCATCCAGGCCGTCCAGCAGTTCCTGGGCGTAATCGGTGATGCGCAGGAACCACTGCGGGATCTCGCGCTTTTCCACCAGCGCGCCGGAACGCCAGCCGCGGCCGTCGATGACCTGCTCGTTGGCCAGCACGGTGTTGTCCACCGGATCCCAATTCACCACCGAGTTGCGGCGGTAGGCCAGGCCCTTGCGCATCAGGCGGGTGAACATGCGCTGCTCGTGGACGTAGTACTCCGGCGTGCAGGTGGCGAACTCGCGCGACCAGTCGATCGCATAGCCCAGCGATTTGAGCTGGCTGCGCATGTGGTCGATGTTCTTGTAGGTCCACTTGGCCGGCGCGGTCTTGTTCTTGATCGCCGCGTTCTCGGCCGGCAGGCCGAACGCGTCCCAGCCCATCGGCTGCAGCACGTTGTGGCCGGTCATGCGCTTGTAGCGGCTGATGACATCGCCAATGGTGTAGTTGCGCACGTGGCCCATGTGCAGCGCACCGGACGGATACGGCAGCATCGACAGGCAGTAGTACTTGGGCTTGTCCGAGGTTTCGTTCACCTCGAATGCTTTCTCGGCCTCCCAGAATTTCTGGGCGGCGGTTTCAACCTGCTGGGGATCGTAGATATTGGGTTCGACGCTGGACATGGCAACGCTGGGCAACGGCAAAGCGTGACAGGGTACCGCAGTGCATCATGGCACTCCAAACCGCCCCCCGGCCAAATCCCCCTGCTCACCGCAGATCATTGATATGGCGACGGTTTCAGCCCTCCATCCAACCGCTGCGCGTCACCGCAACCGGTCCATCCGCGTCGTTTCCCGCTCAGCCGCGCGCCGGAGCCAGTCGCGCCGCCGCCAGCAGCCAGACCAGCCAGCCAAGGAAAGCCAGCCGCTGGGCCATGGCCACCGGCATGACGCTCTGGAACACGAACGCGCTGCACAGGCTCCACACCACACAGCCCAGCGTCAGCACCGCCAGTGGCCGCCAGGCACTGTCCCTGCCCGCCCCCAGCCGCAGTGCAACGGCACCGGCACTGAACGCCACCAGCCACAGCAGCCAGGCACTGGCGTGGTACTGGCTGGCCCGGCTCTCGATGTCGTCCACGTCCAGCGGCAGCAATCCCATCGCCGTGAAGGCCACCGTCGCCAGCAACAGCATCTGGCCGCCAACCCTCAGGATCCGCGGTGTCGAGGCTGGCATCCTCAGGATCAGCGCCAGCGCCACCACTGCGGCCAGCAGCCCCGGAACCACGAACCCGAGCACACTGAACGCGGCGCCTCCCGGCACCCCGCGTGCCCCCAGCAACGACACTGGATGGCACAGCTGGTCATACCCGTCCAGCTGCGCGCCGAACCCGATGACGCTGGCCACGCCGATGACCACAGCCAGCGGACCGGCCCAGATTTGCATTCGTTTCCACACTGACGCCACCACGCACCTTGCCACGCTGGCCGGAACAGGGCGCCCGGCTACGGCCGACATTGTGCAGGCTGCGCCCGGGCTTGGCATCGGCTCCATCCGGCGCTGCGATCAGCCGGGCCACTTCCCGGCGGCCGGGGCCGCATCCTGGAACATACTTGTTGAAACTGTGCTGGCGGGCCGGACCGATACGACGGGGTCACCCGGGCGCCTCGGGGCAGCAATCCGTCGCCACCGAGGTTGAGATAGCGCCCGGTCGTCGCCATAAAGGAAGCTCCCGCCAGCGATGAATCCAGCCATGAGCGAACTTCCCCACGTTTTCGACGCCACCACCGCCACCTTCGAAGCCGACGTCCTGCAGAAATCGATGCAGACCCCGGTGCTGGTGGATTTCTGGGCGACGTGGTGCGGTCCGTGCAAGACCCTGGGCCCGCTGCTGGAAAAGCTGGCCGGGGAATACAACGGGGCCTTCGAGCTGGCCAAGGTCGATGTGGACAAGGAGCAGCAGGTCGCCGCGGCCTTCCAGATCCGCTCGGTACCGACCGTGTTCCTGATCAGGGACGGCCAGATCGTCGATGGCTTCCCGGGCGCGATGCCCGAAGGCCAGCTGCGCGAATTCCTGACCCAGCATGGCGTCACCCCACTGGACGCCACGGACCCCGCCGAAGAGGACGCTCCGCTGCCGCTGGACCCGCAGGCCCAGATTGCCGCCCTGCGCGAGTCCATCGCCGCCGAACCGGACAAGGACGAGCTGAAGCTGGAGCTGGCGCTGGCCCTGCTCAAGACCGGCGCCACCCCCGAGGCCGGGCAACTGCTCGACGCGCTGCCGGCCAACCTGGCCACCGATGACCGCGCCGTGCGTGCCCGTGCCCGCCTGGATTTCGGCCTCGCGCTGCAGGGTGCACCGGCCGCCGACGTGCTGGCGGCTCGCGTGCAGGCCGATGGCAATGACCTGGAAGCCCGCCACCTGCTGGGCATCCACCACCTGCTCGGCGGCGAGGATGAAGCGGCGCTGGAACAGTTCATCGAGATGCTGCGCATCGACCGCGCCTTCCACGAGAACCTGCCCAAGAAGGCGCTGATCGACGCCTTCCGCGTCATCGAGGATGAGGACCTGGTCGGCCGTTACCGCCGGCGGATGGCCTCGCTGCTGTTCTGATGGCAGCCCGTTGCTGAAACACCCGGCCGGGGCCACGACTCGCCCCGGCCTTATCCATACGGGCGCGAATGTTAGACTGTTGCTCCCCGCGCCGCTTGTCCGTCCGATGAAAGCCAGCCTGTTCCGCCACGGCATCAACCTGTGGCCGCCGTTCCTGTTTTCCGGCATCCACGTCACCGCCATCGATGACGATTACCGCCGCGTGCGGGTCGAGCTGCGGCAACGGCTGTGGAACATGAATTACGTGCGCACCCATTTCGGCGGCAGCCTGTTCGCGATGACCGACCCGTTCTGGATGCTGTGCCTGCTGCAGAAACTTGGGCGGGACTATGTTGTCTGGGACAAAGCCGGCGAGGTGGAGTTCATCAGGCCCGGCCGTGGCGTGGTGGCCACCGAATTCGATCTCGACGATGGGCTGGTGGAGGAGATCAAAGTGGCCACCGCCGAGGGCGGCAAGCACCTGCGCTGGTTCGAGAACGAGATCCGGGATGAGCGCGGCGAGCTCGTCGCACGCGTCCGCAAGCAGGTCTACGTGCGGCTGAAGCCCCGCGCGCGCTGAGTTCAAGCCGGCGCGGTACCGGCCGGCGTTTTCATCCGGTCCGCGAGCGTCAGGGCGCCGGCTCCCACAATGCCGCTGGCAGTGGCAGACGCACCCGGTTTTCCCCGCCACGCGGGGCATAAAGCACCGTTTCCAGCCCCCGTCCATCAGCCGCCAGCAGGACCGGCCGCTGCGCACTGGCGTAGCCGGAGGGCATGGCCTGAAGGCGTGTCGCCAGAGAACCCTGCAACGGTTGTCCACGCAGCCATAGCAGCGCGTTGAGCAGGCCCAGCTCGGCACCGACATCCTGCAACTGGCGCGTGTACTGCTCATAGGCGGGAGCCGCCACACTGCCCAGGATGCAACCGATTGCATTGGTCGCGCACTCCAGACGCCAGACGGACGCCTGCGCCTGACTGGCCTGGAAGGGCAAGTCCTGTGCGATCCGCGCCTGCGCCGCCGGCAGGCAGCTCTGACCGAGGTTGACCGCCTGCAGGGCGCGCGTCCGCGGCGCATTGAAGACCCACGAGCCGCCCGGGTACCGTCCGATCCGCCTGGCCTCCAGCGCCAGCAATGAATCGGCCATTTCAAATTCCCCACGCAAGGCATTGCAACCGCTCATCTCCGCAGCCGACAGCGGGGCGAATGCCGCTGCGCATTGCGCCGGCAAGGCCACATCCACCGGCATTTCTTCCAGCATCGCGGCCAGCAACCGGGCATGGGCCTGCAACAGGCGCGCGCCGATCATGGTCGAGACCAGCGTGTCGCTGCGGGTGACCAGCATCCGCGCGGTGCCGGCGTCGCGGCAGACCCCGGCCAGCGCGCCGGCGCTGTCGCCCTGCACATGCGCCAGCGCATGGGCCGCCAGCGGCAGCCCCAGACTCTGCAGGGGTGGCAGCGGCACGTAGGGCCCCAGGGGCAGCTCGCTGCGCAGATGACCATGCGTCGACAACGCGGCAATCCGCTCCAGCAGGCCGGCATGCGCGGCCAGGGCATCAGCCACCGCCTCGGGTGCGGCACGCACCTTGTCCAGACACGCCCCACCCTCGTTGATCCGGCACAGCGCATCGTCGTGCACCCAGGCCACCGGCTCACCGCCCAGTTGCGGCGCCGGCGCGGTCGGCATCCCCCCGCCATTTTCCAGCCAGTGGGCCTCGAACCGCTGCTGCCATTGCCCATAGTCGCTGGCCAGTGCATCCACCAGTGCGCGGCGCGCGGCTGCATCCAGCGATTCGTGATGCAACGTCATCAACGCCACATACGCATTGCTGCCGGGTCGCTGCGGCCCGGTCTCCAGCGCCGCCAATGCCTCCTCCTGCAAGGTCGTTGACGGCCAGAACCGCGACACCAGCAACAGCCCGCCGACCACCAGCACCAGCCCCAAAAGCCCCCCGCCCAGCCATTTCAACGTCTTGCGCATCATCCCTGCCCCTGCTGTGTATCCATGACAGAACAATCACCGAGCCTGGCCGGCCCGTGCCCGCCGGTACAATAGCCGCATGTCGCCCGAAGCCGCCTCCCCCGTCGCCCCTCGCCCCTCCCTGCAACGCCTGTTTCTGACCGGCCTGCTCACGCTGCTGCCAATCTGGCTGACCTGGGTGGTCGTCAAGTTTGTCTTTGTCATGTTGTCCGGCATCAGCAGCCCGCTGGTAATCCCAGTGTCCGAACGCATCGCCGCCTCCTTCCCGGACTATCTGGGCTGGGTGAAGGCCGAATGGGTGCAGGACACCATCGCCCTGCTGGCCACGCTGCTGGTGATCCTGCTGGTGGGCATCCTCAGCCGCCGCGTGGTCGGGCAGCAGCTGCTGCGCTGGTTCGGCGCGGTCATCCAGCGTATTCCGCTGGCCAGCATCATCTATGACAGCGCCAGGAAGCTGCTGGACATCCTGCAGACCAAGCCCGGCAGCACCCAGCGCGTGGTGCTGATCGACTTCCCGCACCGCGACATGAAATCGGTCGGACTGGTCACCCGCGTCATCCGCGAAACCGGCACCGGCCGCGAGCTGGCGGCGGTATATGTGCCAACCACCCCCAACCCGACCTCGGGCTATCTGGAAATCGTGCCGGTGGAACTACTGACCCCGACCGACTGGAGCGTGGACCAGGCGATGAGCTTCATCATCTCCGGTGGCGCGGTGGCGCCTGAAACCGTGCCGTTCACCCGCGCCGGCGACCGCTGAACCGGCGAGGCCGGCAACGCGCGGAAGCAACCCGGCTTCCGCGCGGCAAACGCAAGAACAACCACAGCTGTACCGCAACCGTGCGAGCGTTGTTCCGTCTGGTCGTTGCCGGCGGAATGGGGCAAGCTCGCCTGCTTGAGTGTTCTTGGAACTGCTGATGCCCTCCAGCCCATCGCGCCTGCTCGCGCTTGCCATCGCCGCCCTCGTGACCATCTCCGCGGCGGCCCCTGCCGACGCGGCCAAGAAGAAGAGCCAGCGCACGCCCACCGCGCAAAGCCGCAGCGCAAAGGCCAAGCCCCGCAGCGCACCGCGCGCGCCCGCACGCCGGCCGGCACCGCTGCCGGTCAAGCAGGACAAGGCCGCGCAACTCAACCGCATCTACGACGAATACTGGGATGCCTCGATGCGGCTCAACCCGCTGCAGGCCACCTTCCAGGGCGACCCGCGCTTCAACGACCAGCTGCCGAATTTCCTGTCCGCCGCCTGGCGCCAGCAATCGCACGATTTCATGGTGCAGTGGCGGGGCAAGGTCGAAGCGATCAATCCCGACGGCCTGCAGGGCCAGGACCTGCTCAGTTACCAGATCTTCCTGCGCGATGCGCAGAATTCACTGAAGGCCGAGCAGTACCCGAGCTGGATGCTGCCGATCAATCCTTACAACAACGTCTCCAGCCTGGTCGCCGTGCTCGGCTCCGGTGCCGGCGCCCAGCCGTTCCGCACCGTGAAGGACTACGAGAACTGGTCCAAGCGCTCGCTCGCGGTGCCCGCCCTGTTCGACCAGGCCATCGCCAACATGCGTGAAGGCATGGCCGCCGGCGTCGTGCAGCCGCGCGCATTGATGGAAAAGGTGTTGCCGCAGCTTGATGCGGTGATCAGGCCCAGCGCCGAAGAAAGCATTTTCTGGGGACCGATCCGCAACCTGCCAGATGACTTCTCCGCCGAGGACAAGGCGCGCCTGACTGCCGAATACAAACGCATGATCGAGTACCGGCTGATGCCGGCCTACCGCTCGCTGCGCGGCTTCATCGCCACCGAGTACCTCCCCGCTGCGCGCACTACCGACGGCATGGGCGCCTTGCCCGATGGCCAGGCCTGGTATGCCTACAACGTGGCCAGCACCACCACTCCGGTGCGCTCGCCGGCGGAAATCCATGCGCTGGGCGAACAGGAGGTCAAGGATCTGCAACAGCGCATCACCGCGCTGATGAAAGCCTCGAAGATCCGCGGCTCGATGCAGAGGACCTTCAAGGCGATGCGTAGCGATCGCCAGTTCGTCTTCAATGACGCCAACGCCCTGCTGGCACGCTATGCCGAGGTCGGACAACAGGTCGATGCCGCCGTGCCGGCGCTGTTCAACCACCGCCCCAAGACCGCACTGGAAATCAGACCGGTCGAGCCCGGACGGGCCCTGACCAGCAGCGCTGCCAGCTACCAGCCCGGCAGCGCCGATGGCCAACAGCCCGGCGTGCTGTACGTCAACACGGCCGACCTGCCGTCGCGCAAGCGCTGGGCGGTGACCATGCAATACCTGCACGAAGGCATTCCTGGCCATCATTTCCAGCTCGGCGCGCAGCAGGAGCTGACCGCGCTGCCGCGCTTCCGCCGCCTGGGCGGAGATGTGGCGTTTGTCGAAGGCTGGAGCCTGTATGCCGAATCGCTGGGACAGGAGCTGGGCCTGTACAGCGATCCCTATGAGCATCTGGGCTACCTGCAGACCACCTTGCTGCGTACGGTCCGCCTGGTGGCCGATACGGGCCTCAACACCCAAGGCTGGAGCCGCGCGCAGACCATCGACTATATGGTCAAGAACGCCGACATTTCCGCCAGCGATGCCGCCGCCGAAGTCGAACGTTTCATGGCACTGCCGGGACAGTCGTTGGCCCCGCGCGTGGGCGAGGTCAAGATCCGCCTGCTGCGCGACAAGGCCAAAGCCGAGCTGGGCGAACGCTTCGATCCGCGCGAGTTCCACCATGAGATCCTGAAAGACGGCTCGATGCCGCTGGAGATCCTGGACAGCAAGATCGAGCGCTGGATCGCCAGCAAGAAAATCTGACAACCCTGCAAGGAGCTGCCATGTCCCGGTGGATATACCGACTCGCCCCGCTTTGCCTGTCCGCGTTTTCCACCCTGACAGTCGCCGCGCCCCCGCGCCTGCCCGCCGATCCGGGCATCGATGGCTTGATGCAGCGCTATGACGGCCAGGTGCCCGGCGCCTCGGTGCTGGTACTGAAGGACGGTCAGCCCGTCTTCCGCCGCAGCTACGGGCTGGCGGTGCTTGAAGACGGCACGCCGGCCACACCGGCCAGCAACTACCGGCTGGCCTCGGTGAGCAAGCAGTTCACCGCCGCGGCGATCCTGCTGCTGGCCGAGGACGGCAAGCTGTCCATCGACGATCCGCTGAAGAAATGGCTGCCCGGCCTGCCGGCGGTGGCCGACATGATGACCCTGCGCCAGCTGCTCAGCCATACCAGCGGTCTGCTCGACTACGAAGACCTGATGGATCCGGCCGACACCCGCCAGGTGCATGACAGCGATGTGCTTGCGTTGCTGCAGAAAGAGAACCGCACCTATTTCACACCGGGCAGCGACTACCGCTACAGCAACAGCGGTTATGCGCTGTTGGCCCTGGTGGTCGGCAAGGCCTCAGGCAGCGATTTCGCCAGTTTCCTGCGCCAGCGCATCTTCTTGCCGCTGGGCATGCGCAACACCTGGGCCCACCAGGACGGCGTGGACGACATCCCCAACCGCGCCTACGGCTACAGCCAGATCGACGGCCGCTGGCAGCGCACCGACCAGAGCACCACCAGCGCGGTGCTCGGCGATGGCGGCATCTATTCCTCCCTCGACGATCTGGCCAAGTGGGATGCGGCGTTGTACGACGAGCGCCTGCTGAAGGCGAGCTCGCTGCAACTGGCCTTCAGCCCGGCCACGAAGACCAGCGAGCCGGACGTGCCGCACTACGGCTTCGGCTGGCGCATCAATGGCGATGCGCTGTGGCACAGCGGCGAGAGCATCGGTTTCCGCAACGTGATCGTGCGTTACCCGGCGCAGAAGTTGACCGTGATCGTGCTGAGCAACCGCAACGAACCCGAACCCTATCCGCTGGCGCTGGCCATCGCCCGCCGCTGGCAGGAGACCACGCAATGAAGCGGCTGTCCGGCATCCACCATGTGGCGATCATCGCTTCGGACTACGCCCGCTCGCGCGATTTCTACACCCGCATCCTCGGTCTGGAGGTGCTCGCCGAGCATTTCCGCGAGCCGCGCCAGTCGTGGAAGCTGGACCTGCGCCTGCCCGATGGCAGCCAGCTGGAGCTGTTCTCCTTCCCCGCGCCGCCCAAGCGCCCGAGCCGCCCGGAAGCTTGCGGCCTGCGCCATCTGGCGTTCCGTGTGACGGCGCTGGACGATGTCGTCGCCCATCTGCAGGCCGAAGGCATCGACTGCGAGCCGGTCCGCGTGGACGAGTACACCGGGCACCGTTTCACCTTCTTCGCCGATCCGGACAACCTGCCGCTGGAACTGTAAGAAACCGCCTGAACCGGGCTGCCGCCGGCCCCCGGCACGGCGCAGCAGTCCCCGCCATCGGAACGCGACCGCCCGGGCGCTGAACGTGTTGCGGCGCGGATTCCGTACGGCGCCGAATGCGGTTACATTCGCTCCCACGCCGGCAGCGCCGGACGTTCAGACGAACCCTGGGAGGGGATACATGCGCACCACGTTCAAAACCCTGTTGCTGGCCCTGCCGCTGATGGCTGCCGCTTTTTCCGCCGGTGCGTCCAACAGCGCCGCCGGGCGCTGGAAAACCATCGACGACGAAACCGGCAAGGTGAAGTCCATCGTCGAGATCACCCAGGCCAGCAATGGCGCGCTCACCGGCAAGGTGTTGCAGGTGCTGCAATCGGCGCAGGGCCCGCACCCGGTCTGCGACAAGTGCGAGGGCACCAACAAGGGCAAGCCGATCGAAGGCATGACCATCCTCTGGAACCTGCGCCCGGACGGCACCAACAAGTGGGCCCGCGGCACCATCCTGGACCCGGCCAAGGGCAAGACCTACAGCTCCAAGGTCGAGCTGGTCGAGAACGGCCGCAAGCTTGAAGTCTCCGGCTGCATCGCCTTCATCTGCCGCACCCAGACCTGGCTGCGCGAGTAAGCCCCCACCCCGGCACCTGTGAACAACCCGGCTGCGGCCGGGTTGTTCGTTTGTGTCATGCGATAATCCCGCGTTCCCCTGCTGCAAACGATGGCCATGACCCGTACCGCGCTCGTCACCAATGCCCTGCCCTATGCCAACGGCCCGCTCCACCTCGGCCATCTGGTGGGTTACATCCAGGCCGATATCTGGGTGCGCGCGCGGCGGCTGCTGGGCGAGAAGGTCTGGTATGTCTGCGCCGACGACACCCATGGCACGCCGATCATGCTGGCCGCCGAGAAGGCCGGGGTGAGCCCGGAAACCTTCATCGCCAACATCCAGGCCGGCCATGAGCGCGACTTCGCGGCCTTCGGCGTGGATTTCGATCACTACGACTCGACCAACTCGGCCGCCAACCGCGAGCTGACCGAAGCGCTGTACGCCAAACTCGACGCCGCCGGCCACATCAGCCGCCGCTCGGTCGCCCAGTTCTACGACCCGGCCAAGGGCATGTTCCTGCCGGACCGCTACATCAAGGGCACCTGCCCGAAGTGCAAGTCGGCCGACCAGTACGGCGACAACTGCGAAGTCTGCGGCGCCACCTACGGCCCGACCGACCTGATCGAGCCCAAGTCGGTGGTCTCCGGCGCCACGCCCGAGATCCGCGATTCGGAGCACTACTTCTTCGAGGTCGGCCGCTTCCAGGACTTCCTGCGGCAGTGGCTGGCCGGTGACGTGGCCCTGCCGGGTGTGAAGGCCAAGCTGGCCGAGTGGCTGGATGCCGAAGGCGGCCTGCGCGCGTGGGACATCTCGCGCGATGCGCCCTATTTCGGTTTCGAGATCCCGGGCGCCCCGGGCAAGTACTTCTATGTGTGGCTGGACGCGCCGATCGGCTACCTGTCCAGCTTCAAGAACCTGTGCGCCAAGACCGGCGACGACTTCGATGCTGTGCTGGCCGCCGACAGCACCACCGAGCTGCACCACTTCCTCGGCAAGGACATCGTCAACTTCCACGGCCTGTTCTGGCCGGCGGTGCTGCACGGCACCGGCCTGCGCGCGCCGACCAGGCTGCACGTCAACGGCTACCTGACCGTGGACGGCGCCAAGATGAGCAAGTCGCGCGGCACCTTCGTGATGGCCCGCACCTATCTGGACGTGGGCCTGGCCCCGGAAGCGCTGCGCTACTACTTCGCCGCCAAGTCCTCCGGCGGTGTCGACGATCTGGACCTGAATCTGAGCGACTTCACCGCCCGCGTGAACGCCGATCTGGTCGGCAAGTTCGTCAACCTGGCCAGCCGCTGCGCCGGCTTCATCGCCAAGCGCTTTGACGGCAAGCTGGCCGAGGCGCTGCCCGACCCGGCCCAGTACGACCGTTTTGTCGCCGCCCTGGCGCCGGTGCGCGAGGCCTATGAGCGCAACGACCCGGCCGCCGCGATCCGCCTGACCATGGCCCTGGCCGATGAAGCCAACAAGTACATCGACGACACCAAGCCGTGGGTGATCGCCAAGCAGGACGGCGCCGATGCCGAACTGCAGGCGGTCTGCACCCAGGGCCTGAACCTGTTCCGCGTGCTGGTGGCCGCGCTCAAGCCGGTGCTGCCGGCCACCGCACAGCAGGCCGAGGGCTTCCTCAACGCACCGATGCGCGGCTGGGGCGATATCGCCACCCCGCTCACCGCCCACACCATCGCCGCCTACGTGCCGCTGTTCACCCGTATCGACCCCAAGATGATTGACGCCATGACCGACGCCTCCAAGGACACCCTCACCGCCCAGCCCACGACCGAGGCCAAGCCGGCCAAGGCCGAGAAGCCCACCAAGGCGGAAGTGAAGACCGAGGCCAAGGCCGAGGGTGAAGCCTCGGCGTATATCGGCATCGATGATTTCGCCAAGCTCGACCTGCGCATCGGCAAGGTGATCGAATGCGGCTTCGTCGACGGCTCGGACAAGCTGCTGCGCTTCCTGCTCGATGCCGGCGACCTCGGCCAGCGGCAGATCTTCTCCGGCATCCGCGGCAGCTACGCCGAGCCGGAAGCGCTGGTCGGCCGCAACGTGGTGTTCATCGCCAACCTGGCCCCGCGCAAGATGCGCTTCGGCCTGAGCGAGGGCATGATCCTGTCGGCCGGTTTCGACGGCGGCGCGCTGTCGCTGCTGGACGCCGATGCCGGCGCGCAGCCGGGCATGCCGGTACGTTGAGGGCAGCGGGCGCGCTTACCCGGCGTGCCCCTCCCGACCGGAGCGGACCATGCAACTGGCCCTGTTCGACTTCGACCACACCCTCACAGTCTGTGACACCTACAGCCGGTTCCTGCGCCGTGTGGCCACGCCCGAACAGCGCGCGCAGGCCTGGTGGCGGATCGGCCCGTGGCTGCTGGCCTACCGGTTGAAGCTGATCTCGGCCGCGCGTATCCGCCGCCGCGTCACCGCGCAGGTGTTCAGCGGCCGTCACGCCGGCGAGATCACCCGGATGGCCCAGGACTATGCGCGCGATCACCTGCACGAGATGGTGCGCCCGGAGATGCTGGAGCAGATCCAGTGGCACAAGGCGCAGGGCCACACGGTCGCGGTGGTGTCGGCCTCCATCGATCTGTATCTGCAGCCCTGGTGCGACGCGCTGGGCCTGCAGATGATCTGCAACCGGCTGGAAGTGCAGGACAACCGCCTCACCGGGCGTTATGCCGGCCACGATTGTGGTCCGCGCAAGGCCGCCCTGATCCGCACACGTTTTGACCTGGGCAAATACCAGCGCATCCATGCCTACGGTGACAGCCGCGAAGACCGGCCGATGCTCGCGCTGGCCCATGAGCGCTGGTACCGCGGCAAGCCGGTTTCCTGATCCATCCTTTCCGCGCAGCCCGATGCCCCGCATGCACGACACCGATATCACCCTGATCGAACGCCTCGACCGCCTGCTGCCACAGACCCAGTGCGGCCAGTGTGGCTATGAAGGCTGCCGTCCGTATGCCGAGGCGATGGCGCGCGGCCAAGCCGGCGTGGATCACTGCCCCCCGGGGGGCGATGCCGGCGCGCGGGCCCTGGCGCACCTTCTCGGCGTGCCGGCGATGCCGTTTGACCGCAGCCGCGGCGAACACAAACCGGCCCAGGTCGCCGTCATCGTCGAGGCCGATTGCATCGGCTGCACCAAGTGCATCCAGGCCTGCCCGGTGGACGCCATCGTCGGCGGCGCCAAGTACATGCACACGGTGCTGGCGGACCTGTGCACCGGCTGCGAGCTGTGCATCCCGCCGTGCCCGGTGGACTGCATCGAGCTGAAGCCCGCCCGCTGAGCAGGCAGCAAAAACGCCGGATTCCGCCGGCGTTTTCGTTTGCACGCAGGAAATACGCCCGCAGGTCTACGGCACCACGGCGGTGATCACGATCTCGATCTTCCAGTCCGGCCGGGCCAGCTTGGCCTGCACGGTGGCACGGGCCGGGGCGGCATCCTTGGGCACCCACGCATCCCACGCCTGGTTCATGCCGGCGAAGTCGGCCATATCGGCCAGGAAGATTTCCGCGCGCAGGATGTGGGACTTGTCGGTCACCGCCGTGCGCAGCAGCTCGTCGATGGCGGCCAGCACCTGCTGGGTCTGGCCGACGATGTCGGCGCTGGTGTCTTCCGGCACCTGCCCGGCCAGGTAGGCCACGTTGTTGTGGATGGTCATTTCCGACATGCGCGGGCCGGTATCGAAGCGCTGGATCATGGGGGGGATTCCTTGCTGTGAGTGTGCGCGCCATTGTGACCCGAACCGGAAGTTTCAGCTGGTTCTTTGCGCCCGGCCCGCCACAGCGCGAGGGCGATCCCCAACAGCCAGCCCACCACCAGCGCGATGACCAGCTTCTGACCCAGCCCGCGCGGGCTGGCCCGCCACAGCACGTGCAGCCACAGTAGGGCAAAGGTCAGCCACGCCCATTCCCACGCCCGTCGATGCAGCCATTGCCAGCGCCGATCGCGACCGAAGCACCAGGCCTGCAGGAGCATCGCCACGGTCACGCACAGGAACGCCGTCTGCGCCGACAGCGCATGCACGAACGGCGCAAGCGTGGGCGCATTGCCGGGCAACCAGCTGTCACCGATCGCCACGCCGGCCAGGCCCAGTCCGGCGACGCCGAACAGCACCGCCGGCAGGCCGCGACGTGCCGCACCATCCATCTGCCGGTACAACATCCAGCCCAGCAGCGTGATCGCCAACGCCAGCAGGCAATAGGCGCTGCGCAACCACAGGCCGTAGGGACCGTGCAGGTACAGACTCAAGGTGGCATGCAGCCAGTCAAGATCGGTACGGACGAACTGCAGCCACACCCCGACGCCGGCAAACACCGCCAGGCCGATCACTACCGTCGCCATCGCCGCACGCTGCACGGGTGCGGGCTGGTCCTGTTCGCCGTCCATCGCTCCGCGGGAATATGCCGCCGGTTGGGAAAGACCCGGCAGTCTATTACCCCGGGCCGAGGCATGACGACACGTCGATGGACAGGTTTGCCACCGTCCTAACACCCACCCGATAGTCTGGTGCGCCCGCACCGGCCCCGGTGCATCAGCCCGACCAGACCTGCATGAGTGAATCAGCTGCCACCCCGGGACCCGCGCTCGAAGGCTGGCGCCGCGCTGCCGCCATCGCCGCCACCCTGGTCATCATGGCCCTGGCCCTGCATGCGCTGGCCGGCGAGTTCGGTGGACACGGCTATCACCAGATCCGCAGCGCCCTACGCGGGCTGACGTGGCCACAGCTGGCGCTGACCACGTTGCTGGGCCTGGCCAGCTATGGCTGCCTGATCGGCTTTGACGCCATCGGCCTGCACCACGCCCCACACCGGTTGCCCGCCTCACGCATCGGCATCACCGCCTTCCTGGCCCATACCACCGGGCAGACGCTGGGGTTTGCCGCACTCACCGGCGGCGCGGTGCGTCTGCGCAGCTACGGCGCCGCGGGCCTGAGCCTGGCCGAGATCGGGCAAGTGGTGCTGATGAGCACGCTGGGCTTCGGATTCGGTGCGTGGCTGTTGTTGGGATTGGCTCTGTGGCTGGAACCGGGGGCAGCGATGCGGGTGCTGCCACTGACCACCGCCACCGTGTCCGGCCTGGGCATCGCCATGCTGCTGGCCTTTGCCGCCCTGCTGGTGCTGGTCGGACGCAGCGGCCGCCGGATTGGGTGGCGGCAGCACCCGTTGTGGATTCCCGACCGCCGCACGGTGCTGGAGATCACCGCGCTGAGCGTGGTCGAACTGTGCCTGGCCTCGGCGGCGTTCTACGTGTTGTTGCCGCCACCGCAGGAACCGGGTTTCATCGGATTTGTCGGGGTGTACCTGGTGGCCGCAGTGGCCGGGCTGATATCCACCGTTCCGGCGGGACTGGGCGTGTTCGAGTGGAGCCTGCTCAAACTGCTGCCGCAGGTGCCGCCGGCGGCCATCCTTGCGGCGGCCGTGGCCTACCGCCTCACCTATTACCTGCTGCCGCTGCTGCTGTCGGCCCTGCTGGCGGGGCTGGCCAGCGCGCGCCGGCCCCTGCGCAGCGGCGCTGGCAGCGCCTGGGCGGTGGTGCGTCCGTGGCTGCCCAATCTGCTCGCGCTGGCGGTGTTCGCGGTGGGCAGCTTGCTGGTGATCGACGGGACCTTGCCGCTACCACGCCACCGGCAGCTGTCCGCCTCGCTGCCGGTGATCGAAACCTCGCACCTGCTGGGCAGCCTGGGCGGCGTGGCATTGCTGCTCATCGGTCAGGGCCTGCAGCGCCGCAGCCATTCGGCATGGCTGCTGGCGTTCGCGTTGTGCACCGTACTGCCGCTGCCGGTGTGGCTGCGCGGCGGGCATCTGCTGGTGGCACTGCTGCTGCCGCTGGCCGCGCTCGCGCTGTGGACCGCGCGCCGCGAGTTCTACCGGCAGGGCGCCCTGCTTGATGAAGCCTGGTCATGGCCATGGCTGCGCAATGTGGCGCTGGTGCTGGCGGCCACCCTCTGGCTGCTGTTCTTCGTCTACAGCCATGTGGAATACCGGAACGAGCTGTGGTGGCAGTTCGCCACCTCCGGCAACGCGCCGCGGGCGCTGCGGGCGCTGCTGCTGGTGTGCCTGGCGGTGATCGTGTTCGGGCTGGCGCGACTGCTGCACAGCACCCGCGCCCCGCTCCCGCTGCCCGACCCCGATGCGCTGGAGCAACTGCGCGACGTCCTGGCCCAGGCCCAGGACACCCAGGCCTGCCTGGTGATGACCGGCGACAAGGCGGTCCTGCGCAGCGAGGCCGGCGATGGCTTTGTGATGATGCAGCGCTACGGCGGCTCGCTGGTGGCGATGGGCGATCCGGTGGGACCACCGGAAGTCGCCCGGAAACTGGTCTGGCGATTCCGCGAAACCGCCGACCGCCTGGGTCTGCGTCCGGTGTTCTACCAGACCGGCGAACGCTACTGGCAGACCTACCTCGATCTGGGGCTGACGCTGGTCAAACTGGGCGAGGAAGCCATGGTCCCGCTGCAGGACTTCAGCCTGGCCGGCAGCGAACGGGCCGAGCTGCGCCAGGCCTGGAACAAGGGCAAGCGGGCCGGTCTGTGCTTCCGGCTGGTGCCCGCGCCGGAGGTGGCGGGCTTGCTGCCGGTACTGGCCGATATTTCCGAGCGCTGGCTCGAGGAAAAAGCCGGCGAGGAGAAAGGCTTCTCGCTGGGCAGTTTCGACCCGGCTTACCTGCTGCGCTTCCCGCTGGCGGTGGTGGAAGCCGACGGCCGGGCGGTGGCCTTCGCCAACCTCTGGCAGGCGCCCGCTGGACGGGAACTGTCGGTGGACCTGATGCGGCACCATCCCGATGCGCCCAAAGGCACGATGGACTTCCTGTTCATCGAGCTGTTCCTGTGGGGGGCGGCCAACGGCTACCGCCGCTTCTCGCTGGGCATGGCGCCGCTGACCGGGCTGGCCGAGCATCGCCTCGCCGGCCGCTGGAACCGCTTTGCCAACCTGGTCGCCCGCCATGGCGAGCGCTTCTATGGCTTTGGTGGCCTGCGCCGGTTCAAGGCCAAGTTCGCACCGGAGTGGCGTCCCCGCTATCTGGCCGCGCCCGGCGGCATGCACCTGCCGGCCGCCTTGCTGGATGTGACCCGGCTTATTTCGCTGGATCCGCAGCGCCAGAAGTGAGTGCCGCCAGACGCTGCAGGATCACCTTGGCCAGTCCTTCGTAATCCCCTTCGAAATGGTGATCGCCGGGCAATTTCACCACGCTGATGCTGTTGGCCGGCAGCTTCGGGCACAGCGCCCCGGCGTCCTCCTGCCCGTAGAGGCACAGCGTACGAGCGGCCGGCAAGGCGCGCATTTCCGGCGCGATGGGCAGACCGGCGTCATCATCGCCGCCCAGCCAGTTGCTGACATGGAACTCGTAGGAGGCGGTGCTGCCCGGCGACATCAACACGGTCATCTCCAGCATCGCCTGCGAGGCCGGAGGCAGGTGGTTGATCGCCGCCGGCAACACGTCGGCCCCTTGCGAAAAGCCGATCAGCAGCAGCCGCGGCCGCTTCCACTGCCGCGCGTAGTGCTGCGCGATCCGGTCCAGATCCGTGGCGAAACCGGCCGGCGTGCGCCGGCTCCAGAAGTAGCGCAGCGAATCCAGTCCCACCACCGGGATTCCCGCCGCCGCCAGCGCACCGGCCACGTCCTTGTCCAACCCGGCCCAGCCACCATCCCCGGAGACGAACACCGCGAACGTATCGTCCTGCCCGTGGGCGGGAACCTCGACCAGCGGCAGCCCGCTCAGATCGGACGGCACCGGCGGCAGGCTGACGCCACGCTGTGCGCCCAGCACCCGGGCCGCGGCCACCTCGCCGGGAATCGCGCTGCCGCTGCGGGTGCGCGCGAAATCGCGGTACAGCGGTATCGCCGTGCGAAAGCCGGTCAGCGCCGCCGCCGGGCAGGCACCGTTGCGGTGGGCGGCGTTCAACCACGGAAACCGCAACGCCTGCGGCACAAGTTCCGCGCGATGGATCGCATCGCCGCAGATCATCGTGGCGATATGCAGTCGCGGGCAGAAGTCCTCGGTCAGCAGACCGGCAAAGATCGCGGAGTCGGCTTGGGTGGCGATGGCATAGGCCAGTGCCGCACCGTCGCCATCACCGCCCAGAATCGGCAGACGGTAGGTCGGCACGTGGAAGAACGCCTGCACGTAGCGGGAAAAATTCTCCACATCGCCGGCGGAGAAACCACAGTCGCCGCCCTCGCTGGCAACCCGCCGGTACAGGCGGCCGGTATCGACCTCCACCACCATCGCCCCGTCTTGGCGCAGCGCCTGCCGCCGCGCCTCACGCTGCGCACGATCGCCATCGCCTGAGAACCACAGCACCACGCGCTGCACCGGGCCGGCGGGCAACCACACCGGCACCTGCTCGAAACGGCCGTGGCTGACGTGCTGCTGCGCCATCGCCGGCACCACCAGCAGGCACAGCAGCATCCCCCAGACAAACCGCCGCGCGTGCGTCATGAGCCACTCCCATCACCGGAATGCGCAGCGTACCCCTGCGCCGCGGAACCGGCTGTCGAGGCGGCGGCTCAGTCCAGCGCGTCGGGGTGGCGCAGCTTCCAGGCCGCCAGCGCCTGCCGGTACTGGTTCAGCTCATCGGCATACAGGTCCAGCACGCACAGCGGACAACCGCTGTCACAACACTCGTTCGGACCGGGCGCCTGCGGAGGCTGCGGACGCGGGTCCGGATCGGGAAGGGGCTGCACGTTCATTACATCGACCACGGGGACCGCACCGGCAATTCGTCAACGCGCATTCTAGCCAGTGGCCGCGCTCAGGCCGTGACCCGGCGCAGGTTGGCGCGCGCGGCCGCGTCGTAGCGGGCATGGAAGAATTCGCTGAAGAAGATGCGCGGCTGCGCCAGCACCCCTTTCAGAAAACGGCGGCGGTTGAGCCGGAACAGGAAGCCGGGCACCTTGCCGCGGTATTCCTCGGCGATGCCGCGGTCGTAGGCGTCGAACACCGCCTCCGGGGCACCGAGGATGGCCATGTCACTGTCCAGGAACAGCGCGGCATCGTGATCGAGATCTGCGCTGCGCACGCTGCCATGGCGCGCGGTCAGTTCGATCAGCGCCATCACCCGCGCCACATCGACATCGTGATCGGCCAGCCAGCGGCCGATCGCCAGCTGCGCCAGTTGCGCCGAGCGCAGCTCGTTGTCGCCACGCCCGGCCTCGTAGATCGCATCGTGGTACAGCACCGCCAGCAGCACCTCCAGCGGCTGCTGCCAGCCGGGCCCGGCGGCGACGTCGCGGTAGTGGTGCAGCAGCGCCTGCACATGGCCGAAGTTGTGATACGCCCGCGGCGGCTGCGCGTAGGCGACTTTGACCTCGGCCAGCAGCGGTGGCGGCAATGACAGCGGCAGCTCTTCCATGACGGCATCTTCGCAGGCCCACGCCCGCCTGCAAGCCCTGGCCTGCAGTCCAGTAGTGATGCGGGCTCAGCCCAGCGGCCAGCAGCCTTCCAGCTGATAGCGGGTCTGCCCCAGGAAACTGCGGACCAACACGAATTCGCGCACGAACCAGCGCTGCGGCTGCACCGGCTGGATCGGCATCCGCCGTTTGTCGTACAGCAGGGTGATGTGCGGGGTGAAACGCGGGTCCGGCTTCCCGCCCACGCCCTGCAGGCAGCGCGCCAGTTCCTGATGCAGCCCGTGCAGCAGTTCGGCGCCGTAGTCGCTGCGCAGTACGAACGGATTCTGCCGG
Source organism: Stenotrophomonas sp. STEN014 (assembly GCF_056760315.1). Taxonomy (NCBI): domain Bacteria; kingdom Pseudomonadati; phylum Pseudomonadota; class Gammaproteobacteria; order Lysobacterales; family Lysobacteraceae; genus Stenotrophomonas; species Stenotrophomonas sp. STEN014. The sequence goes on along the minus strand of NZ_JBRREN010000004.1, from coordinate 35,687 downwards.
TTGCCGGCAAAGCTGCCGACCTGGTCGAAGCACACTTCGAACTCGGGCATCCGCACCCGCAAAGCGGCCTGCTGCACCTTGGCCAGCAGGCTCGGCGGCAGGCCCGCATAGTCGCCCAGATGATGCAGGGTGATATGCAGGCGCTCGCGCGCCAGCGGGTGCCCGGTCAGACCATGTTCCTCGCGCAACCCCTCGGCCAGCTCGGCAATCCGCGCGGCCGTGGCCGGGTCCGGCAACACCGCGAAGAACAGGCGCTCGGTGGGAATGTCGCTGCCAAGACCCAGCGACAGCTGGGCCTCGGTAGAAGGAAGATACTTCGTCATGATCTGGCGTAGAAAGCCTGCCGGCCCGGGCCGAGCCCTCGCGGCGGGTCAATACTGTCTGGGGCCGCGGATACTAGCAGACCCCACCACCCCCGACCCGCCCCTGATCAATTTTTGACCAACCTTCGGCAATGCAGGTGGCACAAGGCCTGCCGGTGGTTATCCACACCTTTGCCAAGGGCTGGTCCACACCGGTTGTGGATTGTGTGAAAACCCGCCGGCCCGCCTCTCACAGGCCTACACTGGTCGCGCAACAGCAGCCCCCGGGTGATCGCCATGATCGGTTGGAATGCCTTGATCCTGCTTGCCGGCTCGAGCCTGTCGCCGGCCCCTGCCACCGCGCCCCCCGAACTTCCCACACCCACCCAGCTGATGGCCATCCCGGCGGAGCTGCGCGCGCAGCTGCAGACCCGGGTGATCGACACCACGCACTCACCGGAGCTGCGGCTGCAACGGCTGGTCGAACTGGTGTTCCAGCCGGAGGGGCTGGCCCTTCAATACGACACCGGGGCGACGCTGAGCGTGGCCGAGGTCTGGCAGCAGCGGCGCGCCAATTGCCTGTCCTTCACCCTGCTGTTCGTGGCGCTGGCGCGGGAGATCGGGCTGGATGCGCGGATGCAGGAGGTCGGCCAGGTGGTGTCGTGGTACCAGGACCAGGGACTGATCTTCACCGCTGGCCACGTGAATGTCGGCCTGCGCGTGGGCGGACGCCACGCCACCCTGGATCTGGACCAGAACGTGCTGTACGACCGGCGCGGTCCGCGCCCGATCTCTGACCGGCGTGCGATCGCGCACTTCTACAACAACCGGGGAGTCGAGCATCTGGCTGCGGGCGACTATCCCGCCGCGCGCGCCTACTTCGATGCGGCGTTGCAGATGGACCCGCGCTTTGTCGCCACCTGGAACAACCTCGGCGTACTGGAATCGCGGGTGGGCGACAACGCCGCCGCGGCCCGTGACCTGGAATCGGCGCTGGCGATCAACGGCGAACATGCACCGGCGTTGTCCAATGCGGTGGCGCTGTACACGCGCACCGGCGACATTCCCCATGCCGCACGCCTGCAGAAAAAGCTGGACCGCGCCCGCGCACGCGATCCGTTCTACCAGTTCATGCAGGCCACCCAGGCCGAGCGCAGCGGCGACTATGCGCAGGCGATCCACTACTACCGCAACGCCCTGAAGCTGTACGACAACGCGCACCAGTTCCATTTCGGGCTGGCGCGCGCGTATTTCCTCAGTGGCGACAACCGGCTGGCCGAACGCGAGATGGAACGGGCGCGGCAGCTGGGTGACAACGACCGGCAACGCGCGATCTACCAGGCCAAGCTGGACAGCCTGCGACGGCTGCAGGCCCGTCGCGTCTCACACTGAAACGGGAGCTCAGGCCTTGCGCAGGAAGCAGGTCTTCAGCACCAGTCCCTTGATCTTTTCCGAGTTGCCTTCGATGTGCTCGGCGTCATCCTCGACCAGACGGATATTGCGGATGACCGTGCCCTGCTTGAGCGGGATCGAGGAGCCCTTGACCTTCAGGTCCTTGATCACGGTGACGGTGTCACCGGCCACCAGCACATTGCCGTTGCTGTCGCGCACCACCAGCGCGCTGGCAGCCGCTTCGCCCGGCACCCATTCGTGGCCGCAATCGGCGCAGATCCACAGCGCGCCGTCTTGATAGATATTTTCCAGCGAACACTGCGGGCAGGATGAGGTGGACATGGCGACTCCCGGACAACATGAAAGACCGTTCATTGTAGCCGCTCACGCCGCGCTGCCGGCCGCGTAGTAAAGTGCGCGGCCGTTTTGTCCGCCAGCCTTCACGCTTCATGAAACTCGGTATCGATTTCGGCACCAGCAATTCCGCCGCCGCCGCGCTGATCGACGGCAAGGTCGTGCAGGTCAGCTTTGGCCAGGCCCAGCAGTTCCGCACCACGGTGTATTTCCCCGAGGTGATGCGCGACCCCAACGATTTCGAGCTGACGCCCCAGCTGGAGCAGCAGCTCGATGAGCTGATCGAATCCGGCCGGCGCGATGCCCGCGCGGCCGGCCGCGAGCGCGGTTTCGAGCAGCTGCGCAGTGATGCGATCCGCGTCGTGCGCCGGCAGTGGATGGAAGAACGCATCCGCGAGCCGCGCAGCTCCACCGCGCTGCTGCAGAACGCGCTCTATGGCGACGATGCGCTGGAAGCCTACTTCGAGGAGAACGAAGGCAATCTGGTGCAGAGCCCCAAATCCATGCTCGGCTACAACCTGCATCCGCGCGCCCGGCAGACCATCACCGGCATCGCCACCCACATCCTCGAACACATCCGCCTGACCGCCTCCCGGCAGCTCGGCCAGAATGTGCGCAGCGCCCTGCTCGGCCGCCCGGTGCAGTTCCGCAGCTCGATCGGCGAGGCGGGCAACGACCAGGCGCTGGAGATCCTGCGCAGCGCTGCGTTGGCGGCCGGCTTCGATGAGGTCGATTTCCTCGAAGAACCCGCCGCCGCGGCCATGCACTACCACGCAGTCAGTGCGCAGCGGCATGAGGCGGTGATCGTGGACGTCGGTGGCGGCACCACCGATATCGCCCACGCCAGCGTCGGCGGCGATGCCGCCCCGCGGATCCATCGCGCCTGGGGTATCGCCCGCGGCGGTACCGATATCGATCTGGCGCTGAGCCTGGCCAGCTACATGCCGCTATTCGGCCGCGGCATCACCCGGGTACCCACCCATCATTACGTCGAAGCGGCGATGGTGCAGGACATGACCCGCCAGCGCGATTTCCGCCAGCACAACTACGACGCGGTGGAGGCGCCCTACGGCCCGCGCCTGCAGGCATTGCAGGACACCGGTAACACCGCGCGCCTGTACCGTGAGGTGGAGCGCTGCAAGATCGCGCTCAGTGGCGCGGCACACCATGCCAGCGCACTGGATTTCATCGAACCGGGGCTGAGCGTGGAAACCGATGCGCCGCAACTGGCCAGCGCCGCGCGCGGCTATCTGGGTGAACTGGACGCCCTGCTGCAGCAGGTCCGCACCGACATCGGCCACGACCCGACGGCGGTGTTCCTGACCGGCGGCATGTCACGCGCCGGCTACATCCAGCACGCCGCTGCGGCGGCGTTCCCGGCTGCGACCGTGGTCCACGGCGACCCCTCGTTCGGTGTCGTGCAGGGGCTGGCGCTGGCGGCAACCCTGCGCTAGGCGAACAGCGCGGCACCCGCGTCCCGTGCTGGCGGCCCGGTCCGGGGTCATCGACAATCAGCCCTCATCGCATCACGTATTCCCGTGGCGTTGCAGCCACGGCAGCGCGTCACGCAACACAAGGATTTCCCGGATGAAGCACTACCTCCCGCCCTCGCTGCAGCAGTGGCTCGAACCGATCAACACCGGGCTCATGATCGCCTTGATCCTGCTTGTCGCCTGGCTGTTTCGTCTGTTCACCCGGCACCTGCTGGCCCGCCTCGGCCGCCATTACACCTTGCCGGCGCCGATCGAGCTGGCGATCCGGCGACTGTCCAACTTCGTCATCTGGACCGCCACCGCGCTGGCCCTGCTCAACCAGGTCGGCGTCGCCCCGTCGGTGCTGTGGACCGCCTTCACCGGTTTTGCCGCGGTCGGCGCGGTGGCGTTCTTTGCCGCATGGAGTGTGCTGTCCAACATCTTCTGCACGTTCCTGATCTTCACCACCCGGCCGTTCCGGCTGGGCGACCAGATCGAACTGCTGGAGAACGGCGAAAAACCCGGCCTGAAGGGGGTGGTCACGGACATCAACCTGATCTACACCACCCTGTCCGAGATCGGCGGCCCGGTCGAGGGCACGCTGATGCAGATCCCCAACAGCCTGTTCTTCCAGCGGGGTCTGCGCCGCTGGCGGGGCACCGACGCCTTGCCCGCACCGATCCAGGGGGATGGTTGATGAAAAAGGCCGGCAATTGCCGGCCTTTCTGTCTGCACCGGTCGCCCACCACCGGCGCGGTTCACGCGCGTGCCTCCCGTCCGTGCGAAAATTGCCGCCACTGACCGTCCCCACCGGTCGCCGCTCCAGTCAACGATGTCCTCCCCCGTTTCCTCTTGCCCTGCCCCGCAGGCAGGCGACGCTTTTGCCGTTGCCCAGCTCCACGTCCCGCGCAGCGACCGCCAGCGCTGGCTCAGCGTCATTGCCCTGGCACTGGCCGCGTTTGTGTTCAACACCAGCGAATTCGTCCCGGTCGGGCTGCTGAGCGATATCGGCGGCAGCTTCGGCAAACCGATCGAGCAGGTCGGGCTGATGCTGACGATCTACGCCTGGGTGGTCGCACTGACCTCGCTGCCGTGCATGCTGCTGACCCGCAACTTCGACCGGCGCCGGCTGCTGCTGGGCGTGTTCGCGCTGTTCATCGCCAGCCACGTGCTCTCCGGCGTGGCCTGGAGTTACCCGGTCCTGATGGCCAGCCGTATCGGCATCGCCCTGGCGCATGCGGTGTTCTGGTCGATCACCGCCTCGCTGGCGGTACGTGTGGCACCGGAAGGCAAGCGTCCGCAGGCGCTGGGGCTGCTGGCCACCGGCACCTCGGTGGCGATGGTGCTGGGTATTCCGCTGGGCCGCATCGTCGGCGAATGGCTGGGCTGGCGCATCACCTTCCTGGCCATCGGTGGCGTCGCGCTGCTGGTGATGCTGGTGCTGGCCCGCCTGCTGCCGGCCCTGCCCAGCCAGAACAGTGGCTCGGCCAGCAGCCTGCCGCTGCTGCTGCGACGCCCGGTGCTGGTTTCGCTGTACGTGCTGGTGATGGTGGTGATCTCGGCGCAGTTCACCGGCTACAGCTATATCGAGCCGTTCGTACAGGCCATCGGCGGCTTCGATGCGCATGTCACCACGCTGGTGCTGCTGCTGTTTGGCGGCATGGGCTTTGTCGGCAGCGTGCTGTTCGCCCGCTTCGGCACGCGCTGGCCACGCGGCTTTCTGCTGGCCGCAATCGGCACCCTTGCCGCCTGCCTGTTGCTGCTGCGTACCGGCCTGGGCAACGCCTGGCTGCTGTACCTGCTGGTGTCGATCTGGGGTGTGGCGATGATCAGCTTCGCGCTGTCGATGCAGTCCAAGGTGCTGAACCTGGCTTCGGATGCGACCGACGTGGCGATGGCGCTGTTTTCGGGCATCTTCAACATCGGCATCGGTGCCGGCGCGTTGATCGGCAGCCAGGTCAGTCTGCATCTGGGCATGCAGCACATCGGTCTGGTCGGCGGGCTGATCGCCAGCGCCGGCTGGCTGTGGTGCCTGTTCGCGCTGCTGCGCTGGCGCGGCAGCTTCCAGCTGCGCTCCGGGCGGCACTGAGGCCGGCGCCGGCAGCGGCTACCGCAGCTGGCTGTCCTTGCTGCCGCGGCGGTTGTAGCCACTGAACGCTTCGTCCTCGTCCCGCGCCTGCTGGCAGGCGATACACAACCGCACGCCGGGCACGGCCTTGCGGCGCGCCTCGGGAATCGGCGCGTCACATTCTTCGCAATGCTCCAGCCCGGAGCCGCTGGGCAGGCGGCTGCGGGCGCGCTTGATCGCGTCTTCGACCGTCGCGTCGATCTGATCCTGAACGGCGGTATCGCCCGCCCAACCGGTGGCCATGGTTGCCAGCTCCGAAGTGGAAATGACGTGACCGCAGCCTAGCGCAGTTGCTTGAACGACGGGACAACGCCGCCGCGGCGACTCACCACATCAAATCGTCGGGTACCTGGAACTGCGCGTAATAGGCGTCATCCTCGGCATTGCCGGTGGACACCGGGGTATCCGCGCTCTGGCCGTGGTCGAGCACGATCAGTTCGGCCGCGCGTTCACGCACCTTCTCCGCCGCCACCCGCGGCAGCAACGCAAAACCGTCGGCATGACGGACGATCACCAGCGCACCCGCGGACAGCTGCTTGCGCTGCGCATCATCGACCAGCAGCGTGCGGATCAGCGTGCCGTCGTTGAAACGGTATTCCTGCTCGCCGGCGCGCGGCAGCTTGCGGTCGGTGATGATCTGCCGGGCCTGCGCGCGCAGCTCCTCGGCACGGCGCTGGGCATTGCGCTCGGCCGCCAGCAGGCGATCGGCCTCGGCCTTTTCGGCGCGGGCGCGTTCGGCCTCACGCTGGCTTTCGGTGGGGGCCGCCGGGCCTTTGCCATGCCGCGCCTTGACCTGCTCGCGCGCGACCTGCGACACCTGGGATTTCTTGACCAGCCCGGCCTTGAGCAGCTGTTCCTGCAGCGGATTCGCCTTTGCCATCTTCGTGATTCGCGGTTCTGTTGCTGTGGCCTGCCATGATACCGGCCTGCCCCATGTACTGCCGATGCCCCCATGCTCCCCCTGAAGTACCTGAACGGCTATCCCGAGCACCTGCAACAGCGCGCCCGCGAGCTGCTGGACGCCGGCAAGCTCGCCGAGGCCGTGCGCAAGCGCTATGCGCAACCCCATGCCGTGCGCAACGACCGCCAGCTCTATGACTACGTGCAGGCGCTCAAAGACCGCCACCTGCGCCAGTCGCAGCCGCTGGGCAAGGTGCTCTACGACGGCAAGCTGCAGGTGATCAAGCACGCGCTGGGCACCCACACCACCATTTCCCGCAACCATGGCGGCAAGCTCAAGGCCAGCCGCGAAATCCGCATCGCCAGCGTGTTCCGCGACGCCCCGGCCGAGTTCCTGCGGATGATCGTGGTGCATGAGCTGGCGCACATGAAGGAAGCCGACCACAACAAGGCCTTCTACCAGCTGTGCCTGCACATGGAGCCGGATTACCACCAGTTCGAGTTCGATCTGCGCCTGTATCTGACCGCGCTGGAACACGAAAGCGCCTGAGCCGGCCATCGCGGCGAGGGGCCTGCGGCGCTACACTCGCCGGCCGTCGTTGATCTTCCCGCCGCCATGACCACCCCGATCCGTCTCGACAAGCGCGTCTGCGCGCTGCTGCAGTGCTCGCGCGCGCAGGCCCAGCAGTACATCGAAGGCGGCTGGGTCAGCGTCGATGGTGTGGTGGTGGAAACCCCGCAGACGATGGTGACCGGGGAAACCGTCACCGTGGCCAGCGAAGCCAGTGCCGAGGCCGCCGAACCGGCGACCTTGCTGCTCAACAAACCGGCCGGCGCCAGCAGCGCCGACCTGCCGGCGCTGCTGACCGAGGCCAACCACTTCGAGGGCGATTACTCGGGCATCCGCCCGCTGCGCCGTCATTTCCTGCGTCTGGAGGCACTGATGCCGCTGGATGACGCCGCCAGCGGCCTGGTCGTGTTCACCCAGGACTGGCGTATCCGCCGCCATCTGCTCGAAACCGGGCACACCCTGGAACAGGAATACGTGGTGGAGGTCAGTGGCGAGCCGACGCCGTGGGCGATGCCCAAGCTGACCCAGGGGCTGATCTACCAGAACCGCAGCCTGCCCGGCTGCAAGGTAAGCTGGCAGAGCGAGCAGCGCCTGCGGCTTGCGATCAAGGACGTGCGACCGGGCCAGCTGGCGTGGATGTGCGCCCAGGTCGGGCTGAAGGCCGAACAGATCCGCCGCCTGCGCATCGGCCAGATCGGCCTGAGCAAGATGCCCGAAGGCCAGTGGCGCTACCTCCCGGCGACCCGACGCTTCTGAGGCGGCGTCGCCGGCAGCAGCGGCGGGCCCAGCAACCGCATCGCAGCCGCCGCGCCGGCACCACCAGAAAGGCAGTCGCAACGCCGGCGTCCGGCTACCGATCCCCCCGATGAGAGGGCGCGCGGCCCGGTACCGGGCGCACCCGCGGCATCGCCGCATCAGCGGCGCGTGCGCGCCTGTTCGGCCGCGGCCACGAACACCACGTCGGTGGAGGAGTTCAACGCGGTTTCGGCCGAGTCCTGCACCACGCCGACGATGAAGCCCACCGCCACCACCTGCATGGCCACGTCGTTGGAAATGCCGAACAGCCCGCAGGCCAGCGGAATCAGCAGCAGCGAGCCGCCCGGCACCCCGGACGCGCCGCAGGCACCGACCGCCGCCAGCACGCTCAGCAGCAGCGCGGTGGGAAGATCCACGGCGATGCCCAGTGTATGCACCGCGGCCAGTGTCAGCACCGAGATGGTGATCGCCGCGCCGGCCATGTTGATCGTCGCCCCCAGCGGGATCGCCACCGAGTAGGTTTCCTCGTGCAGCCCCAGCTTGCGGCACAGCTCCATGTTCACCGGGATGTTGGCCGCCGAGGAACGGGTGAAGAACGCGGTCAGGCCGCTCTCGCGCAGGCAGCGCAGCACCAGCGGATACGGATTGCGGCGGGTCACCACCGCCACGATCAGCGGGTTGCCGATGAAGGCCATGAACAGCATCGCGCCGACCAGCACGGCCAGCAGATGCAGGTAGTCGGTCAGCGCGCCCAGCCCGGACTCGGCCAGCAGCGAGGCGACGATGCCGAACACGCCCAGCGGCGCCAGCTTGATCACCATCCGCACCAGCCAGGTGATGGCGTCAGCCAGCTCGCCCAGCAGCGTGCGGGTGGCGGCGCTGGCCTGGCGCAAGGCCAGCCCCAGGCCCACCGCCCAAGCCAGCAGGCCGATGTAGTTGGCATTGAGCAGCGCATGCACCGGGTTGTCGACCACCTGCATCAGCAGCGTCTTGAGCACCTCGCCGATGCCACCGGGCGCGCTGAGCCCGGCGTCGGCCGCGGCCGCGAGCTGCAACGTGCTGGGGAACAGGAAGCTGGCTGCCACCCCCACCAGCGCCGCGATCAGGGTGCCGATCACATACAGCAGCAGGATCATGCGGATATGGGTCTTCTGGCCCTGGCGGTGGTTGGCGATGGACGCGGCCACCAGCACCAGCACCAGGATCGGCGCCACCGCCTTCAACGCGGAGATGAACACCGTCCCCAGCAGCCCGACCGCCTTCGCTCCGGCCGGCCAGAGCATCGACAACACGATGCCGGCCGCCAGACCGATGACGATCTGCACCACCAGACTGGGCGCGCGGAAGGAGGAGGAACGGTCGGTCATCGCAGGACTCGGCACAGGGCAAACGCCGATTCTCCCCCAGCGATGGCCGCCACTGCATCCCCTTAACGTCATGGATGGAGGATCGGCGACGGCAACCCCGTAAACTCCGCTAGGATGGTGTCCATGCACACACCGCCTCCCCGCCCGCTGCGCCGGCGCCTGCTGCGCCTGGCCGGCCATGTGCTCGGCATCCTGGTGCTGCTGGTCATCAGCGGCCTGCTGCTGGGCGACCGGCTCACCCCCAAGGCGGTCGGTGCGCCGTCGAGCGCACTGCCGGTCCAGCCGGCGCAGACCCTGCTCGACCGCCAGCTGCAACCGCTGCTCGCCGCCCATCCCGGGCAGAGCGGCACGGTGTTCCTGAGCGATGGCCTGGAAGCCTTTGCCGCCCGCTCCATCATCACCCGCCAGGCCGGGCGCAGCCTGGACCTGCAGTACTACATGTGGCACGACGACATGGTCGGCCACCTGCTGGCGCGCGATGTCTATGACGCCGCCGAGCGCGGGGTGCGGGTACGGCTGCTGCTCGATGACATGAACGCGGTCGGGCTCGACCCGCTGATGATGGCGCTCGATGCCCATCCCAATATCGAGATCCGCCTGTACAACCCGTTCCGCAACCGGGAGGGCCTGTGGCGGCTGGTGGAAATGGTGCAGCGGGTCTTCAGCATCAACCACCGCATGCACAACAAGGCGTGGATCGCCGACGGCCGCGTGGCCATCGTCGGCGGCCGCAACATCGGCGCGGAGTATTTCAACGCCAAGCCCGATGTGAACTTCCGCGATCTGGACCTGCTGCTGGCAGGTCCCGTAGCCGCTCAGGCCAGCACGATCTTCGACAGTTTCTGGAACAGCAAGGCGGTGGTGCCGATCGCCGCCCTGCACGGCACATCCGAGCGTGACCTGGCCCGGTTCATCAACCAGTCCGGGCAGGAAGCGGGCCAGCGCCAGAGCGGGCCCTATCTGCAGCGGGTCCGCACCCGCCTGAGCGATTCCTACGTGGGCGCACAACTGGGGCTGCACTGGACCGATGGCGTGCAGATCCACTCCGATCCACCGCAGAAGCTGCGCGGCGCCGACCGCAGCGACTGGCTGGTCACCCGGCTGACCGGCGAACTGGCCAGCGCGCGGCACAAGGCGCTGCTGATTTCCCCGTATTTCGTCCCCGGCGAGGCCGGCACCGCCGGGCTGACCGCGCAGGTCGCCCACGGCGTACAGGTCGGCATCGTCACCAATTCGCTGGCCGCCAACGATGTCGCCGCCGTGCACAGCGGCTACATGCGCTACCGCAAACCGCTGCTGGCCGGCGGCGTGCGCCTGTACGAACTCAAGGCCCAGGACCGCCACAAAGCGTCCACCTTCGGCAGCTCCGGCGCCAGCCTGCACACCAAGGCGTTCGTGGTCGATGACCGGCGCGGCTTTGTCGGCTCGTTCAACTTGGACCCGCGCTCGGCCTATCTCAACACCGAGATGGGCGCGGTGTTCGACGATCCGGTGCTGGCCGCGCGCCTGCGCAGCGAATACCTGCGTCTGGCCAGCCCGGCCTTGAGCTACTGGGTCTATCTGGATCGCCAGCACGACCTGCGCTGGCTGGAATGGGCGTCCTCGCCGCCGGAGGTGCTGACCACCGAACCGGACGCCTCGCTGCTGCAACGGGCCACCGCCCGCCTGATCAGCTGGCTGCCGCTGGAATCGCAGCTCTAGGCCGCGCTGTCGGCGCCCTCGGCGGCATCGGCACTGACCCGCTTCCACAGCCAGCCGGCCACATGCGCCGGCAGCTGCAGCGCCAGTTGCGCCTCGGCCTCGTCGGCCGGCAGCGCCCCGGCATTGCACAGCATCGACAGCGAGGCGGCCAGCTCCCCCAGCTGCAGCGAGCGCCCCAACCCACTGCCGGCGCCGTCGCTGTCCTGCAGCGCCTGCACGATGGCCGGCGCCAGCTCCCAGTGCCGGGCGATGCGCGCGGCGGTTTCGGCCGCACAGCGCTCGATCAGCTGCAGCAGCACCACCGCCGAGGGTTGCAGCAACGGCCGCCGCGCGTAGGCATCGGCGGTGGCCTGCACCACCATCGCCACACTCAGCCCGCGCAGCAACGCGGCCAGCTGCGCGGCGAAGCCGTCCTCGCGCTCCATGCTGCGGGCATGGTCGGCCGCGGCCAGCGACATGCGCAGGGTGTGATCCCACAACAGCCGCGAGAAGCGGCCGCCGTCGCGGTCGGAGGGATTCATCACCGGCTGGATCAGTGCCGCCGAGATGATCTGGCGGATGCCGTCGTTGCCCACCAGCGTCACCGCCCGCTCGATGCTCTGCACCTCGCGGCGCTGGAAGCGGTACAGCGGGCTGTTGGCGATCCGCAGCAGATTGACCGCCAGCACCGGATCACTACCGATAATGCGGCTGATCGAACGTGCCGAAGCGGTGCTGTCATTGACGCTCTGGATCAGCTGGGGCAGCAGTTGGGGACGGCGCGGCGTGTAGCGCGGCGACAGGTCCGCCCGTCCCAGCGTGGTGCTGACCTCGGTGAGCAGGGCCTGATGTTCCGGCCCCGGCGTTTCCTCGGGCAGCGCGGGCAGCGCGGGCAGGCCCAGTGCCAGCACATGGAACTGCTGGCGCAATGCGCTCAGTGCAATGGGTTGCACCTGCGGCAATGACGCCTGCGGGCCGGTGTCGGAAGGTGGCCGCGACGACCAGCGCGCAGGCGGCTTCCGGCCTCCGGCCAGACGCGCGATCAGAACCACTGCCAATGCAGCCGCGATGGCCGCCAGAATCACCATGTTCAACGTATGCGCCATCCGTGCAGAACCCCACCATCCCTATCGGCCGTGGCGGCAGCGAGTTGAGCAGAGCGCCGAACAACGCCCGGCGCCCAGGCAACCGGCCCCGGACAGGGCCGGCGTGACGCGGTGTTGCTTACTCTTCGACCTTTTCCAGGACGATCCCCATCGGGCCTTCCAGCGAACCGTCTTCCTTGATGGTGAAGTTCAATTGGGCATTGCCCTGCGGCAACTGCACTTTCAGCGACTGGCCGTCGCGTTCATAGCTCATCTTCTGTGACACGCCCATGGCTTCAACCGTCACCTCGCCATTGGACTGGAAGGCATAACGGGTGATCCCCATCTGATCGCCATAGGTGCCGTTCAAACCCTGGCTACATGCAGACAACAGGCACAGCAGTGCCACGCCAAAAAGCTTTTTCATTGTTTTCCCCTGTGATGTGTAGATACCGCGCTTCCATACGCCGCTTCCGGCGCCGGCGATTCTGGCACATCAACGCTCGCTGGCGCCCGTCGTTACCGGTGTTTGCGTGGCGGCGGTGGGAGCAACGCGGCGCACCAGCACCAGCGCGAATGTCAGCCCCGCACCGATGGTCAGCACCGCACCGGTGGCGAACGCGCTGGCCAGGCCGACCTGCGAGGCAATCAACCCGGCCACCACCATGCCCAGTCCGATACCGACATCCAGCGCCGAGAAATAGGTGGCCACCGCGGTACCGCGCTGCGCATGCCCGCCCAGATTGACCATCATCGTCTGGTAGGCCGGATAGACCACGCCAAAGCCGAAGCCGACCAGCACGCCGGCGGCGTAATACAGCCCCGGCCCCGGCGCCATGGCCATCATCCCCAGCCCGGCCACAATCGCGGCGGTGCCGCCATGGGTGGCCCGCACCACGTTGCCGCCATCGATCAGCCGCCCGGAGAACGCACGCGAAACCATCATTCCCACCGCCATCAGGGTGAAGAAGATCCCGGTGTTGGCCGCGCCCAGCTGCTTGCCATAGATCGCCGCGAACGCCAGCAGCATGCCGTAGCCCAGCCCGATCACCGCCAGATTCAACGCCAGCGGCAGACCGCGCACCAGCAGGAACCGGTCCAGCGACAGCACCGTTGCCGTGCCCCGGCGCTGCTTGTGTGACGAACGCACGCGGGTGGCCACCAGCAATCCGCCAATACCGGCGCCGATGGACACCTTGAAGATCAGCTCGAACGGATAGTGGTCCATCAGCCACAGCCCCACCATCGGCCCCAGCGCCATCGCCAGACTGCTCATCAGACCGAAAAAGCCGATGCCCTCCCCGCGGCGCACCGAGGGAATGATGTCGATCGCCTGGGTCGCCGCCGCCGTGCTGAGCACCGCGAAGGTCACGCCGATGCCCAGCCGCACGATCACGAAGGCCAGGACGGTATGCGCCAGCAGATAGCCGGACGTGAGCAGCACATACCCGGCCAGCGCCGCCAGGTAGGCATGTTTGGCATTGAAACGGTCGACGATGAAGCCGGAAAACGGCCGCACCAGCAGCGCGGCGATCACATAGCTGGAAAGAATGCCGCCCACCGTCGCTTCACCGATCTGCAGCTGCTCCACCAGGTGGAACGGCAACGTCGGCATCAACACGTAGAACGACAGGCCCATCAGGAAGTTGGCCAGGCACGCCAGCAGGAAACCCGGCGTCCACAGGACAGGTTTGAGCTCGGTCATATTGCAGCCAGTCTAGCCAGCGGCGCATGACCTGCCGCCGAACGCCCTGCGCGGGCTGCCCGAAACGATGACGGCGCACCGCCGCTGCGCTTAAGCTGGCCGCCACCGCGCTGCTGGAGCCGCCCATGACCCGCCTGCTGATCGTGCTGTCGATGCTGCTGATGTCTACCGCCTGCACCCTTGCGCGCACGAGTACGGCGGCCGCCGGCCGCGGTCATTTCGAAGCGCGCGAGCTGTCGTTCGAAGGCCGCCTGTTCCGCTACCAGGTCTTCGTTCCGGCCCGCCAGGATCCGTCCGGTACACCGGTCGTGCTGTTCCTGCATGGCTCGGGCGAGCGCGGCGACGATGGCCGCCGCCAGTTGCTGGCAGGGCTCGGCCCGTGGCTGGAAAAGAACGCCGACAGCTTCCCGGCGCTGGTGGTACTGCCGCAGGTGCCCAAGGACGAGGAGTGGCTGGGCCGCAACGCGCGCATGGCGCTGGCCGCGCTGGATGCGGCCAGTACCGAGTTCCACGCCGATCCGCAGCGCACCTATCTCACCGGCATGTCGATGGGCGGCTACGGCACCTGGGAACTGGCCTTGATGCAGCCCCAGCGCTTCGCCGCGCTGGTGCCGGTGTGTGCGGCGATCACCGCCCCGCGCATCGGACGCACCACACTGCGGGTGGATCAGGTGGCCGATGAGACCGATCCCTACACCGCCGTGGCCACACGGCTGCGCGGGGTACCGGTGTGGATGTTCCACGGCGCCGATGACACCGTGGTGCCACCGACCGATGCGCGCCTGATCGCGCAGGCCGCACAGCGGGTCGGCGCCGACCTGCGCTACACCGAACTGCCCGGTGTCGGCCACAACGCCTGGGATCCGACCTACCGCGATCCGGCGATGTGGGCGTGGCTGTTCCAGCAGCGGCGTCCCTGAGCGGCGCGCGCGCCGTGCCGGCTCACCGGCGCGATGCGCGGCTCAGCCGACGCCGCGGATCGCCAGGGTCAGCGCCAGCACGCTCAGGATCACCGCGATCGTGCCGTCAAGCACGCGCCAGGTGGAGGGCTTGGTGAACAGCGGCGCCAGCAGGCGCGCGCCCAGTCCCTGCATGGTCAGCCAGGCCGCGCTGGCGGTCACCACACCGGCGGCGAAGGCCATGCGGTTGTTGCCGAAATTGTCGGCGATCGAGCCGATGACCATCATGTCCAACCAGAAGTGCGGATTGATGATCGAAAAACCCGCCGCCGCCATCAGCGCGGTGCGCAGCGACTGCTCGGCGTCATCGTCCAGCTGCATGCCGCCGCCCCCGCTGAGCGCGCGGCGTGCCGATTGCAGCGCATACCAAGCCAGGAACGCCACGCCGCCCCACAGCAGGACCGTGGTCAGCCACGGCAGCTGGGCGGTGAGCGTGCGCAGCCCGGCGACGCTGGCGAAGATGAAACTGGCGTCGATGGCGAAGCAGGTGGCGATGATCGGGACCACGTGCTGACGCATGATGCCCTGGCGCAGGATGAAGGCGCTCTGCGCGCCGACGATGGCAAACAGACCGATACCGATACCGGCGCCACTGAGCCAGGCGCTGCCGGCAGCCTGGGTGGAGATAACCGAAAACATGGGGAAACTGCCTTGTTGCGAGGGGGAGCGCCGCAGCGGGGGGAATCACCGCCACGACTGAACGACGCAATTGTCGCAATGCAGCATCAAAAAGTGGAGCTAAACTTCGTTAACCATCTTTAGCGGAACTTAATCGATGCGCATCGATCACGCCCAGCTGCGGGCCTTGGCCGCGGTGATCCGCGAAGGCAGTTTCGAGCGCGCCGCGCTGTCGCTCAATGTCACCGCCTCGGCGGTATCGCAGCGGATCAAGGCGCTGGAGGACCGGGTCGGCAAGCTGCTGGTCAAGCGCTCCAGCCCGACCGTGGCCACCGCCGAAGGACAGATCCTGGTGCAGCTGGCCGAGCAGACCGCCCTGCTCGAACGCGATGCCTTCGAGCGCATCGGCATCTCCGACAACGAACTGCCGCGCGCCAGCATCGCCGTGGCGGTCAACCACGACAGCATGGAAACCTGGTTCCCCGAGGCGGTGCAGACCTTCTCGCAGCACACCTCCACCACGCTGGATCTGCACACCGAAGACCAGGACCACACCGTGGCCCTGCTCCGCCAGGGCGCGGTGCTCGGCGCGGTGACCACCCTGTCCGAACCGGTGCAGGGCTGCCAGATCCACGCGCTGGGCAGCATCCGCTACGCCGCCACCTGCACCCCGGAATTCCACGCCCGCCATTTCGCCAAGGGCGTGAACGCGCAGTCGCTGGCGCAGGCGCCAGTGCTGGTGTTCAACCGCAAGGACGACATGCAGGCCCGCTACGCCCGGCGTCTGGCCGGCGTCGACCACCCGCTCGATGCGCCCACCTGGTGGATTCCCTCCACCCGCGCCTTCGTCCATGCCAACCTCGGCGGACTGGGCTGGACCATGAACCCGCTGCCACTGGTGCGCCGCCATCTGGAAAGCGGCCGGCTGGTCTACGTCAAAGCCCGCGCATGGGAGGACGTGCCGCTGTACTGGCAGCACTGGAAGGGCGAGGTGAACTCGATGGCGCTGCTGACCCGCGCCATCCTGCAGGCTTCGGCGATGCTGGTGCGCAAGCGCAGGTAACGCCTTGCGCGCCCTCACCGGCAAGCCTGCAATGCAGCAGAAAGCCCACCCGGGTCACCCGGATGGGCCGGCTCCGCGTCGCGCCCCCCGCACTCAGCGATGGGCCAGCGCGTAGTCCAGTGCGCCGCGCACTGCCGCCACCTGTGCCAGATCGCATTGCTGCGGCGTGGCCTTGGGGCTGTCCGGGTAGACCTCGGTGGTGGTGGTGTAGCGGGCATCGGTGATGCTGGCGCACAGTCCCAGCGCCTTGAGCGGATACTCGATGACGCCCGGCGCCACCACCGGCGAACCGATGATCTGCCCTTGCGCATCGGCCGGGGCGATATGCGTCACCTTGGCCACTTCGGCGTTGACCGCCTGCTGGAATGCCGGCTGCGGGTTGAGCGAATCGGCGCAAAGATAGAAACCATCGGGAATCTCATCCGGCTCGAACGGCTTGCCGTCGCGCGCGGCCAGCGCCGGACGGAATTCGGATTCGTCGCTGTCGGTGGTCTCATGCAGATCGATATGCACCAGGAAGCGGCCCTGCAGCGGAGCCACCAGCGCCATCAGTGCGGCCGATTCCTGCGCCGGGCTGTCGGGCACGAACGAGCGGTTCGGATCCAGTGCCATCGCGTTCCAGCGCTGGATGCGCTCATAACCCCACGGGCTCACGCACGGCGCGATGAGCAGATTGCAGCGACCGGCGTAGTCGGCCGCATGCTGGTCCACGAACTGCAGTGCGCCCTGCACGCCGCTGGTCTCATAGCCGTGCACACCCCCGGTCACCAGCATCACCGGCAACGTCTCGTCCCAGTTGCGGCTGCGGATCGCAAACAGCGGATAGCGACCGGACGGATAGTCCAGCTCCCCGTACTGCGACACATCAAAGCGCTCGCGCAGCGCGTCGATCTTGCTCACCACTTCCGCGGCGTAGCTGCGCTGCACGGTCTGCCGCGCCAGCCACTGCGCCCGTTCGGGCGCGCCCCACGGCTGGCCGGGCGTGCCCACGGGATAGAAAGCGGCAGCGGTATTCATACACACACTCGTCAAAGGTCGAAGACAGGGCCGAACTCTACACCCAAGCCACGCGCCGGTTCATGCCGGGCATGGGCGTTTGCATGAACCGCAACGCAACCGCGATCGCGCCGTTTCATTTTCCGTTTCGGCCTGCACAGGCAGGCTGCAACACGCTGTTTCCAATACGCCAAGGAGCCTCTTATGCGCATTGTTTCCTTCCCGCTGGCAGCGACCCTGCTCGCTGCGGGCATGCTGGTCGCCAGTGGCGCGCACGCACAGACCTATGGCCCGCGCGATGAAGGCCGCCGCTTCGACGATGGCAGCCGTGTGGTCTGCCACGACGTGGAAGTGGCCAACAACGCACGCGACCAGAACCGCGTCGCCGGCACCGCCACCGGCGCGGTGATCGGTGGCCTGCTCGGCAACCAGGTCGGCAAGGGCAATGGCCGCGAGCTCGCCACTGTCGGCGGCGCAGTGGCCGGCGGCCTGGTCGGCCGCAACGTGCAGGGCCGCAACCAGGAGCGCAACGGCCAGCGCGTGGTCCAAACCCGCTGCGAACGGGTCTATCGCTGATCTTCCGTCCCCGCAAACAACAAAGGCCCCTGTCGGGGCCTTTGTTATCGAAGGGAAGCCACTGCCACAGCCGCTGCGCTCAGGGCTCACCGTTGTCGGGCATCAGCAGTACCAGCGGTGCGCAGGCCGCCGTGCTGCAGCCGAAATAGCGGGTGACATCGCCACTTTTCCACACCGCAGTTCCGGCGGCATTGATACTGAAATCCCAACGCTTGCCATCGGCCTGCACCACGCCTTCGATGCTGCAGGGCAGCTGATAGAACCCTTGCGTCGGCATCTGCGGGTACTCGGTGGCAAGCGCGAAGAACCGGCCGGCCGCATCGGCATCCAGCCTCCATTCGCTGCACGCCCTGGGCAACTGGACGCCGCCAGCTGCCGGTTCGTCCGCCAGGCGGGCACCCTGGATACTCAGCACCTGCGGCAGATCCATGCGCTCCTGCTCAGCGCGAGGGTCCCCCTTGCTGCACCCGCTCATTGTCGACAACAGCAGCAGGCTGATACAGGCCAGCCCCCTCCCCGAGGGTCTTGTATGAAACGACATCGTGCGCATAGACGTCCTGTTCTCCCAATCCGTACTGCTGTTGAAGAATTCCAACCAGACGGTTGATTGCGACGGTCTGGGCCGCGGTAGGGGCCTCCCAACTGCCATCGACATGTCGCGCCACCACCTCGATTCCGACACTGTCTTCATTGAGGGGATAGCGCTGCGGGTACTGCTTGGCTTTTTCATGATTGTGGGTCGCCGTCGGATTGAAGCCGCGCTTTTCCGCCAGCCGGGATTCCTCCACCGAACAGGTTCCCTCCTCCACGCAGCGGGATTTGATCTTGCCCACATGCAGGGTCTTTTGGCCAAGGGACGCGGTCTGGTAGATCGTCCCGTCCTTGTCGATCAGGAAGTGGGTGCCGTACTGGACCCCATCGCGGCCGCTGGCAAAGCTCTTCAAAGCGCTCGCGGCACTTGCCGAATCGGTCCGATGCATCACCAGCGCAACAGGCTCGCCCATGGACGAACGCCCCAGTCCCGGCACTTCATGCCGGGTGACCGCCTGATCGGTGAGGTAACCGTCGGCTCCCACCACCGGCCCTGTGGCGCTTGTCTGCTGCATCACCCGCAACGGCACATTCACGTGATGGACCGGCGGTTGCTCACCATGGGGGCGGTATATCGCGAACACGCGATCTTCATTGAGCAGCACCTGATCCACGCGCGCCATTACCGGATTTCGCTTCACTTCGGCATGCAGCGCTTCGAGCAAGCGCTGCTCCACCACCGTGCCAAGCTCAAGCCCGGAGACGGCCCCCTGCAATTGCTCCCGTAACGACATCGGAGTCGTCTGCACCGCCGGATCTGTCGCTCTTTCCATGCTGCCTCCATCCCTGATGGCCCCTGCAGGCGGAGATGTAGCAACCTCACCGTCAATGACGGGTTAATCGAACAGGACTGTCATCACACTTCCAGTGATGCGCTGCCCGCGACTCATCGCACCGTATGGCTTTTCCAAAGCCCATCACGGATACGCAATGGTGTGACGGCACAGCACCGCCCTTGAACAGCCAGCACCGCATACAACAAAGGCCCCTGTCGGGGCCTTTGCTTTAACTCTCTACGATGCTCAGTTCCTGCCGGCCAGCAGCGCGCTGATGTCGGCATCCTTCTGCAGCCACAGGCCGTTCATCCATTGCTGGAACTGCGCGCGGAAGGTGCGGTCGTCCTGGTAGTTGCCGCCGATCAACTCGGCCGGAATCGGATGCTGGCGGATCAGCACCTTGATCTCCGGAACCCGGTTGCTCATCAGATCCATCATCGACGGGATGCCCTTGGGATAGACGATGGTCACATCCAGCAGCGCGTTCAGCCCCTTGCCCATCGCATCGAGCACGAAGGCCACCCCGCCGGACTTGGGCTTGAGCAGGTGCTGGAACGGCGAGGACTGCGCGGCGTGCTTTTCAGCGGTGAAACGCGTGCCCTCGACGAAGTTCATCACCGCCACCGGAATGCTCTGGAACTTCTCGCAGGCCTTGCGGGTGACTTCCATATCGCGACGGCCCAGCTCGGGGTTCCTGACGATCTGCTTGCGCGTGTAGCGGCCCATGAACGGGAAATCCAGCGCCCACCAGGCCAGGCCCAGCACCGGCACCCAGAACAGCGAACGCTTCAGGAAAAAGCGCAGCAGCGGAATGCGACGGTTGAACACCTTCTGCAGTACCACGATGTCCACCCAGCTCTGGTGGTTGGCCAGCACCAGGTAGTGCCCGTCACGCTGCAGGTCGGCCTGGCCTTCCACGCTGAAACGGGTGCGGGTGAACAGCGCCAGCATCGCGCTGTTGACCGCCACCCAGCTCTCGGCCAGACCGGTCAGCAACGGATTGCAGGCCAGCCGCACCCGCTCGAACGGCAGTACCGCCTTGACCAGCGCCACCACGAACAGCGGCAGGCAATGGGCCAGCGTATTGAGGGTGATCAGCAACAGGATGGGAGCAACGCGCAGCCACTTCATAAGAGCACCGGGGCAACCCCGAAAATCAGGAAAGTGCCACAGGGTAGCAAAACCGCCACCGTTACCCTGCCCGACCAAAGGGGTAGACGCGGGCGGGCGCTTGAGGCCCGGCAACGGCGCCCGGCCCGCGGCAGCAGACGCACCGCTGCCCTATCACATCGGCTTTTGCGGATTCCGGCGAAATAACATCAAGTTCAGCGACGGTTGTGCAGGATGTCCGCGCTTCCCCGCCCTCCTTCGCGCACCCCACTACCGGGGGCGTACCGGCGCTCATTCCGCGCCACCTCCACGGGAAGTCACGATCGTGGCAACGACGCCGTCAGCGGCAGCGTTGCCGTTCCGCCGGGCGGCAATGCGCCTGCCAACGGCGAATCGACAGAAGGAAATCCGATGCCCCGCAAGGCTACAACCCCCCGCAGCAGCACGTCCTCGAAGTTGAAGCAGGCCAGTGCCAGCAAGAGCATGAGCTTCGATATCACCAGCGAAAGCATCGCCTCGGACCTGGCCGCATTCCGCAAGCAAGGTGGCAAGGTCGAGGTGCTGGGCAACACGCCGATGCGCGTGAACGTCACCGCCTTCCGCTCCAAGGGCAACACCGAGCGCAAGAAGGCCGCCGCCCCCGAGGCGGCCAAGGCGTAACGCCGCCAGCACAGGGCGCGGCATCCTCGCGCCCCGTCTCCGGAAGGCCCCGCATTGCGTGGCCTTCTTCGTTGGTGGACGGCAACCCGCGCAACAGACGACCGGCCTCAAGCACACGCCGCTGCGGCCGATATCCCTGCTTCGTCGTCGATGTGACCGCCGTTTCCACCAGGAGCCCTGTGATGCCGTTTTCCCTCTCCCGCCTGCGCCTGCTCGCGGCTGTGCCACTGATGCTGGTCCTTGCCGCCTGTGGTGGCCCGATGGATACCGCCCTGGTGACCGGCAACGGCGCCGATCCGTACTTCGCCTCGCTCAACCCGGTCTTTGCCAAGATGAGCGAACACGAGCAGCAGGGCTTCAACTGGGCCGTGTCGGATCTGGATCTGGACCGCCTGCACAGCCGCTACCCCGGCAACAGTCCGCGTCAGATCATCCGCGGTGAAGTGGCGCAGGTGCTGGAAACCTATCCGGCGCGGATCGCCGCGCTGGAGCCGCAGGCCCTGCAGGCCGCACAGATGCGTGCGCAACTGGCGCAGGTCACCGCCGTGCAGACCGCCTTCCGGATCGAGAAGGACTTCTTCGGTCTGGCACCGAAGATCAGCGCCACCATCGAGAACAACAGCCCGCTGCCTATCAGCGCGTTGGAGTGGAACGCCGCGCTGTATCTGGACGACGCCGAAACGCCGGTAGTGACCACCACCCTGACCGACAACTACCGCGACCGGGGGGGCCTGGTCCCGGGCGGCCGGCACAAGCGCGAGTTCGCCATCGGCTTTGTGCGCGGCGACGAGACCTGGACCACGCTGGAAATCCGCAATGCAAAACGCACCCGGGTGGTGCTCGAACCGCTGGCCACCAGCGTGCAGGACTTCGGCGACCGCCACTACCTGCCCGAAGACCCCAGCGCGGAAATCGAACGCCTGCGCAGCGTGATCGCCGCCGCCACCTCCTACCAGGACATCTGAGCACCGGCACGCGCCGGATCGCCCGCTGAAAAAAGAAGCCCCGCCATGCGGGGCTTTTTCAATTCCGGTGCAGGTCGAGGCAACCGCCCGCCGGGTTTTATCGGGGCGTTGCCGGAAAAGCCGCCGGTTCCTGCGTGAGTCCATTTTCAGGGGCGCTCAACCGGCTATGCTGGCGTGCGCTTGTTGCGCCGCCGACGGCTGCTGCCGGACGGCGCCCCCGACCTCCAGGAGAAAATGATGAGCAAGGGTATGGACCAGAAGAAGGACCAGAAGAAGAAACCGGCCAAGACGATGAAGGAAAAGAAGGCCGAGAAGCGGGAAAAGAAAGCCAAGTAAGGCAAGCGGTGTCGCCGTGACGTTGTCCGTCGCGGCGACGGGCGCGCAAACGACGCCCGCACCACACACCCCGGCGGCACGGACCGCTCTCTGGCAACACCGTCTGCTCGACGTCCCTGTTGAACAGGACAGGCGCCGCCCCGGCGCTACCGCGACTGCGCCGGCGGCCACACCGCATTCGTGCCAGCCATGCACCATCCCGGCGCGGACCGGCACCCTGCTCGCCCGGCCAATGAATCCGGCACTGTCCCGCCGGTATCACGGCGTCAGGTACCCGCTCACCTCCTCGGCCTGCCGCTGGCTGTCGATGGCCAGCAGGTCCTTGAGGATCGCCGTATGCCCGGAGCCGGCGATCACCAGCACCCGATGGCCCGGCGCGGCCGCCTTCTGCACGTTTGCATACATGCGGAAGTTGCGGTGCCACCAGCTGGCCGAGGCATCGGCGCCGGCAAAGCCGCCGCCGGCATCCACCGCATTGGTGCGGATATACAGATCCTTGTTCTCGCGATCACGCGCCGCATCGTTGCTCAGCTGCAGCAATTGCGGCAGTGACAACGTGGACTGCTCGCGCCCGCTGCGCGCGGACAAGGCCTTGAACGTCGCCTCCATTGCCGCCTGCAGCGCCGGATCGTGTGCCTTGATGTAATTGAACATCGGCTCGGACTCCCAGCCCACCTGCCCTTCGTCAAAGCAGGTGACCCCGTCCAACCCAGCCGCCTTGGCCACGCGGAATCCGATCTGGTAGGTCTCGTTGGACTTCAGCGCGAAGGTGCCTTTCCGGTAACCGTCAAACTCCGCATCCAGCCGGGGCTGCGCCGACGGCTCGCACTCCACCAGCACATCGGTGGGCGCGAAGGCCGCCAGCCGCGTGGCCAGCCCGTCCAGATAGTCCTGGTTGGCCGGGGTCATCACGTCGATGACGCCGGACTTGACCATATCCAAGCCCGGATTGGCGAAGTGGAAAGCCCCCAGCATCAGCACCTTGGCCGGCGCCGGCGCCGGCGTGCCCTCGGCCGCGCCCGCCAGCACAGGCGATGCCATCACACACATCAGCAGCGCAGCACGCTGCCATCGGTTGAAACTCATCTCTTACCCCCAGGTTGTATCTACGGCCATCGAGTCGGGCACCACTGCCAGATCAACGGGACCTTACCGCCAAACCGGCAGGGCACCAGCACCAACCCGAGTGGACCCGCTGGATCTCACCCAACGGCAACGATCTGCCAGATGGCGGACCGTGCGCTTGACGGCATCGCAACGAGGATCGGCGTAACGTGGCGCTCCCCTCTCCCGCCCGCGCCAGCGGCACACCTATCTGTCCAGGAGCAACATCATGCGTATCGGAATCACCATGGGCCTGGTCCTGCTCATCAGTCCGCCAACATGGGCCGCATCCAGCGGCGGGCTGCCGCTCTTCAACGCGACCTGTCCTCTTGGACTGGAGGTCCATGGTGATGAAGGCGGGCCGGTGTACGTGAATGGCAAGGAAGCCGTACTGAAGAAATTCAACGATAACTACTACGAAGCCAGGGATGCGGCGACCGGCACGACCCTCTCGCTGTCCAAGAGCCCGGACGGCACCCTGTCGGCCTCGTATACGGGCCGCGGCGGCGCGAACGGCGTGTGCCAGATGCACACGACGGCCGACGTGAGCGGTGCGTCTCAGGCTGCACAGCCCACTGTGGCCGCCTCACCGGCCGCGCGTGGCCCCG
This sequence comes from Stenotrophomonas sp. STEN014, assembly GCF_056760315.1. Classification (NCBI taxonomy): domain Bacteria; kingdom Pseudomonadati; phylum Pseudomonadota; class Gammaproteobacteria; order Lysobacterales; family Lysobacteraceae; genus Stenotrophomonas; species Stenotrophomonas sp. STEN014. The sequence goes on along the minus strand of NZ_JBRREN010000004.1, from coordinate 11,613 downwards.
TTGTAACCCCAGGCAACATGCCGGCGTTTTGTCGTGGCGAGGTATCCGGGATGTTTGCTACCCGGCCTGCTTATGTGAAGACCGATCCGGTCGCCCGCGCCAAGGACGGCAGCACCTCGATCGACGGTACGGTCGACAAGGGCAGCGAAGGCATCAAGCAATTCAGATGCCGGTTCGATGCCACGGGGCGCTTCATCGACGTCATGGCGCTGACGAGCGACGGCTATTGACTGAGACCACCGGCCAGACCCCGGCGGCGATGGACAGGCGCGCGGCCGGCGCAGGGAAATGCATGACTGAGCACGCCTGAGGCGACAAAGGCCCCGCACTGCGGGGCCTTGTCCATCTGGCATCCGCGGCCGACCGGGCTCAGCCCTTGGCCGCCGGCGCCAGGAGCACCGGCTCCAGTAGCCGGAACGTGCCGGCATCGGCGTCCATCTCCACCTTGCCGCCGACCGGCACGATGAACTGCTCGCGGATGTGGCCGATCATCGCGCCGGTATAGGCCGGGATGTTCAGCGGCAGGATGTAGTCATCCAGTATCTGGTCCAGCGTCAGCGAGCCGTAGCCATCGCCCGGCTTGCAGTCGTTGCAGTCACCGAAGATGAAGCCGGCGATCTTGTCCAGCGCGCCCATCAGCTTCAAGGTGCTGAACATCCGGTCGATGCGGTACGGCGCCTCGGCCACGTCCTCCAGGAACAGGATCTTGCCGGTGAAGTCCGGCAGGTACGGCGAGCCGGCCAGCGCGGTCAACACGGTGAGGTTGCCGCCGATCAGCTCGCCCTGTGCGCGCCCGCCGCGCAGGGTGACGGTACGGTTCTTGCGCGGCACCAGCTCGTCATCGCTGCCGGTCGTGTTCTGGTACTGCATCAGCTCGCGGTTGAAGAACAGCCGCTCGAACTGGTCGACATTGAAACGCGGCCAGCTGCCGGCGCCGATCGGGCCGTGGAAGGTCACCAGCCCGGTTTTGGCCTGGATCGCGCAATGCAGCGCGGTGATATCCGAATAGCCCAGCAACACCTTCGGGTTGGCGCGGATGCGCGCGTAGTCGAGCATCGGCAGCAGCCGCGCCGCACCGGAACCACCGCGCACGCAGACGATGGCCTTGACCTGCCTGTCGCCGAACATGGCGTTCAAGTCCCCGGCCCGCTCGGCATCGGTGCCGGCCAGATGGCCGTGGCGGGCGCCGTAGTGGGCACCGGTTTTCACCTTCAAGCCCAGCGCTTCCATCGCCTCGCCCGCCAGTTGCAGGCCCAGCCGCTCGCTGGTGGCGCCGGACGGGCTGACCAGCCCCACCGTGTCGCCCTTGTTCAAGGCCGGTGGCAACAACCGGCGCGGCGCGGCCGTCGCCGCCATTGCGCCCTGCAGGCCGGTCAGTGGGAGTGCCGCTGCCAGTGCCGCCCCGCCGATAAAACGCCTTCTGTCCATGCCCACACCCGCAAAGAAAAACGTTCCGCAGCCTAGCAATCCCGCGCAACGCCCGCCAACCTGCAACGCAGCACGGGGGCCCGGTGTTTTTCCGGCACGGCATCGCGATATGTGCCTGCACCGCGCCGCGCGCGCGACGCGGCCGCTGAAAACAGAACGCCCCGCAGTGCGGGGCGCTTAATTACCGGGAAGCCAACAACAACGGATTACGCCGGCCGCTGCCGGTATTTTTCCGCTGCCGCGCCGAGCTCCGCAATCTTGAGCACCCGCGCCTGCTCCGCCTTGCGCAGCGCTTCGCGCGCCTCTTTGACCACCTCGTTCGCCAGACTGTGACTGGTGTGCAGACGCTTTGCGTCCATCGCGGTATCGAGCCGTTTCTGGGCCAGCTTTATCGCTTTGTCGACGCGATAGAGAGGACCGTTCAAACCCACGGTAAGAGGGGGATCGTAGCTTTTCGTCATGACGTGCATCTCTGAGCGGATCGGCATCACCGCCAGGCGCAAAGGACTGCGCCTGGACGTGGCCATTGGGAAACATCGGGGGAAGCATTTGGTTGAGGCGCCCCGGCCTCAGCGCTGGTCCAGCGCGTGATGGATCAACACCACGCATTGCGAAGCAAACAGCATCGTCGGCCCCAGCGTGATCTTCTTGGCGCCCATCCGTTCCAGGCTGGGGATGACCTTCTTCGGCATCGGGATATGGTCGGTCAGAACGAAGCACGGCTTGTCGGCGAACACCTGCTCGCCGATCGGCGTGCCCTTCGGGTCCATCAGGAACAGCTGGTGGTCTTCGGCCAGTTCCTGCATCAGCCGCTCGAAGCTCAGCGTGCGCACCGTGACCCCGGATTCCACCGGCCGACTCTGTTCCTTGCCCATGCCCTGCGACACGTCCAGCGCCTTGGCCACCTTGCCCAGCAGCGCGGCCTCGTGGAAGCCGTTGAACTCGTGCATGGCATTGACCTCGAAACGCACCGTGCGCGAGAAGTCCTGGGTGCTTTCCAGCACCAGATAGACCACCACATCGGCGCGGTGCGACTGGGCCACGAAGATGGCGTTCATCAGCGTGTGCGCCAGGATTTCGGTATGGGCGTCCTGCCCCACCGAGGCCAGCAGCTTCTGGCGGTCGGTGGGCGCGGCGCGCGCGCGCATTACAAAAGTTCGCATGGGGCTCGTGAGGGGTCCGGGGGAAACGCGACAGCGCAGTGCCGCCGGCGCATTGTCGCGTGAAACCCCACCTGGGGTCATGTTCCATGGCCGCGCACCTCGCCCGAAGCGCCGGGCTGTCTGCTGGGAAGGTCGAGCAACTTGCCGGTAGCGCCGGGCTATCTACTCGGGCGATGGCGCAATTTTCTCGGCACGCCAGGCTGCAGAGCACGGAAAGTCGAGCACTTTTCCCGGAACGGTGAGCAGTTTGCCCGGACGACGGAGCAATTTTCTCGGCGCTCCGGGCTGTAGAGCTCGGAACACCGGGCTGCCCGCTCAGGCGATAGAGCAATCTGCTCCGTGACGCCGAGCGTTTTGCCTGGCGCGCCGAGCTATGGGACCCGGAAGGTCGGGCACGTTGCCCGGAACGTCGAGCTGTTCGCCCGGACGATGGAGCAATCTGCTCCGTGACGCCGAGCGTTTTGCCCGGCGCGCCGAGCTGTGGAGCCTGGAAGGCCGAGCACCTTGCCCGGAATCCCGGGCTGTCTGCTTTGGCGATGGAGCAACCTGCCCGGAAAGCGGAGAAATCTGCCCGGAATGCCTGGCTGCTTGTCCGGCCGGCGGACCACCGCCGCCTGCACCCTGTCTGACATGCGACGCGGTCGCGCCCGCACCGGCCGTGGACAAAAGAAGACCCGGCGCGGGTCGCGCGCCGGGTCCGGGTGCTACCTCAACGAAGGACAGGCCGGTCAGCTGGGGACGGGCTCGGCGGCACGGGGGCGGCGGCTGAAGCGTGAGGACAGTTCGCGGTGCGCGCCCTTCAGCGCCTCGGTCTTGCCCGACACCTTGAGCAGGCCGTAGCCCTCCAGCGAGGCGGTCATCACGTCGCTGCCCAGCGCCAGCACCGAGTCATCGACACGCTCCACCAGCTGCGCCAGCTGCAGCAGGCGCGGACGCAGACGGTCCAACGCCTGCAGATCGGCCTGTGCCTCGGCCAACTGCAGGCTGGGCGGCACGATCTGCGGGTTGGCTGCCAGCAGCTCCAGCGTCTGCCGGCAGAACGCCTCGGACTTGTCGCCCATCTTGGTCAATTCACGACGCTGCTGGGGCTGCAACACCACCAGCGCGGCGAACACGCGCTGCAACGTGGCCAACGCCTGGTCCACCTCGGCCAGATCCTGATCGCTCAACTGCACGGAAATAATGTTCTGCACTGCATGCTCCTTTGCATTCCTTGTGGGAGCCCGGCGGCGATACCCGCTGCTGCGGTCTGCCGCCGGGCCGGCTGAGTGCCCGGCCGCCGTCCTGTGGCGCACACCTGCCGACACACACGGCAGCAGGGCGCGCCGAGTGTTGCACGGCATTTCCGACGCCCGGACCGCCCGATCCCGTCATGCCAATTTGTACTAAGCGCAACGTGACCGGGTTAACGAAATACCCGCCTCGATGCGCCGTCTGAGATTGGGTTGGCCCCTCGGCAGGCTGGGTTGGCCCCATCAACCCAGCACCCGCAATGCCCCGCGATACCAAATCGATGTAACCAACCCTCCCTCCGGCCCTGAGCATCACAGGTCCCAGTTAGGCGAGAGCCGCACATCCCAGCGTCCGGCGGCGGCTTGCATCTTGCCCAGCAGGGCATCCAAGGCGCCGCTGGGGATCATGGCCTGCTCTTGCTCGCTGGCTGGGCGCAGCTGCAATACCTCGTGATAGGCGTGATCCAAGTCCGAAGGCCCCTCGCCCACGGCCGCCCAATGCGCAGCACACAACGAGGGAATTCCCACTTGCTCGGCAACGAACTGCTTGCCCCACTCCAAGCAGCTGAGAATCACGGCTTCGGCCCCGGCCTGATCGCCGCGCAACAACAGCGTGCCATGCGTCTTGAAGTTGCCGGCATCGCGGTACAGATACTCAAGCACGCTAAATTCCGCTGACTCCTGTCCGCTCATCACAGCCTCCCTTGCTAGTGCAGGAAGCTTGAACGGCAGTGATCGCAAAGACTGCGACTCCCTTGCAACGCACGCATCACGTACCGCAACCCATCGCTTCGTCCCAGTGCATTTCGTATCCTGGCAATCAGCAACAGGGGGAATGCAATGGGAAATGCCGTCTTTACCGCGTCAGAAAGTTCCGCATACGACGATCAGATAGAAACCCACTACCACTTCCCGCAGACCTATCTGCGGCAGGCCGAGCAAGCCATCGGCCACTGGATTCTCTACTACGAGCCACGCCGCACCACCGGCCCGAATAGTGCTACCGGCAGGCAGGCCTACTTTGCGATGGCGCAGGTAACCGGCATCACCCCCGATCCGCATACACCCGGCCACTACTACGCCCATATCCGTCATTACACCGAGTTCGACCAGCCGGTTCCGTTCAAAGACGACACCGGCTATCGCGAATCCATGCTCCAGCGTGAGGATGGCAAGACCAATAAGGGTGCCTTTGGCCGCTCGGTGCGGGCCGTCCCGGAAGCAGAGTTCTTAGAGATTGTTCGCCGGGGTATTTCCGTCGCGCCGGAGCCGTGGGAGCAGCCGCAGTTAGATCGCGTCGCCGAACCCGTCCCTCCGTACTCCCCCCGAGAAATCGTGCAACAGCTGGTCACCCGGAAAGTGCGCGATGCCAATTTCCGCCGCCACGTTCGCAACGCCTACAACAACACCTGTGCGGTGACAGGCCTGCGCCTTATCAATGGCGGTGGCCGACCCGAAGTTCAGGCCGCGCATATCCGCTCGGTAGAAAAAGATGGCCCGGACACCGTGCGCAACGGCATTGCCCTCACCGGAACCGCCCACTGGCTATTTGATCGTGGGCTGATGACCTTCAGCGACGACTATCAAATTCTGCTGTCCCCCCACGGCGTACCCGATGGCTTGGACAAGCTGATCCTGCCGGAGCGCAAGCTGATCCTGCCCGCAGAAGCCCATCAACGCCCCCACACAACTTATTTATCTTGGCATCGGAAACATTGCTTCAAGTATTAAACCAATGCAGCCCAAAATTATTGGTAAAAAATAACGTCGCAATGCGACGACTATTTTTAAGCCTTAAAATCTCCGAACAAAAATTCATCTCCAACCTGCCGGTAAGATTATGCAACCAACACAGGACTTTTCCACAGAGAATCTACTTTGGATGCGCGGCAGAAAAGTTAACGCATCCCTGAAAAAATCATCCCCGCCCGACAGGGAGGGATGGGAAGAACTGGCAAAAAATGCAGAAGAAAAGATTGGAAACGGGACATTTAAATTTCGCGGACTCTTCTCTTCATCCGCACTAGGGAAGCAAGTACTTTCGACCCACGATGCCACAGACGCCCTTGTCCTAAGAAAAATAAATAACAATATAAGGCGGGCGTACGGAATTAGGCAGACGCAGCGCTCTCACGCGGTAAAGCTCGTAAAAAAAGCTTTATCGGAATGGACACCCAAGGGAATAGTATCCGTAGACTTGAAGTCATGTTTCGAGACCATCACACCTAAAAATGTAATAAACAAACTAAAGCACGACGGAAAAGTATCTCACCAGACAATAAACTTGCTCGAGATATTTTTCAAGCAGACGCAAAAATTTGGAACAAACAAATATTCAAAAGGTCTTCCAAGGGGAGTTCTAATCTCCTCAACCCTTGCCGAACTATTCCTAAAAGATTTGGACAAAAAAATTTCCGACACAAAGGGGGTTTATGTATACACAAGGTACGTTGATGACATATTCGCCATATGCGCAAACCCCGCGGAAGGTCTTTTCCAGGAAATTTCTTCAGCCATACGCGAGCAAGGACTAAAACTAAACAACACAAAAGTAACGATCAAGAACGCTGGCTGCAAGTGCGCATTCCTTTGCGAACACCCAACAGGATTGTGCAAATGCGCCACAAAGTGCGATTGCGAAATAACGAAAACAAACCACGATTCAATTGATTATCTTGGCTACAAGTTTGTATACCCAACGGGAAAGCTTCTAAGAACCAAACAATTTTGCCACACACTTATTGCCGCATCAAAAACAAAAAAAATCAAAACAAGAATAACCCTGGCGATTGAGTCATACATCAGCAACAAAGACTACAACCTATTGCTAGACCGGATAAAGTTGCTAACAAAGAACGTAACTGTCGATAAAACGTTAAAAAAATACCGACTAAAATCAGGAATAGCCTTCACCTACGACCAGTACTCGCCCCCTCCAAGCCCGCACGACTTCATGAGCGCCACTCTCGATGATCTTGACAAGTACTTAAAAACAAAAATAAGGAGACTTTGCTCTGGCAACCCTGCGATCTCATACATGGAAAAGCGCAACCTATTGCGAAACTCTTTTACCGCTGGGCATGCAAAATTCCACCGAGTATCTTTTGATAAAAAAAGAGCTATAGCAATTAGGAGTTGCTGGAATGTCAAGTAAAAAAAGAAAAATAGACATCAAACATCCTGAGCGAAGCCTTCTTACCGACACAACCCCATACGAATTGCCACTCATATTCACCAACTCCAATCTAGCGATACTAGCCAGACTCGCAAGAAACGATAGTGAAGAAAATAGCATTCACGCAAAATATTTACTTGCCAAGAACCCGCAGGTCGCAACAAAGCCACTCTCATTTAAAATAAGAAGAGACTCTGAATCAGAAAGGAGGCTTGATTTAGCCCACCCTCGGAGCCAGCACCTTATGTGCCAGCTATACGAAGAGTACGAGTTCTTTATCTGTAATGCATGTAGTCGTAGCGACTACTCGCTACGATATCCGAGCAGAGTTGCCACCCATTACGTAGACCCCAAATACGCAACAAATGGTCAAAACGACATCATCCTAGCTGACGAAGATCCTGCAGGATTCCGTGACCAAAGCAAATGGGCATCAACTTACTTTAGCTATAGGAACTACAACCTTAGCCACAAATTTTTTGAAAGCGAAGAACACCTAAAACTAGAACAACGATTCAGCCTACTAATGAAGCTAGATGTATCTCGGTGCTTTGACTCAATATACACACACAGCATTGAGTGGAGCATGCGAGGAAAGGATTTCGCAAAACGCCACCTCCCCGGCAAAGACAAAGAAACCTTTGAATCAAAGTTCGACGCTACAATACGACATGCAAACTGGAATGAAACTCACGGAATCATAATCGGCCCAGAGTTCTCTAGAATCTTTGCGGAAATAATAATGCAGTCCGCCGACCGCTCCATAAAAGAGCGATTAGGAGAACTTCAAAAAAAATTAGAGATTCGCCGATACGTTGATGATTACTATATCTTCGCGGAAAACAGAGAAGATCTCGAAAAAGTAGAAAAACATGTCCGCGAGGCGTTGGGGGAGCTAAATCTGCATCTCAACAGCGCGAAAACTCAGATATTAGCCCGCCCATTTACATCAAAAATTTCGGCAGCCCGCTCTCGCATAGCGGAGGCGCTAGACGCCTTCTCAAACATCGCTGCACCGCTTTTCGGGAACGAAGGAGAAGCCCCAAAACCAAGGGAAATCGAGAAATCTCGCATCGACACTATTGCAAAGATGCGCAGGATAGCTGTTGAGCTAGACATATCATACTCTCAGTTCTCTTCATTCGCCCTATCAATCCTAAATAGAAAACTTGGGAATGCGGCCGAATCGGCAAAGTCACTAAAATCCGAACTTTCCAGCAGCCATCTGATTCGTATCTCATGGCTTATATCCGTGATTCGAGTGGCTCAGTTTCTATTTTCAATTGATCAACGAGTGACAACCTCCGTAAAGCTCGCCAAGATATACACCACCACCCTCGACTTAGCCAAAATTGCGAAGTGCGCCGTCGCGCCACTTGAAGGCCAGATACTCGACGGACTTAGAAATACCGGGGCAGACACTTCCAACAGCACCTCAGATCAGATCGCGAGAATAAATCACATTTGCGCTGTTGACCTCCTAGTAAGCGAAGATCGTCGCCTAGAGGTATCGGACCTAGTCCAGCAAGTTGACTATTCCGCCGATAAAGAAGCACTACATAAGTCAAGCATGTTTCAACTTACGTGCCTACTTTTTCTATGCCGCCGACGCTACAGATTTCGAAACGTCCTTGATCTTGCGACTAGCGAGATAGAACGAAGAATCACACAACCGCACATCAGGTTTGACCAGGATACAGAAGCTGCACACTTACTTACTGACTACATTTCGTGCCCATATATCGATGTAAGCAGAAAGGCAAGCATCCTTCCAGACATTTTTAAAAAAATATCGGGGAAAAATTTTACTAAGAATGAAGCGTCACAAGCCATAAAATCTAGCCTCTGGATTAGCTTCACCGACTGGAGCGGGTCATACGACCTTAGGAGCATGCTCGCAAGGAAAGAGTTGACACCAGCTTATGAATAGTGATGATTAGCAAGTGCAAGGAAAACTAGCCCCTTAGCATGACCAGCTTCGGCTGACGTGCTCTGCAAACCTCAAGCGGCTCAAAATTACGCTTGAGGCCGCTTTCTTGTTTTACCGGAATCGAAGGTTTCGACGAGAGCAGTCGGAGCAAATAAGGTGCGACTTCCGGGCACACACTAGCGTTTTCTTTTGCACCCTAAAGGCCCGCAATTTGCGGGCCTTTTTGCTTTTATAGAATTCACATATTCCGCCGATACTCCCCACCGACGTCATACAGCGCGTGGCTGATCTGGCCGAGGCTATGGGTTTTGACCGCTTCGATCAACGCCTCAAACACATTCTTACGGTCGCGGGCGGTTTTCTGCAGGTAGGCCAGGCCGTGGCCGTCGTGGACTTCGTCGTTTGATGCGCCCTGCCCCACTTCATGGGCGTGCGAAGTTTCGCCCTTGGGCGCCAGCGCGTTGCGGTTGCGCTGCCAGGTGTGGACGTTGGCGATCTGCTGGCCCTTTTCGGCTTCGGTGGAGCGGATCAGTTCGATCTCGGTAGCCACTTCGCCGGCGTGTTCCTTGGGCAGGAACATGTTGACGCCGACCAGCGGCAGGCTGCCGTCGTGCTTCTTGTGCTCGTAGTAGAGCGACTCTTCCTGGATCTTGCCGCGCTGGTACATGGTGTCCATGGCGCCGAGCACGCCGCCGCGCTCGCTGATGGCCTCGAACTCCTTGTAGACGGCTTCCTCGACGATATCGGTGAGCTGGTCGACGATGAAGCTGCCCTGCCACGGGTTCTCGCAGAAGTTCAGCCCAAGCTCCTTGTTGATGATCATCTGGATGGCCACCGCGCGGCGCACGCTCTCTTCGGTAGGCGTGGTGATGGCCTCGTCATAGGCGTTGGTGTGCAGGCTGTTGCAGTTGTCGAACAGCGCGTACAGCGCCTGCAAGGTGGTGCGGATGTCGTTGAACTGGATTTCCTGCGCGTGCAGGGAACGGCCCGAGGTCTGGATGTGGTACTTCATCATCTGGCTGCGTTCGTTGGCGCCGTAGCGCTCACGCATGGCGCGTGCCCAGATACGGCGGGCGACGCGGCCGATGACGGTGTATTCCGGGTCCATGCCGTTGGAGAAGAAGAACGACAGGTTGGGCGCGAAGTCGTCGATGTGCATGCCACGGGCGAGGTAGTACTCGACGATGGTGAAGCCGTTGGACAGGGTGAAAGCCAGCTGGCTGATCGGGTTCGCGCCGGCCTCGGCGATGTGATAGCCGGAGATGGACACCGAGTAGAAGTTGCGCACCTTGTTATCGACAAAGTACTGCTGGATGTCGCCCATCATGCGCAGCGCGAACTCGGTGGAGAAGATGCAGGTGTTCTGCGCCTGGTCTTCCTTGAGGATGTCGGCCTGCACGGTGCCGCGCACGGTGGACAGGGTGTGCGCCTTGATACGGGCGTAGGTGTCGGCATCGACCAGCTGGTCGCCGGTGACACCGAGCAGCGCCAGACCCAGGCCATTGTTGGTGGGCGGCAGTTCGCCGTGGTACTGCGGACGGGTGCGGCCTTCGAAGATCTTGGCGATCTTGGCCTCGGCTTCGGCCCAGCGCGCGGGGTCTTCCTTCAGGTATTTCTCGACCTGCTGGTCGATGGCGGTGTTCATGAACATCGCCAGGATCATCGGCGCCGGGCCGTTGATGGTCATCGACACCGAGGTGGTGGGCGCGCACAGGTCGAAGCCGGAGTACAGCTTCTTCATGTCATCCAGGGTGGGGACGTTGACGCCGGAGTTGCCGATCTTGCCGTAGATGTCCGGACGCGGCGCCGGGTCTTCGCCGTACAGCGTGACGCTATCGAAGGCAGTGGACAGGCGCGCGGCGGGCTGGCCGACACTCAGGTAATGGAAGCGGCGGTTGGTGCGCTCGGGCGTGCCTTCACCGGCAAACATGCGGATCGGATCTTCCCCGGCACGGCGGTACGGGTAGACGCCGCCGGTATACGGATAGGAGCCGGGCAGGTTTTCCTTCTGCAGGAACACCAGCAGCTCGCCCCAGCTGCGGTAGGTGGGCGCGGCGATCTTGGGGATGCGCTGGTGGGACAGCGATTCGCGGTAGTTCTCCACGCGGATGGCCTTGCCGCGCACCTGGTATTCGGTGACGTCATCGGTGATGGATTTCAGCCGCGCCGGCCATTCGCGCAGCAGCCGCAGCGCTTCGGAATCCAGTGACTGCACCGCATCGTTGTAGCGCTGGCGCAGGGTCAGCAGCGAGCGGTCGACGCTTACTGTAGGAGCGGCGTGAGCCGCGACCTGATCGTGCGGGGTGCTGCCGGTCGCGACTGATGTCGCTCCTACAAGGGCGTCGGCGGCGTACAGATCCAGCGCGGCCGGCAGTGCGGCATCGCCCAGTTCCTTCAGCGCTTGCCAGCAGCTTTGCGCGCGCTCGGCGATCTCGGCCTGCGAATCGATGCGGGCGTTGATGCTGCGGCCCTGCTCGGCGATCTCGGCCAGGTAGCGCACGCGGCTGCCGGGAATCAGCACGGTGGCGCGCGGTTCCTTCAGCGTGGTGTCGATGTGGGGAACAAAACCGGGGTGGGGGGGCGGGGGGGGGGGGTAGGGGGGGGGGGGGCGGGGGTTGGTGGTGGTGGGGGAGGGGGGGGGGGGGGGGGGGGGCGGCGCCGCCGCCCGCGCCGCCGCACGCCGCC
>NZ_JBRREN010000003.1:0-367927 GCF_056760315.1 Stenotrophomonas sp. STEN014 | reverse complement strand
GGGCATCCCCCCCCCCCCCGGGGAACGCGCCGGGGGCGGGGGGGTGCCCCCCCCGGGGGGGGGCCGCGGGCGCCGGGGGGCGGGCCGCGGGGCCGGGGGGGGGGCCCCCCCCGCTTCCGTTGAACACCTGCAACTGCAGCTGCAAGGTACCCGGCGGCCCCGACACCACCGCGCTGCGCGGCGCCAGGGACAGCAACTGCCAGCCGGCCACCGGTTCGCCGCCCAGCCGCAGGCGCAAGGACTGGCCCTGATCGGTGGTCAGCGTTGCCAACGCCGTGCCCGGAGCCATCAACACGCCGGTCAGCCGCACCGCCGTCGCTGCCTGGCCGTCCGCCTCCAGAACAAACGGGTGCGGCTGGCGGTCCGGCGCGAACAGCGGACGCGAGGTGGCGGCGGCGTAATCGCCCGCCGGCCCGAGCCGGTCTGGAGCGGGCGCAGGGATCCGCGGAAGGGCCGGGGCGACCCGGTCATCGGCCGGCCCCGGCAGCCGGCTGCCGAGCCCGCACAGCGTGGCGATCCACCCCAGCAGTGCCCATGCCGCCAGCGTCGCCAGCCACCAGGTCCGCAATCCAGCCGCGTCAGGGCGCATGCACCGCTCCTGCCGCCGGCCCGTGCGGTTGCGGGCGCAGATAGCCGGCCAGCTCGAAGGCCGCATCCAGTCCGCCGCCACTGGCGCCCGGCGGCGTGGCGGCGGGTTGGGCGAGGATATCCAGACGGGTGACCTCCAGATAAGGACTGCCACTTTCCAGGGCATGCAGCACGGCGATCAGCTCGCGGTTGCCGCAGCGCAGCCGCGCCTGGATCGCAACGCGCACGAAGCGCCCGCTGTGATCGGCCGGCAACGGCGAGCGGTCACTGATCGCGCAGCTGCGATTGCCCGGACTGGCCTGGCGCACCGCCGTTTCCAGTCGCTGCACCAGCGCCGAGGCCGCCAGCTCGGGCGATAGCTCGTCCATGAACCCGGGTTGCAGGGCCAGTTGCTGTTGCGCCTGTTGCAGGCGCTGGGCGATCTGCGGCGCCTGCCGCAACTGCAGGGCGATGCGCTGCTGGCGTTCCTGCAACGCCGCCACCTGCGCATCCACCTCCTGCAACGGCCGGGTGAACAGCGGGTGGATCAGCAGCAGATAGACCAGCGCCAGCGCCAGCAACAGCAGGGCCAGGGCCAGCCAGCGGTCACGGCGTGTGGGGGACAGCGCCATCGGCGGTCTCCATCACGGGCGGTTGCAGCTCGGCAACGAGCGTGAAGCGGTCACGGCCGCCCGTCGATTGCAACACGCCGGTCAATGCCGGTGTCTTCCAGTGCGGAGAATCCTCCAGCAGCGGCACCAGCGCCGAAGCGCTGCCACTGAAGCCGATCAGCTGCAGGCGGCCATTTTCCACGTCCAGTTTTTCAACCCAGGTGTCTTCCGGCAGTCGCAGGCTCAATTCGTCGAGCAGCCCGGTCATCGCCACCTGCTGCGTGCCGCGTTGCGTGAAAAACGCCTGTCCATCGAGCAGATCCTGCAACTGCTGCCGCTGCGCGGACACCGCGCGCGCGCGCGCCGCCAACCCGTCGACCTGGGTGGCCAGCGCCGCGGCCGCCTGTCGGCGGTTGTCCAGCAACTGCCAGCCGGCCAAGACCAGCATGACCAGCGCCGCGAGCAGCAGCAGGCGATTGAACCGTCGCAGCGGTTGCTGCCGCTGCCGGCGCTGTGCCAGCGGCAGCAGATTCACCGCCAATGGCTCGCCATCGGTATCCAGCACGTCCACCCCGTCGAGCTGGCCGGCCCAGGCCTCGCGCGGCGACATCAGCGTTTCCAGCTGCTGCCGCGGCGCCACCACCAGCTCCACCTCCAACGGTCCGTCGCCATGACGCGATACCACCCGCACATCGAAGAACACCTGGTCGGCGGAAAAAGGCGTCTGCCGGTCGATCTCGAAGCGCACCACTTCCCGCAGCCGGGTCTCGGCCGCGGCCGGCAATTGCAAGCGCCGACGTAGCACCGCCGTGGCGGGCAGCACCGCAACGCGGGGCAGCGCGCGCTCCTGCGCCGGCAAGGCCGACTCCAGCACCGCTGGTGTCACCGGCGCCACCAGCCGCTGCAGCGGCACGGTCCGGCCGGCCCGGCAGCACGAAACCTGCACCGCGTCGGGTGCTGGCGACAACAGCAGGCGCGCGTCCGAACAACCCAGCAAGACCCGCCATTGCGCCGGCAGCCAGGACAGCAGGGCGCGCGACCACCAGTGCCGGAAACCTCCGATCCCCGGTGCAAGGTGTGCCCCCAACTTTTCCAGACTTCCCCGCACCGCCGTCATCGTGCCGCCGCTCCCTGTTCCCAGCGTATTACCGTGTAGCCGCCTGTCCCCGCGCCGCTGCCTGCGCGGACCACCGCGCGCAGCACCACCTGACGCTCGCCGCCGAGCTGCACCCGGCTGTCGATACTATAAGTGCCGTTGCCGGCCGATGCCGGCGGCGCGGGCGAAGTTCCATCGATGACGGCCATGGCGCCCCGCTCACGTGCGGCGATGACCTGCGCGGGCTCCAGCCCCATTGCGGTCAATACCGGTGCGGCGGCAAAACGGACGTCCGGCTGCGGAGTGCCGAACACCGTCACCAGCGGCGCCAGCCGCGTGTACAGCGCCGCATCCATGCCCAGCAGCAGCTGCAGCTCGCCGACAGTCTCGAACGGTGCGTTCTTGGCGCCATACGGCAGACCGGCGGCGGCATAGTCTGCGGACTCGGCACCGCCGGCCGGTTGCAGCAACCCGTCGCGGTCGCGCCAGTCGACCATCGCCCCGGCCAGTTGCGAGGCCCGCGCCGGCTCCACCGCCAGCGCCCGCAGCAGCCCTTCCAGCAGGGGCCGCTCGGCCAGGTTCAGATCGACCTTGCCGGTTTCAGCCACGATCCGCAGTTCCACGGTGCGGCCATCGAACTGCCAGCGATAGGGACGCCCATCGGCCTGCCACGCCGGCCGCAGCGGATCGGGCCGCAGGCGCGAGAGCGCATATTCCAGACCGGCGCGCGCGGTCTGCTGACCGGCGGCCATCTGCGCAAGCACCCGGCCCTGCAGGTATTCCACCTTGGCGGTGAGCGCGAACGTGCCGATGGTGGCGGCCAGCAACGCCACCAGCCACAACACCAGCACCAGTGCGGCGCCACGCGACCTCATCGCCATCCCCCGGCACGGCCGTACTGCGGCGGGGCCACCAGCAGCGGCGGCCAGGCAGGTCCCTGCTGCGGAATGATCTCGATGGATACCAGCACCGGCAGCCGCGCCGGCGTTGCCCACTGCTCCTGCCAGTCCATCAGCGCACCGGTACGCGGATCACGACCGCGGTAGCGCAACCGTACCGCCTTCAATCCATCGACCAGCAGCTCGGCGCCACGTACCGGTTGCTCTTCAATGCGCGTGCCTGCCTGCAGCAGGGTCAGCGAGAGCGTCAGCCGCAGCGCCTGTCCGTCGTCCTGAACCTCCAGCTCATGCAGGTAGGGGCCCCCGCGGCCGAGATAGTCCGGCACCTCGGCGACAAACTGCAGATGCCGCGCATCGCCGATGAACACCGGTGCGGTGCCGGTTTCAGGATCGACGGCGCCGATCGCCAGCGGCATCGCCGCGCTCAAGCGCCGGCGCAGAAAGCCATCGACTGCGCGCATCCGTTCGTTGCCGCTGGCGAGGGTCTCACCGCGGGTACTGACCGCCAGTGTCGAACGCACTGCGGCGAACGCCAGCGCCATGCCGGCGGCAAGCAACACCGTGGCCAGCAGGATTTCGATCAGGGTGAAGCCGCCCATCGCACGTGACCGTGACCTCATGGCAACCCCTCGGCAACCGCCGGGCTGCGCAGTCGCAACGTGCGCCAGCGCAACTGCTCGGCCGGTGCCTGGCCCCAGCGCACCTGCAGATCCAGCTGCCACAGCGCCGCGTCCGGCGCGGTCTGGCGCGGCTCCAGGTAAGGCGTCACCTCCAGCGTCCAGCGATAGCGGCCCTGCTCCCAGTCGCCCTGGCGCCGTCCCGCCGCCAACGGGGCCTCGATACCGGCCGCCGTCAGCAGCGACTGTGCATGCAAGGCCGCGCGCCCCTGCGCGTCGGCCGTGCGCACCTGCCGCGCGGCCCCGGACAGGCTGCCCAGCAACAGGGTCATCGCCAGCGCCAGCAACGCGAACGCGACGATCACCTCGATCAGCGAATAACCGCGCTGCCGCTTCATCGCGCCGCATCCGCGCGCACCGGGCCCGAGCTCACCTCACCGGTGATCCAGCTCACATCCACCCGCCACACCGCACTGCCCGAACTCAGCTCGATACGCCCGCCGGTGGAGGCGCCGTCTTCAAAAAAACCGATCACGCCTTCGTCAGTGCGCGCCTGTGCCTGACGGGCACCGGCAAAGCGCACCGCCAGGGCGGCCGGCAGCTGGCCATCACGCCCGCCAGCGGCCTGCCAACGGCGCGTGCGCGGATCGATGCTGAAGCGCTGCGGCACGCCGCTGACGACAGCCTGGGTGCGGGTATGCCGCAGCTGCGCGGCCACCTCCTTGCCGGCCGAACGCAGACGCATGCCGGCCAGCCCGCCGTTCATCGCCATCGCCGCGATCAGGCCAATGGCCGCCATCAAGGCCAGCACCAGCAGCATCTCCAGCAACGACATGCCCGCCACCGCTGGCCGGCGGTACGCGCGATGCGGCCGCTGATGCGGAAAAACGGGCGCGGACAGCGTGGGCATCGGTCTTACTCGACGCTGATGTCCGCGTCGTAACTGGTGCCACCGGGGCGGCCGTCCTTGCCCAGACTTTTCAGATCGAACGGGCCGGCTTCGCCCGGCACCCGGTACTCGATGGCATGACCCCACGGATCATTGAACTCGCTGGGTTTGGCATACGGCCCCAGCCAGCCGCTGACCCCGGCCGGCTGCGCGGCCAGATCCTCGAGCTTGGCCGGCAGCCGGCCGGTATCGAGCTGGAAGTTCTCCACCTTGCCGGCCAGGGTCTGGATCTGGGTCTTGGCCAGATTGGCTTTGCCACGGTCCGCCCCGCCCAGTACGCGACTGCCGACCACGGTAAGCACCGCGCCGATCAACACGATCACGATGATGATTTCCAGCAGGCTCATGCCCGCCTGGTGGCGGCGCGCGTGCGGTGCTCGTTGGGTGCGTTTCATGACAATCTCCACAGTTGCGGCATTTTCCGGATTCAGCCGATGGCATTGGTCAGGTCGTACAGCGGCACCAGCACGGCGATGATCACCATGCCGACCACCGCCGCCAGCAGCAGGGTGATCACCGGCACCAGCGCGGCAAGCAGGCGGTCGATGGCCCGCGCGGTTTCCTGTTCGAAGGTGTCGGCGGTCTTGTGCAGCATGCTTTCCAGTGCGCCGGACTCCTCGCCCACCTGGATCATCTGCAGCGCCAGCCGCGGGAACCGGCCGTTGCGGCCCAGCGCGGTGGACAGGCCGATGCCGTTTTTCACGTCCTCACGGGCGGCGCCGACATCGGCGGCCAGCGCGCGGTTGCCCAGCACATTGCGGGCGATCCCCAGCCCGGCCAGCAGCGGCACGCCGTTGTGCAGCAAGGTGCCCAGCGTGCGCGCCAGCCGCGCGGTTTCCAGCTTGCCCAGCAACGGGCCGACCATCGGCCGCCGCAGCAGCCAGCCGTCAAAGGCCAGGCGGAAATCCGGATCGCGCCGTTTGCGTTCGACCCACAGCAGCGCCAGCGCCGGCACCACCAGCAGCACGATCCACCCGTCGCGCACCAGCAGACCCAGCTGCAGCACCGCCCGGGTGAACCACGGCAGCGCCACCTCCAGGCTTTCATACATCTGCGCGAACTGCGGCACCACGTAGCCGAGCAGGAACAGTAGCGCAAGCCCCACCACCAGCAGCAGGATCGCCGGGTAGATCAGCGCGTTGATCACCCGCCCCTTCAACTGCTGGCTGCGCTCCAGATAATCGGCCAGGCGCTGCAGCGTTTCATGCAGACTGCCGCCGGCCTCACCGGCGCGCACCATGTTCACGTACAACCGCGAGAACACCCCGTGCTGATGCTCCAGCGCCTGCGACAGCGGTGCACCGGCGCGCACCGTCTGGCGGATATCGCCGATCACCCGCTGCTGGGCCGCATCCTCGGGCGTCTCCAGCAGAATCGACAACGCCCGGTCCAGCGGCTGCCCCGCCCCCAGCAAGGTGGCCAGCTGCTGGGTGAACCGCACCAGCGCGGCGCCATCGAACGGACGCCGGCGCCACGGCTTCCAGCCGCCGCCCGCGACACCCGAACCACTGGACAGGCGCACCTCGACCGGCAGATGGCCCTGTTCCTGCAGGCGCGCGACCACCTCGCTGTCGCTGGCCGCTTCCTGCTGCCCGTCGAGCAGCTCGCCGCGCGTATCCAGCGCCTTGTAGCGGTACAGCGGCATCAGCAATGCGTCTCCGGATGGAGCGATCCCAGACAACGGCTCATGCGTCCTCCGTCACCCGCAGCACTTCTTCCAGCGTGGTTTCGCCACGCAGGGCTTTGCCGATGCCGTTCTCGTACATGGTGCGCATGCCGGCCGCACGCGCGAGCTGCTCGATCTCGCCCATGCCCGCCTTGCGCATCACCGCACCGCGCAGCGCATCGTCCATCACCAGGAATTCGACAATGGTCGTGCGGCCCAGATAGCCGGTAGGTGCCAGCGCCGAGGGCTGCGGCCGGTACAGGTGGATCTCACCCTGCGGCTGGAAGCGGCGCAGGTCGAAGCGTTCGATTTCTTCCGGCGATGCTTGATAACGCAAGGCGTGGGTCGGCTCCAGCCGCCGCACCAGACGCTGGGCGAGGATGCCGTTGATGGTGGAGGTGAGCAGGTAATCCTCCACGCCCATGTCCAGCAGCCGGGTGATGCCGCCGGCGGCGTTGTTGGTATGCAGGGTGGACAGCACCAGATGGCCGGTGAGCGCGGACTGGATGGCGATGCGCGCGGTTTCCACATCGCGCATCTCGCCGATCATGATGATGTCCGGGTCCTGGCGCACGATGCTGCGCAGCGCGCTGGCGAAATCCAGCCCGATCTGCGGCTTGGCCTGGATCTGGTTGATGCCTTCGAGCTGGTACTCGACCGGGTCCTCGACGGTGATGATTTTCACCTGGTCGGTGTTGAGCTGGCTCAGCGCGGTGTACAGCGTGGTGGTCTTGCCCGAGCCGGTCGGACCGGTGACCAGCAGGATGCCGTGCGGCTGCTCCAGCACCTTGCGGAACTGCGGCAGGAAGGCCTCGTCAAAGCCCAGCCGCTGGAAGTCGAACACCACCGTCTCGCGGTCCAGCAGGCGCATCACCACGCTTTCGCCATGCGCGGTGGGCATGGTGCTCACGCGCAGGTCCAGCTCCTTGCCCTGCACCCGCAGCATGATGCGGCCGTCCTGCGGCAGCCGCCGCTCGGCAATGTTGAGCCGCGCCATGATCTTGATACGGCTGATCACCGCGGCGGTGAGATTCACCGGCGGGCTCTCGCCATCGACCAATACGCCGTCGACGCGGTAACGCACCTTCAGGCGGTTCTCGAACGGCTCGACATGGATGTCCGAGGCGCGCAGCTCCACCGCCCGCTGGATCAGCAGATTCACCAGCCGGATCACCGGCGCTTCGGAAGCCAGATCGCGCAGGTGCTCGATGTCATCGAGCGGCGCAGCCTCGCCATCGGTCGATTCCAGCAGTGCATCCATCGCGCTGCGGCCCTGGCCGTGCCAGCGTTCGATCAGGTCGGCGATCTCGCTGCGCACGCCGACCGCCGGTGCGACCTCGCAGCCGGTGGCCAGCTGGATCGCTTCGATCGCGTAGCGGTCATAGGGATCGGCCATCCACAACGCGATACGCCCGCGCTGCTCGCCCAGCGGCAAGACATGGAACTGTTTGAGAAAGCGCAGCGCGATCGGTTGCACATCCTCGACCAGCTCGGGCGGCGCGGTTGGCACGTCTTTGACCCCCAGCAGGCGCAGGCCAAGCACCTGCGCGCAGGCGTCGGCATGATCGCGCTCGGATACCAGTCCCAGCCGTCCCAGCAACCCCAGCAGATCGCCGCCGGCATCGCGCTGCAGTTGCCGCGCACGCAGCAGATCCGGCTCTTTCAGCCGGCCCTGGGCCAGCAGCAGCTGGATGATGCGTTCGGCAGGCGCAAGAGTGGCGTCGTTGGCTACCGCGTTCACGCAATCCTCCTGTGTTGCCGGAACTTTAGCAGTTCGCCCGCGCGTTCCGTCCGCGCGCAGCAACCGATGGCGCATATAAAGGAAACCCCGGCAATGCCGGGGTTCCCGGATACCACCGTCGATCACTTACTGGCGTGCCACCAGGCTCACCCCGCTGTAGGCCGAAGCCCCCACCAGCTTGATGTAGTAGGTCCCCGCCGCCGGCGCGGTGAAGCGCACCGTCTCGCTGTTGCCGGCGCGCGCGGACTTGGCGTCGAATACGGTGCTGCTCGGCTCCTCGCCCAGGCGGACGTACAACGAGACATTGCCGGTACCGCCGTAGGTGAGGATGCTCAGCACCGCGCCGGCCTGTGCCTGGAAGCTGTACAGCGCTTCGCTGCCGGCCGCACCGGCCAGACCGGACACCACCACCTTGTTGGTCAGCGGCGTGGCGACCGGGCCGCAGGTGTCCACCGCCGGATCGCACGGCACCTCCAACGCCTTGTCCAGCGCGGCTTTGGCATTGACGATACCGCTGCCGATCGGCGTGGCGGCCGGGATGGTCACCGGGAACGGCCGCGCGGTCTGTTTCAGCAGCGCTTCGAGCTGGGCCGGGGTGAGGATGTCGCGATTGGCTGCTGCCAGTGCCCCCTGCACCAGCGCGCCCACCGCGGCGACATGCGGCGAGGCCATCGAGGTGCCGCCCATGCCCATATAGCTGTAGGCGCCGGAGGTGGGCGTGGTCGTGCCGTTGTAGCCGGCCTGCCAGACATAGCCGCCCGGATTGCCGTCGACCCCGCCGCCACCGCCGGGACCGGACAGATCCACCACCGCACCATAGTTGGAGTACGAGGCGATGCCACCGGTAATACGGGTCGCGCCCACCGCCACCACGTTGTTGCAGCTGGCCGGACGGTAGTTGCCGGCGTTGGCCGCGCTGTTGCCTGCGGCCACCACCACGGTGGTGCCACGCGACACCGCGCCGTTGATCGCATCCTGGTAGACGCTGCCGCAGGTGCCGTTGCCACCCAGACTCATGTTGATGATCTCGGCCGGAGTGGCATTGGCCGGAATACCGGCCACGCTGCCACCGGAAGCCCAGGTCACCGCATCGGCGATGTCGGACAGGTAGCCACCGCATTTGCCGAGAACGCGCACCGGCAGCACCTGCGACTTGTAGGCGACCCCGGCCATGCCGATCCCGTTGTTGGTCGCCTCGGCGATGGTGCCGGCGACGTGGGTGCCGTGCCAGGAGCTGTCCTCGGCCGGGGTGTTGGGGCCGCATTCGTTGGCCGTGGCCACCCAGTCGCCATAGTCCAGCGCACCCGGCACACGGTCATCGGTGGGGCGCCGCGAGGTCTCGGCATCGGAAATGAAGTCATAGCCCTGCAGCAGGTTGCCGGCGAAATCCGGATGGCCCGGCAGGATCCCGGTATCCAGCACCGCCACCACCACGCCTTCGCCCTGGGCGATGTCCCACGCCGCCGGCGCGTTGATGCCCCCGGCGGCGTTGTGCAGGTGCCACTGGTAGGTCTGGTAGTACTGGTCGTTGGGGACCAGCTGCGGCTGTTCCTTCGCCTTGGGCGAATCCACACGCTGCAGTTTGACGTCGGCTTCGGCGTACAGCACCGCCGGATCGGCGGCGATTTCGGCCACCACCTTGTCCAGCTCGGCCCGGTTGAGCCGGGCATCGAGGCGCATCAGATCCGCGCCCACCCCCAGCGTGCGCACATGCTCGGCCCGGATCGCCGCAGCACGGGCCTTGCCTGCGCCGAGGCTGGCACGGGACAGCGCCGACTGCACCACCGACACTTTGCTGGAACGGTCGCGCGCGGCGGCGCTGCCGGTACGGTATTTGACAATGATGCGGCTGGAGCTCTGGACCGCCGCCGGCGCCGCCTGCACCGGCTCCTTGACCTGCAGCTGCGGCGCGGCATGGGCGGCAGCCCCCACCGTCAGGGTCAGCACCGCGGCGGCGATGGCGTTGATGCGAAGGTTGTGCTTGTTGATCACGTTGACGTCCTCTTCAAGTCCATGGATCAGGCGACAGTTCTGGCCAAAAACCTCCTGCGGAATCCGTTGGCCGGCCCAGCCAAGGTTCCTGCGGTCTGCCCCCTCAGGCCTTGCACTCTGCATGCGGCGGCGCCCAGGACGGACGCCGCCGCAGCTTGATCACCAGCCGAAACCGGCACCCACGCCGACCGAGCTGTCATCACTGCTGAACGCGCCGCCCAGGGTCACCGTGGCGCGCTCGCTGATCGCCCGCTGATAGCCGATGGACAGCGCCGATTCGCCACTCTGGAAGCCGACGCCCACGCCCACCCGGTTCTGCGTGCGCACGCCGGCGGCGCTGGTGGCCATGTTCAACATCGCCGCGTTCATGGCGCCCTGGCGATCGATACGGCGATCGGTACGGCGCAGGCGGTCATCGATCTCGCCCTTGTACATGGCGAAGCTGTCGGCCATCGCGCCGAAGCGGTTGTCGGTGTAGCTGTTGGCCGCGGTGATGCCGTTATCCAGCTGGGCTTTGTTGACCGCGTCGGTGGCCTGGGTGCCGGCGGCGACGTTGGCGATCTGCCGCTCGCTGCCGGCAGCGCCCACCGACACCGTGTTGGCGCGGTCAGCCACCGAGCCCTGGCCCAGGGCCACCGCGCCCTGTGCACTCACGCTCGCCCCTTGGCCGATCGCGGTGCCCGAGGCGGCATTGACCGTTGCGCCCTCCCCCATCGCCACCGCATTGGTGCTGGCGGCGCTGATATAGGTATTGGCGCCGACCGCGGTGCTGCCATCGGCATCGACCCGGGCGTTGCTGCCCAGCGCCGTGTCGTTCAGGCCATGCGCGTAGCTGCCATTGCCAATGGAGGTCCCGGCCACATTGTTGGCCGCGGCCTGGTCACCCAGCGCCACGCCCGCAACGGCGGCCGGCGTCACGGCGGCGATGCCTGCCACGCGACCCCGCGGTCCGTTGCCATTGCCATTGCCGTTGCCGTTCCCATTGCTCGCGATACGGCTGTTGATGGAACTGACCTGCTGGTCCAACGCACTCAAGGCGGCGCCGACATTGTTGTAGGTGCTGCCCTGGATCACGTAGTTCGGCGCCACGAACATGCCCTGCATGCCGATGCCGGCACCGCCCCCCAGGAAACTGGCCATGTTGCCCAGCGACTGGAACAGCTGCCCGCCATTGACCGCCTGCATGCTGCCGGCGGCGATACTGCCGGCGGCGACGTTGTCGAGGACGGTGCCCTGCGCACCGGCCAGCGTCATCACCGCACGGCTGCCATCGTCATAGGTCACCGCGTTGGCGGTCACCCCTTCCACCGTGCCGATGCGGCTGTCGATATCGCTGACCCGGGTTTCCACCGCGCCCACGCGCTGGTTGGTGACGTTGAGCTGGCTGCCGTTGACCGCATCGGTACTGCCTTCGGCGATGCGGCCGGCAGCGAGATTGACGATGCGGCGCGTGGCCGGCCCGTCGACTCCATTGCCCCCGCCGACCGACACCACGTTGGCTTCGGTGGCCCGTGAACCGGCCCCCAGCGCCACCGAGTTGGTACCGGAAACCCCCGCACCGGCGCCGATCGCGATGCCATTGGCGCCGTTGCTGGCGAACGCGCCGTAGCCGATCGCCACACCGTTGGTCGCGGTGATCGAGGTCTGCCGGCCCAGCGCGGTGCTGTTGGTGCCGCGGGCCGACGCATCGGCGCCCACGGCCGTCGCACCGGTCGCATTGGCGGTACTGGCCGTGCCCAGGGCGGTGCTGCGATTGCCACTTGCCGATGCCCCGGCGCCTGCCGCGACACTATTCGTGCCGCCGGCGGTGGCCACGCCCTCACCGCTGGCCTGGAAGTACTTGCTGGTTTCCCCGGCCAGTCCAGCCACTTCATCCAGCTGCGCCTTGTTCACCGCATCGGTGGCTTCGGTACCGGCGGCGACGTTGGCGATCTGGCGCTCGCTGCCGACAGCACCGACCGAGACGCTATTGGCGCGTTCGGCCACCGAGCCGGCACCCAGCGCGACACTGTTGGCGGCCACCGCTTCGGCGTTCGCCCCCAGTGCGGTGCTGTCCGCACCACGGCTGGTGCTGTAGTAGCCCAATGCCACGCTGTTGGCACCGCTGGCCCAGCTTTGCGCGCCCACCGCGCTGGCACGGGCGCCCGGCGCATAGGCGAAATAGCCGATCGCGGTGGCTTCAACGCCGGAGGCTTCGCTCAGCGCACCGGAGGCCAGCGCGTAGTCGCCGGAAGCAATCGCGCCGGCGCCCACGGCGGTGGACGCCTCGCCACTGGCCTGGGTATCGACAAAGAAGCCCCAACCCGGGATCAGATCGGCCGGGCCACCGATGGCCACGCTGCTGGTGCCCGACGCCGAGCTCTGCGTGCCCATCGCCGTGCTGTAGTCACCCAGCGCATTGGCCACCGCGCCGAAGGCCGAGGACTGCGCACCCTGGGCATAGGCGCCGACACCGGCCGCGGTTGCAGCAAAGCCGCCGGCATCGGCACTGGCACCCAGCGCGGTTCCGCCGACCCCGGCACTGGTGGCGCCGGTCTCCACCGGCACCCCGCCGGCGGTGATCAACGGGTTGCCATTTTCATCGACCGCGTTGCCCCCCACCGCCACCGCGCCCGGCCCGAGCGCCTGCGCGTTCTGGCCGAAGGCGGCCGCGTTCTGACCAGCCGCCAAGGCATTCATGCCCACCGCGGTAGCACCATCGGCCACCGCGTTGGCACCGCTGCCGTAGGCCGAGGCGCCATTGCCGATCGCATTGCTCGCCTCGCCGGCCGCGGTGGCGTTGTCACCTTCCACATACGCGCCGGCATCACTGTCATCGCTGCCGCTGGCGGTGAAGTACCTGGCCGTTTGCTGGCCGACTTCGGCCACGGCCGCCACTTCATCCAGCTGCGCCTTGTTCACCGCATCAGTGGCTTCGGTACCGGCGGCGACGTTGGTGATCTGCCGCTCGCTGCCGACATCACCTACCGACACGCTGTTGGCCCGGTCGGCGACCGAGTTGGCGCCCAGTGCCACCGAGTTGACCTCGCCGGCCACCGCATTGCTGCCGATGGCTGTGGTCTGCTGGTCGAAGGCCCACGCGCCCGCACCGATCGCGGTGGCGTCATCGCCAAACGCCCAGCTGCCGCTGCCGATAGCCACCGCATTGGCCGCACCGATGCCGAAGAAACCGAAGCCGGTTTCGGCACCGTCACCGATGGCCAGGCTGCCCGCACCGAGTGCCGAAGCATTGCGGCCGACGGCCACGTTGCCGTCCTCGTAGGCGGCCGCGTTGAAACCCACCGCGGTGGCGCCGGCGCCCTCGGCATAGCTCTGCGAGCCGGTGGCGGTGCTGAAGTCGCCCAGCGCGTTGGCCACCGCGCCACTGGCGGTGGACTGGTCGCCCTGCGCCTGCGCCCCCACCCCGACCGCGGTGGCGGCAAAACCTTCGGCATTGGCACTGGCTCCCAGCGCGGTACCGCCGACCCCGGCACTGGTCGCGCCGGTGTCCACCGGCACCCCGTCCACGGTGATCAGCGCATTGCCGTTCTCATCGACCGCATTGCCGCCGACTGCGACCGCACCCGGTCCCTGCGCCTGGGCGTTCTGGCCGAAGGCGGCTGCATTCTGGCCCGCGGCCAGCGCGTTCATGCCCACCGCGGTGGCACCATCGGCCAGCGCGTTGGCACCGCTGCCGTAGGCCGATGCGCCGTCGCCGATCGCATTGCTTGCCTCGCCCGACGCGGTCGCGTTGTCGCCCTCGACATAGGCGCCGGCATCGCTGTCGGCACTGCCACTGGCCTGGAAGTACTTGCCGGTGTTTTCAGCCACCGCGGCGACCGCATCGAGCTGGTCCTTGTTCACCGCGTCGGTGCCTTCGGTACCGGCGGCGACGCTGGTGATCTGGCGGGTCAGCCCGTATTCGACCGCGCCGACGGACACCGTATCGACCCGGTCGGCCAGCGAACCGGCCCCCAGCGCCACGCTGCCGAGGGCCACCGCCGCCGAATTCGAACCCAGCGCCATGCTGAAATCGGCCACGGCGGTGCTGAACGCGCCCATCGCGACGGCCGCCTCACCGTAGCTTTCGGCACCGCGGCCGATCGCGCTGCTGCCCAGCCCGGCGGCGAGGGCCGCGCCGCCCACCGCGGTCGCGCCATCGGCCACCGCGGCGCTGAGCCCACCCACGGCCGTGGCCGCTCCGTTCTCGCTGGCGGCCGTGGCCGAGGCACCGATCGCCACATCGGCCAGCCCGAAGGCCATCGCGCTTTGTCCCATCGCCACACTGGCATCGCCAAAAGCGATGCTGGTCTGGCCGAAGGCGCTGGCGCCCAGACCCAATGCCATCGCCTCGCTGCCGATCGCGGTGGCCGCAGTGGCCAGCGCCTGGCTGTCACTGCCCAGTGCGGTCGCACTGTCGCCTTCCGCCGTGGCGCCGGAACCGGCCGCCAGGCTGTTCTCGCCGATGACGGTCGCCTCGCCGTCGCCGCTGGCCTTGAAATAGCGGGCAGTGTTGACCGCGTCGAACGTGGCCGCATTGAGCTGGTCCAGGTTCACCGCATCGGTACCCTCGGTGCCGGCGGCGACGTGGGTGATCTGCCGCTCGCTGCCGCTATCGCCGACCGAGACCGTGTTGTCGCGCTCGGCCACCGAGCCGGCACCCAGCGCGACGCTGTTCACGCCGAAGGCCAGCGCGCTCTCGCCGAGCGCAGTGGCGCTGGCCGCATCGGCCCAGGCGTTCCAGCCCACCGCAGTGGTGTACGCGTCCGTGGCCCAAGCCCCGGCGCCGAACGCCGCCGCCCCGGTGCCGGAGGCGCGCGCCGGAATGAAACCGGAGAAGGTGGTGCCGCCCACTGCCACGCTCTCATCGCCGGTGGCTTCGCTGGATTCACCCACCGCCACCGCGCTGGCACCGGCGGCCGTGGCCCCCACCCCCACCGCAGTGGTGTAGTCGCTGGAGGCGACCGCGCCGTAGCCCAGCGCCGAAGCCAGGAATCCGCTGGCCTCGCTGTAACCGCCGAGCGCGGTGGCACCGGCATTGCTCGCAGTGGCGCGGAAGCCGGTGGCCGTGGCCTGGTTGTCCGACGCCACCGCTTCGTTGCCGGTGGCGGTGCTGAAGGTGCCCGCCGCCTGCGCGCCGGCGCCGCTGGCGGTGGCGCCGGTATCAGATGCCATCGCGCCACTGCCCAGCGCGAGGCTGTCCTCGCCCAGCGCCTGCGCACCAGTACCGAACGCGGCCGCGTTGCCGGCCACCGCCAGCGCGTTGAAGCCCACCGCGGTGGCGTAATCGGCCAGCGCGTTGGCGCCGCTACCCAGCGCGGCGGTGCCGGCACCGATGGCGTTGGCCGCCTCGCCCGCGGCCAGCGCGTTGTCGCCTTCGACATAGGCGCCGGCATCGCTGTCGGCGCTGCCGCTGGCCTGGAAATATTTGCTGGTGTTCTCGGCCACCGCCGCGACCGCATCGAGCTGGTCCTTGTTCACCGCGTCGGTGCCTTCGCTGCCGGCGGCGACGTGGGTGATCTGCCGCTCGCTGCCGGTATCGCCGACCGAGACCGTGTTGTCGCGCTCGGCCACCGAACCGGCCCCCAGCGCCACGCTGTTCTCGCCATTGGCTGCCGAGTCGCTGCCCAGGGCCACGCTCGCATCGCCGTTGGCGGCGCTGAAGTTGCCCAGCGCGGTGCTGTTGAAGCCGCCGGCGTAGGCCGCGCCGCCCACCGCGGTGGAGTAGTCGCCGGCCGCCTCGGTCGCAACCAGGCCCCAGAACGCACCGCCCACCGCCACGCTGTTGTCGCCGCTGGCGATCGCATTGGAGCCGACCGCGGTGGCGTCATAGTTGCTGGCACTGGCGCCAAAACCCAGTGCCGTGGCCGATTCCATCGACGCGCTGGCGCCATAGCCCAGCGCGGTGGTCGCAAAGCCGCTGGCGGCGCTGTAGCCGCCATAGGCGGCAGAACCGTCACCGCTGGCCTCGCTGCGGAAACCGCTGGCGGTGGATTGCAGCCCCGAAGCGAGCGCCTCGCTGCCCAGCGCCGTGGCATAAGCGTTGTCCGCCTGCGCGGCGAACCCGGCAGCGGTCGCGCCATCGCCTGCGGCCACGCTTTCCGCGCCCAGCGCGGTAGCCCCTTCACCGCTGGCGGTGCTGAAGAACCCCACGGCGGTGGCCTCGGCGCCCTCGGCCAAGGCCAGCGCGCCGCTGGCCACGCTGCCATCCCCACTGGCCTGCGCGGCCGCGCCGGTCGCCGTGCTCAATTCGCCCGCCGCGATGCTCTCGGCACCGACCGCGGTGGCGTACTCACCCAGTGCCTGCGCGCTGCTGCCAAACGCTGACGCATTGCCGGCCGCCGCCAGCGCGTTGAAGCCCACCGCGGTGGCGTAATCGGCCAAGGCATTGGCCCCGCCCCCCAGCGCGGTGCTGCCGGCACCGATGGCGTTGGTCGCTTCACCGGCCGCCAGTGCGTTGTCGCCTTCGACGTAAGCACCGGCATCGCTGTCGGCACTGCCGCTGGCCTGGAAGTACTTGCCGGTGGTTTCAGCCACCGCCGCGACCGCATCGAGCTGGTCCTTGTTCACCGCATCGGTGCCTTCGGTACCGGCGGCGACGTGGGTGATCTGCCGCTCGTTGCCGGTATCACCGACCGAAACCGTGTTGTCGCGCTCGGCCAGCGAATCGGCGCCCAGCGCCACGCTGTTGCTGCCGATCGACATGGATGCATTGCCCAGCGCAGTGCTGTTGGTGCCCGGTGCCCACGCCGCGCCGCCGACCGCGGTGGAGTAGTTGCCGGAGGCCTCTGCCGGCAACAGTCCGAACAGGGAGCCACCCACCGCCACGCTGTTCACGCCGGTGGCCAGCGCGCCCTGACCGGCGGCGAGGCTGTCATCACCGCTGGCCACCGCGTCCGAGCCCAGCGCGGTGGCGTTGTCACCGGAGGCGCCACTGCTGTTGCCCAGCGCGGTGCTGTTGAAACCCGCGGCCTGCGCGAAGCCACCGACCGCGGTGGCGTAACTGGCGCTGGCCTGTGCCTGGAAACCCATCGCGGCGGCGGTGGTACCCACGGCGACGCTTTCGGCGCCGAGCGCGGTGGCCCCGGTGCCCGCGGCGGTGCTGTAGTAGCCCAGCGCGGTGGATTCGATGCCATCGGCCTCGGACAGGGTGCCCACCGCCACGCTGCCATCCCCGGCGGCCAGCGCCGCCGCCCCCAGCGCGGTGCTCTGCTCGCCGCTGGCCTGGCTTTCGGCGCCCACTGCCACGGCGTACTCGCCGCTGGCCGTGGCGCTGTCGCCGCTGGCGACGCTGTAGTCGCCGGAGGCGACCGTGGCCGCGCCGATGGCCACGGCGTTGGTGCCGGAGGCGGTAGCGCTGCCATCGACCACGCAGTTGTCCAGGATGTTGCTGTTGAGCACGATGCACAGCGCGTTGCCGCCGACCTCGACCGATTGCGCGGCGGCCGGCACCGCCAATGACCCGCCTCCTATGCCCAGCGCCAGCGCGATGGCCACCGCCAGGCTCTGGAACTGGCCGCCGCCGGATCGGCGCGCGTCCACGAGCCCCCCGGGGGAATGGGAACTGGCCAGCTCCGAAGCCACTACCAGCTGGCCCAACACCTTGTTCCAGACCTTGCGATAAATCCGATTCATCGTCACTGCTCCTTCAAGTCGGCTGGTTGTTTTTGCGCGTACAGACGCTGCCATCACCGGGCATCAGGTGCCTGGCGATCCCCCTGAGGTGTTGTGGATCCCGCTTCCGGTCCTGCCGGCACGAGAGGCTCACGCCTGTCGCGGCTCCTTCACCGGGGTGAGAGATGACTGCGGGATGGGCCGAGTGTTAATGGAGGATTTATCTACCGTCAAGTTTTTGACGGGCACGGGTGAATTTGTGATTCAGCGCACAAATTTCATGAAAACCCGTTGTGGAACAGGCGGATGCGGCAACTTTCTGTCGGCCGCCGCCGCGCCCGATTCCGCGCATAAAAAAACCCGCAGGCCTTGGCCTGCGGGCGTTTCGGAGGGTTTCCCGGATTCAGCTGGAAATTTCCTCAGTGGCGGCGGATCAACCGCACCATACTCTTGCGTTGCGGAACATCCGCAGCCACGGCGAGTCCTCACCCCAGCCGGCCGGCGCCCAGCTCAGGTTGACCGTGCGCGGGGTGCGCTCGGGGTGCGGCATCAGGATCGTCACGCGGCCATCGGCCGTGGTCAGGCCAGTGATGCCGTCCGGCGAGCCGTTCGGGTTCAGCGGATACTGGTCGGCCACGCGCCCATCGCCGTCCACGTAACGCAGCGCGACACTGGCGGCGGCCTGGTCCACCGCGCTGGCGAACTCGGCGCGGCCTTCACCATGCGCCACCGCCACGGGCAGACGCGAGCCGGCCATGCCGCGCAGCAGGATCGACGGCGACTCCACCACTTCCAGCAGCGCGGTTCGCGCTTCGAACTGCTCGCTGGCGTTGCGCAGGAACTTCGGCCAATGCGTGGCACCGGGAATGATGTCCTTGAGCTGGCTCATCATCTGGCAACCGTTGCACACGCCCAGTGCGAAGGTGTCCGGGCGGGCGAAGAAGGCCGCGAACGCCTCGCGCAGGGCCGGACGCTCCAGGATCGAGGTCGCCCAGCCACGGCCGGCACCGAGCACGTCGCCGTAGCTGAAGCCGCCACAGGCGGCCAGACCCCGGAAATCGGCCAGTTGCACGCGCCCTTCGATCAGGTCGCTCATGTGCACATCGAAGGCGTCGAAACCGGCGCGCTCGAAGATGGCGGCCATCTCGATCTGGCCGTTGACGCCCTGCTCGCGCAGGATCGCCACCTTCGGCCGGGCGCCAGTGGCGATGAACGGTGCCGCCACATCCTCGGCCGGATCAAACGCCAGCCGGGGCTTCAGCCCCGGGGCGTTGAAGTTGCGGGCGATGGCACGTTCCTGGTCGGCCGCTTCCGGGTTGTCGCGCAGCTTCTGCATGGCGTGGGTCACCGACCACCAGGCGTCGAACAGCTCTTCCCAGCGCCATTCCACCAGGGTGTCGCTGCCCAGCTGCACGCGCACCACCGGGGCGGTGGTCGGGCGGGCGATGCGCTGCGCGCACTCGGTCAGCGCATGGCGCTCGACCAGGTCGGCGAACGCGGCGCGGTCCTCCCTGGCGATCTGCACCACGGCGCCGAGTTCTTCGTTGAACAGGCTGCGGAACGGATCATCGCCCCAGGCGTCGAGCACGATATCCAGACCCAGCCGCGAGGCGAAGGCCATCTCGCACAGCGCGGCAAACGCGCCGCCGTCGCTGCGGTCGTGGTAGGCCAGCAACAGCCCCGATTCACGCGCATCGCGGATCAGTTCGAAGAACGCACGCAGGCGCTGCGGGTCGTCCAGGTCCGGCACCTCGCCGGCGAAGGCCGGCAGCGGGCTGTGGTCGGCATGGGTCTGGGCCAGGATCGAACCGCCCAGACGCTGCTTGCCCGCGCCCAGCCCGATCAGCCACAGCTCGCTGTCGGCGTCGCGATCCAGCAACGGGGTCAGCTGCTGGCGCGCATCGCCCACCGGCGCGAACGCCGAGATCACCAGCGACACCGGCGACACCGATTTCTCGGTCTGGCCGTTGGCCTGCCACTGCGCCTGCATCGACAGCGAGTCCTTGCCCACCGGGATGCTGATATCCAGCGCCGGGCACAGCTCCATGCCTACCGCTTTGACCGCGTCATACAGCAGCGCGTCTTCGCCCTCGTGGCCGCAGGCGGCCATCCAGTTGGCCGACAGCTTGACCGTCTCCAGCGCCGTCACCGGCGCCGCGCACAGGTTGGTGATGGCTTCGCCGACGGCCATGCGCGCCGAGGCGGCGGCGTTGAGCAGCGCCAACGGGGTGCGTTCGCCCAGCGCCATCGCTTCGCCGGCGTAGGTGTCGAACCCGGCCAGGGTGATGGCCACATCGGCCATCGGCAGCTGCCACGGGCCGACCATCTGCTCGCGCGCGGTCAGGCCGCCGACGCTGCGGTCACCGATGGTGACCAGGAAGTTCTTGGCCGCCACGGTCGGATGGGCGAGCACGCGCAGGCCCGCCTGGTGCAGATCCAGGCCGGCGGTCCTGAGCTGCGGCCAGCGCGGTGCCGGCGGATGGGCGGTGTCGCGGTGCATCTTCGGCGCCTTGCCGAACAGCACGTCCATCGGCAGATCGATCGGCGCATCGGCCGGGGTGTTGCCCGGGGTGGCGCCGTAGGCCACCACCAGATGTTCCTCGGCCGTGGCCACGCCGACCGCGGTGAACGGGCAGCGCTCGCGCCCGCAGATCACGGCGAACTCGGCCAGGCGCTCCTGCGCCACGCCCAGCACGTAGCGTTCCTGCGATTCGTTGCACCACAGCTCCAGCGGCGACAGCGACGGATCGTCGGTGGGCACCTTGCCCAGATCGATCACGCCACCGACATTGGAGTCGTGCAGCAGCTCGGGAATGGCGTTGGACAGGCCGCCGGCACCCACGTCATGGAAGAACTTGATCGGGTTGTCGGCGCCCATGGCCACGCAACGGTCGATCACTTCCTGGCAGCGGCGCTCCATTTCCGGGTTGTCGCGCTGCACGCTGGCAAAATCGAGGTCTTCGGCGCTTTCGCCCGAAGCCACCGACGAGGCCGCACCGCCGCCCAGGCCGATCAGCATCGCCGGGCCGCCAAGCACGATCACCGCATCGCCTTCCTGCAGCGGGATCTTCTCCACCTGCACGCGGTCGATCGCGCCCAGACCGCCGGCCAGCATGATCGGTTTGTCATAGGCGCGGGTGATACCGCCTTCGGGCAGCTCGAAGCTGCGGAAATAGCCCAGCAGGTTCGGCCGGCCGAACTCGTTGTTGAATGCGGCGCCGCCGAGCGGGCCCTCGAGCATGATGTCCAGCGCCGGCGCCATGCGCGGGTTCAGCGCGCGCGGCGCTTCCCACGGCTGCGGCAGGGTCGGGATACGCAGGTGCGAGACCGAGAAGCCGGTCAGGCCGGCCTTGGGCTTGCCACCGCGGCCGGTCGCGCCTTCGTCGCGGATCTCGCCGCCGGCACCGGTCGAGGCGCCCGGGAACGGGGCGATCGCGGTCGGGTGGTTGTGGGTTTCGACCTTGATCTGGAACGCGCTGGCCACCACCGCTTCACTGCGGTACTTGCCGCTGGTCGGGTCCGGACGGAAGCGCGCGGCCGGCGCACCGGCCACCACCGCGGCGTTGTCGCTGTAGGCGCTCAACGTGTGCTGCGGGGTCTGCTGGTGGGTGTACTTGATCATCTTGAACAGCGAGCGGTCCTGCTCGGTGCCGTCGATGGTCCAGCTGGCGTTGAAGATCTTGTGGCGGCAGTGCTCGGAGTTGGCCTGCGCGAACATCATCAGTTCGACGTCGGACGGATCACGGCCCAGTTCGCCATAGCGCTGGCGCAGATAGTCGATCTCGTCATCGGCCAGGGCCAGGCCCAGGCGCTTGTTGGCCGCGGCCAGATCCTCCAGCGCGATACGCTCCAGCGTGCCGCGGCCGACGCTGTTGAACAGCGTCTGCGCCTGGTCGATGTCGGCCAGCAGCGACTGGGTCATCGGATCGTGCAGCAGCTTGGCCACGGCGGCCTGCCGGGCCGGGTCGGCAGGCCAGCCAGTGAGGTCGATGCGGGTGCCGCGCTCGACGCGCTGGATCGCCAGGCCGGCACCACGCACCAGCTCGGTGGCCTTGCTCGACCACGGCGACAGCGTGCCCAGGCGGGGCACCACATAGCGCGAGACTGCGCCTTCGGCGCGGGCGGCGCTGTGCGGCTGGCCCTGCAGGATGCGTCCGAGCGTGGCCAGGTCGACCGCGCCGGCATCGGCGGTCTGGGTGAAATAGACGTGCCAGGCACCGGTGATACGCAGGTCGGCGGCGATGGACTGCAGGCGGGATTCAAGACGTTCGCGGCGGAACGACGAAAGGGCAGCTGCGCCCTCGAGGACGATCATGTCCGGGAGACCATGGTGGAAATGGGCCCGCCATTGTACCGGAGCCGGCACTGGGCCGGCTCCGTCGGATGTCACAGGGTTGCCGTCAGCGCCCCGCTCAACGGCTGGCGGCGGCCGGCAGCCGCTCCAGCGCGGCCTTCAGCTGCGCCGGCGGCAGGTAGCCGCCCAACTGGCTGCCATCGGCGGCGAAGATCGCCGGCGTGCCGTTGATGCCCAGCTGCTGGCCGAGGTTGTACTGCATCGCAACCGGGTTGGTGCAGGTCCGCGACGGCACCGGCTGCCCGCCCTTGGCGGCGGTCAACGCGGCCTTGCGGTCGGCCGCGCACCAGACCGAGATCATGTCGGTGTAGTCCTTGCTGCCCAAGCCCATGCGCGGGAACGCCAGGTATTCCACGGCGATGCCGTTGCGGTTGAGTTCGGCGATGTCCTGGTGCAGCTTGCGGCAGTAGCCGCACTCGATATCGGTGAACACGCTGATGGTGTACTTGGCGTTGGGCGGCGCGAACACGATGCGGTCGGCGTGCGGCAGCGTGTCCAGCAGACCACGGCGGTAGGCCAGCAGGCCCGGGCTGGTGGCCATGCCGCGCTTTTCGATGTCGTACGGGGCCGACTGCATCAGATAACGGCCGTCATCGGTGACGTACAGCACCTGCCCGGACACGATCACCTCGCGGAAGCCGGGAAACGGCGCCGCGCCGATGTAATCGGGCTTGAAATTCGGGTCCAGCTGCTTGAGCGCCTCGCGCACCCGCTTGTCCACCGCGCCCTCGGCGGCCGGCGCGGCGGCCGTGGCCGCAGCCGGGGCCGACGGGGTCTGCTGCGCGCAGGCGGAAAGGCTGATCGCGCCCAGCAGCGCGGCAATGGCAATTCGGAACATCGGCAACCTGACGAGAAAGGGGCAACCCGGCGATTCTCGCATACCGCCGCCGGCGCCCGGCCTATCCGCGCGGATGGTGCCGGCGATGCAGCGTCTGCAGGTGCTCGCGCGCCACCAGGGTGTAGATCTGGGTGGTGGACAGCGAGCTGTGCCCCAGCAGCATCTGCAGCGCGCGCAGATCCGCACCGTGATTGAGCAGATGGGTGGCGAAGCTGTGGCGCAGACCGTGCGGACTGATTCTCGCCGGATCGATCCCCGCCACGGCGGCACAGGTTTTGACCAGCGCCCAGAACTGCTGGCGGCTGAGCGGCTGGCGTTTGTCATCGACAAACAGCGGCACCTGCCCGTCTATCGTGGCCGGCACCGGCTTGCCGCCGGTCAGCAGCGGCCGGGCCTGATCCAGATAGCGCTCCAGCCAGTGCTGGGATTCCTCGCCCAGCGGCACCAGCCGCTCCCGGCTGCCCTTGCCGGTGACCCGCAGCACGCCCTGGCGCAGGTTGACCGCGTTGGCCGGCAGATGGACCAGCTCACTCACCCGCAGGCCGGCGGCGTACATCAGTTCCAGCATCGCCCGGTCGCGCAGGCCGACCGGAGTGCCGATATCGGGTGCCGCCAGCAGCGCCTCGATCTGGCTTTCCGCCAATGCCTTGGGCAGCGGACGTGGCAGCTTCGGTGGCTCCAGCAGCGCGGCCGGATCTTCGGCACGTTCTCCGCGGCGCACCGCCAGCGCGAAGAACGCGCGCAGGGCCGAGAGCAGGCGCGCATTGCTGCGCGCCGTCCAGCCGTGCCGGGTGCGCCAGGCCAGATAGTCGAACAGTCCGGCACGATCGATCCCGGCCAGACCGCCACCGGCACCGTCGCGCCAGCGCGCCAGGCCTTCCAGATCACGGCGGTAGCTGTCCAGCGAGGCCCGCGCCAGGCCCTGCTCGGCCCAGATCGCATCGAGAAAACGCTGGATGTGGCGGCCATCGGCATCGCGCAACGGCGGCAGCTGCCGCACCAGCTGGCGGCGTTCGGCGGGAGTCGTGATCGAAGACATCGGCAACAGCATAGAACCTGCCCGCCGCCGGCGCCCATCCAACCGCGGGCCACAAGCCCGTATGCTCGCCCCATGAGCGAACCGAGCGCCGTCCCCGAACGCCCCAGCGCGCTGCTGCCGCGCCGCCTGGCCGCCCTGTTTTATGACCTGTGGCCGGCACTGGCGCTGTGGATGCTGCTGTCGGCGCTGTTCACCCTGGGCTTCACTGTTGCCGGGCACGGCGCGCGCGAGAACATCGCCCCCTTCAGCGCACTGCAATGGCTGCTGTGGCTGGGCTGCTGGGTCATCGCCGGCCTGTACGCCACCATCAGCTGGCGACGCGGTGGCCAGACCCTGGGCATGCGCCCGTGGCAGCTGTACCTGCGTGGCGAAACGGGCGCGCCGCTTCGCTGGTCCACGCTGTGGCTGCGCTATCTCGGCGGCACCGTGTCACTGCTGTGCGGCGGACTGGGCTTCTGGTGGGCGCTGGTCGACAGGCAGAAGCTGACCTTGCATGACCGCCTCAGCGGCACCCGGCTGGTGCGCATCCCCCGCGGCGACTGACCCGGCTACGCCACAGCCCCGGCGGTGCGGCCCCGTGCATTTGCGCGCGGCCGGCGTTCAGCGCCGCCGGTGGAACAGCCAGCGCGAGATCAGCAGCATCAGGATCGGCGGCAAAGCATAGGCGATGCGGTAGTCGAACTTGAGCGCGCCGGCCATGCGGCTGAAGAACATCTGCAGCAGCAAAAAGCCCAGCGCGAACAGCATACCCATGAACAGCCGCTTGCCCATGCCGCCACTGCGCAGCGAACCGAAGGCGAACGGCACCGCCGCCAGGCACAGCGCCAGCACGTTCAACGGATAGAACCAGCGCCCCCAGTAGGTGTCCTCGTAGTCACGCGCATCCAGCCCGTTGCGCTTGCGGTACTCGATGCTGGTGCGCAGCTCGGCGGCACTGAGGTTGCGCGGCTTGGCCAGACCGGCCGCCAGCGCGGCCGCATCCAGCTGCGAGTTCCACGGCTCGCTTTCGACCGTGGTGCGCGTGACCGCGCGCTCAGCGAAGCGGTCGCGGCGGACCTTCTCCAGCACCCAGCCGCCGGCGTCATGCCGCGCAGTCACCGCGTAGGTCAGCGTGGCCAGACGACCGGCCGCATCCAGCTCGTACAGGCGCACGTCATGCAGCACCAGACGGGTGGCACCGTCTTCGGTCAACTGCTCCTCACCGGTCTGCGCATTGAGGAAGGTATCGCCTTCGCGGGCCCACAATCCCGAATAGCGGGCCATGGCCATGTCGGTCTCGTAGCGGGCACTGGAACGCAGTGCATCGGCGCGGTTCTGCGCCCACGGCGACAGGGTCTCGCCATTGATGACCATCACTGCCGTCAGCAGCGACAGCGCGATCGCCACCGATATCGCGATCCGCCGCCGCGACACACCCACCGCCCGCAACGCGGTGAGCTCCGAGGTCGCGGCCAGCTGCCCAAGCCCCATCAGCGCACCGATCACCGCCGCCATCGGGAACAGCGTGTAGGCACGGCGCGGCAGCGTATAGGCGGTCCAGGCGATCGCATGGCCGAAGGTGTAGCTGCCCTGGCCGATATTCTTGGCCTCGCCGGACAGTGCCAGGATCGCATCCAGGCCCAGCAGCACCATCCAGACGACCGCAACCGTCAGCAGCACGGTGCGACCGATATACAGGTCATGGATACGCGGCATCAGCCTCATGCCGCCGCCCTCCGGCGGCGGGCCAGCCGGCCGTCGCGAAAGTACAGCCACAGCGCCAGTGCCAGCAACGGCAGCGTCAGCCACCACAGGCCGGCGGCGGCCGGCAGTTTGCCCTTGGCCAGCCACTGGGTACCCACGATCATCAGGTTGATACCCACCAGATAGGCCAGGAAGGCCAGCATGATCCGGCCATAACGCTGTTGCCGCGGCGCACTGCGCGCCAGCGGCAGGGTCAGCAGGGCGAACGCCAGCGCCAGCAGCGGCGGAGTGATGCGCCAGTGCAGCTGGGCCTTGGCCTCCACCCGCGGATCGGACAACAGCTGCAGCGTGGACAGCATTTCCGGATCATCCTGCTCCCGCGCGTCCTCGCGGTCGGGCAGACCGACCTCGTTGCTGGCATAGCGCATCAGGCGGTAGTCCAGCGCGCCATTTTCCGGCCCCTCGACACGGTACCCGTCTTCCAGCCGCAGGAAACGCTGGCGCTCGCCCTCGAAGAACATCGAACCTTCGTTGGCCGACACCACGTCGATCCGGCCATCCTTCTGCCGCTGCATGAACACCTTGCCCATGCGGGTGCCGTTCTCGCTGAGCGAGGACAGATAGACGATGCCGCCTCCCGGCAGCGAGGTGAACTGGCCCGGCTCCAGTCCGGCCACCACCATCGAGCGGCTGGCGTTTTCAACCATCGCCGTGGCGGTGCGGCTGGCCCACGGCCCCAGCCACAACGAGCACAGCCCGACCACCAGCACCACCGGCACCACCAGCATCAGGATCGGCTTGAGCAGGCGCCGGGGACCGACACCGACGGCGGTCAGCACCGCCATTTCCGAATCCCG
The DNA here is from genome assembly GCF_056760315.1 of Stenotrophomonas sp. STEN014. Taxonomy (NCBI): domain Bacteria; kingdom Pseudomonadati; phylum Pseudomonadota; class Gammaproteobacteria; order Lysobacterales; family Lysobacteraceae; genus Stenotrophomonas; species Stenotrophomonas sp. STEN014. Next base: position 341,425 of record NZ_JBRREN010000003.1, on the reverse strand, counting down.
GTACAGCCGGGCGATGGCCAGCGCCAGGCCCAGCATCAGCGCCAGCGGCAGGATGATGGGCAGATAGGCGATGAACTGCAGGCCCAGCTGCGACAGCAGCAGGCCGGCGGGCATGCGGCCGTCGGCGATGCGGCCGAGGATATCCACCAGCACGCCGCCCACGCTCACCACCAGCAGGACTGTCAAAGTGGCCAGAAAGCTCTGGATGAAGTCGCTCAGCAGGTAGCGGTCAAGCTTCGCCATGGGGTCGGTGGTTTAAACTCTCGGTTTCGTCCGCGGCATGCCCGGCCACACCGGCCATGCATGAACAGACCGCGATTGTACGGATTTGGCAACGGAATCTGATCAATGTCTCTGGAATTCACCCTGAACCACGCCGCCCCGGCCACCGCCGGATTCGATTGCATCGTCGTTGGCGCTTTCGCCGACAAGTCGCTGTCTCCGACCGCGCAGGCGCTGGATGCCGCCGCCGGCGGACGCCTCAAGGCGCTGGTCGAGCGGGGGGATGTCGGCGGCAAGACCGGCAATTCGACGCTGCTGCACGATGTGGCCGGCGTCACCGCCCCGCGCGTGCTGGTGATCGGCCTGGGCGATCCGGCCAAGTTCGGCGTGGCCCAGTACATCAAGGCCGTCGGCGATGCCGCCCGCGCCCTGAAAAGTGGCGCCACCCGCAGCGCCCTGCTCACCCTGGCCGAACTGCCGGTCGCCGGCCGCGACGCGGCCTGGAACATCCGCCAGGCGGTGATCACCGCCAACCACGCCAGCTACCGCTACAGCGCCACCTTCGGCAAGAAGAAGCCCGAGCCGGCCGGCCTGGAAGCGCTGGCGATCCTGGGCGGCGATGAAACCGCGCTGGCCCAGGGCCAGGCGATTGCTTCGGGCGTGGAGTACGCCCGCGAGCTGGGCAACCTGCCGCCGAACTACTGCACCCCGGCCTATCTGGCCGAGTCCTCGGTCAAGTTCGCCGCCGAACACGACGGTGCCGAAGCCGAGGTCCTGGACGAGGCGCAGATGGAAGCCCTGGGCATGGGCTCGCTGCTGGCCGTGGCCCGCGGCTCGGCCAACCGGCCGAAGCTGGTGGTGCTGAAGTGGAACAACGGCGGTGACGCCAAGCCGTACGTGCTGGTCGGCAAGGGCATCACCTTCGATACCGGCGGCGTCAACCTGAAGACCCAGGGCGGCATAGAGGAAATGAAGTACGACATGTGCGGCGCGGCCAACGTGATCGGCACCTTCGTCGCCGCCGTCAAGGCCAAGCTGCCGTTGAACCTGGTGGTGGTGGTGCCGGCGGTGGAGAACGCCATCGACGGCAACGCCTACCGCCCCTCGGACGTGATCACCTCGATGTCGGGCAAGACCATCGAAGTGGGCAACACCGACGCCGAAGGCCGCCTGATCCTGTGCGACGCGCTGACCTACGCGCAGCGCTTCGAGCCGGCCGCGCTGGTCGACGTGGCCACCCTGACCGGCGCCTGCATGGTCGCCCTGGGCCACCAGACCGCCGGCCTGATGAGCAAGCACGACGATCTGGCTAACGAACTGCTGGCCGCCGGCGAGCATGTGTTCGATCGCGCCTGGCGCCTGCCGCTGTGGGACGAGTACCAGCCGCTGCTGGATTCGACCTTCGCCGACGTCTACAACATCGGCGGCCGCTGGGGTGGCGCGATCACCGCCGGCTGCTTCCTGTCGCGCTTCACCGAAGGCCAGCGCTGGGCGCATCTGGATATCGCCGGCGTGGCCAGCGATGAAGGCAAGCGCGGCATGGCCACCGGCCGGCCGGTCGGCCTGCTGAGCCAGTGGCTGCTGGACCGCATCGCGTAACAGGCGTTACCAGACCAGGGCCGGCTGCAACCTCCGGCCCTGGTCCGCGGCCTCTTCCTTCTTCACGCATCGAGTCTTCATGTCCCGTGCCGATTTCTACCTGATCGCCAAGCCGCGCTTCCTCACCGAACCGCTGCGGCTGGTGTGCGAGCTGGCCCGCAAGGCCAACGACGGGAACCTGTACACCCTGGTGCTGGCGCGCGATGCCGCCCAGGCCGAGGAGCTGGACGAGCTGCTGTGGTCCTTCGACCCGGACGCCTACATCCCGCACCAGATCGTCGGCGAGGATGTGGACGAGGAGGAAGCCATCGTGCTGATCGCCACGCCGGGCGCCGAGGCGCCGCAGCGGCCGCTGGTGATCAACCTGCGCGACGAGCCCTATCTGGGTGCCTGCAACCGGGTGCTGGAAGTGGTGCCGGCCGATCCGGCCGCACGCGAACCGCTGCGTGAGCGCTGGCGCCAGTACAAGGCCGCCGGCTACACGCTCAACAAATACGACATGTAAAGGACTACCCATGCGCCTGCTGATCGCCATCCTGTTGCCGTGGCTGGCTTTCTTCACCATCGGCCGCCCCATTTCCGGCATTGTCTGCCTGATCCTGCAGCTGACCCTGATCGGCTGGCTGCCCGGCGCCATCTGGGCCGCTTACGCGGTCAGCCAATACCACACCGACCAGAAGATCCAGCGCGCCCTGGGCCGCTGATCTCCCTTCCCCGCCTTTTTCCGGTTTTCCCCGCATGACCCAACTCGCCTCCAGCTACGACCCCAAATCCTTCGAAACCGATCTCTACGATGGGTGGGAGAAGGCCGGCCATTTCAAGCCGTCCGGCAAGGGCGAGCCGTACACCATCCTGCTGCCGCCGCCGAACGTCACCGGCACCCTGCACATGGGCCACGCCTTCCAGCAGACGCTGATGGACGCGCTGATCCGCTACCACCGCATGCGCGGCTACGACACGCTGTGGCAGGTCGGTACCGACCACGCCGGCATCGCTACCGAGATGGTGGTCAGCCGCAACCTGGCGCTGGAAGGCAAGGGTGAGACCCGCGACTCGCTGGGCCGCGATGGCTTCATCGACAAGGTGTGGGAGTGGAAGGCGCATTCGGGCAACGTGATCGAAGGCCAGATGCGCCGCCTGGGCACCTCGGCCGACTGGTCACGCAGCACCTTCACCATGGACCCGGGCCCGAGCGAGGCGGTGATCGAGTCCTTCCTCCGCTGGCACGAGCAGGGCCTGATCTACCGGGGCCAGCGCCTGGTCAACTGGGACCCGGTGCTGAAGACCGCCATTTCCGACCTGGAAGTGGAGAGCGTGGAAGAAGACGGCTTCATGTGGTCGATCGCCTACGCGCTGGAAGACGGCGCCAGCTACGAGCACGTCGAAGTGGATGCCGACGGCAACGAGACCCTGCGCGAGACCCGCAACTATCTGGTCGTGGCCACCACCCGCCCGGAAACCCTGCTCGGCGACACCGCAGTGATGGTGCACCCGGAAGACAGCCGCTACGCGCACCTGATCGGCAAGCGCGTGACCCTGCCGCTGACCGGCCGCAGCGTGCCGGTGATCGGCGACGAGTATGTGGACAAGGCCTTCGGCACCGGTGTGGTCAAGGTGACCCCGGCGCACGACTTCAACGACTACCAGGTTTGGCAGCGCCACAAGGAGGAAATGGGCGCACCCATCAATTTGTTCACCCCTAGTGCGCGAATCAAGTGGAGCAGATGGCAAGACGGTGCTAGCAAGTCTGCGGACGAAGCCCTTCCCGACGGGAGCATTCTGGTCGAAGGTAAGAGCTTCGGACCTGAAGTTCTTCCGTCCGGAACTGTTGACTTAATCCCTGAAAACTATCGCGGGCTTGACCGATTCGAAGCACGCAAGCTGATTTTGGCCGAGCTGGAAGATCTGGGCATCCTGGTCGAGACCAAGGCGCACAAGCTGCAGGTGCCGCGCGGCGACCGCACCGGCCAGATCATTGAGCCCTACCTCACCGCCCAATGGTTCGTGAAGATGGACGGGCTGGCCAAGCGCGGCCTGGAGCTGGTCGAGAACGGCAGCATCAAATTCGTGCCGGGCAACTGGATCAACACCTACCGCCACTGGATGGAGAACATCCAGGACTGGTGCATCAGCCGCCAGCTGTGGTGGGGCCACCGCATCCCGGCGTGGTTCGACGAGGCCGGCAACTGCTACGTGGGGCGCAACGAGGCCGACGCCCGCGCCAAGGCCGGCCTGGGCGCCGACGTGGTGCTGACCCAGGACAGCGACGTGCTGGAGACCTGGTTCTCCTCGCAGCTGTGGCCGTTCTCCACGCTGGGGTGGCCGAACGAGCAGGCAATGGCCGAGCGCGGTTTCGAGCGCTACCTGCCGTCGAACGTGCTGGTCACCGGCTTTGACATCATCTTCTTCTGGGTGGCGCGCATGATCATGGCCACCGACAGCTTCACCGGGCAGATCCCATTCAAGGACGTCTACATCACCGGCCTGATCCGCGATGCGCAGGGCCAGAAGATGTCCAAGTCCAAGGGCAATGTGCTCGACCCGCTGGACATCATCGACGGCATCACCATCGACGACCTGGTCGCCAAGCGCACCCACGGCCTGATGCAGCCGAAGATGGCCGAGAAGATCGAGAAAGCCACGCGCAAGGAATTCCCGGACGGCATCATCGCCCACGGTGCCGACGCGCTGCGCTTCACCATCGCCGCGCTGGCCACCCACGGCCGCGACATCAAGTTCGACATGGGCCGTGCCGAGGGCTACAAGAACTTCTGCAACAAGCTGTGGAACGCCAGCCGCTTCACCCTGATGAACACTGAAGGTGCGAGCTTCAGCGGCGCACCGCAGCCGCGCACCGATGCAGAGCGCTGGATCCTGGCGCGTCTGGCCAAGGTCGCGGCCGAAGCGCAGCAGCACTTCGCCGACTACCGCTTCGACCTGCTGGCGCAGGCGCTGTACGAGTTCGTCTGGAACGAGTTCTGCGACTGGTTCCTGGAGCTGACCAAGCCGGCGCTCAACGGCGTTGTGCAAGGAAGCACGAGTGCCGCTGAAGGCAGGACCCTGGAAGCGGCTGACAACGCCACCGACGCCACCAGCACCCGCCACACCCTGCTGTACGTGCTGGAAGCCGTGCTGCGCCTGCTGCACCCGCTGACCCCGTTCGTCACCGAGCAGCTGTGGAAGCAGGTGGCGCCGCGCCTGGGCCTGGAAGTGGACACGCTGTCACTGCGCAGCTACCCGACCGCCGCCGAGTTCGCCGGCGACTACGCCCAGGCCGAAGCCGACGTGGAATGGTTCAAGACCATGGTCAGCGCGTTGCGCCGCGTGCGCAGCGAGCTGAACGTGCCGCCGTCCAAGCAGATCAAGCTGCTGCTGCAGAGCGGCACGGCGGCCGACCGCGGCCGGGTGGAGCGTTTCTCCGCCCAGCTGCGCTTCCTGCTCAAGCTCGAAACGGTCAGCTGGCTGGCCAACGATGAGGCCTGCCCGCCGGTAGCCCCGGCGGTGGTCGGCGAGCTCAAGCTGCTGGTGCCGCTGGAAGGCCTGGTCGATCTGGACGCCGAGCGTGCGCGTCTGGACAAGGAGATCGCCCGCGTTTCGGCGGAGAAAGAGAAGAGCCAGACCAAGCTGTCCAAGTTCACCGACAAGGTGCCGGCGGCCGTGGTCGAACAGGAGCGCGTGCGCCTGGTCGACTGGGAAACCCAGCTGGCCGGCCTGCAGGAACAGCGCGCCAAGTTGTAAGCCCTGCAGCTCCGCTGACTGAAAACGCCGCCTGCGGGCGGCGTTTTCTTTACGTCTTGCCGCTGCCTGCGGCGGGATACCCAAACGAAATCGGCCATGTCGCCGGAGTGTTCTGCGCGGTCCTGTTCGCCGCCCTGCTGCATGCCCGCAGGAACGTCAGCGTCAACCCCCGGGGCAATCAGCACCGCCCTGCGCGAAACGGCGATCCTGTCCGCGCTGCTGCCCGTGGCCGGCGATCCGGCCTGATTCCGAAGGGATCCAGGCCACCTAGAGCGGCGGCATCGAACTGATGTCCTCGTCCACCAGTTCCATCGCCATCACCAGCGCGTCCTCGCGCCCGCTGGCGGCCGGGTAGTACCGTGGGCGACGGCCGATCTCGTTGAACCCCTCGCTTTCATACAGCGCCAGAGCCGGCGCATTTGACGGCCGCACTTCCAGAAACACCCGCATGGCGCCGCGCACACGGGCCAGCTGCACCAACTCGCGCAACAGCCGGCGGCCGTAACCGCGCGACTGGCACAACGGATCGACACACACATTGAGCACATGCGCCTCGTCGGCGGCCAGACTGAGCATCCCGTAGCCGACCATGTTGCCGCCGCTTTCAAGCACGCGGCCGGGATATCCGGCGCGCAGGCAGTCCAGGAAGATGCCGCGGGTCCACGGATACGGATAGGCGCGCAGCTCGATCTCCATCACCGCATCCAGATCGTCCTCCTGCAACGGACGCAGGACCGGCGCAGACGGCACGGCGGAGGCACTCATTGCGGACGCTTCCGCAGCGCCCGCAGCTGCGGCCACAGCGCGCGCTTGGCGGCAGGATTGGCCCGCAGTTCGGCCAGCGGCCAGCTGTCCATCAGCGCGCGGGTCTGGGGTTCATTCGGATTCAAGCCCGAGGCCCGCAACAGCGCGATCTGCAGCCGGTCGGGCATCCGCAGCCCGCCCGCCCGCCGGGCCGGCACGGCGACGGTGGCAGCCGTGACCGGCGTTTCGGGCGCGTCGCCGACAGGGGCGCGCCGCATCGGTGCCGGCGCCGGGCGGGCGGGCCGCGGTGGGGCGGCCTCGGCCATCGGCGACTGCCGCTCCGGTACCGCTGCGGCAGCCACCAGCGGCGCATCCAGCGCGCCGCCTTCCAGATACACCGTGTAGCCCATCGCCTGCAGCCAGGCCTGCTGCTGCGGCGACCACACCGGCTCGGGCGAAAATTCCGTCACTGCACCTTGCCGGCCGGCTGCCGCCAACGCTGCAACAGCCACATCACCGGGCCGGACAGTGCATAGATCACACCCACCACGAACAAGGTGCGCGCCGGATCCAGCACCACGATCGAAATGACGATCGGCACCAGCGCCAGCACCATGAACGGGACGCGCTCGGAACGCGGCCCCTTCTCGCTGCCGCCCTTGAAGCTCCAGAACCGGATCCGGCTGACCATCAGCAGGCCCGACACCAGGGTCACCCCCAGGGCCACGTAGCGCAGTTCCTCGCCGCTCCAGCCCAAATCGCCATCGGCGAAGGCCCAGACGAAGGACATCATCAATCCCGCGGCGGCCGGGCTGGCCAGGCCCACGAACCAGCGCTTGTCGACGGTGCCGACCTGGGTGTTGAAACGGGCCAGCCGCAACGCAGCGCAAGCCGCATACAGGAACGCGACCGACCAGCCGACCCGGCCCAGCACGTCGCCGTCGAACTTCAGCGAGGACAGCGCCCAGTGGTACATCACCAGTGCCGGCGCCATGCCGAAACTGACCAGATCGGCCAGCGAGTCGTACTGCACACCGAATTCGCTGCTGGTGCCGGTCAGACGCGCGACCCGGCCGTCCAGCCCGTCCATCACCGCCGCCACGAATACGGCGACGCTGGCCTGGACGAACTGGCCGTTGGAGGCGGCAATGATGGCGTAGAACCCGGCAAACAGCCCGGCGGTCGTGAACAGGTTCGGGAGCAGATAGATGCTGCGCGAACGCGGGGGGGGTCTCATTTCGTCCATCCGGGGAGTTTAATCGACTTGCCAGCCACGTCACCGGGTGCTGCAATCCCGGCTCCCCCCGTTTTCCCTGTTCCGGAGAGTTGCCATGCGTGCCCTGACCCGCCTCTGCTGCCTGCTGGTGCTCGCCAGTGCCGCCACCGCCAGCGCCGGCAACCTCTACAAATGGAAAGACGCCAACGGCGTCACCCAGTATTCCGAGCGCCCACCGACCGGGCAGAAATATGAAACCCGCCGCGTCACCAACAGCGGCGCGGCCGTGGTGGAAGCCGCACCGGCCGCCGAAAACGGCCAGTCCGAGCAGTGCCTGGCCGCCCGCAAGAACATGGAACTGCTGGCCGGCAGCGCGCCGGTGATGCAGGACACCGATGGTGACGGCAAGCCGGATGCGACCCTGGACGATGCCCAGCGCGCCGCGCAGAAACAGCTGGCCGAATCGGCCGCCGCGGTCTATTGCAAGCCCGCCGCCAAGACCTGAGCCGGTTGGGCGGCACGCCCGGGAGCCACGGGCGCCCCCACCGGGACGGAGAGACTGGCAAAATAGGCGATTCCGCCGTTTTGCGAAGCCTCTCCCATGCGTCTTTCCCGGTTCCACCTGCACACCACCAAGGAAACTCCCGCCGACGCCGAACTGGTCAGCCACCGGCTGATGCTGCGCGCGGGCATGATCCGCAAGCTGGCCTCGGGCCTGTACACCTGGTCGCCGCTGGGCCTGCGCGTGCTGCGCAAGGTCGAGGCGGTGGTGCGCGAGGAGATGGACCGCGCCGGCGCGGTGGAACTGCAGCTGCCGACGATCCAGCCCAAGGAGCTGTGGGAGGAGACCGGGCGCTGGGAGAAGTTCGGCGGCCAGCTGCTGAAAATCAAGGACCGCAAGGAACAGGAGTACTGCTACAGCCCCACCGCCGAGGAAGCCATCACCGACTTCGCGCGCCAGGAGCTGTCCAGCTACAAGCAGCTGCCGGTCAACTTCTACCAGATCCAGACCAAGTTCCGTGACGAGATCCGCCCGCGTTTCGGCGTGATGCGCGCGCGCGAGTTCCTGATGAAGGACGCCTATTCCTTCCATCTGGACGACGCCAGCCTGGTGGCCGAATACGAAAACATGAAGGCTGCCTACACCCGCATCTTCACCCGCCTGGGCCTGGAGTTCCGCGCGGTGCAGGCCGATTCGGGCGCGATCGGCGGTGATGCCTCGCAGGAATTCCACGTGATCGCCGATTCCGGCGAGGACGCGCTGGTGTTCTCCACCGGTTCGGACTACGCGGCCAATGTGGAGGCGGCGATCGCCGCCGATCCGGCTACGCGTGCGGCCGCCAGCGAGCAGTTGCGCAAGATCGACACACCGACCCAGAAGACCTGCGAGGAGGTGGCCGCACTGATGGACATCGCCCTGCAGCGCACGGTCAAGTCGGTGGCGCTAATGACCGTTGACGGCCAGTTCGTGCTGGCGCTGGTGCGTGGCGACCACGAGGTCAACGAGATCAAACTGGCCAAGGTCGAAGGCCTGGCCGATTACCGCATGGCCAGCGAAGCGGAGATTGCCGAGTATCTGGGCAGCGAGCCGGGCTTCCTCGGCCCGTTGAATCCGCGCAAAGCCCTGCGCGTGATTGCCGACCGTGAAGTGGCGGCGATGGCCGATTTTGTCGTCGGTGCCAATGAAACCGGCTTCCATATCGCCGGCGTCAACTGGGGCCGCGACCTGGCCGAACCGGAAGTGGCCGATATCCGCAACGTGGTGGCCGGTGACCGCGCCCGTGACGGCGGCGAGCTGAAAATCACCCGCGGCATCGAAGTCGGCCACGTGTTCCAGCTCGGCCGCAAATATGCCCAGGCGCTCAAAGCCACCGTGCTCGACGTCAATGGCAAGGCCACGGTGATGGCGATGGGTTGCTACGGTATCGGCGTCTCGCGCATCGTCGCTGCGGCGATCGAGCAGAACCATGACGAGGCGGGCATTATCTGGCCGGCGGCGATGGCGCCGTGGCAGGCGGTGGTATGCATGATCAATCCGAAGCAGGATCCGGCCGTGGTCGCCGCCGCCGAAGCGCTGCTGGCCGAGCTGCAGGCCGCCGGCGTCGACGCCGCGCTGGATGACCGCGGCCTGCGCCCGGGTGCGATGTTCGCCGATATGGAGCTGATCGGTATCCCGCACCGCATCGTGGTTTCCGAGCGCGGCCTGGCCGCCGGCACCTATGAGTACCGGGCCCGCTCGGCCAGTGAAGCGGAGAATCTGGACAAGACCGCACTGCTGGCGAAAATCGCCTTCTGATTGAAAAGGGCCGGAACAGATTCCGGCCCTTTTCATTTGGACTTAACCTCCGGGCATATATTTGATTTGTCATCACCATGGCCGCCCCGTTATGCTTTGGAACGCTGCCACGGAATGGCTCCGCCTTATCACCCATTATCCGGAGTAGTTATTCGATGAGTATCGACCTGTCCCACCTGTCGGCCAAAGAGCTGGCCGTCCTGATCCGCGACGCACAAAAGCGCAAGACCCTGGTCGCCAAGCGCCAGCCGATCGCCAAGGCCCGCGCCGCGGTTATCGCCGCCGCCAAGAAGGCCGGCTACACCATCGAGGAACTGTTCGGTACCGGCGCCCCGGCTATGAAAGCCACGCGTGCCACCAAGACCACCAAGAGCACTGCCAAGACCGGCCGCAAACTGCCCAAGGTGGCACCGAAGTACCGTAATCCGGCCAATGCCGAGCAGACCTGGACCGGTCGCGGCAAGCAGCCGCGCTGGCTGGCCGAATACACCGGACAGGGCCGCAAGGTCGAGGATTTCCTGATCCAGCAGTAAGCCGGAGCGGTTGTCCTGATAGACAAACGCCGGCATCTGCCGGCGTTTTTTTTCCGCCGTCGCTCCGCCGGTCAGAGATTATTGCGGGCCGGAATCAGCAGATTGCCGAACAGCAGCCCTGCCACCAGCGCCATCACCACATTGACCACGGTCAGCATCGCCGATTCACCGGCATTCACGTTTTGCTGCTGCACCAGACTCAATACCCCGCGCAGACTGGTACTGCCGGGAACCAGCATGATGATGCCCGGCAGGCGGACGATCGCGCCGGGGCGATGGGCCAGACGACCGAACAGATTGCCCGCGGCGGTCAAGGCCATCGCCGCCAGAAACACCCCCGCCGGCGCGCCCCACACCTGGCCGCCATAACGCGATATCGCATAACCGGCCACCGAGGCGGCCATTACCCACGGATAATCCCGGCCACTGGCGCGGAACAGCATCGCAAACGCGAACGAGGCCACCAGTACCGACCCCCATTCCACCCAGTCCGATTGCGGGCGCGAGGCGCGGATTTCCGGCTCCAGTCCGATGAAATGGGCGATGGTCACCGCGATCATCGCGCCCACGGTGAGTTTCATGATCGTGGTCAGCGCCCCGGCAAACCGCGCCGTGCCCGAGACCCAGTGCTGGCTGGCCAGTTCATTGACCGCATTGGTCAGCGCCATACCCGGCAGCAATACCACCAGCGACGCGATGATCACCGTGTTCAGATTCAGCGGCCCGATAAAGGTGGCCACCAGTACCGCGACAAATCCGGCCAGCAACGCCGCCAGCGCATCAGCCGCTTCGCGCGAGGCGGTACGCCGATCGGTATAGAACAGCATCAGGCCGATCAGCAGGCCGGTCACCCCGGCGGTGGCGATATCCAGCCACGGCAACCGCCACAACCCGGCCACCCCCGCCGATCCGAGCGCGAACGACATCAGCATCTGGATCTTGCCGCGCAAACCCGGATCCTTGTCCAGTTGGCGCAGCGCGGTATGGCCCTGGGCGATACTCATCTGCCCGCCGGCCACCGCATCTGCGATCTGGTCGGCCATGGCCAGTTTATGCAGATCGTTATCGCCGGGCCCCAGCCGGATCACCCGGGTGATATCGCTGGAACCGATCGCCCGGGTCGGATCACTGAAACTGAGGATCAGACCGGTCGGGTTGGACCACGGCTCGCAATCCAGATCCAGCCGCTGCGCCAGCGCGACCACCGCCGCCTCCAGCCGTTGCGCGGTGGTGCCGTAGCTGTGCAGACGTCCGGCGATCTCCGCAACGAAGGCCACACGCTGGGCATAGGTGGCCCGGTTGGAGACAGCGACGATAGGTTCGGCAGACATGGCCGCTAGTATCACCCGGAAGCGCCATTCATACTCATCCTTGTACACGCAGGGACAAGGTATGCTCGGCAGCGGATGCCACCCATGAAAGATCACCCACCACCCCACTACCTGCTCGATCCGGACATCGAGGGCCAGCTCCGCTTGTCGGGCAGCTGGACGCTCGCCACCGCGTTGCGGGCGACCGAGCTGCTGGGGCAAATCACCGCACCGGTGCGCAGCGTCGACGCACGCGCGGTCGACGGCCTGGATTCGGCCGGGGTATTGCTGCTGCTGCGCTACGCGCACCAGGCCGGTCTCCCCGACGAGGCGCTGCGGTTCCGGGATGAACACAAGGCGCTGGTGTGCACGATCGAGGAAGTGGCCGACGAGCGTCCCAAGCCGCCGCGCGACTACGGCATCATCGCCGCGCTGGAGCGGCTGGGCCGTTCGGTCCACGCCATCGGCCGCAACATCGTGGTGCTGGTCAACTTCCTCGGCGAGAACCTGGTCAAGCTCGGCCGTCTGCTGCGCCAGCCACGGCGTCTGCGCCTGACCGCTACCGTCAGCCACATGGAAGATGTCGGACTGGACGCGGTGCCGCTGGTGGCGCTGCTGTCCTACCTGGTGGGCGCGGTGATCGCCTTCCTCGGTTCGACCATCCTGCGCGACTTCGGCGCGGAGATTTTCGTGGTGGAACTGGTGTCCATCGCGTTCCTGCGCGAATTTGCGGTGCTGCTGACCGCGATCGTCCTGGCCGGGCGCACGGCCAGCGCCTTCACCGCGCAGATCGGCGCAATGAAGGCGCGCGAGGAGATCGACGCGATCCAGACCCTCGGGCTGGATCCGATCGATCTGCTGGTGCTGCCGCGGGTGATCGCCCTGCTGGTGATGCTGCCGCTGCTGACCTTCGTGGCGATGCTCGCCGGACTGGCCGGCGGCGTCACCGTGGGCGCGTTCGACCTGGATATCCCGCCACAGATGTACCTGGCACGCATGCATGACACGATCGAAGTGCGACACATGCTGGTGGGCCTGTCCAAAGCGCCGGTGTTTGCGCTGATCATCGCGCTGATAGGTTGCCTGGAAGGCCTGAAAGTGGAAGGCACCGCACAGTCGGTCGGTGAGCGCACCACCTCCAGCGTGGTGCAGACCATTTCGCTGGTGATCATCCTCGACGCATTGGCCGCGCTGTGGTTCATGCACATGGACTGGTAATGATGGCCATCGCCTCGAAGAATGGTGCGGACACCCCCGACCTGGCCATCCGCGTATGCGGGCTGGTCAACCGTTTCGGCAGCCAGACCGTGCACGAGGGGCTGGATCTGGAAGTCCGCCGCGGCGAGATCCTGGGTATCGTCGGCGGCTCGGGCACCGGCAAATCGGTGCTGATGCGCTCCATCCTGGGGCTGCGCACACCCGATGCCGGACAGATCGAGGTGCTGGGGGTGAACGCCCGCTCGGGTGACCCCGCCGACCGGCTGCGGATCGAGCGCAATACCGGCGTGCTGTTCCAGGATGGCGCCCTGTTCTCCTCGCTCACCGTCGGCGAGAACGTACAGGTGCCGCTCAAGGAGCATCACCCCGAACTGAGCGAACGCTGGCATTACGAGCTGGCGCTGCTGAAGGTGAAACTGGCCGGTCTGCCGGCCGATGCGATCAACAAGCTGCCCTCGCAGCTGTCTGGCGGCATGCGCAAGCGTGCCGGCCTGGCCCGCGCGTTGGCGTTGGACCCGCCCCTGCTGTTTCTGGATGAACCCACCGCCGGGCTCGACCCGATCGGCGCGGCCGCCTTCGACCGGCTCATCAAGACCCTGCAGGAAGCGCTGGGCCTGACGGTGTTCCTGATCACACACGATCTGGACACGCTTTACGCTATCTGTGACCGCGTGGCGGTGCTGGCCGACCAGAAAGTGATCGCCAACGCGCCGCTGCCCGAAATCGAACAGCTGGACCATCCGTGGATCCGCGAATACTTCCACGGCCCCCGCGCCCGCGCCGCGCGCGGACAACTGCCCGAGCACGCCTGATATGGAAACCAAAGCCAATTACGTCCTGATCGGCGCCTTCACCCTGATCATCTCGATCGCATTGCTGTTCTTCGGTCTATGGGCGGCCAAGTACTCCTCCGACCGCACCTGGCAGCAATACCGGGTGGTGTTCGATGAGGCTGTCACCGGCCTGTCGGTCGGCAGCCCGGTGCAATACAACGGCATCGCCGTGGGCTCGATCACCGAGCTTTCACTCGCCCCCGAGGATCCGCGAAAGGTGATCGCGCGCCTGCGCCTGAACTCCACCACGCCGGTGAAAACCGACACCCGCGCCAAGCTCGCCATCACCAGCCTGACCGGGCCGGCGATCATCCAGCTCAGCGGCGGCACGCCACAGGCAGCGGCGCTGACGGCCGCCAGCAACGAGCCGATTCCGACCATCGCCACGGCGCCCTCGGCACTGCAGAACATCACCGATGTGGCCAATCGTGTGGTCGAGCGCATGGACCAGCTGCTCAGCGACGAGAACGTGGGCAAGATCACCACCACGCTGGCCCACCTGGAGACCATCAGCGGCGGTTTGGCCGACCGCGACGAAGGCACCCGGGCGCTGCTGCTGGAAGCACGCGATGCCGCGCGCAACCTCAATGTGACCCTGGGTACGGCCAATGGGGCGATCCAGCATCTGGACCAGAACGTGCTGCGGCAGCTGCCGGCCTCGCTGGAGAAGCTTGATACCAGCCTGTCCAAGCTCGACTCGGCCGCCGGCAATGCCGATGCGATCCTCGGCGAGAACCGCGCGGCCATCAACAGCTTCGCCAACGACGGCCTGGCCCAGCTGGGCCCGACCCTGACCGAACTGCGCGGACTGATCCGCGACCTGCGCCGGGTCAGTGACCGGCTGGAGAACAACCCGGCGCGCTACCTGCTCGGTCGCGATGCCCCGAAGGAATTCGAACCGAAATGAAGCTCTCCTTTTCAATCCGACTGATCGCGCCGTGGTGCGCGCTGGCACTGGCCGGTTGCTCGGTGCTGGCCGGCGGCGACCGCCAATCCACCACCATCTATGCCCCGCAGGTGCGCGTGCAGGCCGATCCGGCCTGGCCCAGCGTTGACTGGCAGCTGGCCATCGCCAAGCCCAGCGCCGCGCGCCTGGTCGACAGCCCGCGCATCAATGTGCGGCCGACGCCGGGCGAACTGGAGGTCTACAAGGGGGCGACCTGGTCGCAACCGGCCACCGACATTCTCGAAGACACCCTGTTGCGCGGTTTCGAGGATTCCGGACGGATCGACGCGGTGGCGCGCATTGCGGCCGGCATCCGCTCCGACTACAAGCTCACCACCGACCTGCGCCGCTTCGAAGCCGATTACCGCGGCGGCGACACCCCGGCGGCCACCATCGAGCTCAATGCCAAGCTGATCCACAGCATCGACCAGCGCGTGGTCGCCTCCCGCACGTTCCTGGCTGCCGAACCAGCTGCCTCCGCTGAGCTGCCCAGCGTGGCGCGCGCCTTTGAGACCGCGCTGGACAGGACGGCTGGCGATCTGATCGGCTGGACGCTGGTCAGCGGCCAGCAGGACGCCGCGGCGCTGCCCGCTCAAGGATCTGGCGGAAAGTAAGGTTGATGCGCTCGCCAGTCGGGCGCCGCGTCTTCGGCAGTGCATGCTGGTAGAAGCGCTGGGTATCGCCGGCCATCACCAGCAGATCCCCGTGGCCGAGTAGGAACTGCCGCTTGCAGGAATGGTCATCGCGCAGGCGCAGCAGAAAGCGCCGCGGCGCTCCCAGGCTCAGCGAGGCGATCAACGGCCGCTCGCCCAGCTCCGGTTCGTCGTCGCTGTGCCAGCCCATGCTGTCACCACCATTGCGATATCGGTTGAGCAGCACGCTGTTGAATCGACTCTGGCCAGCCTGCTGCACCCTTTCACGCAGCGGCAGCAACGACTCCAACCACGGATGCGGCACGAAATCCGCGCCGGAATAACGATAGAACGCGCCTGCATCGCCCATCCAGCAGCTCAACCGCGGCGAATCCACCCAGCGCCCGAACATGCGCAGCCGATGGACTTCCCACGGTGCAGCTTCGCGCAGCGTTTGTAGCAAAAGATCAGCCTCGACGGGCAACAACCAGTCGTGCAGGTAGCGGATCTCGGCATCAGTGAATTCGCACGGGAGCAACATCACCGAACGCTAGCACAGCCAACAGGTTTGCCGGGGAAGCTACAACATCGGAAAATGCCAACTGCGTATGTTTATTGGAGCCCGGATGACCTCTTCTCTTCATTACCTGCAGGTCACTGGCTCGTGAACAACAATCACCTACGACAGAAGCTCTATCCGTTGCTGCGGACGCTGTTTCGTGCGCTTCCCCTGACTGATGGGCAACGCGATCGCCTGCGAACACGCCTGATGAGCCGTCACGAGGCTTGGATACCGCCACCAGCACGGGGACGTGACGACGCCCCCCCCGACGCAAGCCGCCCGGGAGCCCGCCTATACTGGCGGGCCGACGACGCGGCTATTGGTCATGTGCCCTATGAAAAGGTGCCCTTGCCACCCCGTCTACCCGCAACGCTGGTGGCCTTCTATCTTCCCCAGTTCCATACTTTTCCGGAAAACGACGCTTGGTGGGGGAAAGGATTTACCGAGTGGCGCAATGTCACCCGGGCGCTGCCGCAGTTTGAAGGCCACATCCAGCCACGCCTGCCCGCCGACCTTGGCTTCTACGACCTCGGTCAGCCACAGATCATGCGTGATCAGGCGCGCTTGGCCGCCGAGTACGGTATCGGCGCCTTCTGCTTCTACTTTTACTGGTTCAGCGGCCGCACGCTGATGGAAGCGCCGCTACGCCAGTGGCTCGCCGATGACAGTATTGACCTGCCATTCTGTCTTTGTTGGGCAAACGAAAACTGGGCAAGACGCTGGGATGGGCGAGATGAGGACGTCCTGATCGGACAGCAACATAGTGCTGAGGACGATCTGGCCTTCATCGCCCATATCAGCCCCTATCTGCGTGATCGCCGGGCGTTACAAGTTGATGGCAAACCCATACTGCTGGTGTACCGGCCTAACCTGCTGCCTGATGCCCATGCGACGGGGAAACGATGGCGGAAGTGGTGCCGGGAGAATCATATCGGCGAGATTCACTTGGCCTATGTTCAAGGCTTCGAACGCCCCGACCCCCGCGACATCGGCTTTGACGCGGCAGTCGAATTTCCGCCCAACATGAGCAATCCCCGCTCACTTTCCGCCGACCAGTGGTTGATCAACCCGGAGTTCAATGGGGATGTCCGTGACTGGCGCGAACTCGCCAAGGAAATCGCTACTAGACCGCTTCCAGATTACAAGCTTTACCCAGGCGTCAACCCGGGCTGGGACAACGAGGCCCGTCGCTCCGGGCGAGGGAGGGTCTATCTACATGCATCGCCGCGCGGCTATCGCGATTGGCTGAGCACTACGATTCATAGCCGGCTTGCTGCAGTCCCGCAAACGGACCGTCTGGTGTTCATCAACGCGTGGAACGAGTGGGCCGAGGGCGCTGTGCTTGAGCCAGACGCCCGCCTGGGGCATGCGTGGCTGGCTGCAACCCGTCAGGCGCTTAACCCTCAGCCTCAACTGATCCATAGACCATGCATCGTTATACATGCGTGGTATATGGACGTGCTTGACGAGCTGCTGGACATCGTTGAATCCAGCAGGCTGCAGGCACGCATCGTAATAACCACCACGCATCAACATGATGCCGACGTGCGCCAGCTTGTTGCCCAACATCAACTTGGCGACAAGGTCGAAGTATTAGCATTCGTCAATCGGGGGCGTGACGTTCTTCCATTCCTACATGTTGCCAATCGTCTGCTCGACGAAGGCGAGGAAGTAGTGCTGAAGCTGCACACGAAGCGTTCAGTCCACCGTTCCAACGGAGATCAATGGCGCAGGGAGATGGTGGATCTGCTAGTTGGAGATCAAGCAAGTCAAACGATATTGGCCTATATGCAGGCACACCCTGATATCGGCATGATCGTACCTGCCGGGCACCTGCTTCCAGTCGCACAGTTCCTAGGCGGCAATGCCCCCCACCTTGAAACGCTACAGGTCCGCTTAGGGCTGGATGGTGATATCAAAGACGATTTCTTTGCCTCTGGCAGCATGTTCTGGGCACGACTACAGGCATTGCGCCCGTTACTGGACGCACACCTTTACGAAGCTGCATTCGAACCTGAAAAAGGGCAGATTGACGGCACGCTAGCACATGCCATCGAGCGGATAAGTGGTGCGGTAATTCATGCCGCCGGTTTCCAGATCATCGAGACATCCGCAATATCCGGCTGCTCACACCCCAATGCAGCACTTGGCCAAGGCTATGCTTATGCGCGTCGCCAGTAAAACTCTGTTGATAAGACTGCGGACCGAAAATTCGGTCCGCAGAACCTACCTCAAACGCACTGGAACGGCACGCCGGTCTTTTCTTTCAGTTCCTCATCGCTGACGCCCGGTGCTGCTTCCACCAGCACCATGCCGTTGTCAGTAATGTCGAACACGGCCAGATCGGTGATGATGCGATCGACCACCCCCACGCCAGTCAGCGGCAGCGTGCAGTCGGCCAGGATCTTGTGTTCACCGTTCTTGGCGGTGTGCTCCATCAGCACCACCACGCGCTGCACGCCGGCCACCAGATCCATCGCGCCGCCCATGCCCTTGACCATCTTGCCGGGCACCATCCAGTTGGCCAGGTCGCCCTTGTCGGTGACCTGCATCGCGCCAAGGATGGCCAGGTTGATGTGGCCGCCGCGGATCATCGCAAACGAATCATGGCTGCCGAAGTAGCTGGCACCGGCACGCGCGGTGACGGTCTGCTTGCCGGCATTGATCAGGTCGGCATCCACTTCGGCTTCGGTCGGGAACGGGCCGATGCCAAGCAGGCCGTTCTCGGACTGCAGCCATACGTCCATGCCTTCGGGGATATGGTTGGCAACCAAGGTCGGCAGGCCGATACCCAGGTTCACATACGCACCATCGGTCAGCTCGCGCGCGGCGCGCTGTGCCATTTCGTCACGGGTCCAGGCCATTTCAGTTCCCCTCCTGACGCACGGTGCGCTGCTCGATGCGCTTTTCCGGCGTTGCGTTCAATACGATGCGATCGACGTAGATCCCCGGCAGGTGCACCTGGTCCGGATCGATGGCGCCGACCGGCACGATCTCCTCCACCTCAACCACGCAGACCTTGCCGGCCATCGCGCAGGCCGGATTGAAGTTGCGCGCGGTCTTGCGGAACAGCAGGTTGCCGGCTTCGTCGGCCTTCCACGCCTTGACCAGCGACACGTCGGCCTTGAGCGCGGTCTCCAGCACATAGTGTTTGCCGTCGATCTCGCGGGTTTCCTTGCCTTCGGCCACCACAGTGCCGTAGCCGGTGGCAGTGAAGAAGGCGGGGATGCCCGCCCCGCCGGCGCGCAGGCGCTCGGCTAGGGTGCCCTGCGGGTTGAACTCCAGCTCCAGTTCACCGGCCAGGTACTGGCGCTCGAACTCCTTGTTCTCGCCCACATAGGACGAAATCATCTTCCTGATCTGGCGGGTTTCCAGCAGCTGGCCCAGGCCGAATCCATCGACGCCGGCATTGTTGGAAATCGCCGTCAGCCCCTTGACCCCACTGTCGCGCAGCGCGGCGATCAGGGCCTCGGGAATGCCGCACAGGCCGAAGCCGCCGACCGCCAGCGTCTGCCCGTCGGCCACGATGCCGGCCAGCGCCTCGGCAGCCGAGGCGTACAGCTTGCCGCGCTTGCCGGTCGGGGTAGAGAGATCGCTCATCGCATCACGCCCACAATAACCAAGGATGCACGCATTCTAGCGGCGTTCCCGGATCAGCCGCCTTGGACCTTCGTCCAGCCCGTAGACAGCAACTTTAGCGGCAGGCGACTAAACTAGGCGCCTTTATTCAAGCAGGATGCATGCATGCCCCTCCCCGCCTTCAAGGCCTACGACATCCGCGGCCGTGTGCCGGAAGAACTCAACCAAGACATCGCCCGGAAAGTCGGCAAGGCGCTGGCGGCCCAGCTCGGGGAAGGCGCGGTGGTTCTCGGACATGACGTACGCCTGACCAGTCCGGCGTTGCAGGACGCACTGGCCGCCGGTCTGCGTGGCGAGGGCCGGGAGGTGATCGATATCGGCCTGTGCGGTACCGAGGAGGTCTACTTCCAGACCGATCATCTCGGTGCGGCCGGTGGGGTGATGGTCACCGCCAGCCACAATCCGATGGACTACAACGGGATGAAGCTGGTGAAGGAGAACGCGCGTCCGATCAGCTCCGATACCGGACTTTTCGCGATCTCCGATGCCGTCGCCACCGATACGTCCGAGGCGCAAACGCCGCGGGGCGGTCTGCGCACCGAACATGACAAGAGCGCCTACATCCAGCACCTGCTCGGCTATGTGGATGCCGCCGCACTCAAGCCGCTGAAGCTGGTGGTCAATGCTGGCAACGGCGGCGCCGGCGCCGTCATCGATCTGCTGGCACCGCACCTGCCGCTGGATTTCGTGCGCATCTGCCACGAGCCCGATGGCAGCTTCCCCAATGGCATCCCCAACCCGCTGCTGCCGGAGAACCGTGCGCTCACCGCACAGGCAGTGCGCGAACACGGTGCCGACTTCGGCATCGCCTGGGACGGCGACTTCGACCGCTGCTTCTTCTTCGACCACAACGGCCGCTTCATCGAGGGCTATTACCTGGTCGGCCTGCTGGCCCAGGCCATCCTCGCCCGCAACCCGGGCGGCAAGATCATCCACGATCCGCGCCTGACCTGGAACACGGTGGAAATGGTCGAAGCCGCCGGCGGCGTGCCGGTGCTGTGCAAGAGCGGCCACGCCTTCATCAAGGAGAAGATGCGTGCCGAGAACGCCGTCTACGGCGGCGAGATGAGCGCCCATCACTACTTCCGCGAGTTCGCCTATGCCGACTCGGGCATGATCCCGTGGCTGCTGATCGCCGCACTGGTTTCCAGCAGTGGCCAATCGCTAGCCGAACTGGTGGAAGACCGCATGGCGCGCTTCCCCTGCAGTGGCGAGATCAACTTCAAGGTCGCCGATGCGAAGGCGGCGGTGGCGCGGGTGATGGCGCATTTCGCCGCGCAGTCGCCGGTACTGGACCACACCGACGGTATCAGTGCCGATTTCGGTGACTGGCGCTTCAACCTGCGCAGTTCCAACACGGAACCGCTGTTGCGCCTGAACGTGGAAACCCGCGGTGATGCCACGTTGCTGGCGCTGCGCACCCACGAGATTTCCGACCTGATCTCCGCCTGAGGACCTCCATGAACCCGATCCTGCCCGTCATCCTCTCCGGCGGTTCCGGCACGCGCCTGTGGCCGCTGTCGCGTGAGGCGTACCCGAAGCAGTTCCTGCCGCTGACCGGCGAGCGCACCATGCTGCAGGCCACCTGGCTGCGTGTGGCCGATATCGCCGCGCAGGCGCCCATCGTGGTGGCCAACGAATCGCATCGTTTTGTGGCCGCCGAACAGCTGCAGCAGGTTGGTACCGCACCGTCGGCGATCCTGCTGGAACCAGTCGGCCGCAACACCGCCCCGGCCATCGCCGCCGCCGCGCTGGAGGCCCGCCGCAACGGTGAAGATCCGCTGCTGCTGGTGCTGCCCTCGGATCACCTGATCAATGACATTCCCCGCTTCCACCAGGCCATCGCCCAGGCCGCCAGCCTCGCCGGACAGGGCAAGCTGGTGACCTTCGGCATCCAGCCGACCGCGCCAGAGACCGGCTACGGCTACATCAAGGCAGTGGCCGGTGAGGGTCCGCGCGCGATCGAGCGCTTTGTCGAGAAGCCCGATCTGCAGACCGCACAGGGTTACGTCGCCTCGGGCGAGTACTACTGGAACAGTGGCATGTTCCTGTTCCGCGCGTCCCGTTATCTGGAGGAGCTCGAACGCCTGCAGCCGCAGATCCTGGCTGCATGCCGCACGTCGTGGGAGCGGGCCCGCCGCGACAGCGACTTCATCCGCCTGGATGCGAATGCCTTCCAGGCCAGCCCGTCGGACTCCATCGACTACGCGGTGATGGAAAAGACCGCCGATGCGGCGGTAGTGCCGCTGGATGCGGGCTGGAGTGATGTCGGCTCATGGACCGCCCTGCGCGACGTGTCCGCGCAGGACGCCGACGGCAACGCCCATCGCGGCGATGTCATCGCCATCGATTGCCACAACACCTTCGCCTATGGCGACCGTCTGATCGCGATGGTCGGCCTGGAGGATGTGGTCGTGGTCGAAACCGATGACGCGGTGCTGGTCGGCAGATCCGACCGCATGCAGGAGGTCAAGGACGTGGTGGCCCGACTGAAGGCTGACGGTCGCAGCGAAGCCACCTGGCATCGCAAGGTCTATCGCCCCTGGGGGGCCTACGATTCCATCGACAACGGCGAGCGTTTCCAGGTCAAGCGCATCACCGTCAAGCCCGGCGGCACGCTGAGCCTGCAGATGCACCACCACCGTGCCGAGCACTGGATCGTGGTCAGCGGTACCGCCGAGGTCACCCGCGGTGAGGAAGTGTTGCTGCTGACCGAGAACCAGAGCACCTATATTCCGCTGGGCGTGACCCACCGTCTGCGCAACCCCGGCAAGTTGCCGCTTGAGCTGATCGAAGTGCAGTCGGGCAGCTACCTGGGCGAAGACGATATCGTGCGCTTCGAGGACACCTACGGCCGCACCTGACCCGCACCGATCGCCGCATATGAAAAGCCCCGGGAACTCCGGGGCTTTTCATTCCATCGATCAGCGCTGTGCGCGCAATTGACCGATCACCCGCTCCAGGCCTTCCCGCCACGGCGGCAACACGATGCCAAAGTCCTGCTGCAGTTTGGCATTGTCCAGTACCGACCAGGCCGGACGCCGGGCGGGTGTGGGATATTCCGCGCTGCTGATCGCGTGAACGTGCGGCGCCCTGGTCAGCAGCCCAGCAGACACCGCCTCGGCAAAAATCGCCTCGGCAAAGCCGTGCCAGCTGGTCTGCCCGGAGGCGGTCAGATGCCAGGTGCCGGACAGCTGCTCCGGATGCTGCAGTGCTTTGGCCGTAACCTCGGCAATCAGCACCGCCGGCGTCGGCGTTCCGATCTGGTCGGCGACCACGCGCAGCTCCTCACGCTCGGCCCCCACCCGCAGCATCGTGCGCAGGAAATTGGCTCCGTGGGCGGCATACACCCAGGCGGTGCGGAAAATCAGATGGCGACCACCGGCGGCCCGTACCGCGTCCTCGCCATCGCGCTTGCTGGTTCCATACACGCCCAGCGGCGCGGTCGGCTCATCCTCGCGATACGGCGCCGTGCCTTGGCCGTCGAACACGTAGTCGGTGGAGTAATGCACCAACGGCACGCCATGGGCCGCGCACCAGCGTGCGATCACGCCCGGTGCCTGCGCGTTGGCGGCGAAGGCCGCCTCAACGTCCTGCTCGGCGCGGTCCACGGCGGTGTAGGCCGCCGCGTTGACCACCACCGAGGGTTGCAGGCGATCCAGCAGCGCCGGCAGGCTGTCCGGCTGGCCGAAGTCCGCCGTCTCGCAGGCCACGCCATCGGGCAGCAGGCCGCTGCGCGTGGTCGCGATCACCTGCCCCAGCGGCGCCAGCGCGCGCAGCAGCTCCTGGCCGACCTGGCCGTTGCCACCGAATACCAGCACCGTCATGGGGTGTAGACCGGCAAACGGTCTTCAGCGATGTCCTTCAGGAACGGTGCGCTTTCGTCCTTGGCCGACAGGGTCGGCGCACTGATCGGCCAATCCACCGCGATATCGGCGTCATTCCAGCGCACGCCAGCATCGAAGTCCTTCAGGTAGACCTCGGTACACAGATAGCTGAACACCGCGCGCTCGGACAGCACCGCAAAGCCATGGGCGAAGCCTTCCGGAATCCAGAACTGGCGCTTGTTTTCGGCGCTGAGCACCACCGCCTCCCACTGGCCAAAGGTTGGCGAACCGCGACGGATATCGACGGCCACGTCGTAGACCTCGCCTTCCAGCACGCTGACCAGCTTGCCCTGCGGCCGCGGCCACTGGTAATGCAGGCCACGCAGCACACCCTTGGCGGAGGTGGAGACGTTGCTCTGCACGAAGCGGGTCGGCAGGCCGTGCTGACCAAAGCGCTCGGCATTCCAGGTCTCGAAGAAAAAGCCACGCTCGTCACCGAACACCGCTGGCTCGATGACCACGCAACCTGGCAACTTCGTTTCAATCACTTTCACGGAACAACTCCACGCAAGGCAAGTTTGTGCAGGTACTGGCCGTAGCCATTCTTGATCAGGGGAGCCGCCAGAACTTCCAACTGCTCGGCGTTGATCCAGCCCTGGCCAAAGGCGATTTCCTCCGGACAGCAGACCTGCAGGCCTTGGCGGGTCTGGATGGTCTCGATGAAGTTGGAGGCTTCCAACAGGGACTGGTGGGTGCCGGTATCGAGCCAGGCGTAACCGCGGCCCAGCGCTTCCAGGTGCAGGTTGCCCTCGGCCAGGTAGCGCTTGTTGAGATCGGTGATCTCCAGCTCGCCCCGTGGCGACGGCTTCAGTTCGGCAGCATGGGCACTGGCGTTGCCGTCGTAGAAGTACAGGCCGGTCACGGCGTAGTTGGAGCGCGGATTCTCCGGCTTCTCCACCAGGTCGATCACCTTGCCGCTGGTGTCAAACTCGGCCACGCCGTAGCGCTCCGGGTCGTTCACCCAGTAGCCGAACACGGTAGAGCCGTCCACGCGCTCGTCGGCACGCTTGAGCACCTCGCGCAGTCCATGGCCATGGAAGATGTTGTCCCCCAGCACCAGGCAGCTCGGCTTGCCAGCCACGAAGTCGCGGCCGATCAGGTAGGCCTGCGCCAGCCCGTCCGGACTGGGCTGCACGGCATACTGGATATCCATGCCCCACTGCGAACCGTCGCCCAGCAACTGCTGGAACAGCGCCTGTTCGTGCGGCGTGTTGATGATCAGCACTTCACGAATGCCCGCCAGCATCAGCACGCTGAGCGGGTAGTAGATCATCGGCTTGTCGTACACCGGCAGCAGCTGCTTGCTGACGCCCTTGGTGATCGGGTACAGCCGGGTGCCGGAGCCGCCGGCCAGGATGATGCCTTTACGTTGCGTCATTTCCAGAGTCCTTCTTTCAAGATGCCGCGCCACCAATGGGCTGCCCTGCGGACAGCGCAGGCATATCGCGACAACGGTCCATCATCAGGCAACGGTGCCGATACGCTGCAGGCGGTAGCTGCCATCGAGCACGCCGTTGACCCATTCCTGGTTATCCAGATACCAGTCCACGGTGTAGGCGATGCCCTGCTCGAAGGTGTACTTGGGCTCCCAGCCCAACTCGTTCTTCAATTTGGAGGCATCAATCGCATAACGGCGGTCATGGCCCGGGCGGTCGGCGACGTAGGTGATCTGGCTGCTGCGCGGCTGGCCATCCGCACGCGGGCGGCGCTGGTCCAGCAGGTCACAGATGGCCTGCACGACTTCGATATTCTTCTTTTCCGAGTTGCCGCCAACGTTGTAGGTCTCGCCCACACGGCCTTTGGCCAGCACGGTGCGGATCGCTTCGCAATGGTCGGTCACGAACAGCCAGTCGCGCACCTGCTTACCGTCGCCGTACACCGGCAGCGGCTCACCGGCCAGCGCCTTGGCGATCACCAGCGGAATCAGCTTCTCGGGGAAGTGATACGGGCCGTAATTGTTGGAGCAGTTGGTGGTCAGCACCGGCAGCCCGTAGGTGTGGTGGAAAGCGCGCACCAGATGGTCCGAGGCCGCCTTGGACGCCGAGTACGGCGAGTTCGGCGCGTACGGGGTGGTTTCGGTGAACAGGCCCGTTTCGCCCAGCGTGCCGTACACCTCGTCGGTAGAGACATGCAGGAAGCGGAACGCCTGGCCCTTGTCGGCCGGCAGCGCCTTCCAGTAATCGCGCACGGCTTCAAGCAGCGCCAAGGTGCCAACCACATTGGTCTGGATGAACGCGCCGGGGCCATCGATGGAGCGGTCCACATGGCTTTCCGCGGCGAAATTCAGTACCGCGTCGGGCTGGTGTTCGACCAGCAGGCGCTCGACCAGCTCCCGGTCACCGATATCACCCTTCACGAAGACGTGATTCGGGTTGCCCTCCAGACTGGACAGCGTCTTCAGGTTACCGGCATAGGTCAGGGCATCGAGATTGACGACGCGTACGCCTTTGGCGACCGCCTCCAATACAAAATTGCCGCCAATGAATCCGGCACCGCCGGTGACAAGCCATGTGGGCACTACCTGTTCTCCTGTTTTTCAATTCATCCTGGGAACGCCCGCGGCATTCCGACACAGCGGTACAGCATACAGGCCAGCGCTCCGCACGGCTGCCTCCGGAATGATAGGACACGCCCGCAGATCCGGCATTTTGGTGCTTCGCAGCATTTCCATACGCATTCGCATGGAAGCGCTTGGCCAGTTAGAATCGCGGTCCAATTTCCCGAACCGGTTGCTGCCACCAAGAGCCGGACGCTATTCCCTGTTACCGAAGGATTCGTACCAGATGAAAATCCTCGTCGCGTACAAGCGCGTGGTGGACTACAACGTCCGCATTCAGGTCAGGCCGGACGGTTCCGGCGTGGTCACCGATGGCGTCAAACTCTCGCCCAACCCGTTCGATGAAATCGCCCTGGAAGAAGCCCTGCGCCTGCGCGACAAGGGCCTCGCCACGGAAGTGGTGGTCGCCACCATCGCCCCGGCCGACGCCCAGGCGCATCTGCGCAACGGCCTGGCCATGGGCGCCAACCGCGCCATCCACGTGGTCACCGACCAGGCCATCCAGCCGCTCACCGCTGCCCGCACCCTGCTCAAGCTGGTGGAGAAGGAACAGCCGGATCTGGTTATCCTCGGCAAACAGGCCATCGACGACGACGCCAACCAGACCGGCCAGATGCTGGCCACGCTGTGGGCGCGCCCGCAGGCCACCTTCGCCTCCAAGGTCGAGATCGCCGACGGCAAGGCCACGGTCACCCGTGAAGTCGACGCCGGCTTGGAAACGCTGGAAGTCGACCTACCGGCGGTGATCACCACCGACCTGCGTCTGAACGAGCCGCGTTTCATCAAGCTGCCGGACATCATGAAAGCCAAGGCCAAGCCGCTGGAAACCCTGCAGCTGGCCGACCTGGGCGTTGAAGCCGCCGACACGTTCAAGACAAACCACTACGCCGCGCCGGCAAAGCGCAGCAAGGGCGTGATGGTGAAGGACGCCGCCGAACTGGTGGCTGCACTCAAGCAGAAGGGGTTGCTGTAATGGCCAAGATTCTCGTTATCGCTGAGCACCTGGACGGCAAGCTCAACAGCGCCGTCGCCAAGACCGTTTCGGCCGCTGCCGCCGTCGGTGGCGACATCGACGTGCTGGTGCTGGCCGCCGACCCGGCCGGCATCGCCGCCGAAGCTGCGCAGATCGCCGGCGTCAGCAAGGTGCTCACCCTGGCCAACCCGGCCAACGCACATGCCCTGGCCCAGGTACAGGCACCGCAGATCGCCAAGGCCGCCGCCGGCTACAGCCACGTGTTCGGCGCCTCGACCACCACCGGCAAGGACCTGGTCCCGGCCGTCGCCGCGCTGCTCGGCGTAAACCAGGTCTCCGACCTGATGAGCGTCGAAGGCCCGCACACCTTCAAGCGCCCGATCTACGCTGGCAACGCCATAATCACCGTGGAACTGCCGGCCGACCAGGTCGTGGTGGCGACCGTTCGCGCCGCTTCGTGGCCGGAAGCAGCCAAGGGCAACAGCGCACCGGTCGAGGCCATCAACGTCGATGCCACCCTGCCCTCGCACACCCGCTTCATCGGCCTGGCCGCCGGCAAGAGCGACCGCCCGGACCTGCAGAGCGCCAAGCGCGTGGTTTCCGGTGGCCGTGGCGTCGGTTCGGAAGAGAACTTCAAGGTGATCTACCAGTTGGCCGACAAGCTCGACGCCGCCGTCGGTGCCTCGCGCGCCGCAGTGGATGCCGGCTACGTGCCCAGCGACCTGCAGGTGGGCCAGACCGGCAAGATCATCGCCCCGGAACTATACGTGGCGGTCGGCATCAGTGGCGCGATCCAGCACCTGACCGGCATCAAGGATGCCGGCACTATTGTCGCAATCAACAAGGACGGCGACGCGCCGATCTTCGAGATCGCCGACATCGGTCTAGTGGGGGATCTGTTCGCGATCCTGCCGGAGCTGGAAAAGGCGCTGTGAGCCAATGGGCCAGCGCCGTTAATGCGGTCGCTGGCTCGGCTGAGGCGTTCGTCGCGCTTAATCCGACCCGAATCGCCCGGTAAAGCTATAATGTCTGATTGCTTGCACTGGGCGTCGTGCGGGCTGCGGAGTGCCAGATCAAGCGCTGCACGCGGCCGGCCGCAGCGCAGTTTGAACGTGTCGACCGACCCCTCAACGAGCCTGGGCGCCGAAGGATGCTTGATCTGATGACCGTTACTCCCATTTCTCCGAGTTCCGACCTGGGCCACTCCGTGATGCTTTCTGTGGTTGCACCGGTCTACGGGTGCCAAGGGTGCCTGGAAGATCTCGTGGATCAGGTGCAGGCTGCGGCGACGTCAATGGCCATGTCGTTCGAGATGATCCTCGTCGATGACGACAGCCCCGACGGGGCATGGGCCCGCATCGAAGAGTTGTCGCGCACCAGGCCATGGTTGCGCGGACTACGCCTGTCACGGAATTTCGGCCAACATTCGGCGATCTCCGCCGGCATCGAGCATGCGACGGGCCGTTGGACGGTGGTAATGGATTGCGACCTGCAAGATGCGCCCAGCGAGATCCCGGCGCTGTACCGCAAAGCCATCGACGAGCAGCTGGACGTGGTGTTCGCACAGCGCATCGAACGCCAGGACAAACCGCTCAAACGACTTTCCTCCTGGGGCTTCTTCACCCTGCTGGGGTGGCTTACCGGCGTCCCGCAGGATCCGACAACCGCCAACTTCGGCATCTTCCACTGCAAGGTGATCGATGCAGTCTGTCAGATGCCCGAACGCGACCGTTCGTTCCCCCTGATGGTCAAGTGGGCCGGCTTCCGTACCGGCAAGCTCCCGGTCCAGCACCAGGCACGCGCCGTAGGCGAAACCTCCTACACCCTCCGCAAATTGCTCAAGCTGTCGATGAACATCGCACTAGGCTATTCGGAGAAGCCGCTGCGCATGGTCGCCGGGACCGGCATCGTCTGTTCGCTGGTGGCCTTCGTACTGGTCGGCATGAGCCTGCTGCGCTGGTGGGACGGGGATATCGAAGTCGCCGGCTACACCTCGATCATCGGATCGGTGTGGCTGATCGGTGGCCTGGTGATGTTCTGCCTGGGTGTGGTCGGGCTGTATGTGGGCCAGGTCTTCCGGAACGTGCAACGTCGCCCCTACTACATCGTTGCCGATGCGGTGAACGATGATCGGAAAGCGCGATGAACGTCGTCTTCGATCACGGCCAGGGCAGCATTGCCGCGCGTCTTACACCGTGGGATGAGCGCGCGCTGGGCTTCGTTACCGCCGAAGTCACCGTGCTGGATATCGCGGCAGTCGACCAGGCCGGTCCGTTGCTGGAGGAGCTCGAGCACTGGTGCGCCGGCCAGTCGGTGCATTACCTGTTCGGCCGCATCGATGCCACATCTCCGGTGGCGAAGGCCGCGCTGCTGCAACACGGCTACCAGTTCGTTGAAACCTCGTTGACCGTCTCGCGCAGTGGTTTCGCCAACCTGCCCACAGTTCCGCGCGGCATGTTGCCGACGCTGCGACCGGCCACCGCGGCGGATATCCCGGAGCTTCGCCGTATCGCAGACACGGATTTCGCTCACGGCAGGTTCCTTGAAGATCCAGCGATCGATCCGGTGCGCGCGGCCAACCGTACCGCCAACTGGATCGAGGACCTTGTCACCGGTGGCCTTGCCCAGGTCGCAGAATCGCGCGGCAGGACGATTGGCTTCCATGCCGAACGCGTCAATCCCGAACAACGCAGTGCCGAACTGCTGCTGACCGGCGCAACCGCACCCTACGCAATGCTGGCGCTGCCCCTGTGGGTCACAGCCCTGGAATCCCTTGCCGCCCGGGAGATCCAGCAGTGCACCACGCTCGTCTCTGCCGCCAACACGGGCATCCTCAATCTATATGCCCGACTCGGGTTCCATTTCAACAACACCCTGTTTGGGTTCAGGAAATTTCTATGAACGATGCAGTTACCGAAGATAAAGTTGTCGTCGTGTTTGCCCGTGTGCTGGGCATCGCCCCGGACACCATCAATGACGATCTGCGCTACGCGACCATCCCGCAGTGGGATTCGATCGCGCACATGTCCGTGGTCGCAGCGCTCGAAGAAGCCTTCGGCGTGATGATCGACATGGACGAGGTGATCGACATGAGCTCGGTCGGCAAGGCGCGCGAGATCCTGCGTAAGCACGGCGCGGCTGCCTGAGCATGTCCACCGCCGTGTCTGTCATCCTAGTTACCGGTGCCTCGCGCGGGATCGGACGGGCGATCGCGCTGCATCTGGCTGCACAGCCAGCTCAGCTTGTGCTGGTAGCGCGCGACGAGGCGGCGTTGGCAAGCCTCTCTGCGGAGGTCGAGTCACTCGGCGCACCCGCTCCGTTGTGTGCGGCGCTGGACTTGACCGATGCGGACGCGATTGCCGCGTTGTTCAAACAGGTGTTTTCCCGTTTCGGTCGCGTGGACGGACTGGTCAACAATGCAGGGGTGCTGCATGAGGGCCTGCTTGGCATGATCCGAGCCGAAGACATCGACCAGGTGCTGACCGTCAACGTCAAAGCGCCGCTTATGGCGATGCAGTATGCGTCGCGCCTTATGGCACGCACCGGCAAGGGCAGCATCGTTAATCTGGTCTCGATCATGGGCGTCAACGGCGCTGCCGGCCTGAGCCTGTATGCCGCCAGCAAGGCCGCCCTAGTCGGCGCGACGCGTTCGGCATCCAAAGAGCTGGCGCCGCGCGGAATCCGTGTCAATGCCGTCTCACCGGGCTTCATCGACACCGATATGACCCGGGACATGCCCGAGGCCGCACACGCCAAGCGCTTGGCCTCGATCGGCATGGGCCGCGCAGGAACGCCGCGCGAAGTGGCCGAGCTGGTCGCGTTCCTGCTCGGCGACAGCTCCGCCTACATCACCGGCCAGATCATCGGCGTCGACGGACAGATGGTGGTCTGAATGCAGTTCTGGCAGTTGGCGCACGGCAATCGCACTGCGCTCATCGAGGGAACACGGACGCTCAGCTATGATGAACTGGGCGTGCTGGCCGATACCCTGGCCGTGCACCTGCCCGCCGGGCGGGGTATGGGCGTGCTGGCGATGCCCAGCACGATCGACGCGGTCGCGCTCTATCTGGGCGCCCTGCGCAGTACCCGTCAGGTCCCCCTGCTGATCCAGCCCGATGTCGACCCGGAGCTGCTGGACGCGCTGCTGACTCAGTACGTGCCGGACTGGCTTGCCATGCCGGGCACGGCGCCGGCCGGTTACCGGACGGTGCATGTCGCAGGCACTCTGGGCATCCACCTGCGCGAAACCCACCTCACGCTCCCATCGCCGCATGGCGACTTGGCGCTGCTGCTGAGCACATCGGGCAGTACCGGTTCATCCAAGCTGGTGCGGTTGTCCGCGCAGGGCTTGGCCGCGAACACGACATCGATCGTTGCCTATCTCGGCCTGGGTCCGGAAGACCGCGCCATCACCACATTGCCGTTGGCCTATTCGTTTGGCATGTCCATCCTCAACAGCCATCTGGGCTGTGGTGGCTGCGTGGTACTGAGCGAAGACAGCCTGATGACCCGCGAGTTCTGGGAAGCCGCACGCGGCAACGCGGTCACTTCCCTGTCCGGGGTTCCGGCCACCTACGAAATACTGCGCCGCATGGGCCTTACGCGCCTGCAGCTGCCCAGCCTGCGCATGCTGACCCAGGCCGGTGGCCGCCTGCGCGACGAACTGGTCCAGCATTTTGCCGAGTCTGCCAAGGACCACGGCCTGCAGTTCTTCGTCATGTATGGCCAGACCGAAGCCTCGCCCCGCATCAGCTATGTTCCCTCCGAGCGGCTCTTGGACAAGATCGGCAGCATCGGCATTGCGGTGCCGGGCGGTCGGATGCATGTCGATGTGGAAAGCAGTGAACTGGTCTACGAGGGGCCCAATGTCATGATGGGCTATGCCACCTCGCGCGAAGAACTTGCGCGCCCCGACGAACTGCACGGCCTGCTTCGCACGGGCGATCTGGCCCGTGTGGATGACGAAGGGTTCCATTACATCACCGGGCGCGCCAAACGGTTCCTGAAGATCTCCGGCAACCGCGTCAATCTCGATGAAGTGGAAGCAATGCTGTCGACCGCGCTCGGCCGTCAGATCGCCTGCTCGGGCAATGACGACGATCTGGTCGTATTCAGCCATGGCGATGCGCCCGCCGCGCAGGACAACGTCCGCCAACTGGTGCAGGCGCGCTACAAACTGTTCGGCGGGCTGGTCCGCTGCATCCATCTGGATTCGCTGCCGCTGCTGTCCAGCGGCAAGATCGACTATCTGTCGCTGCGGCAGCTCGCCGCGCAAGGAGCACGTCAATGAACGCAGGCACGGACAGCTCACTGGCAGCGGCTGCGCTGGAAGCGGAGGTCTATGGGCTGGGCCGCCTGGCCAAGCGCGAATGGCTGCTGGACGGCCTGCAGTCGCTCACCCGGCATCACCACCAGTCCTGCCCGCCCTACCGCGCCATGCTCGATGCACTGTGGCGCGGCGGCCAGGCGGACTCGCTGGAATCGCTGCCCTGGCTGCCGGTCCGGCTGTTCAAGCAGATCGACCTGAAGAGCGTCGCCGACGACCAGGTACTGCGCACGCTGGTTTCCAGCGGCACCACGGGCGCTGCCGTCTCGAGGATCTTCCTCGATGCGGAAACCGCACGTGCGCAGACCCGCGCCCTGACGCGGATCTTCTCCCACTTTGCCGGTAACCGCCGGATGCGCATGCTGGTGGTCGACGACGACTCGTTCCTGCGCGATCGCAGCCGCTTCAACGCGCGCGCAGCCGGCATCCTGGGCTTCTCCAACTTCGGCCGCGACCATCTGTACCTGCTCGACGAACAGTTGCAGCCCGACTGGGCAGCACTGGCGCACTGGCTGGCCAAGGCCCCGGACGAACCGGTACTGCTGTTCGGCTTCACCTTCATCGTCTGGCAGTCCTTTGTCCAGGCTGCCGCACGCGACGGCGTAACGCTGCGCTTCCCCGAAGGCAGCATGCTGGTGCATGGCGGCGGCTGGAAGAAGATGGACGAACAGAAGGTCGACAATGCCGCTTACAAGGCCTCGCTCTCCAGCACCTTCGGTATTGATCGCGTCCACAATTATTACGGCATGGTCGAGCAGGTCGGATCGATTTTCTTCGAGTGCGAGCACGGCCATCTTCATGCACCGGCTTATGCCGATGTGATCATTCGTGACCTGCAGGATCTCAGCCCAACGGCCAATGGAACCGCAGGTGCCGTGCAGGTGCTGAGCCTGTTGCCTGGCAGCTACCCGGGGCACAGCCTGCTCACCGAAGACCTGGGCGTGATCCACGGCGAGGACGATTGCCCTTGCGGTCGACTCGGGAAGCACTTCAGCGTACTGGGCCGCATCAAGAACGTTGAAGTCCGCGGCTGCAGCGACACACGAACGGTACCCCGCGCATGACACAGATCCTGTTTTCCATTGACGCGGACGCAGCGCTGCCGGATCAGCTGGCGCGCCTGGCCACGCTGCCGCCGCTGTCACCCTTCAGTGCGGAGGCGCGCGCGTTCGTCGCCGATTTCGCACGACGTGTGTTCGCGCTGCCGGTGCTGCGCGAGCATCCCGAACTGGCGACGCTGGCACACTGGTTCCGTCCGGCGGCGCAGGAGCATCTGTCGCGGCGCCTGCTGGCACCGTCCACCGAACACCTGTTGGCACGTGGCCTGGTGTTCCATCTTGCGCCGGCCAACGTCGATGTGTTGTTCGCCTATGCCTGGCTGATGTCCGTGCTGGCCGGCAATCGCAACGTAGCCCGCCTGTCGCAGAAGCACAGTCCCCAACGCGAAGCACTGGTCTCGATCCTGCACGCCATGCGCGAGGAAGGGCTGCATGCCGACGTCCTGCAGCGCAGCGTGCTGCTGACCTATCCGCATGATGACGCGGTGACTACGTTGATCTCCCGCAGCTGCCATGCGCGGATCATCTGGGGCGGCGACGCAACGGTCGCCAAGATTCGTTCCTTGCCGCTGGCGCCGTTGGCCGTTGAACTCGCCTTCCCGGATCGATTCGGTGTGGCAGCTATCGATGCCGCGCATGTATTGCAGAGCAGCGACGCGGACCTGCAGCAGCTTGCCCACCGGTTCGTCAACGATGTTCTCTGGTTCGGCCAGCAGGCGTGCTCTTCACCCCGCACCCTGTACTGGGTTGGCGCGCAGGAAACAGTGGAGGCCGCGCGTGCACGGTTCTGGCCTGCGGTACGCTCGCAATCCGGCGCCGTCGCAGATGAGCCCGCCGCGATGATGGCCCGGGTGACCGATGCCCACCTGATGGCCACACTCTCCTCCGATGGCCTGCATTCGGGCACGTCACTGGGCACCTATCCCCTTACGCTCTATGCAGCCCGCGCCGATGGAAACCTGCGCGAGCTGCAGAGTGGCCACGGGCTGGTGGTGGATGTCCAGTTGGACACGCTGGAAGCACTGGCGCCACAGCTGGACGATCGCGACCAGACGCTCGTCGTGCAGGGTTTCCCGCGGGAATCGCTGATAAAGCTGCTTGACCGGCTCGGTAATCGTGCCATCGACCGCATCGTGCCTTTCGGCCGTGCACTCGACTTCCACCCGGTCTGGGACGGTACCGACCTGCTGGACGTGCTGACCCGCAAGATCACCCTGCCAGGGAACTGAGACGATGAGCTACCTCTTCATCGCGTTGACGATCATGCTGACGGTCTACGGCCAGCTGATCCTGAAGTGGCAGGTAGGCGTCCACGGCTACCTGCTTTCCGCGCCGCTGCAGCCGTTGAACGTGCTGCAACTGCTGCTCAAGCCCTGGGTCATTTCCGCCTTTGCGGCAGCCTTCGGTGCATCGCTGTGCTGGATGGCGGCCATCAGCAAGATGCCGATCAGCCGGGCCTACCCGTACATGGCAATCAATTTCTTCCTGGTTGCGCTGTTTGCCAGCGTGATCTTCCGTGAGCAGCTGGATGGATACAAGATCGCCGGAACGCTGATCATCATGCTGGGTGTGGTCGTGCTGTCACGATCGGTCGCCTGACACCACTACAACGCCACCCTGCGAGGCACACCCTTGATTCCTTTCAACAAACCCTTTATGACCGGTCGTGAGCTCTGGCACATTGCGCAGGCGCACGCCAACGGCCACCTGTCCGGCGACGGCCAGTTCACCAAGCGCAGTCACGCCTGGCTTGAACAGCGCACCGGGGCGCAGCGGGCCCTACTGACCCACAGCTGCACGGCGGCACTGGAAATGGCGGCGCTGCTGCTCGACCTGCAGCCCGGTGACGAAGTCATCATGCCGTCCTATACCTTCGTGTCCACCGCCAACGCATTCGTACTGAGAGGGGCGGTGCCGGTGTTCGTGGATATCCGCGAGGACACGCTGAACCTGGATGAGCGCCTGGTGGAGGCCGCGATCACGCCGCGCACCCGCGCCATCTGCGTCGTGCACTATGCGGGTGTCGCCTGCGAAATGGACAGCTTGCTGGACATCGCCGCCCGCCACGGCCTGGCCATTGTCGAAGATGCTGCACAGGCCATCATGTCCACCTACAAGGGGCGGCCACTGGGCACGATTGGCGAACTGGGGGCCCTCAGCTTCCACGAAACCAAGAACATCATTTCAGGTGAGGGCGGCGCCCTGCTCTGCCGCGATGCCCGATTCGGCGAACGTGCGGAAATCCTGCGCGAGAAAGGAACCAACCGCAGCCGCTTCTTCCGCGGCCAGGTCGACAAGTACACTTGGGTGGACGTCGGATCCTCCTTCCTGCCCGGCGAGATCACCGCCGCATTCCTCTGCGCGCAGATCGAAGAAGCAGACCAGATCACCGCGCGCCGCTTGGCCATCTGGGACCGTTACCAGCAATGGGCCGCGCCGCATGAAGCGGCTGGCCGGCTGCGCCGGCCGATCGTACCCGCCGACTGCCAGCACAACGCGCACATGTTCTACATGCTTCTGCCCGACCTCGACGCGCGCACCCGCTTCATCTCGGAAATGAAGAACCGCGGCGTGCAGACCGTGTTCCATTACATTCCGCTGCATTCGGCACCGGCCGGTCTTCAGGCCGGCCGTACCCATGGCGAGCTGCACAATACCGACGCGCTCAGTGAGCGGCTGGTGCGCATGCCGCTGTGGGTGGGCGTGGAAGAGCACCTTGAGGCGATCTTCGCAGCTGCAGACGACGTGCTCGCATGAATCAACCGGTCACTTCAGCAACGCGGGAAGCCCGGGAACTGGTCAAGGGGTTGCCCGGCTGGTACTCCGGCCTGTCCGTGCAGCGCCGCCTGCAAGGGCTGATGATGCTGGTAGCGGGTCTGTTGCTGCTGATCCTGCTGATCGTGCCGTACAACCGCCAGGTGCTGGTCATTGACCTGGAGAGCGCACAGCCTGGGCGGCTGCAGGTCTATTTCGACATGGGACAGGGCCTCTCCGAGCCCCTGTCCACGATCAAGCGCTATCAGGCCGGCCAGACCGAACTGCGCTACGAGTTGCCACGCGGCACGCTGCACGGCGTCCGGATAGATCCTGATCCCGGCGCAGCGCCCATCGTGTTCACGCATATCGGCGCGGTTGGCTTCGGCGGGCGCGAGCGACAGACGCTCGCCGACCCGCTGCAGCTGGAAGGTGTGCAGATGGCACGCGACACCAGCCCCGGCCTGGAACACGCACGGTTCGTGATCGCCGCCGATGCCACCGATCCACAGCTGGCGATCCCGCTGGCGGTGCCGATGAAAAGCAATTCCGGCGTAGCACCGGCTACGTGGAACCTGCTGTGGTGGGCATTCTGGTTGAGCCTGCTAGTAGCCATCAGCCTCCAGTTCCTGCGCCGGCCCATGCCGCTCCTGGCATTGGCACTGATCGTGCTCGGGCTGTGCACCGCAATGTCGATGTTTTCCCCGACTTCGGGCCGTTCGGTGCACCCCGATGAACTGCTGCACGACGCGGATGCGGGATATTTCCAGCACCATTGGGCGCCGCCGCGCATGGATGCACCGGACCTGGCGACCAGCTTCACCAGCAGTCCGTATGGCGTGACCTATCTTTCGGAATGGAACGTTGTCTACCTGTTCGCCGCAAAGACCTCACGGATCTTTGGCGAGTTGGGCCTGGACGTGATGCTGTCCTATCGCGCGTTCAATCTGGCGTTGTTTGCGCTGATGCTCGTTGGCCTGGTGGTGATCCGCGCGCCCCGGGGCAGCTACATCCCGCTGTTGATCACGCCACAGCTCTGGTACGTGTTCTCCTACTTCAATGGCGATGCACTGCCCTTCGCGCTGGGCATGCTGGCCACCACGATCGCACTGATGCCCGAAGGCCCATTGCAGCGCTTCCTGCAGCGCCGCGCGCCCTTCGACGCCGCCACACTGGGGCATCTGCTGGTGTTCTGCACCTGCCTGGGCCTGTTGCTTCTTTCGAAGAAGAACTACTGGCCGGTCGCAGCGTTCATCGCGTTGGCGATGTCGGTCGTCGCGCTGCAACTGCGCGCCCTGCTGGCGTCGTCCCTGGTCGTGCTGCTGCTGGCCGGCGTTGCCGCCAACGGTGTTGGCAAGGGGCTGGCCGCTGCGGCCAGCTCCTCCCTGCTCACCTTGGTGGGCATCATGGCTGGCCTGTCGCTGCTTTACTGCTTCTATGCAGCCTGGGTCCTGCTGCGCGAGTCCCACAGCCGCGCCGCGATCGGTCGCATCTGTCTGACCCTCGCACTGTCGGCGGCGGTGGCCCTACCGTGGATCGCGGCCGATGCCTACAAGCACCGCGGCGGCCCGGGCAAGACCGCACTGATCGAGCAGCAGCGTGAGCGGTTCGCCGAGCCCGCATTCAAGCCCTCGGTGACCCGTACGCTGTCCGCAGAGGTCTCCGGGTTCAAGCTCCAGGAGAAGGGCGTGCAGATCGGGCAACTGCTCGACGCACCGAAGGAGTGGCACGTGGGAACGTTCCGCAGCTTCTTTGGCGTCTATGGCTACATGGAGTACTTCGACACCGAGGGCGCCTATCGGTTCGTCGGCTGGTGCGTGCTCGGGGTCCTGTTGCTCGCGCTTGCCTGGGGACTGGGCACCCGCACGCTCTCCCCTGCCCTGGCCATCACCAGTGTCGGCTGCGGGCTGGCACTGGTGCTGGCCTCGTTCCTGCACAGCTGGACCTATGATTTCCAGCCGCAGGGGCGCTATGTAATGGGCCTGGTGGTGATGATGGTGCCGCTGTTCATGCGCACCGGTGAGTCGCAGTGGGGACGCGTCCTGTTCACCGCTGTGGCGCTACTGCTGTTCGTACTGTCAGCCGCTTCATTCACCCATATCGCGCTGCCGCACCTGGTCTGACACCAGCGGCGGCAGCCGGGTGTGCAGGACATCACGCGGGCGAAGCGCGATGTCGTAGTTGAGGAAGGCCAGTATCAGCTGGAGTCCACTGAGAATGGCCATGGCAGGCAGCACCACCGTACCCACGGGTGCTGCCAGCCCCGCCCCGGACAGTTCGAACCAGCGAGCAGCGCCGTAGGCACCGCCTCCGAGCAACAGCACGACACCGGCCACCAGCTGCAGCGATGCCACTGACAGGTCGCGCAGGAAATAGTTGTAGCTGATGCGCTTGGCGAAATTGCGTGCATGCTTGAGGGCGAACTCGCCCAGCACCTTGCCTACGCTGAGGTTG
Organism: Stenotrophomonas sp. STEN014; assembly: GCF_056760315.1. Taxonomy (NCBI): domain Bacteria; kingdom Pseudomonadati; phylum Pseudomonadota; class Gammaproteobacteria; order Lysobacterales; family Lysobacteraceae; genus Stenotrophomonas; species Stenotrophomonas sp. STEN014. Next base: position 302,928 of record NZ_JBRREN010000003.1, on the reverse strand, counting down.
CTGACCTCTTCGCCGTAGTGCGCGTCCATCGGCACGTCCACCACCACGGCACGCACGGCGTTGAGCCGGAACAGCAGGTCGGTTTCGAAGAAGTACCGCTCGCTTAGTTTTGCCAGCGGCAAGCGTGCGGCGACCGCGGCATGGATGGCGGTGTATCCATTGGTAGGATCGAACAGATCCCAGTAGCCGGTGGATGCTTTGGCCAGGAAGGAAAGCCCCAGATTGCCCAGGCGACGGAGCCAGGGCATGCGGCTAATCTGGCCCAGATCCCAGAAACGATTGCCCTTGGCATAGTCGGCCTGCCCGCGCGCGATCGGAGTCACGAACAACGGCAGCAGTCGCGGATCCATCTGCCCATCGCCGTCCACTTTGACCAGGATCTCCATGCCGTCTGCAATGGCAGCCTGATAGCCGGTCACGACCGCACCACCCACGCCCTTGTTCCGGGCATGGCGCAACACCCGCACCCGGGCGTCATTCGTATGCGATTCGATGAAATCCCCCGACGCCTCGGGGCACGCATCGTCCACGCAGTAGACGGCCGTCACCTCGGGGCCGATCGCTGCCAGCACACCGCGTATATGGCGGGTGACCTTGTAGCACGGGATAATCACCGCGATGCGCGGTAAGCAGGGACCGGCCTGGGGCGCGTCGGGCGAGAGAGCAACGGTCATGGTTGCAGCGGATAGAAGAAGAGGCCGCCCGGTGCGGCAATCGCATCCTGCACGCTCAGGCCCAACCTGCCCAGCTCGGTCATGCACAGGCGTGTTTCCAGCATGTCACGATCGGTTGCGCGGTCGGAACGATCAATCAACACATGGGTCACCCCCAGCTTGCGCAGCTGCTGGCGCGCTGCGGCGGGCTTGTTGCTGCAGAGCAGCTGTCGAAGATCGCGCGCCGTGAACGGATAGCCGGCCCCCAGTCGTACATTGAACAGATAGTCATGCTGGCCGAACGGAAGATAGGGCGCAACGCTGGCAGAGGGCAGCACCCAGTCCTCGCGCCCATTGAGCATGACCGAGTAAGCCGGTACCAGCACCACCGCATCCTCCGGCAAACGCGCCTCGGCCTGCTGGAACGCCCGCACCTGCTTTTCGTCCACCGGATAGGGCCAGCCCATGGTCCTGGCCCGCGGTGCAGGCGGTGGCACCATTGCAAAGGCCAGGGCCCCCAGGGCGACCACAATGGCGGTGGCGCGGCGCAGGCTGGCCTTGGGCAGGGCACGGAGGTGGCGGCCCACGCCCACCGCGTCCAGCAGCAGTAGCAGCGACGTCAGTGCCAGCATCGACTGGATAAGCAGCGCATACATGCCCAGCAGATCGATGTAACGCTGCGAGTAGGTGCTCAGCAGGCTTGCTTCCAGCGAACTGTGGCCCAGGGCGAGCAGAACGATGTTGGCAAGCCGCTGTGCACACAGCACCGAGAGCAGCAATCCAATCTGCCAACCCAGAATCGACACCAGCAGACGCCGGCTTTCCGCGGCCCAGCGGCGCCAGAGCAGCGCTGCCAGGCCTGCCGCAATGCTGGCAAGCGCCAGAGCATGTCCGAGCGGATGGATGGCGCGCCACAGGAACTGGCTGGAATCGGGCATCCACTGCATCCAGGGCGCCGGCTGAGGCCCGTGCCAGAGCTCCCAGATCACCGCTGCACGAAGCGCTTCCGGCAGTGAACCCTCAACCAGAGGAACGGGAGGTGGCGTGTACAGGCGCAGCCCCAGGAACTGCTGCAGCCCCTCGCGCACCTCTGGCACGGCTTCTGCCACAAGCTGGAGGTAGTAAGGATCGGCAAGCAGCAACACAACACCGGCCACCGTTCCGGTGAACAGCCCCAGCAGTGGCATCAGCAGGCGAAGGGACAGACCACGCGTATGCAGCCACGGAAACACCGCCACGCAGATGAACAGCGGCACGGAGAAACCGGCGTAGGCCACTGCCAGTGAAGGGTTGAGCTTGACCGCCATTGCCCCGGCAAAGGGCAGCGCGGCCCAGCAGAATGCGGCGCTGCGCCGGTTCCGCGCCATGCCGTGCAGGGTGGCCGCCAAGGCGGGTAGCAGCAGCACCGCCAGCGCACTCAGGCGCCCGGTGCTGTTGAGGTCTGCAACGGGATAGAAGTACGTGGTTCCGCGCAGCATGAGCGCACCCAGGCCCGCAAGCAGCAGTGCACCGCCGGCCATCGACAGCGCCGGCGACAGCCCCCGCGAGCGCAGGCGCCCCCATACAAGTTCGGTCAGCCCCACCACGGCCAGGGTCGCCTGCAGGGCCGGTTGTACCTTCAGGAACGGCCCCAAGTGATGGCCCATGCCAGGCCAGGCCCACAGTGAGGCCAGTACATGCAGCAGCTTCGGGTACTTCTCCAGCCAGGCGGTGCCGCCGGCGGTCAGCAGCGGATAGCCCGCTTCGTACATTGCCGTTGTGAAGGCAATATGCTGATGGGTATCAAGCCCCAGCGCGCCGGCACGCCGCGAGTAAAGCGCGGCAGTGGCGACCAATGCGAACAGGCCCAGCAGGCTCGGCAACGAAGAACCTCCGCATGAGGGCACAAGGCTGCGCACAAACCCGCGTGCCTGCGCTCGATGCGCCAGCAGACTGATCGACAGTGCCGCCATGACCAGCAACGGCAGGGCCAACGGCAGGTCGGCCCAGCTCGTCCAGGCCCAGCCCAGCGGAGCCGAGACAAGCCAGACCAGCAGCAGTGCAAACTGGCCCAGCCAAGCCTTCAGGAAGAGGCCAGGCCCCTGCGCTGTGCTTGCCAGCCCCAGCCATGCCAGTACCCGATGACCGAACCACCCCATGGACAACAGGGAGACCGCCAGCAGAATGACGAACTGGAACTGGGAAACACTGCGCGAGCAGAGCAGGATGAAGATCAGGACGCCGGCGGCCACCCACCTGCCGCGGTTGCGCCCCAGCACGCCATGGCTTGGCCCGTTTCCTGCACTGGCGACCATGTAGTCAGTCGTCTGCCAGCACTCGGCTGTGCACGTCGCTGGCAATACGGGCGAACTCGCCCTGGCCGAGCAGGGCATGATCGCTTCCGGCAACGGCACTCTGCATCATGCCGCGCTGTTCAAACGCATCCACCAGCGCCACAAGCCCCGCACAGATCGCCTCGGGGGTCATGCTGTCGAGCGAATGCACGTTGGCCACGGTCTGGTCCAGCCGCTTGTTGTCATAGCGGTTGGTCAGCACCTCCATGCCGAACGCGGCCATTTCCAGCGGCGGATAACTGGGGTGCGGTGAGACCATCAAGGACAGACCGATCGCCGACGTCGACAGCAGCCGGGCGTACGCATCGATATCCAGCTTGCCGAGCGCCTTCAACGCAAACGGGCCCAGATCCAGGTCGGCCTGCAGTTCACCCGGTGCCGCCACCTCCCACTGCCTCGCGCGCGGGTCCTTCCAGCCCCACAGGCGCAGGCCCTCGCAGATCAGCTCGAATGCATTGCGCGGCGTGCCCGGGCGCGCGTAGACAACGATGCGCCGCTGGCGGGGAACAGCAGCATCACGGACCTGCTGCAGCGCTGGGCGCAGCCCGTCATGCAGAACCGGTTCGAACACCGAACGCTTCTCGTAGCGCAGGCCATGCTGCTCGAAGAACCCCGCAAGCAGGGTCGTGTTGAAGATGCCGATGTCGCGCGCAGGGCGGTACGTGCTCAGCGACAGCGCGTACTGGCTCGACCAAGCATAGAACCCCGGCTCGAAGTCCTGGATGAGATAGATCATCGGGCGATCAATGCCGCCGTTGTCGCCCTGCCATTGCGACATGCGCTGCGCTGCATACGCCGTCCACCAGGCGGTGGCCACCCAGACGTCCTCGCCGGCCACCGGCAGGGTCTTCTGGTAGCGGTCGCTGAACGGCACGATCTGCCGCATCGCCGTGGAGGACTGGTCCGCAGGCACCAGCACGTGGTCGGAGAAGCGCGAAAGCGCTTCTTCATCCGGCGAACTGTCGACCAGGATGATCCGCGATGCGGGGAAGTAACGGCACAGCTCGCGGTAGATCAGCACGGCGGTATGGATGCCACCGAAGTAATGCTGCTTGTTGATCGACGGCAGCACCAGATTCAGCCGCTTGCCCTCCCAAGGGTCATGCCGGGGGGTACAGGGGGTGATCTCGGCAACGTGGGTGTTCGGCGTGGGCACACCGGGAGCGCTCGCATCCAGGCGCGCGGCAATGCGCCGCAGCAGGTGACCCAGACGGCTCATTGCACGCTCCCGCGGAGACGCGGTGAAGACGCCATGTAGTCCAGATTCGGGCTGAAGAACGGATCGCCTTCTTCGCGATACGGCGAGTACGCCTCGGCCGAGCGCACGAAATCGCTTTCCGGAATCGCACGCGGATCGCGCGTCTTGGATTCGTGGTGGATCATCACCGAACGGGCCACGTACACCGTGGACAGGCCGCGCTGCCGGGCGCGCAGGCACAGCTCGACGTCGCTTCCGCACACGATGAAGGTCTCATCGAATCCACCCAGGGCATCGAAGGTTTCCCGCGCCACCACCATGCAGGCACCGGTAACCGCGAGCACCTGGCGCTGGAGCACGGGGGACACGAAGAGATTCTGGCTGTGTACCGGCGCCTCTCCCTTGAACACATGGTCGGCCCAGCCACCCATGCCGATAACGACACCGGCGTGCTGGATGGTCCTGTCGCCGTACAGCAGCAACGGACCACAAACGCCCACGTCGGGGCGAAGTGCGTTCTCGGCCAGCCGCTGCAGCCAGTCGCCGTCGATGACTTCGGTGTCGTTGTTGAGGAATACCAGGACCTCGCCCTTCGCTTCGCGGGCGGCGAGATTGTTCAACGCAGACCAGTTGAACGGCACATCGGCAGCCAGCACCCGGAAGTTCGCGCGGCGGGACATGTCGCGCAGCCACGCCAGGGTTTCCGGCTTGCTGGAACCATTGTCGACGACAATGATCTCGAACGCCGGGTAATTGGTCTTCGCATAGAGCGATTCCACGCAGGTCTGCAGGAGATCCAGGCCATCCCGGGTCGGAATGATGATGCTCGCCAGCGGCCCCTTGTCTGCATAGGGATAGCGCACGTCATAGCAGAACAGATTGCTGCCATCGTCCACGTGCGAGCCCGGATGACGTCGCTGCACGTGATCCTGCAGCGCGCGCTTCCCGGCATCGTGGGCATAGGGCTTGGAGTCCGCATTGGCGGCCGTCGAGCCTGCATGCGCGCGCCAGTGATACATCACCCTCGGCACATGTGCCACATTGGCACCGGTAGCAACGCAACGCAGGACCAGATCGTAATCCTGCGAACCATCGCAGTCGCTGCGCAGCCCCCCCATCTTGCGGACCAGATCGGCATCGAAGCTGACCAGGTGCCCCAGGTACATCTGCGACAGGAACAGATCTTCGTTCCAGTAGGGCTTGAAGTACGGGTGGCGCAGCCGGCCGTCGTCCCCCAGCACATCGTGGTCGGTATAGACGATCTGGGCGTTCTGCGACGCGTGACATGCGACCACGGCCGCCAGCGCATCCGGCTCCAGCAGGTCGTCGTGGTCGAGGAAGGTAATCCAGCGTCCGCTTGCAAGCTCGATGGCGGCATTGGTGGTGGCTGCGATGCCCTGGCGGGTGGTCGAGCGCGATACCCGCAGGTTCGGCAACCGGGCGCCCAGCTCGTCGAGCACGCGGGCGACCTGCGGCTGGTCGGATGCGTCGTCGTGGATGCAGAGTTCCCAATGCGGATAGGTCTGCGCGGCTACGCTTTCGATGGCTTCACGCAGGAAGCTTTCCGGCGTGTTGCAGACAGGCATCACGATGCTGACCAAGCCTAGGTTGGCGGGCACCGCCACGGCAGGCTGCCGCTCCAGCCACGTCGCATAGGCGTCTGGTGTGGCCGCAGGTGCCGGCGCGGCGGGCGCACTGGCGTAGGAGAATATCTTGCGGATCAGGTGGCGCGGGCCCTTGCGCGACGCAGCGATCACGGCCGACATCAAGCTTCCCGCACTCACGCCATTGGACTGCGCGCGGCGCAGGCTCCAGTACATGGCAACGAACAATCTGCGAATCTTGGACACCATCAAAAAATCTCCTTGCTCGTACGGCACGCCATGCAGGTATCGGCGGCGTTCATCACTGGATCACCCAAGCGACAATAAAACCTGCGGCACTACCGAACACCGCCAGGCCCACCATGGCCATCTTCCATTTCTTTCGCGACCGCAGATATGCCCCGGCGTTATCGGCGATCTGCTGCTCCAGGCGCTTGCGCTCATCGGCAGCCTTCTGCGTGGTGTCGGCGATCTGCTGCTCCAAGCGCTTGCGCTCATCGGCAGCCTTCTGCGTGGTGTCGGCGATCTTCATCTCCAACCGCAGGCGCTCGTCTGCTGCCGCCTGCGCTGCATCAGCCATCGTCTGGGTCAGTTGCAGGCGGTGCGCCTCGGCTGCCTGCGCCTCAACCCGCAGCTGCTCTTCCAGTCGGTGCCGTTCTTCCGCCATCTCCGCTGAAAGCCGCTCGCACTCGGCCTGCCCGCCGAGGATGGCCTGCTGCTGTTCGGCATGCCGCGCCTCCCAGTCGCGTTGGCATTCCGCATGCGTCTGGTCTCCGGCATCCTTCGCCGCCTGCAGCCTCTGCACGATGCCGGCGGTCGCGGCCCACTCCGACTTGGCCACCCCCAGGTCGGCAATATAGGCGTCCAGCATGCGCACGGTGGAATCCCACTCGCGCTCGGAGTTCTGCGTGCGCAACGCCAGTTCGCGAAGACCTTCGGCCAGGCCGGATAACAGGCGCGTGGCTTCCTCGTCTTTCTCCGACTGGAACGGCGGACGCGCCTTCAGCTGGGCAACCGCTTCGGGCTGGCGCACGGCCACGTAATAGTCACGATAGGGCTCGTCGCTGTGGTCGCCGGCGAACACCCGGCTGTTGTACAGGCGGTCGGCGGCGCCCACCAGGGGCTCCAGCTCCGGGAACTTGACCTTGATGAAATGAGCGCCCATGAGGCTCGACCACAGCGTTGCGTTGCCCTGGCCAAAGTGCTGCACGTGCAGGCCACCGGCCTCGAAGGCCTGCACCACTTCGACGGTATCGACCAGGCCGAATTCCTTGTGCTCCTGCAGCCACACGTAATCTTCGCCGAACAATTCGCGCCAGCGCTCGTTGGCGACGATTTCGGCCTGCTGTACCCAGGGCCGGTCGGGCGGGAAGCCCACGATCACGGCAGTGCCGGCCACGCGGCCCATTTCGGAGATCGCACGCGCACGCAGATGCGCGGAGATATGTTCGATCACATCCAGGGACACGACCGCATCGAAGGACTGATCGGCGAACGGCAACGCGGTCGCATCGGCGACCACGAAATCCTTTTCGTCACCCTCTGCATGCAGGTCGGTGTACAGGAACGACGCCGACGGCAGGAACTGCCCGAGCAGGCGCTGACGGTTGGCCCCCACTTCCAGGATGCGCGCATTCTGCAGGCCCAGCGATGTGAGCAGGTGCGCAGCGGCGGCGTAGCGCTGGTAATGGTCGAACGGAATGTCAAGCAGCGTCGGAGTCATGGACCTTCCACTCATGGGGGATGTAGACAACGCCTTCGCTGAAATACGGCGCGGCCACGGTGAAGACGCTGGCCTCGGTCAGGTAGTCCAGGCAGACTAGGCCCTTGTCGGTGAACAGGCCAACGTCGACGCGATACGTCCCGGTGAGCAGGGGCATCGACGGAATGTGGTACGTGACCCGGTGCGAACCTCGGGAGGTGGGGATCGACACGCGTTCCAGATAGGTATTGGGTCCAAAAATGTGCAACCCGTCCATGCCCTTGATGGCAACGCCGAGCAGGAGCCCCTGGATGGACTCGTCCGTGACGGTATAGCTGATGTCCACGCTGAGCGGCTCGAAAGGCGCCAGCATGTCGGTACTCAACGCCACCGTCTCCAGGTGCGCCGGAAGGCGTTCGGCGTCGGGCAGCTCACGGCAGACGACGGCAGCATCGGTCGCCAGTTCACGACCCAGCTCGTAATCGCGGAACCGGTCCGCCACGAAGCTGGCCTCGCCATGCAGCTTGACCTTGCCCCCTTCAAGCCACAATGCGGTCTGGCAGAAGCGCTTAACCTGCTCCAGCGAATGGGAGACGAACAGGATCGTCGCTCCCCGCGCGCGGATCTGCTCGATACGCGCGAGACACTTCATCTGGAAACGGATATCGCCCACGGACAGGGCTTCATCGATGATGAGCACGTCGGGTTCGGTATGGATCGCCACCGAGAAGGCCAGGCGCACATACATACCGCTTGAGTAGGTCTTCACCGGGCGATCAAAGAAGTCCCCGATGTCGGCGAAGGCGATGATCGCCTCCAGCTTCTCATCGACTTCCTTGCGCCCCAGCCCGAGCAGAGACGCACTGAGATACACGTTGTCGCGGCCGGAGAAGTCGGGGTTGAAGCCCGCGCCAAGCTCCAGCAGCGCGGCAAAGCGACCGCGGATGGCCACCGTACCCGAGGTCGGCTGGACCGTGCCGCAGAGGATCTGCAGCAGCGTGGACTTGCCCGCGCCGTTACGTCCAATGATGCCCACGGTCTCCCCGCGTGGCACGACCAGGTTGACGCCGTCCAGGGCACGGAAGGTTCTCCGCGCGCGGTCACCGGAAGGCTTGAGCAACGACATCAATCGTTCGCGTGGACTGGAATAGACGGGGTAGTCCTTGGTCACCGCAAGCATTTCGATCGCCGCGTCGGGATCTGCGCGAGTAGCGTTGTGCGAGCCGTTCATAGGACGTCCGAGAAGCCGCGCGACAGGCGACGGAAGAGGGCGTAGGAAACCAGCGCCGCGATCACCGACAGGGTGAAATGCGGAAGCAGGGCCATGGGATCCGGCGGCAGGTTCTGCACGGTCACCGCGCGCAGCTGTTCGATCGGCGTCACCAGCGGATTGAAGTAGATCAGGCCCTTCACCGATTCCGGCATGGCCTTGGACGGGAAGAAGATCGGACTGAGGAACAGCAGCATGCTGCTCAGGATGCCGACGAACTGGCCGATGTCGCGCAGATAGACACCCAGCGCGGACAGCGACCAGGCCACGGCCAGCAGCATGGGCATCATCTCAAGGAGAATCAGCGGCGAGGCAAGCACCCATGCGGACGGCATGCCCGATTGCCACACCTGTGCGATCAGCAGGATCACCAGCCCGATGCCTGCCGTCGTCAGGGCCGCAGCCACCTTCACCACCGAAAGCACCGGCAGGGGGAAGACCACCTTCTTCACGAAGTTGGGCTGCCCCGCGATGATGCCCGGCGCCGTCATCAGCACTTCCGACAACAACGTGAACGGAATCAGCCCGGCGAACAGCATCAAGGCGAAATCGGCGGTGGACTCGGCACCGGCCCAGCGCGCCTTGAAGATGCCGCTGAAAATCAACGTGTATACGGCCAGCATCAGCAGCGGCTGCAGCACGAGCCACAGCACGCCTAGGGTGGTGGTGCGATAGCGCGCGGCGAGCTCCCGCCCGAGCAGCTGACGGAAGAGGAAAAACAGGTTGGCGTGCTTCTGCATGTATCAGGCGTTCCCTGCGGACAGTGCCTGCTCGAGATCCACCTGCAGGTCCCCCAGCTCCTCCACGCCCACGCTCAGCCGTACCAGCGCATCGCTGATGCCCAGCTGGGCGCGGCGTTCCACCGGGATCGAGGCATGGGTCATCACGGCCGGGTGGTTGACCAGGCTTTCCACGCCGCCGAGCGACTCGGCCAGGGTGAACAGCTCGGTCTTCTCGCAGAAGCGCTTGGCCGCCTCGAAACCGCCCTTGAGGACGATCGAGACGATGCCGCCGTAGCCCGCCATCTGCCTGCCAGCCAGTTCGTGCTGCGGGTGCGAGGCCAGGCCCGGGTAGATCACCTTTTCAATCGCCGGGTGGGTTTCCAGCCACTGCGCCAGTTCAAGCGCATTGGCGCAGTGCGCCTTCATGCGCAGCGGCAGGGTCTTCAGGCCGCGCAGGGCCAGGAAGCTGTCGAACGGGCCCTGCACGCCACCCACCGAGTTCTGCAGGAACGCCATCTGCTCGGCCAACTCGGCGTTGTCGCCGACCACCACCATGCCACCCACCATGTCGGAATGGCCGTTGAGGTATTTGGTGGCCGAATGCAGCACCAGGTCCGCACCCAGCGCCAGTGGACGCTGCAGCATCGGCGAGGCGAACGTGTTGTCCACCACCACGAGCAGGCCATGGCGCTTGGCAATGGCCGAGACCGCGGCGATGTCCACGATCTTCAGCATCGGGTTGGTGGGCGTTTCGATCCACACCATCTTCGTCTTGGGCGTGATCGCCGCTTCGAACGCGGCCAGATCAGTCAGGTCGGCAAAGCTGAAGTCCAGCCCGGCAGTACGCCGGCGCACGCGCTCGAACAGGCGGAAGCTGCCGCCATAGATATCATCCATCGCCACCACATGGCTGCCGGCGTCCAGCAGCTCAATGACGGTGGAACTGGCCGCCATCCCCGAGGCAAAGGCAAAGCCACGCGTACCGCCTTCCAGCGACGCCACACAGCGCTCGTAGGCGAACCGGGTGGGGTTGTGCGTGCGCGAGTACTCGAAGCCCTGATGCTCGCCCGGACTGGACTGGGCATAGGTCGAGGTCGCGTAGATCGGCGGCATTACGGCGCCGGTACTCGGGTCGGGCGACTGCCCGCCGTGGATGGCCAGAGTGGCAAGCGACAAACTGCGCTCGCCATCCTGGCTGCGCGTTATGTGATCCGTCATGGCGGCTTCCAGCGAAGGGGGCGGAATTTTAGCAGACTGGCCTGAACCGCCCACGGGAAAGGGCGATTCTTGACGCAGCACACATTAATTTCGACGTTACTGAACCCGGCGACGCAAATAGTTCAGCAGGTCGATGCGGGTGATCAGACCGAGAAACACCTCGCCGTCGGTGATGATCGCCACCTGGCCGCGATCGAACACCGGCAGCAGCGCCTCGATCGGCGACTTCACGTCCAGCTTCTCCAGCTTGCTGACCATCGCCACCGACACCGGATCGCGGAACCGGGCTTCGTCGCCGTACACGTGCAGCAGCACGTCGCTCTCGTCGATGATGCCAACCAGCTGGTTGCCTTCCATCACCGGCAGCTGCGACACGTCATACAGCTTCATGCGCTGGTAGGCGGTGGTCAGCAGGTCCTTCGGACCCACCACCACGGTGTCGCGCTGGCTGTACGGGCGCAGGATGAGGTCGCGCAGGTCGCCGTGCTGCGGGCGCTGCAGGAAGCCGTTGTCCAGCATCCAGTAGTCGTTGTACATCTTGGACAGATACTTGTTGCCGGTATCGCATACCAGCACCAGCACCTTCTTGGGTACGATCTGCTCGCGGCAGTACTTCAGCGCGGCCGCCAGCAGGGTGCCGGTGGAGGAACCGCCCAGAATGCCCTCCTTGCCCAGCAGCTCGCGCGCGGTGTGGAAACTTTCCGCATCGCTGATCGAGTACGCCTTCTTGACCCGGCTGAAATCAGCGATGTCCGGCAGGAAATCCTCACCGATGCCTTCCACCAGCCAGCTGCCGGACTTCTCGCTCAGCGTGCCTTCGTTGATGTACTGGGTCAGGATCGAGCCGACCGGGTCGGCCAGCACCAGCTCGGTCTTGGGCGAGAGCTTGGCAAAGGCGCGCGACAGACCGGTCATGGTGCCGGAGCTGCCGCAGCCGAACACGATCGCATCCAGCTCGCCGCCCATCTGCGCGATGATTTCCGGGCCGGTACCGAACTCGTGCGCGGCCGGGTTGTCCGGGTTGCCAAACTGGTTGATGAAGTAGGCGCCCGGGGTCTGCTCGGCCACGGTCTTGGCCAGGTCCTGGTAGTACTCCGGATGGCCTTTGGCCACGTCCGAACGGGTCAGCACCACCTCGGCGCCCATGGCCTTGAGGTTGAAGATCTTCTCCCGGCTCATCTTGTCCGGAACGACCAGGATCAGCTTGTAGCCCTTCTGCTGGGCGACCAGCGCCAGGCCCAGGCCGGTGTTGCCGGCGGTGCCCTCGACCAGTGTCGCACCGGGCTTGAGATCACCACGTTTCTCGGCGGCCTCGATCATCGACAGACCGATGCGATCCTTGATCGACCCGCCCGGGTTGGAACTCTCCAGCTTCAGGTACAGCTCGCAGACGCCCGCATCCAGACGCTGGGCCTTGATGATGGGCGTGTTGCCAATGAGTTCGAGGACGGAGGAATGGATGGGCATCGGAGGGTTTCGCATCGCGCCGCAACTGCGGCCGGACCGTCGATTATCCGATGGATGTGCCGGAAAGTCAGGCAACGGACGGTGCTTGCGTCATTCCCCGCGGAGTGACGCGGACGACAGCGGTTGACGAGTAGGCCGCCATCGCCCGCGACAGGAGCGGTATTGCGGGGGGAAGGTTCAGTTCAACGCACTTTCATAGATCCGCAGGAGCTTCTGCTTGGCCAGCAGTTTTTCCCGCTTCATCTGGCCCAACGTGACATCGTCGATGGGAAGCACACCCAGCCCGGCATCCATGCACTTCTTGTTCAACTTCTTGTGTTGCTGGTAGAGCTGCTTGAACTCGGGATCGGCTTTCATCAACGCATCGATTTTGCTCTGCGGCTGCCCTTCAAACATGACTACCTCCTTCAGCAGATACACAAACGCCCCGGCCTGGCGGCACGGGGCGTTGCGGGATTGGAGTGCCAAGACGCACCTGGAGGGAACCACCCGTCAGCCCCCGGCTATCGTGCCGGCGGTTGCCCGGTACTGGTTCGCGCCCCTGTTGCATCGGCTCGGCCCTCCGCTGTCCGGACGGCGAAAGTACCGCCAGGACGATTGACCCTACGCCTGCGAAAAGGTTCCGGCAAGCGCTATTGGCAACTGCCGGATAAATGCCTGGAACACGGCGCAGTCAGCCACGGAAAACAAACCAAAACATAACAATCTCAGCCAGTTACCCGGCTCAGGGCGCCACGATCACCTCCACCGAACGCGCCCGGGTCGAAGCGGCTTTCTTGCCGACCACCTGGATACGGTTGGCCGCAACCCCGCCCGCCACCAGCGCATCCTTCAGCGCCTGCGCACGCCGCTGGCCGACGCCATTGGCACTGTCGTAGCCCTCTATCACCACCCGGCCCTTCTTGCCGATGTTCAGGTACTCGGCCAGGGCCTTGGCCTGGTTGCGCGCGCCGGCCGACAGCGCCGCCTGCCCCGCGGCAAAGGCATCGCCGGCCAGGGTGAATACTTCCCCGCGACTGTCGAACTTCGAACCGGGCAGGCGTTGCCCGGAAACCAGTTCGGCCTCCTCGCGGGCCAGCTTGGCCGCGTTCTGCTGGGCGGCCGTCAGCCGCGCGGCCTGTTTGCCGGCCACACTGGTCAACGCGGTTTCGGCATCTTGGCGGGCCAGCGTCTCGGCTTCGGCCGCCAGCCGCATACGCTCGGCCTCTTCGGCCTGGATCTGCGCCTGGACGCGCAGGCGCTCGGCCTCCTGACGGGCACGGGCCGCTTCCCGACGGCTGGCTTCAATCAGCAATTCGGCACGGGTGCGCTCGAGCTGATCCACCTCGCGCCTTGCCACCGCCGCCCGGGCGCTGGCCTCGGCGATGGCGACCCGGCGCTCGGCCAGGTACCGGGCCGTATCCAGCTCCCGGCGCTTGGCCTTGGCCAGCGCGGCGATGGCCTGCTGCGCCTGCAGCTTCTCGAATGGCGCGACATCGGCAGTACGCATATCGGCCTGCAGCGCCACCAGCCGCTGGTTCAACAGCGCCACTGCCGGATCCTCGGCGGCCATGGCCGCCAACGGCAGGGCGAGCAGCCCGGCAACCAGCATGTTCCTGATACCCATCAGTGTCCCTCCCCGGTCGCCAACTGCTGTTGCAACTGCTGCACCTCGGCACGGCGCTGGGCCAGCTGGGCCTGTGCCACCGCCTCCTCGCTCAGGGCACGGGCCAAATCGGCATCGGCCGCCGCCCGCAGCGCCAGGACCGGGACCTGCTTGCGCTCGCGACGGTCGCCGGCGGCACGCTGCGCCTGTTCCAGTTGCTGGCGGGCCATGGCCATCGTGTCCGCGGCGTACTGGTCGGCATCGGCGCGGTCGGCGCGCTCCACCGCCTGCTGTGCGGCCAGCAGTTCGGCCGCGCCCGGATCCTGCGCGAAAGCACCGCTGGACAGGGCCAAACTGCAAACCACTGCATACAGGAAACGTCGTAATTGTGCGAAGCTAGGTTTCATTGGGGAGCCGTTGCCTGAGGGATTGTGCGCGGCCATTGTCGTCAAGCCTGCGGCGTGCTTGCAACGGCACGCCGCCGTTTGTTGGGGAAACATTGCGCATGGATATCGGCTATTTCCTGAAGCTGATGACCGAAAAGAACGCTTCGGACATGTTTTTGACCACCGGGGCGCCGGTCTATATCAAGATTGAAGGCAAGCTTTATCCACTGGGCAATACCGGCCTGCCACCGGGCATGGTCAAGAAAATCGCCTATTCGCTGATGGATGAGGGCCAGGTACCGCAGTTCGAGCGTGACCTGGAGCTCAATATGGCCATCGCGCTGGCCGATGCCGGCCGTTTCCGCGTCAACGTATTCAAGCAGCGCGGCGAAGTGGGCATGGTGATCCGTGCGATCAAGAGCAAGATCCCCAGCATCGAGGAGCTGCACCTGCCGCAGGTGCTCAAGGATGTGATCATGACCCCGCGCGGGCTGGTGCTGGTGGTCGGCTCGACCGGCTCGGGCAAGTCCACCTCGCTGGCCTCGATGATCGACCACCGCAACAGCACCTCCACCGGGCACATCCTCACCATCGAGGACCCGATCGAGTTCCTGCACAAGCACAAGATGTCCATCGTCAACCAGCGCGAAGTCGGCCTGGACACCCATGCCTTCCACAACGCGCTGAAGAACGCGATGCGCGAGGCGCCGGACGTGATCCTGATCGGCGAGATCCTCGACGCCGAGACCATGGAGGCGGCCATCGCCTTCGCCGAAACCGGCCACCTGTGCCTAGCCACGCTGCACTCCAACAACGCCGACCAGACGATCGAGCGCATCCTCAACTTCTTCCCGGAAACCGCGCACAAGAACGTGCTGATGAACCTGTCGCTGAACCTGCGCGCGGTGGTTTCACAGCGTCTGGTCAAAGGCAAGGATGGGCGCCGCCGGCCGGCCACCGAGGTGCTGATCAACACCCCGATGATCCGCGACCTGCTGCGCCGCGGCGAGGTGCACGCGATCAAGCAGGCGATGGAAGAGTCGCTGGAAGAGGGCATGCAGAGCTTTGACCAGTGCCTGTTCCGGATGGCCAAGGACGGCATCATCGAGCAGGAGGAAGCACTACGTGCGGCCGACTCGCGCGACGGGCTGGCGTTGAAGTTCCGCCTGTCCGAGGGCGGCAGCGGCGAGCTCGACCCGTATGCGGATTTCTCCGCTCCCGCCGCCGCACCGGCCATCACCCACGGCTTCTGAGCCCGGACGGCCGACCACGAAAAAGCCCCGCAGATGCGGGGCTTTTTACATTGCTGGACGCGGGACCGGGGCGGCCGCGGCAATCACGCCGCGTCGGGCTGGTTCTCCGGGCGGGCGCGGTCAAACGCCGGCAGCCCCAGGCAGGCCTGCTCGATCCGGACCAGGGTCGGATACGGCGCCAGATCCAGATGGAACCGGCGAGCGTTGTACAGCTGCGGTACCAGACAGCAGTCGGCCATGCCCGGGCTGTCGCCGTGACAGAAACGGCCGGTATCCTGCGATCCCACCAGCATGTCCTCCAGCGCCTGGAAGCCGGTCCGCATCCAGTGCAGGGTCCACAGGTCACGCTCGGCCTGCGGCACGTTCCACTCGCGATCAAAGAACTGCATCACCCGCAGGTTGTTGAGCGGATGGATATCGCAGGCCACCAGCTGCGCCAGCGCCCGCACGCGTGCGCGGCCGGCCGAGTCGTCCGGCAGCAGCGCCGGCTCGGGCCAGATCTCATCCAGGTACTCCAGGATCGCCAGCGACTGGGTCAGCACACGCTCGCCGTGGCGCAGCGCCGGCACCAGCTCCTGCGGATTGAGCGCGGCATAGTCGTCCGAATGCTGCTGGCCGCCATCGCGCACCAGGTGCACCGGCTCGATCGCGTATTCCCGCCCTTTCAGATTCAGGGCGATGCGCACGCGATAGGCCGCACTCGAGCGCCAATAGCTGTAGAGCTTCAGCTGTCCATCCATGTCCATGCCTCCCTGTTCATGCCTCAACCATAGCCACCGGCGGCGGGGTTTGCCTCACCGCCGGTCTGATCCCTGCGCCGTTGGCCGGATCAGGGCGCCTGGGCCGGCTCGATGCGCTGCTCGATCGCGCCGAAAATGCTGTTGCCGGCACGGTCGAACATCTCGATGCGGACCACGTCGCCGAAGCTCATGAATGGCGTAGACGGCTTGCCGTCACGCAACGCCTCCACGGTGCGCTGTTCGGCAAAGCAGGAGGCCCCCAGCGAGGTGTCCTCGTTGGCGATGGTGCCCGAACCGACAATCGCGCCGGCCGACAGCGGGCGGGTCTTGGCGGCGTGGGCGACCAGCTGGGAAAAATCGAACTGCATGTCCACGCCGGCCTCCGGTGCGCCGAACCACTGGTCATTGATGTGGGTGACCAGCGGCAGGTGCACCTTGTTGCCCTGCCAGGCCTCCCCCAGCTCGTCGGGGGTGACGAACACCGGGCTCAGCGCCGAGCGCGGCTTGGACTGCAGGAAACCGAAACCCTTGGCCAGTTCGCCCGGGATCAGGTTGCGCAAGGACACGTCGTTGACCAGCCCCACCAGCTGGATGTGGCCGGCCGCCTGCGCCGGGGTGACCGCCATCGGCACGTCATCGGTGATGACCACGATCTCGGCTTCCAGATCGATACCGTAGTCCTCGCTGACCACCTTGACCGCATCACGCGGGCCATAGAAACCGGCGCTGGTGGCCTGGTACATCAGCGGATCGGTGTAGAAGCTCTCCGGCACCTCGGCACCACGCGCCTTGCGCACCCGCGCCACGTGCGGCAGGTAGGCGCTGCCGTCGACGAATTCGTAGGCACGCGGCAGCGGTGCGGCCAGCGCCTCCATCTCCACCTCGAACGCCTCGGCCGCGTTGCCGTCGTTCAGCGCCTCGTACAGCGCGTTCAGGCGCGGCGCCAGGTTGGACCAGTCCTCCAGCGCCTGCTGCAAGGTGGCGGCAATACCGGTGGCCCGCACGGCGCGGGTCAGGTCACGCGAAACCACGATCAGGGTGCCGTCGCGGCCGCCTTCCTTCAGGGAACCAAGCTTCATGGGAACGTCCAGTCTGCAGAAGAAACAAGTTTCAAGTGTAATGAATTGGCCCGCATCCACACAGCCGTCCGTTTGAAAAGCTGAACGGGTGTTTTTGTACCGATCTCAACTATCCCTTAGACTATCGCGGTCTGCCAGCGGCCGTCCGTTTCCCTCAGGGACCGCCGGCGGTGCAGGACCAGCGGCCTTTTGGCCCGTCCGCCCGCCCGCCCCCACTCCGACGCCATTCGTCACGCATTCCAGCCAGCGCTTCGCGCTGGTTGCATCCAGATCTTGCAGCGCGGTTTACGGGAACGCTCCGAGATCAGCCGATCTTATCGATCAGCAACGCAGGTCCTTGCGGGCGTGCGTTATTTTCTTTGGAGTTCTCCATGTCGTTTGAAAATCTGGGCCTTGCGCCCTTCCTGCTGCGCGCGCTTTCCGAGCAGGGCTACGAAAACCCGACCCCGATCCAGGAGCAGGCCATTCCGCTGGCCCTGGAAGGTCACGATCTGCTGGCTGGCGCACAGACCGGTACCGGCAAGACCGCCGCGTTCGGCCTGCCGCTGCTGCAGCACCTGGGCACCGCGCCGCAGCCGGTCGGCAACGGTCCGCGCAAACCGCGGGCGCTGGTGCTGGCCCCGACCCGCGAGCTGGCCACCCAGGTGCATGACAGCCTGCGCGGCTACAGCAAGTACCTGCGCATCCCCAGCGCCTGCATCTACGGTGGCGTCGGCATGGGCAACCAGCTGGACGTGCTGCGCCGTGGCGTGGACCTGCTGGTCGCCTGCCCGGGCCGCCTGATCGACCACCTGGAGCGTCGCAGCATCGACCTGTCCGGGATCGAGATCCTGGTGCTGGACGAGGCCGACCGCATGCTCGACATGGGCTTTTTGCCCTCGATCAAGCGCATCCTGGCCAAGCTGCCGCGCCAGAACCGCCAGACCCTGCTGTTCTCGGCCACGTTCGAGGAGAGCATCAAGCAGCTGGCGCTGGAGTTCATGCACAACCCGAAGCAGATCCAGGTCACGCCGAAGAACACCGTGGCCGAGACCATCACCCACCGCGTGCATCCGGTCGATGGCAGCCGCAAGCGCGAGCTGCTGCTGCACCTGCTGGCCGAAGATTCCCGCGTGCAGACGCTGGTGTTCGGCCGCACCAAGCACGGTTGCGACAAGCTGGCCCAGTTCCTGGAGAAATCCGGCATCAAGACCGCCGCGATCCATGGCAACAAGAGCCAGGGCCAGCGCCTGCGTGCCCTGAGCGACTTCAAGGCCGGTCGCGTGACCGTGCTGGTGGCTACCGATATCGCCGCCCGTGGCATCGACATCAACGAGCTGCCCAAGGTCATCAACTACGACCTGCCGATGGTCCCGGAAGACTACGTGCACCGCATCGGCCGTACCGGCCGCAACGGCTCCACCGGTGAGGCGATCTCGCTGGTGGCGCAGGACGAGGCCAAGCTGCTGCGTCAGATCGTGCGCATGCTCGGTCGCGATATGGACATCACCGATGTGCCGGGTTTCGTGCCGCAGACCCCGATCCGCTGGGGCAACAGCGCGCCGGGCAAGGCCGAGCAACCCGGTGGCCAGAAGGCGCCGCGACGTGGCAACGGCGGCCATGCCGCGCGGCGCCCGACCGGCGACAGCCCGCGGGCGGGCCATGTCAACCACGGCGGTCCGCGCAAGCCGGCCAATGGCCAGCGTGTCGCGGCCGGACGCAGTGGCCCGCGTGATGGTCAGCCGCGCCGCCAGGGTGGCGGTGGCGGTGGCGGTCAGCGCCGTCCCAGCGCCTGATCCGCAGGCAGCCCCCAGCGAAAGGCCGGCATCTGCCGGCCTTTCGCTTTACCGAGATCCCCCATGCCGGCCTACCCGCCGGCCCCAGCGATACAATCAAGCCATGGATATTTTCAAGGTTTTCACCCTCGAGGCCGCCCACCGGCTGCCCAACGTCCCGACCGGCCACAAGTGCTCGCGCCTGCACGGCCATTCGTTCCGCGTTGAACTCAAGGTCAGCGGCGAACCGGGCGAGGACACCGGCTGGATCATGGATTTCAGCGATCTGAAAGCCGCCTTCCAACCGCTGTACGACCAGCTCGACCACCACTACCTCAATGACATTCCCGGCCTGGAAAACCCGACCAGCGAGCGTCTGGCGATGTGGATCTGGGAGCGCCTGAAGCCGGCGCTGCCGCTGCTGAGCGAAGTGACCGTGCACGAGACCTGCACCTCCGGCTGCAGCTACCGCGGCCCCTGAGGGACGCCTGCCGGCGACCCGGCGAAAACCGCCAGATTGCGCAGGCGCCCCGCGTTTTTCAGCAGGCCGGCCACCTGCAACCACTACGGGCCGCCGCCAGCCGGCAGATGTGTACGGAGTCTGCACCCCGGCGATATGCGCAGGGAACCGGTGCCCGAGCCCTTCGAACGCACCGCCACGCGGGCACCCGGACTCCCTGAACCTGCGAGCCCGCAGGCTCACCCCAACGCGGGCCACCTCGTCCGCCCGGGGATGCCGACCGGGTATCCATTTAGGCAACGCAATGGCAGCGGCCGCCGCCCGTGAGCGCCCGCCATCGCCAAGCCGCCGGACATATTCCAGCCACAGCGTTGTCGCCGCTGGCACAATCGGTGCCCCCGCAGGCGCTAGACTCATACGATGTTCAATACCTCCTCCCTCACCGGCAGCAAGCCGGAACAGTACGCCCAGCTGCTGGCCCAGGCCCGTGCACTGGTGCAGGGCGAACGCGACCGCATCGCCAATGCCGCCAATCTGTCAGCCCTGATCTACCACGCGCTGCCGCAGCTGAACTGGGCGGGTTTCTATTTCTACGATGGCACCGAACTGGTGGTCGGGCCCTTCCAGGGCTTGCCGGCCTGCGTGCGCATTCCCCTGCACAAGGGCGTCTGCGGCGCGGCGGCGAGCAGCCGCCAGACCCAGCGCATCGATGATGTGGATGCGTTCCCCGGCCATATCGCCTGCGATTCGGCCTCGCGTTCGGAACTGGTGGTGCCGTTGCTGCATAACGGCCAGCTGATCGGCGTACTGGATATCGACAGCCCGGTCACCGCGCGCTTCGATGCCGAGGACCAGCACGGCCTGGAAGCCATCGCCCAGGTCTTCGTCGAGTCGTTGGCGTGAGTACCACCAAGCTGCGCAACATCGGCCCGAAAAGCGCCGCATGGCTGCGTCAGGTGGGATTGCGCAGCCAGCAGGACCTGGTCGCCGCCGGTCCGGTGGCGGCGTTCATGAAAGTGCGCCGCGCCGGCTTCAAGCCCAGCCTGAATCTGCTGTATTCGCTGGAAGGCGCGCTGGTCGACTGTCATTGGCAGGACGTGCCCGAAGCCCGCCGTCAGCAGCTGGTCGCCGAATACGAAGCGGCCCTGGCCGAGTTGCCGGCCGCGCGCGGCACTCAGGCCGCCGGGCCGGTGCACGAAACCCGCCTGCCCCCCGCGGAGCCGGCGGAAGCCGAATCGGACCGCACCGCGGAAATCCGTTTCAGCGAAGACTGACGTCTCACGCCCAGAACGGTAGCGCGCTGCCCGGCCACAGCGCCAGCGCCAGCAACAGCAGGGTTTCGACCACCTCGACACTGGCGCCCAGACAGTCGCCGGAAATACCGCCCAGCGCGCGCCGCCAGTACCAGGCGACCAGCGGCACCAGCAGCAACGCCAGCAGCAGCGGCCACGCACAGACCCCGGTCAGCGCCGCCAGCAACAGCGCCCACAGCCACATCGCCGCCGGCCGCAGCTGCCAGGAAAAACGTTCCCCCATGCCATCGCCATGCAACGACGGAATCCGCTGGCTCCACCACAAGGTGCCCCAGCGCGCCCACACCGGCACCAGCACGATGCCGAACCAGGCGGGACTGGCGGCCAGTTCGGTCAGCAGCACGAACTTGAGCAGCAGCTGCATGACCAGCGTGACCACGCCGAACACGCCCATGTGCGGATCCTTGAGCACCTCCAGAAAACGCTGCGGGTTGCGATGCGCCGCGCCGAACGCGTCGGCCACATCGCCCAGCCCGTCCAGATGCAGCGCGCCGGTCACCCACACCCACAGCAACAGGGTCAGCGCGCCGGCCAGCCACGGCCGCTCGCCCAGCGCATACAGCGGCAGCGCCAGCAGCACGCCGATAAGCGCACCCACCAGCGGGTAGTACACGGCCGAACGGCTCAGGTCCTCCTGGCGGAAGTCCTTGACCTGCGGCGTCGGCAGCCGGGTCAGGAACTGGATGGCCAGGATCAGCCGGCGCACGCTCATGGCTGGCGCAGCTCCAGCAGCTCGCCCCACAGCCGGCCGTCCTCGCCGCGCTCCACCCGCAACCGCACGCGGGTGCCGTAGTCGATACGCAGCGCCCACAGCAGCGACAACGGCATGCCGCAGATGCGCGAGATCGCCAGCCGCAACACGCCGGCATGACTGACCACCAGCACCGGCCGGCCATCGCCGTCGTCCTCGTCCATCAACCGCTGCAACTGCAGTTCCACGCGCGCCTGGAACTGCTGCCACGACTCGCCATTGGGTGGCATCACCTCGTGCGGCTCTTCATACAGGCCGGCCAGTTGCTCGGCCGGCAGCTCATCGAAATGACGACCGTCCCAGTCGCCGAAGTCGAGCTCGGCCCAGTCCGGATGGATCTCGCAGAACTGGTCGGTGCCGGCCAGCAGCGCGTGCGCGGTATCCAGCGCGCGGCGGCGCGGCGAGGCGATCACCCGGCTCCAGTCCAGGCCGGCATGGCAGCGATGCAACGCCTCCATCGCGCCGTCGACCAGCGGCGGGTCGGTGCGGCCGTCCAGATAGCCCTGGCGCCCGGTGGACGCGTGCCGCATCAGATCCAGGATCATCGGCGGCCGTCACGATCGGCCACGGCCGCTTCTTCAAACGTGGCCATCTGGTTGTGCAGCGCGCAGGCCATGCGCACCAGCGGCAAGGCCAGCGCCGCGCCGGAGCCTTCGCCCAGACGCAGATCCAGTTGCAGCAGCGGCTGCGCCTGCAGCAGCTCGAGCAGGCGGACATGCCCGCGCTCGGCCGACTGGTGCGAGAACAGCAGCCACGGCCGTACCCCGGGATTGATGCGCACCGCGGCCAACGCGGCGGCCGAGACGATGAAGCCATCCACCAGCACCGGCACGCCGCGCTGTGCGGCGGCGATCATCGCCGCGCTCATCGCCGCGATCTCCAGCCCGCCGACGCGGCGCAGCGCTTCCCAGCCCGGTGATGCCGCGGCGTTGATCGCCTCGCCATGCAGGGCCAGCGCGCGGGCGATGATGTTCTTCTTCTGCACCATGCGCACCGCGTCCAGCCCGGTGCCGATGCCGACCAGCTCCTCCAGCGGCAACGACCCCAGCACCGCGGCCAGAGCACTGGCGGAGGTGGTATTGCCGATGCCCATTTCCCCCAGCACCAGCAGGTCCGCGCCGCCGGCGCAGACAGGGTCCACCGCGCGCCGGCCGGCGTCGAAAGTGGCACGCAATTCGACTTCCGACATCGCCTCGGCGGTGCTGAAATCCGCGGTGCCGTGACGGGCCTTGTCGGTGACGACTCCGGCGATCGGGGCGGTCGCGCGGCTGCCCACATCCCACACATGCAGCGGCAGGCCCAGCTCACGCGCCAGCACCGCGACAGCCGCGCCCCCGGCAGCGAAGTTGTGCAGCATCTGCACCGTGACTTCGGCCGGATAGGCCGAGACCCCGCGCGCGGCAACCCCGTGGTCGCCGGCGAACACGATCACCGGCACCTGCGCGGCCTGCGGCCGGTCAGCGGCCTGCAGCGCGGCCAGTTCGATGGCCAGCGTCTCCAGCCGGCCCAGCGCGCCCTCGGGCTTGGTCAGCTGCCGCTGGCGGGCGATGGCACGTTGGCGGTGTTCCTGCGAAGGCTGCCCACAGGCCTGCCCGAACCACGTTTCTGTCACGACTGTTCCGATACTGCGATGCAATCGCGCATTTTAACCGTCCAGGCGCGGTTGCCGGCCTTTTGCGCAGGCCTGGCGGTGATCGCATAGAATGCGCGCACTTTCGGGTGACCGGCCGGCCTTGCCGGACGGTTGAAACGGGAAGCCGGTGCCGCGCCCTGCTGGAATTCCAGCCGTCCGCCATTCCGGCACTGCCCCCGCAACGGTAAGCAGGACAAGACCAGGCAACACCGCCACTGTGCATGGCACGGGAAGGCGCCTGGTCGGAAGCAGCCTCGGCTGCCTCGCCTGCGAGTCCGGAGACCGGCCCGGAAGCCGACTGGTTGCGATGCGGAGGGCATGGCGGCGGCTGTAGCGCCGTGTGCGCGACCTCCGTCTTCTTCCCTCTTCTGGCAGCCTTCCCCATCCGCCTGCGCGGGAGCGCGCAGGTCCAGGAGCTTCCATGAAACTGTCTTACCACACCCTTTCCCTCGCCCTTGCCTTGGCCTTGCCGGACGTTGCCGCCGCGCAGAACGCGCCGACCGAGCCGGCTCCGACCCGACTCGATGACATCACCGTCACCGCCACCCGTACCCCGGTCTCGATCGAGAACAGCGTGGTGCCGGTGCAGGTGATCGACCGCGTGCAGATCGACCGCAGCCAGGCCAGCTCGCTGCTGGAACTGCTGCGCGGCCGGGCCGGCCTGGATTTCGCCAACCAGGGCGGCGCCGGCAAGATCACCTCGCTGTTCCTGCGTGGCAGCAACTCCAACCAGGTGCTGGTGCTGGTGGACGGCGTGCGCATCGGTTCGGCCACCAACGGCATGCCGACCCTGCAGGACCTGCCGGTCGACCAGATCGAGCGCGTGGAGATCGTGCGCGGCCCGCGTTCGAGCCTGTACGGCTCCGAAGCCATTGGCGGCGTGATCCAGATCTTCACCCGCGCCGCCGGCCAGGGCCTGCAGCAGAATCTGGCGCTCACCGCCGGCAGCCACAACCTGCGCCAGGCCAGTGCCGGCTTCAGCAACCGCGGCGAACGCGGCTGGATCTCCGCCCAGGGCGGCTACCAGAGCACCGACGGCATCAACGCCTGCCGCGGCACCGCCGCCGGCTGGGGCGCGGGCTGCTATGCCGATGAGCCGGACCGTGACGGCTACCGCAACACCTCGATCAACGTGCGCGGCGGTTATGCGCTGAGCGAGGCATTGAGCCTGGAAGGCCACATGCTGAACTCGGACAGCTTCAACGAGTACGACGGCAGCATCTTCGGCGGCAACGAAGCCGACAACCGCCAGCAGGTCTACGGCGGCAAGCTGGCATGGGCGCCCTCGGACAGCTTCCGCCTGAGCGCGCAGCTCGGCCGCAGCAGCGACCAGGCCGACAGCTACTTCGCGGCCGGCGGCGCGCGCACCCTGGCCAGCGTGTTCAACACCCGTCGCGACACCGCCGCCGTGCAAGGCGACATCAAGTTTGGCGAAGGCCAGCAGATCAGCGCCGGCGCCGATTGGCAGCAGGACCGGATCGAAAGCACCACCGCGTTCGATGTGGACAACCGCGACAACACCGGCATGTTCGTCGAATACCAGGGCGGCTTCGGCGCCCACTCGCTGCAGGCCAGCGTGCGCAACGACGACAACGAGCAGTTCGGCAACCACACCACCGGCAGTCTGGGTTACGGCTTTGCCTTCGGTCATGGTTTCCGCCTGACCGCCAGCGCCGGCACCGGCTTCAAGGCACCGACCTTCAACGACCTGTACTACCCGGGCTTCAGCAACCCGGACCTGAAGCCGGAAGAATCCAAGAGCCTGAACCTCGGCATCGCCCAGTACGCCGACACCTGGAACTGGACCTTCAACGCCTACGAAACCCGCATCGACCAGCTGATCGGCTATGACAGCAACTTCGATCTGGTCAACGTGGCCGAAGCCCGCATCCGCGGCGCCGAGCTGACCGGCTACCTGTCGCTGGCCGGTTTCGACCTCAACGCCCAGGCCAGCTTCACCGACCCGCGCGACCACACCGCCGGCGCGGCCACCTACGACAACCTGCTGGCCCGCCGCGCGCGCACCAGCGGCCGCCTGGACGTGGACAAGAGCTTCGGCCCGCTGCGTCTGGGCGTGACCGCGGCCGGCAGCGGCCACCGCTTCGACAACGCCGCCAACAGCGTGCGTCTGGCCGGCTACGGTACCGTCGATGTCCGAGTGGAATACGCAATCAACGCCGAGTGGAGCCTGCAGGCCAAGGCCGCCAACGTGTTCGACCGCGACTATGAAACCGTGGCCTGGTACAACCAGCCCGGCCGCGAGTACCAGCTGACCCTGCGCTACAACAGCAAGAACTGAGGCGGAGCACTCCGCTGATACGACGATGCCCCGGTGTTCGCACCGGGGCATTTTTGTTGCGGCGACTGCCCCGAAAACCCGGTGCCGCGACGCAGCCGCTCAGACGAGGGGCAACAGCTCGCGCAGATCGTCGATCACCGCCAGTGCGCCGGCCGCATCCAGGTCCAGATCCCGCGGATAGCCGTAGCGCACCAGCACCACCGGCATGTGCGCGTGGTTGGCCGCGCCCAGATCGGTGGCCGAATCGCCCACCATCAGGCACGCACCGGCCGGCTGCCCCAGCAGTGCGGCGGCGTGCAACAGTGGCTCGGCCGCAGGTTTGCGCTGCGGCAGGCTGTCGCCGCCGACGATATGGGTGAAGAACTCCGCGATCCCCAGATGTGCCAGCAGCGGCGGTACCAGCGCCGCCGGCTTGTTGGTGCAGATCGCCATCGGCAGGGCGCGTGCGCGCAGCGCCTGCAGCGTTTCCGGCACGCCGGCATACAGGCGCGGGCTGCGCAGCAGGCAGGCGTGGTAGTGGCGCATGAAGGCCGGCATCACCGTTTCCAGCGGGCGGTCGCTGCCGGCGTGCCGCAACGCGGTGGCCACCAGATTGCGTACGCCTTCGCCGATCCAGCTGCGCACCCGCGCCTCAGGCACGCGCGCCAGCGCCAGCTCCTCCAGACAGCGGTTGACCGCCTCGGCGATATCGCCGGCGCTGTCCACCAGGGTTCCGTCCAGATCGAAAATCACCGCTGACGTGGCCACGTTGTTGACACTCCTCACGCAGAAAACCGTCGATTGTAGCGGCGCCCCGATACAGGGCCCGACGTGCTCAGTCCAGCGCTGGGGTGCGGAACAGATCGCCCTGCAGCAGCACCTCGGCACGATCACGGAAGCCGGACAGGCCCACCCCCACCAGCCGGTAGCGCGTGTCCGGCGGCAGCTGCACCCGCTGGCACAGCGCCAGGGCGATATCGCGCAGCTCCTCCACCGAGCCGGGCGGAGAGTCC
Source organism: Stenotrophomonas sp. STEN014 (assembly GCF_056760315.1). Lineage (NCBI taxonomy): Bacteria > Pseudomonadati > Pseudomonadota > Gammaproteobacteria > Lysobacterales > Lysobacteraceae > Stenotrophomonas > Stenotrophomonas sp. STEN014. The sequence goes on along the minus strand of NZ_JBRREN010000003.1, from coordinate 276,516 downwards.
GGGGTGAAGCTGCGGGTAAGGATGCGGAACTGCGCGGTCTTGAGCTTGAGCACCACCGTATGGGCAATCCGCTCGGTGCGTCCGGTGGCGCGCCAGGTGCGCTCGGCCAGCTGGGTGATCAGCTCGTCGAACTGGCCCAGCGGCAGATCCTCGGCAAACGTGTCCTCCGAGGAGATGGACTGCACCGGCTGGTCCGGTTCCACCGGGCGCTCATCGATCCCACGCGCCCGCTTGTACAGTCGGGCGCCGAAACTGCCGAACAGCGCCTGCAGCTGCTCCAGTGGCAGTCCGCGCAGATCACCGACGGTGGCGATCCCCAGCGCCGCCAGCCGGCCTTCCATCACCTTGCCCACGCCCGGCACGCGGTTGACCGGCAACGGCGTCAGGAACTGCTCCACCCTGGACGGCGGCACCACGAACTGGCCATCGGGCTTGCGCCAGTCCGAGGCGATCTTGGCCAGGAACTTGTTCGGGGCGATGCCGGCCGAGGCGGTCAGCGCGGTCGTCTCGCGGATCTGCGCGCGGATCAGGCGGGCGATGTCGGTGGCGATGCCGCCGCAGCTGGGCGAGGCGGTCACATCCAGATAGGCCTCGTCCAGCGACAGCGGTTCCACCAGCGGCGTGTGCTGCAGGAAGATCGCGCGGATCTGCCGCGACACCGCCTTGTAACGGGCGAAGTCCGGCGGCACGAACACCGCGTCCGGGCACAGCCGTTCGGCCCGCAACGCCGGCATCGCCGAGCGCACCCCGAAGGTGCGCGCCTCGTAGGAGGCCGCACAGACCACCGACCGGGGCCCCTTCCACGCTACCACCACCGGCCGCCCGCGCAATCCGGGGTCATCGCGCTGCTCCACCGACGCATAGAAGGCGTCCATGTCCACATGGATGATCTTGCGAAGCTGGGCCACGACAACAGTCCGGAACGGTCGCCAACATGATAGCTGCTGTCGCTAAATGCACACTTGTCCTCACAATTGTGCATTTTAAAACGACTCGCAACAGCCCTCGAACGGCTGCTAACTGCGCCGAACATACGCAACCGTCCAGTTAAAACATTTGATTGAACGCTGCTGCTGCCGCATGCTCGGCGACTCGCTCCTGGCTTTGGATTACCCCGGATGACCCGTCTGCATACGTTCTCGCGTGACCAGCTGCTGGCCAGCGCGCGCGGCGAACTCTTCGGCCCCAACAAGGGCCGCCTGCCCAACGACCCGATGCTGATGTTCGACCGCATCACCGACATCCGCGAGGACGGTGGCGCCCATGGCAAGGGCCTGATCCGCGCCGAGCTGGATATCCGCCCGGACCTGTGGTTCTTCGGTTGCCACTTCATCGGTGATCCGGTGATGCCCGGCTGCCTGGGACTGGACGCCATGTGGCAGCTGACCGGCTTCTACCTGACCTGGCTGGGCGCCGAAGGCCGCGGCCGTGCGCTGGGCTGTGGCGAGGTCAAATTCACCGGCCAGGTGCTGCCCAGCGCCAAGCTGGTGCAGTACGAAATCGATGTCTCCCGCGTGATCAACCGCAAACTGGTGATGGCCCAGACCGATGCCCGCATGCTGGTGGACGGGCGCGAGATCTACACCGCCAAGGACCTGAAGGTCGGCCTGTTCACCTCGACGGAGAGCTTCTGATGCGTCGCGTCGTCATTACCGGCATGGGCATCACCTCCTGCCTGGGCAACGATCTGGACACCGTCTCCAGCGCCCTGCGCGAAGGCCGCCCCGGCATCGTCGCCCTGCCCGACCACGCCGAAGCCGGGCTGCGCAGCCAGGTGGGCGGCAAGGTCGACATCGACCTGACCGCGCAGGTGGACCGCAAGCTCAAGCGCTTCATGAGCGATGCGGCCGCCTACAGCTACCTGGCCATGCGCGATGCCATCGCCGATGCCGGCCTGGACGAGGCGACGGTCAGCAACGTGCGTACCGGCGTGATCGCCGGCTCCGGTGGCGGCTCCAGCGAATGGCAGGTGGAAGCGGCCGATCTGCTGCGCAACCGCGGCGTGCGCAAAGTCGGCCCGTACATGGTGCCGCGCACGATGTGCTCGACCGTGTCGGCCAACCTGGCCACCGCGTTCAGCATCAAGGGCCTGAGCTATTCGCTGTCGGCCGCCTGCGCCACCTCGGCCCATTGCATTGGCGCGGCGGCGGACCTGATCCGCCACGGCGCCCAGGACGTGATGTTTGCCGGTGGCGGCGAGGACCTGCACTGGTCGATGAGCGTGATGTTCGACGCCATGGGCGCGCTGTCCACCGGTTTCAACGAAACCCCGGCCACCGCCTCGCGTCCGTATGACGCCAACCGCGACGGCTTCGTCATCGCCGGTGGCGGCGGCATGCTGGTGCTGGAAGACTATGACCACGCCATCGCCCGTGGCGCGAAGATCTACGCCGAGCTGGTCGGTTACGGCGTGACCTCCGACGGCGCCGACATGGTCGCGCCGTCCGGTGAAGGCGCGGTGCGCTGCATGAAGATGGCGATGGCAGGCCTGGACCGTCCGATCGACTATCTGAACACCCATGGCACCTCCACCCCGCTGGGCGATGTGACCGAGCTGGGTGCGGTGCGCGAGGTGTTCGGCGAGTCGGTACCGCCCCTGTCCTCGACCAAGGCGCTGTCGGGCCACTCGCTGGGCGCGGCCAGCGTGCACGAGGCGATCTACTGCCTGCTGATGATGCGCGACGGCTTCATGGCCGGCTCGGCCAACATCGAAACCCTGGACGAACGTGTGGAAGGTTTCCCGATCCTGCGCCAGACCCGGGACGCGACGCTGGATACGGTGATGTCCAACAGTTTCGGCTTCGGCGGTACCAACGCCACGCTGATCTTCGGCCGGGTGTGAAGCCGCTGCGGTATTGATGCCAAAAAAACAGCCGCGAAAGCGGCTGTTTTTTTACGTGATTGCGGAGAAATGAAATCCCGTCGGCGGGTTGCACACTGCACTGACCGGTGCCGCCGGCGCTCAACCACCGGGTCGCGCGGTCTCGATCACCACTCCCAGCTCCTTGCCGGCCTCGGCCAACCGGACCCGTTTGCCGTCACTGCGCGCGATCAGGTAATCGGCCGCGACCCAGCCGCTCTTGCCGCCCGCCCGCACGTTGCACCACTGCAGGTCATCCAGGCAGCGCTGCACCTCCACCGTCGTGCCCACCGGCAGCACCGCCAGCCGTTCGGCACGCGGGTCCGGCGCGCTGCGCAGGTTCAGGCCGTTGCTGACCTGGGCGGCCGGTTCGTTGATGCGTGGCTGGAACCAGAGCACGACACCAATGATGGCGGCACATGCAGCGATGCGGGTAACAAGCCGGGGCATGGCGTCGATACGGGAAAAGTCCGGTGGCACAGCTTGCCGCGCAACGCCGCCTCTGACCAGCCGGTTGCGGCGCGCGGACCGGCCGCGCGCAGGGCGGGATTCAGGCAGCCATGCCGTTGTGCCGCAGCAGCGCATCGATGCTCGGTGCACGGCCCCGGAACGCCTGGAAGTTCTCCGCGGCACTGCGACTGCCGCCGCGCGCCAGCACCTCGGCGCGGAACCGGGCACCGGTATCGGCCAGTCGCCCCGGCGCCTCCTCGAAAGCGGCGTAGGCGTCGGCGCTGAGCACCTCGGCCCATTTGTAGCTGTAGTAGCCGGCCGCGTAGCCGCCGGCGAAGATGTGGCTGAACTGGTGCGGGAAGCGGCTCCAGGCCGGCGGGAAGTTCACCGCCACCGCCTGGCGCACCCGTTCGAGCAGCTGCAGCACGCTGTCATCGGCCGGATCGAAGCCGCTGTGCAGCTGCATGTCGAACAGCGCAAACTCCAGCTGGCGCACGGTGAACATGCCGCTCTGGTAGTTCCGCGCCGCCAGCATCTTCTCGAACAGCGCCCGGGGCAGCGGCTGGCCGCTGTCCACATGCGCGCTCATCGCCTGCACGTGCTCCCACTCCCAGCAGAAGTTCTCCATGAACTGGCTGGGCAGTTCCACCGCATCCCACTCCACGCCATTGATGCCGGCCACGCCCAGCTCTCCCACCTGGGTCAGCAACTGGTGCAGGCCATGCCCCATCTCGTGGAACAGCGTGGTCACTTCGTTGTGGCTCAGGGTCGCCGGCTTGCCCGCAGCGCCACGGCCGAAATTGCATACCAGATACACCAGCGGCGTCTGCACGCCGACGGCGGTGTGGCGACGGTTGCGGCAATCGTCCATCCACGCCCCGCCGCGCTTGCCTTCGCGCGCATACAGATCCAGATAGAACTGCCCCACCAGCGTGCCATCGGCATCCACCAGCCGGTAGAAACGCACATCCTCATGCCACACCGGCGCGGTGTCGGGCTGCACCGTCAGCCCGTACAGGCGCTGGATGACATCGAACAGGCCGGCCAGCACCGCCGGTTCGGTGAAGTACCGCTTCACCTCCTGCTCGGAATAGCTGTAGCGGGCCTGCTTGAGCTTCTCCGAGACGTAGCTCAGGTCCCAGGCCTCCAGCGCGGCCAGGCCCAACTCGTCCCGGGCGAAGGCGTCCAGTTCGGCGCGGTCGCGCTGCGCATAGGGCTTGGCACGATTGGCCAGATCCTGCAGGAACGTCTGCACCTGCGCCGGGCTCTCGGCCATCTTGGTGGCCACCGAATAGGCCGCGTAGCTGTCAAACCCCAGCAGCGCCGCCAGCTCGGTGCGCAGGACGAGGATGCGGTCGATGTGGCCGCTGTTGTCCAGCGCCGGATCGCCCAGTTCGGAGGCGCGCACCGCGTTGGCGCGGTACAGCTTCTCGCGCAGCGCGCGGTTGTCGGCATAGGCCTGCACCGGCAGGTAGCACGGCATCTGCAAGCTCAGTTTGAAGCCGGATCTGCCCTCCTTCTGCGCCGCCGCGCGGCAGGCGGCGACCACCTCGGCCGGCAACCCGGCCAGCTCGTTTTCGTCTTCCACGTACAGCGCGAAGGCGTCGGTGGCATCGAGCACGTTCTGCGAAAACTTCGCCGACAACGCCGAGAGTTCTTCCTGGATTGCACTGAAACGCGCCTTGCCGGCCTCGTCCAGTTCCGCCCCGCCCAGGCGGAAATCACGCAAGGCGTTGTCCAGCACCTTGCGCCGCGCAGCGTCGTAGCCGGCGGCCTCCGGGGTGGCCGCCAGCGCCTTGTATTGCGCGAACAGCGCCAGGCTCTGGCCCAGCGCGCTGCCGAAACGGGTGACCTTGGGCAGGTTGGCGTTGTAGGCCTCGCGCAGCTCCGGGGTATTCACCACCGCCTGCAGATGGCTGACCTGGCCCCAGGCGCGGTACAGGCGCTCGGTGGCATCGTCCAGCGGCACCACGAACGCCTCCCAGCTCAGCGGCGAAACGGTTTCCGCCGCCTTCACGGCTGCTTCGGCCTGGGCCAGCAGTGCATCGATGGCCGGGCCGACGTGCTCCGGACGGATTTCATCGAAACGCGGCAGGCCGGAAAAATCGAGTAGCGGGTTGGTCATCGGGAGCTCCGTCAATACATGCCCGGCCACTGCCGGGATCACCCGTTATATGGCGACGGTTCCAGCCACGCACAAGGCAATGGCGGCAAGGGCTGCCCGGCCACCGCCGCGGCGATCAGCGCATCGGCCTGCTGCACCTCGATGCCCTGCGCCCGGTACCAGTCCGGGTTGTAGTAGCTGTGGGCGTAGCGCTCGCCCGCGTCGCACAGGATGGTGACGATCGACCCCTCGCGGCCGGCCGCACGCATCTGCTGGGCCGCATACAGCACGCCGATGAAGTTGGTGCCGGTGGAACCGCCGACACGGCGCCCCAGCGTCGCGCTGACATGGCGCATGGCCGCCAGGCTCAGCGCATCGGGCACCTTCACCATCGCATCGACGCAGGTCGGGATGAAGCTCGACTCCACCCGCGGCCGGCCGATGCCCTCCACCCGCGAGCCGCCCGCACAGGTCAGTTCACGCCATGGCCTGCCTTCCAGCGCGGCGCAATAGCCGTCGTAGAAAATCGACACTTCCGGGTCCGCGCACAGGATCCGTGTGTCATGCCGGCGATAGCTGACATAACGCCCCAGGGTCGCGGCGGTGCCGCCGGTGCCGGGGCTGCAGACGATCCACTCGGGCACCGGATGCGGCTCTTCGGCCATCTGCTTGAAGATCGACTCGGCGATGTTGTTGTTGGCACGCCAGTCGGTGGCCCGTTCGGCGTAGGTGAACTGGTCCATGAAGTGGCCACCGGTCTCGCGCGCCAACCGCTCGGATTCGCAATTCAGGTCGCAGGCACGCTGCACCAGATGGCAACGGCCGCCGTGGAATTCGATCGCGACGATTTTTTCCGGCGAGGTGCTGGCCGGCATCACCGCGATGAATGGCAGCCCCAGCAGACGCGCGAAGTACGCCTCGGACACGGCGGTGGAACCGCTGGACGCCTCGATCACCGGACAACCCTCGCGCAACCAGCCGTTGGCCAGCGCGTACAGGAACAGCGAGCGCGCCAGACGGTGCTTCAGGCTGCCGGTGGGGTGGCTGGATTCATCCTTCAGATAGACCTCGATCCCGGGAAAACCGGGCAGGTCCATCGGAATCAGGTGGGTATCGGCCGAACGGTTGTAGTCGGCTTCAATCTTGCGGATGGCCGCTGCCACCCAATGACGCTGGGACATGGATCGCCACTTCAATGAAAGCTGAAGCCGATTCTACTTCGCCCCCACTCTTCGCGCCGGGAGCTGCGGGCCGCCAACGCCGAGTGCTATGGTTACGCCCTTGTTTCAAGCGCCGCTTCCCGTGCTCCGCATCCTGCTGCCCCTGCTGCTGTGCCTTTCCCTGATCGCCAGCGCGACCGGGTCGGTATGGGCTGCGACGGCGATGGCGATGCCGGCCACGATGATGGCCATGGATGCAGACCACGCCTGCTGTCACGATGAAGGCGGCATGCACGCGGACACCACGGCGCCGCAACCGATGGAACTGTGCGGCGATGGCAAGCACTGCGACTGCATGCAGCACTGCAACATGCTGCCGACGCAGGCCCTGCCGCCTCTCAGTGGTGTTCCGCAAACCGCGCAGCCATCAGCATCCACACAGGCGCGCGACGACGCGGCCCCTGCACAGCTCAACCGCCCTCCCATCGCCTGACCCCGGCGCTTTGGCGCCCCAGCGGACACCTGCGTCATGGCAACGCCGTGACGTCTTTCTTGATCTGTTCAGGCCATGCGGCCGCGCGTTGATGCGTGGCGGTGTGAGCGGGAGTTGCCTATGTCCTCCGATTTTCTTTCCGATCCGCGCCCGGCCTTGTCGCGGCGCCGCTTCGTGCAGGGCCTGGCCCTGGGCGGTGTGGTCGCCGGCGCCGGGCTGGGTCGCATCCCCGATGCGTTCGCCGGCGCCCCCGCGGCCATGGCCGTGCCCCCCATGGAGATGCGCGGCACCCGGTTGAGCCTGGCCATCGGCCGTTCGGCGGTGAACTTCACCGGCCGCAGCCGTGGCGCGATCACCGTCAACGGTTCGCTGCCGGCGCCGATCCTGCGCCTGCGCGAAGGCGACACCGTCGATATCCATGTGGCCAACACGCTCACCGACGATGTGACCTCCATCCACTGGCACGGCATCCTGCTGCCGGCCGACATGGACGGCGTGCCCGGGCTGAGCTTCAACGGCATCGCCCCCGGTGAGGCCTTCCAGTACCGCTTCCAGCTCAGGCAGTCCGGCACCTACTGGTACCACAGCCATTCGCTGTTCCAGGAACAGGCAGGGCTATATGGCGCGTTGATCGTCGATCCGCTGGCGCCGCCGCCATATCACTACGACCGCGAGCATGTGGTGCTGCTGTCGGACTGGACCGATATGGATCCGGCCGCGCTGCACCGGCGCATGAAGAAGATGGCCATGCACGACAACACCTACCAGCGCACGGTCGGTGATTTCCTGCGTGACGCCCGCCGCGACGGCTTGCGTGACACTCTGGCCGACCGCGGCATGTGGGGGCGGATGCGGATGACACCCTCGGACATCTCCGACATCAACGCCCACACCTACACCTACCTGATGAACGGCACCGCGCCGGCCGGCAACTGGACCGGGTTGTTCCGCAACGGCGAGAAGGTGCTGTTGCGCTTCATCAACGGCTCGGCGATGACCTATTTCGACGTGCGCATTCCCGGGCTGAAGATGACCGTGGTCGCCGCCGATGGCCAGTACATCCATCCGGTGAGCGTGGACGAGTTCCGCATCGCGGTGGCCGAGACGTTCGATGTGATCGTCGAGCCCAGCGGGCAGGATGCCTTCACCGTTTTCGCCCAGGACATGGGCCGCACCGGCTATGCCTGCGGCACGCTGGCCGCGCGGCCGGGTCTGCAGGCACCGATCCCCGCGATTGACCCACGGCCGCTGCTGACCATGAGCGACATGGGCCATGACATGGGCGATCACGGCGGACACGCCGGCATGGAGGGTGGCTGCGGCGCCAACATGGGCATGAAGGGCATGGAAGGCGGCTGCGGTGCGGCGATGGGCCACGGCGATCACGGTGCGGATGACAAGGCGCCGAAGCACAAGCCCAGCGAGGCCGGCAATCCGCTGGTGGACATGCAGACCTCGGCCACCGAACCGAAGCTGGACGATCCGGGCATCGGCCTGCGCGAGAACGGCCGCAGCGTGCTGACCTACGGCGCGATGCATTCGCTGTTCGCCGATCCCGATGGGCGCGAACCGGGCCGCGAGATCGAGCTGCACCTGACCGGACACATGGAGAAGTTCGCCTGGAACTTCGACGGCATCCCGTTCGGCGGCGCCGAGCCGATCCGCCTGAAATACGGCGAGCGCATGCGCATCGTGCTGGTCAACGACACGATGATGACGCACCCGATCCACCTGCACGGCGTATGGAGCGACCTGGAAAACGCCGAGGGCCAGTTCCAGCTGCGCAAGCACACCATCGACATGCCGCCGGGCACCCGCCGCAGCTACCGCGTCCGCGCCGACGCACTGGGCCGCTGGGCCTTCCACTGCCACCTGCTATACCACATGGAAGCGGGCATGATGCGCGAAGTGAGGATCGAGGCATGAAGACACTTCCCCACTCCCTGCTGTTCCTCGCCCTGGCCACCAGCGGTGGCGCGTTCGCCCAGGATCCGCATGCCGGGCAGGGCAAACCGCAGGCCAAGGCCAGCGCGCACGATGCGCACGCCGGGCATGCGATGCCGCCGGTGGCAAAGGACGATCCACATGCCGGCCACGACATGTCGGCGATGGATCACAGCGCGCCCGGCGCCGATCCGCATGCCGGGCACGCGATGCCGCCTGCGGCAAAGGACGACCCGCATGCCAGCCACGACATGTCGGCGATGGATCACAGCGCGCCCGGCGCCGATCCGCACGCCGGGTACACGATGCCGCCTGCGGTAAAGGACGACCCACATGCCGGCCACGACATGCCGGCGATGGATCACAGCGCGCCCGGCGCCGATCCGCACGCCGGGCACGCGATGCCGCCGAAAGCCGCCAGCGATACCCCGCGTGAACCGGTCCCGGCGCTGACGCCGGACGATTTCACCGCGGCGTTTCCGGTAATGAAGCCGCACGCGATGGAACACGCCCCGGCCTTCAACAGCCTGGTGGTATTCGACCAGCTGGAAGCCTGGGACAACGCCCATGGCGGGGGCCAGGCGTGGGGCATCGATGCCTGGTTTGGAGGTGACATCAACCGGCTGTGGCTGCGCAGCGAAGGTCAACGCAGTGACAACGCGCTGGGCGACTGGTCGGTCGATGCGCTGTACGGCCGGGCGGTCTCGCCGTGGTGGGATGCGGTGGCCGGCGTTCGCCATGACAACCACCGGCACGCAGCGGACCTGACCCGCGCCGGTTTCGGCTTCCAGGGCATGGCGCCGTACAAGTTCGAAATGTCGGCGATGGCCTATCTGGGCGGCAGCCGCAAAGCCGAGCTGGTGGTTGAAGCCGAGTACGACGTGCTGCTGACCAACCGGCTGATCCTGCAACCGGTGCTCGAGGCCAGCCTGGTCGCCGATGACGATCCGCGCCGGGCTGTCGGCAAGGGCCTGAGCAGCGTGGAGGCGGGCCTGCGCCTGCGTTACGAGTTCAGCCGCCGCTTCGCCCCGTATGTGGGGTTCGTCCACGAACGCGTCTTCGGCAACACCGCCGACCTGCATCGCGATGCCGGCGAATACGTCAGCGAATCGCGCTGGGTCGCCGGCGTGCGCTTCTGGTTCTGAGGATCAGGGACGGGCATGCCTCCGCTGCCCGTCCCGCGCCACTGCCGGCAGCTACCTCGGCATGTTCCCTACCGTCTCCCGCATCACCTCCGCACAGCGCGTGATGCCCTCCAGGAAGCAGATTCCATGATCATCCGTTCAACAGCGTTTCCCCTGGCCGTACTGATCGGCAGCTTGCTGCTGGTCAGTGCCTGCAACGCCGCCCCGCCGGCGGCTTCCGGCACCTCCTCTCCCCCTGCCGGGACAGCCACAGCGGCGCCGGCAGAGAACCGCCTGCCACTGGTGAAAGTCCACAAGGATCCGAACTGCGGCTGCTGTGGCGGCTGGGCCGAACACATGCAGGCGGCCGGCTTTCCGGTGGAAATCCACGACAGCGGCGACATGCTCGCGGTGAAACAGCGCCTCGGCATCGGCGAAGGCATGTACTCCTGCCATACCTCCGAGATCGATGGTTACGTGGTGGAAGGCCACGTGCCCGCCGATGCGATCCGCAAGCTGCTGGCCGAACGTCCGCAGGCGCGCGGCCTGGTACTGCCCGGCATGCCGATCGGCTCGCCGGGCATGGAATCCCCGGACGGCTACCGCCAGCCGTTCACCGTCGGCCTGCTGCAGATGGACGGCAGCGTCCGTGCGTTCTCGCAGCATCCCTGATGCCATTCCGGACGACGGCGGTTACGGCCGCCGTCATCCGGCGACCGGGAAGCGCACGTAAAATACAGGCCTGCGCCCTGTGCATTCCCCCTCAAGGAGCTTCCATGAGCCTTTCCTCCCTGCGCGAGCAGCCCGGCGTCGCTGCCGCCACGCCGGCTGAAACCCGCGGTTTCGTATTCAACCACACCATGCTGCGGGTCAAGGACATCACCGCTTCGCTGGACTTCTATACCCGCGTGCTGGGGTTTTCGCTGATCGACCAGCGCGACTTCCCCGAGGCCGCGTTCAGCCTGTACTTCCTGGCCTATGTGCCGGCCGGCACCGCCATACCCGAAGACGATGCACAGCGCCGCCTGTGGATGGCCGGCATTCCCGGCGTGCTGGAACTGACCCACAACCACGGCACCGAGCAGCAGGACGGTCCGGTCTACCATGACGGCAACAACGATCCGCGCGGCTTCGGCCATATCTGCGTGTCGGTGCCGGAGCTGGAGGCGGCCTGTGCCCGCTTCGAGGCGCTGGGCGTACCGTTCCAGAAGCGCCTGAGCGATGGCCGGATGAAGAGCCTGGCCTTCATCAAGGACCCGGACGGCTACTGGGTGGAGATCATCTCCAATACCGTGCGCGCCTGAGCGGGTTGACGATGGAAAAAGAAAACGCCGGCAATGCCGGCGTTTTCTTTGTTGTCTGCCAATCAGGCCATCACTTGCCGAAGGTGCCGGCCTTGACCATCACCATCTGCTTGGGATCGATGTAGGTGCGGATGGCGGTGTTGATCTGCTCGCGGGTGACCGATTCGATCATTGACGGATAGTTGTCCAGCCACTCCAGGCCGACGCCACGTTCGACGGTGCCCAGGATCGCCGAGGCCATGCCATCGGTGTTGCCCAGGCCCACCTGGTAGCTGCCCACCATCGCCTGCTTGCGGCCGGCCAGTTCCTCGGCGGTGATGCCGTCCTTCCACCAGTGCAGCAGTTCACGGCGGGTGCTGGCGATGCCCTTGTCCAGCAGTTCCGGGGCGAAGGTGGTGCTGATGGCGAAGCCACCGTCCATGTAGTCACTGCCCAGCAGATTGCCACCGATGCCATAGGTCAGGCCTTCCTTGGCACGCACCGCCGCCATCAGCCGGCCGGTGAAACCCGAGCCGAGCACGTCCACACCCACCATCAGCGGCACATAGTCCGCGTCGGTCTGGCGCAGGCCGGTGCTCTGGCCGAAGAACACGCTGGTGCTGGACTTGTCCTTCATCGCGATGCTGTGCTCGAAGGTCCTGGGCTTGATCCGCGCCGGTGCGGTGCGAAGGTAATCCACCCCGCCGCTCCAGCCACCGAAACCGTGCGTCACCGCCTGCTCGATCGCCTTGGCATCCACATCACCGGTGAATACCAGGGTCATGTGCTCCGGGCCGTAGTACTTGCTGTGGAACGCCTTGATCTGCTCCAGCGTCACCGCCGGCACCGCCTTGAGCATGTCCTCGCGCGGCACCGGGGCGTTGTAGCTGCCGCGCGGGAAGATGCTCAGCATCAGCGTCTCGCGCGCCATCGTGCCCGGGTTCTCGCTGGCCTGGCGCAGTGCCGCCTCCAGCTGCACCTTGGCCTTGGCCAGCTCCTCGGCGGTGAACGCCGGCTCGCGCAGCTGTTCGGCCAACGCATCGACCACGGTCGGCATGTCGCGCTTGAGGCTTTTGCCGTAGACCGAGATGCGGGCCGGACCCGGACTGATCGACAGCGAGGCGCCGATGCTGTCCAGGGCATCGGCAATAGCGAACTTGTCACGCTTGAGGGTGCCGGCCTGCAGCAGCATCGCCGTCAGCGTCGGCACCGCCGGGTTGTCGGACTTGGAGGCGATGAAGGCATCCCCCAGCGGCATGGCGCCGGTGATGGTGACCACGTCCTTGACGTCCATCGGATAGATGATCAGATCCACCCCCGCGGCTTCGGCACGCACGGCCGTGTCGGCGACACCGGCCTGCGCCAGCAGCGGGCTCAGGCAGAAGCTGGCGGCCAGCACCAGCGGAAACATCAGATTGCGCTTTGCGTTCTTCACTTGCTGCTCTCCGGCACGAACCAGCCGACCGTGCTCTGGTCTGCGTTGAAATATTTGCCTGCCACGCGCTTGAGATCATCCGAGGTGACCTTTTCCAGCTCGTCCAGGAAGGTGGCGTACTTGGTCCAGTCACCCAGTGCGATGTACTCGTTGAGCGAGTCGGCGGCCTGGTCGGTGCCGTCACGGCGGAACGCCACATCGGCACGGTACGGGCCCAGCACGCGCTTGATCTCCTCGATAGCGGCACCTTCGCGGGCGACCTTGCCGATCTCGTCGTTGATGATCTTCTCCACCTCGGCGTGCTCGACGCCCGGCGCCAGCACCGCGCTGAGCATGAACAGGCTCGGATCACGCTGCTGGTACATGCCGCCGGAAACACCGACCGCCTTGGAGGTATCGACCAGGGCGCGCGACAGGCGGCTGCCACGGCCACCCTGCAGCACCAGCTCCAGCACGGTCAGCGCCGGGATGTCCGCATCCAGCCCGGCCGGAGCCTTGAACGCCATCATCACCGTGCCCGCCTCGCCGGCACGTCGCAGGATCACGCGGCGCTCGCCCTGCTGGGCCGGCTCGGTGGTGTAGACCTCAGGAATGGCATGCGGCGAGCGCGGCACCTTGCCGAACTCCTTGCCGATGGTGGCCAGCAGCTTGGCCGGCTCGACATCGCCCACCACGGTCACGGTGGCGTTGTTGGGCCAGTAATAGGTGTCGTAGAACTCGCGCAGCTTGTCGATGGAGACGTTCTCGATATCGCTGCGCCAGCCGATCACCGGATGATGGTACGGCTGGGCCTGGAACGCGGTGCTCCATATCAGCTTCATCAACGCGCCGTTGGGATTGTTCTCGTTGCGCTCGTACTCGTTGCGCACCACCGTCATTTCGCTCTGGCGGTCCTTCTCGCGCAGCAGCAGGCCGCGCATGCGGTCGGCTTCAATGGCGATATAGCCGTCCAGCGCCGAGGGCGGCAGGGTGGCGTAGTAGTTGGTGCGGTCCATCGAGGTGGTGGCGTTGAAGCCGGCACCCACGCGGTCCAGGTAGGTGTCCACGCTGTTGCCCTTGCTGGCGTCGTAGTGGGTGCTGCCCATGAACATCAGGTGCTCGAGCAGGTGGGTGCCACCGGTGGAGCCGGTGACCTCGTTGCGCGACCCCACCCGGTAGGTGATCTGGAAGGTGACCACCGGCGCGGCATGGCTGGGCAGTACCAGCACGCTCAGGCCGTTGCTGTCCAGGCGGTATTCGTCGATGCCGTCCATCGACTTGATATGGGTGAAACCGTCAACCTTGACCGGTGCGGCCCAGGCAGCCGGAGCTGCCATCAGACCGAACGCAAGGCCGACGCACAGCAGGCGTGGCGAAATCATTCGTTGCTTTCTCTTCGAGGTGCGCACCAGGCGCGTGGATATTCCAGACATGACCGTTCAGTCCTGCCTGCGGGGGGAGGGGGTTTCAAACGCGGCCAGCACGATGTCCGGCGTCAGCACTTCGGGCATCTCCTGCGGCGCACTGCCGTCGGCGCGGTAGACCAGGTTGAACGGCACCGCGCTGCGGCCCCATTTCTCCAGTTCCGCGGTGATCAGCGGATCGGCATTGGTCCAGTCCGCCTTCAGCGTGGCGATGTTGTGGTCGCGGAAATAGCTGCGGACCCGTTCCGAACTGAACACGACCTTCTTGTTGACCTGGCAGGTGGCGCACCAGCGTGCGGTGAAGTCGATATAGACACCGCGGCCTTCGCGCTGCAGTTCCTGCACGCGCTGGCTGCTCCAGGCTTCCCACTGCACCTGGTCCGGTGCCTGTGCCCGCGGCCAGCCCAGCACCACTGCCAGCACCAGCGCCAGCACGGCGGCGCCCATGCCGATACCGGCACGCGTTCCCTGCACGCCCGGACGGGTGGCCCGCCCGTACAGCCACAGTGCGAACGCGGCCAGGGTGAGCGCGCCGATCACGTTGAACAGCGCCGCTTCCTGCAACTGTCCGGCCAGCACCCACACCAGGTAGCCGACGGTGGCATACAGCGGGAACGCCATCAGCTGCTTGAACGTCACCATCCAGACGCCCGGACGGGGCAGCAGATCCACCAGCTTCGGGAACACCGACAGCAGCAGATACGGCAGCGACAGACCCAGCGCGATCACGGTGAACACCACGAACGCCTGCGCGGTCGGCAACGCCAGTGCCGCGCCCAGTGCCGGCGCCAGGAAGGGCGCGCTGCACGGCGTGGCCACCAGCGTGGCCAGCATGCCGGAGAAGAAGCTGCCGCCGATGCCGCTGCGCGTCTGCAGGTTCGAGCCGATGCTGGTGGCGCGCACTCCCACTTCAAACACGCCGCTCAGGTTCAACGCGAACGCCAGCATCACCAGGGTCAGGCCGAACACGAACGGTGCCGACTGCAGCTGGAAGCCCCAGCCCAGTTGCTGGCCGCCCTCGCGCAGCATGGCCAGCACGCCGGCCAGCGCCCAGAACGAGAGCAGCACGCCGGCGGTGAACATCAGCGCGTGCAGCGTGACCTTGCGACGGTCATTGCCGGCCTGCTCGATGAAACCCACCACCTTCAGGCCCAGGACCGGGAACACGCACGGCATCAGGTTCAGGATCAGGCCGCCGAGCAGCGCGAACAGCAGCACCGTCATCGACAGGGCCACCGGCCCGCTATCGGCCCTGGCCGGTTCGCCACTGTTGCCCAGATCGTCCAGGCTGATCAGTGCCGCCGCCTCGGCCTCACTGGAAAACGGCACATCGACCTGGACCCCGCGGTAGACGCCCTGCGTATCGGTATACGCCAGCACCCCGCGCAGACGCGCGTCATCGGCCATCTGCTCGGCCGGATCCAGCGGCAGTTTCAGCAGCGCGCGCGCGCCGCGGTTGCCGATCGTCTGCGGGATCTTGTAGGAGACGAAGCTGTCGGCCGGGAAAAAATGCAGCTCGGCGATATCGGCCGGCGCACGCACCCGCAATGCCAGATTGTCGGGCGCGCGGGTGGCCGCCAGCTGCCAGCCGTCACTGCTTGCCGGCATCGGCTGCGCCGCCAGCGCCGCCTGCACCTGCGTATCGGCCTGTGCCGCATCGGCGCTGACCGGCAGCCGCAGCGACACCTGCGCCTTGCCCGGAATGCACACCGTCTCGCACATCAGCCAGCGGGCCGTCGCCTTCAGCTCGACCTCGCTGCCCGGCCGCAGTCCCGCGGGCGCGGTCAGCTGTATCGGAAGATGCAGCAGTCCCTCGTAGCCGTGCCCGGTGATGTTGCCCTCGCGGTCGCGCACCAGCACCGGCGTCGGCCACTGGATCGCCCCGGTGTGCCAGCCCTCCGGCAGCTCCCACTGCACGCGCGTGGGCAGTCCGGTACCGGCGTTCTTCCAGAAGCTGTGCCAGTGCTCACGGTGTTCCATGCGCAGCGCCACGGTCAGCGGCTGACCGGGCTGGATCGATTGTTCCACCGCGACCAGCGAAGCCTGCACCTGGGCACTGGCAACGGCGGGCAGCAGGCCTGCCAACAGCAGGCCCAGCAGTATGCGCAACAGCAACTCAGAGCCCCTGCGCATTTTCAGTCTTCTTGATCTGCGCACGCACTGCGCGCTCCACATCCCACTCGCGCATACCGACGCCGACGATCGTGCCGTCGGAAGCGATAAGGTAGTTCTGCGGCAACTGGGTGACGCCATAAGTCTGTGCGGCAGAGGCTTCAAAGCCGGGCGCCTGCAGGTTGATCCACGGCAGATCGGTGGTGCCGCCCTCCTCGTGCATGGCCTTGACCCAGTCCTGCTTCTCTTCATCCAGCGACACGGCGTAGATCTCGAAGCCGTGGGGATGGAACTCGCGGTAAACCTTGAGCAGATGCGGGAACTCGCCACGGCACGGACCGCACCACGACGCCCAGAAATCCAGCAGCACCAGTTTGTTCCTGGCCAGCACTTCGGACAGCTTGACCTGTTTGCCATCGACATCCACCGCGGTGATGTCGGCGTAGGGCTTGCCGGGGCCGAACTTCTCGGCCAGCTGCATGGACTTCCGGTGTTCCTCGGCCGCGTGCCGCATCTGCGCAATCACCGGGTGCGGGCCCAGGGTCTTGGCGTACTGGGCCAGCATCTGCTCGCGACGCGCCTGGTCGTAGCGCTTCCAGTCGTAGTTCTCCGACAGCACCAGCAGCTTGAGCATGTCCGGCGCATCACTCTCCAGCAGCGCGCGGTCGTAGTCGTTCTTCACCTGATGCAGGTGGGTGAAGGCGGGCACCGTGGATGCACGCGCCCGCTTCATCGCCTCTTCGTCAGTCTCATCGACATTGGCGAAGGCGGTGCGGTTGGCCTCGCGGTTGGCCTTGTAGGCGGCCACATAGTCCGGATGCTGCAGATAGCCGTAGACGCGCTCGGTATAGGTCCCGCCTTTGGCCACCGGGCCGAGTTCACCGGCTTCGATACGCAGCTCACCGGCTTCCAGGACCAGTTTGGCGGTGCCCTGCTTGCCCAGCTGCAGCAGCGCCGGTACCGGCTGCTCGACCGTGCCGCTGAGGACGAAGCTGCCGCCCTGCGCGGTGGTCTTGGCCACCGGCGTGATATCCAGCGGGTCGCTCACCTGCGAAGGTACCAGCAATGCTATTTCCTCACCGTCCTTCAATCCGTCCAGCGTGCCGCGGATGCTGTAGGCCTGCTTGGCATCGGCGGCCGCCGGGACCGGTGCGGGCGCTTCGCCCTGGCTGCAACCGGCCAGCCCCAGGGCCAGCAGAACCGCGCCAGCAAGAACGCCGGCACGCAATGAAGTAGAGAACAGGTTCATCAGTAATCCTTGAAATCAGATACGGCACGCCGGATGACCGGTGACAATGGCCGCGGGAAGGCAAACAGGGCCCGCACCGCCAGGGCGCGGGCCCGGGGGACTCAGAACTCTTTCTTGATATCCAGGTACAACACCCGACCGCGGATGTTCACCCGGTTGGAGACAAAGCCGTTGATGTTGTCGACGAACGGATAGGCGCGATCGAACATGTTCTGCACGCCCAGCCGCGCCGTCACCCCGCCCAGCCAGCCCTCGCGCTGCAGCTTGCGGTAGCCGACCTGCGCATCGAAGGTGGTGTAGGAGGCCGAGCGCGTGCGCGGATTCTCGTTCGGGGTGAAATCGTTGTAGTCGTTGGCGGTGGCCGACAACGGATACAGCACGCGGTGCGCGGCCGAATAGTGCGCGCCCAGCGAGGCGAACCAGGAGTTGTCTTCCCAGCCGACGAACAGGTCGCCGGCCCACTTGCTCGGACCCAGCTCGCTGTCCGAATAGGTCAGTGTCGGCAATGACGGCAACGAACGCGCACTGAGCTCCAGCGTACGCACCGCGTTGAACTCCACGCGCCAGTCACCCCAGTCGTTGCCGAAGTAGTAGCTGGCGGCGGTGTCGATGCTGCGCGAACGGCGGCCCAGGAAGTTGACCGCGCGGTTGTCCCACAGCAGCACCCCGTTCTCCCCCGTCGTGAACATGCCCTCGGGCATGTTTTCCAGGTTGCTGAACACCTGGCTCAGGGTCAGGCCCGACAGCGGATCGCCGATGTAGTTGTCGAACTTGGTCTGGTTGTAGGTCGCCGACAGCTGCAGACCACTGGCAAAGTCCGGCGTCCAGTCGAAACCGTAGGTGCTGGTGGTTGCCACCTGCGGTTTGAGATTGACATTGGGACCGGTCAGCGCCACCACCTGGCTGACGCCCTCGGGCAGCGGCACGCCGCCGAACATCAGGCGGCCGGTGTAATCGGCCAGGGTCAACTGGCCGAACTGCTGCTGCGCCTGCGGCACCAGGAACGATTCGCCCCAGGTCGCACGCACCCGCAGTTGCTCCAGCGGCTTCCAGGACAGGCGTGCCAGCGGGCTGGTGCGGCTGAAACCGCGCGACACGTGGGTGCCGGTGCCGGTCAGGTCGTCTCCACCGTTGTTGACGGTGCCGGTCATCGCCTCGATATCGAAGCCGCCGAGCTGGCCAAGACCATAGGAGCTGTCACGCAGCGCGTTCTTTCCGTTCTGCTGGAAGCGTTCGTGGCGCGCGGCCACGGTCAGGCTGAGCAGCTTGGCAAACGGCTGGTCCTTCAGCAGCGGAATGCCGATCTCGGTGAACAGCGCCTTCGAGGTACCGTCGCTTTCCACCAGCAGGCGCTCGCCCAGGTTGCTCTCGTGGGCAAAATTCTGCTCGCGGTACTGTGCACCGAACGCCGCCTCGATCTTGCCGGCCGGCAACGAGAACAGCTCGCCGCGGGTCAGCGCATCGACCACGTTGGAGCGCGACTGGAAGTTGTAGGCATAGCGCTCGACCAGGGTTTCCAGCAGCTTGCGGTTCTGCGCGACAACCGCCTCATCCCGCCCGTCGCCAAACACGTTCAGGCCCTGCAGGACTGCCTGGGTGCGTTCGTAGCCGTCCATGCCCATCGAGCCGGTCAGGTCGGCGAGCGCATCGGTACGGCCCTTCTCGCGGCCGGCGCTGAACGTCAGCTCATAGTCCCAGCCCTTGGCGAACGGCAACTTGCCGTCGATGCCGACGTGGGCATCGATATTGGTCTGCTTCTGGTCCTCGCTCAGACGCATGTCCGAGAACTCGCGCGCGAACGAATACCCGACCAGCACATCGCGGCCAAAACTGTTGTATGGATTGGCTTCGGGCACGTAAACGTTGTAGCCGCCCTCGAACAGGTTGAAATCGAACAGCGTCGGCGACCAGACTTCCTTGTTCAACTGGCGCACATAGCTCATCCCATAGCTCAGGCGCAGGTCTTCGTTGATTCTGTGCTCGCCGCTGAAGCGGGCATGGGTGTTGTCGACCTTGGCGCCGATGCGACCCCGCTCGTAGATGGTCGGTGCCGTGGCCGGGTCGTAGGGCAGCAGGCTGTCCGGATCCAGCGCGGTCCCGTTCTGGCCACCGGGAATCACCCCGATCACCTCGCCCATGAAGTGGTAGCCGATGCCATAGTCTTCCGACTCGTACACCACCCCAGGCTGGCCCTTGTTGCGCGTACGCCCGTTGACGCCACCGAGATCGGTCAGGTCACCGCGCCCTCCCGGACCAACGTGGATCAGCTGATTGACGTCGGCCGGCGAAGTGCGCTCACGGCCGATGGCCGCGGTGAGGTGGCCGCTCTTGAAACCGAAGGTATGGGCAAGGTCCAGACGCGATACATCGGCACCGTTGCTGGAGTTCTCGTGGCGCAGCTGCGCGGTGGTGCCGTCGTAGGACTGCTTGAGCACGATGTTGATCACCCCGGCCACCGCATCGGAGCCGTAGATGGCGCTGGCGCCGTCACTGAGCACTTCGATGCGCTCGATCTGCGAGACCGGGATGGAGGAGATGTCGGTATAGGCCCCCTGCCCCTGTGCCGAGGCGGCACGGCGCCGGCCGTCGACCAGGATCAGCGTGGAGCGGCTGCCCAGGCCACGCAGATTGGCACCGGAGGAGCCCAGCAGGGACTGGCCATCGCCATACGTGCTGCCGTATTCGAGCTCGCCCAGCGCGCGCGAACTGCCGGTGCGGTTGGAGAAGTTCTGCGGCAGATTGCGCAACACATCCTCGATGGAGGCGTAGCCGCGGCTTTCGATCAGCTGCGAGTCGATCACGATCAACGGCGAGGCCGGATCGATGTTCTTCAGATAGGTGCCGGTGACGTTGATGGTTTCCAGCGTTTCGGCACCCGCGCGATCGGCGGTGGCAACCTCCTCGCCTGCCGCCCTGCGTGGGCGCACGGTGACGGTATTGTCGTTGATGAAGCGGTGGTCCAGCCCGGTGGGCGCAAGCAGCTGTTCCAGTGCCTGGGCCGGTGTATAGCGCCCGACCACCGCCGCGGAACGTTCGTTGCTGGCGGTGGCGCCGGTACCGTAGACGATCTGCAGACCGGTCTGCTGGGCAAAGGCTTCCAGCGCCGAGGACAGCGGCTGCGCCGGGATATCGAGCTCGCGCGAGGCAGCTTCAACGGCCACCGGCGCGGCTACCTGTTCCTGTGCGAATGCAGCGGTACCGGTACCGGCCAGCAATGCGACCGCGACCGCCTGGACCAGAACACTTTTACGAAAGCTATTGCGAGAACACATAGATAGATCGCCCCGAGTGAACCATCGACTGGATGTCGAGCCACCGGCTCCGCGCCATGCGAAACCAGCCTCTTGTTACATCCGTGTGTCCAAAGGGGCGAAAAGGGTACTCGCCGACAAAAATATTTTCGAAAAAATCCGGATCCCTGCTGTACCGCGGCTTACTGACGGCTTGTGCCCTCGGCGAGCGGCGTCACCACGCTGCGATTGGGCTCGCGACTGACCCGCAGCGCCGAGCAGCACTCCAGGAATTGCAGGAACGATTCGGCATCATCGGCGTTGAACACACCGCTGTAGCGTTGCTGGCGTGCCTGCTCGTCCTCGACCACGATCTGACGCGGGTTGTAGCGGTTGAACTCGGCGACGATATCGGCCAGCGTGTCGTTGCGGAAATTCAACCGGCGCAGGCTGCCCGGTGCTGCGCTGGGCACTTCCAGCGGCATCCGCAGCAACGCCTGCTGCCCCTGGGGAATACGGGCCTGCTCACCGGCGGCCAACGCCGCCGGGCGACCCAGCGACTCCAGCGCGACACTGTCCTTGTCGATGATCGTGGCCGGCGGCTCGTCCAACAGCGACTGCAGCCAGCCGGTCTTGCTGGCGGTCACTTTGACCTTGCCCTCGGTGACCGCCACCCGCGTTCCGGAGGGCAGGCGGTTGACCGTGAATCGGGTGCCCACGGCCTGCACCGTGTTGTTGCCGGCATGCACCCGGAACGGGCGCGCGGTGTCGTGCGCGACGTCGAAGGTGGCCTCGCCTTCGCGCAGCTCGATATCGCGTACGCCGTCGGAGAACTGCACCGCGATGTGCGAGGCCGGTGCCAGCAGCACCGTGGAACCGTCAGCCAGTACCAGGGTGCGCTGCTCGCCGATGGCGCTGGCATATTCCTGGGCCGACGCGGCCGGGACGGCCAGTCGCCACCCGATGCCCGCAGCCGCACACAGCACCACACTGGCGGCCAGGGCCATCCCCCAGCGTCGGCGGCGAGGGTGGCGCGAGGGCGCCAGGGGCGACGACACCGGCGTGGTGGCCAGTGCCGGCTGTTCGGCGCGCAGCGGCACCACGTTGTCCATGGCCTGCGCCAGGGCAACGACCTGGTCCAGATCGAACGCTTGCAGTGCGCCATTGGCCGCCAGCTCGCGCTCGACCAGCTCGGCCATCAGCAGCTCTTCCAGGTGCAGCGGCGAGGCCGCCACCCAGCGGGAGAAGTCCGCACGCTCGGCAGCCGTGGGGCCGCCGCGCATGACCTGCAGCCACTCGGCCGCCTCGCGTGCGGCGCGCTCCCGGGTCTGCTCTGGCGATGTGCGGTAGATATTCATAATGTCACTCGATGCCGGCACGGGGCACGGACCACATCCTGTTCAACGTTCCAGACTGGCGCGTACATGCGCCAGCGCTTCCACACTGTATTTCTTCACGGTGTGCACGCTCAGCCCCAGCCGCGCGGCGATTTCCGCATGGCCCAGCCCTTCGCGGCGCTCCAGCAGCAGTACCGCCAGCCGGTTGGCCGGCAACTGGGCCAGCGCATCACCCACCTGGCGCTCGAAAAAGCCGCCCCCTTCCACGAACTGCGGCGATTCGGGGTTCTCGGTCAGCGATTCGACCACGGTCGAGTCGAATACCATCCGCCCTTGTCGCTGGCGCATGTTGAACTCGCTGGCCACATGCCCGGCGATGCCGTAGATGTACGCCAGCGGGTTGCGCACGGTTTCGATGTTCTGCACCCGCAGCAGCCGCAGATAGACCTCCTGCACCAGATCACCCAGGTCCTGTGCGTCATAGACCCGCCGGCGCAGGAAGCGCTGCAGCTCGGCGCTGTAGCTCTCCACCACCTTGGCGGCAAACGCCCGGGCGGCCGGGTCCTGCTCGGCCGGCACCATCAGCTGCCCCCACCCGTCACAGCAGCCCCCAGACCATCGGCCGGGGTTGGCAGTGGGGACGCGGATACTATTGGCGACGGCATCGATACTCTCCACACAACGGGCGCAGGGGCCGCTGATATCCAGTGCCCCCCAGCAGGCCATAAGGGTACTCGCTTCGGCGTTCCATTTATTCCGGGTTCATTCCCGCGCCGTCGGCCCACGGCAGGAACGGGGGCAGGCGCTCCTGCTCCAGCAGCAGTGGCGTGCGCTGCAGCCCGGCCGCCACCTCGGGCCAGCCCGCACGGCGCGCCCACTCGCACATCGTGGCCAGCACCGCCGGCGCGGGGCATTGGCCAGCGGCCCTGTACTCCGCCGGCAACGTGTCCGGCGCCATCAGCCAGGGCCGCAGCCGGCGTCCGCCGTCCGAAGCCGCCTCGGCCAGTCTGGCTGCAATGCGGAAGCCGCCCCGGTCGATATCACCCCAGTGATACACCGCCGCGTCGTCCGGCAATCCGGCCAGCAGGCGGACATAGGCCTGCCGCCAGGCCGGCGACGGCATCCCGCCGGTGTACAGCAGCAGCACCGGCGCCTGGCCGCGTGAGCTGGCCGCTTCGTGGAAGCTGGCCAGGTTCTCGATGCTCAGCAGCGCACGTGCGCCGGTGGTGATACCGCCTATGGCATCCACCGGAAATCCCAACCAGCGCTGCGGCAGTACATGGCCACTGCCATCATCCAGCGCGATCACCCCCGGCCCGGCCAGCAGCAACGGCTGCGGCTCCTTGCGCAAACCCAACGCCGCCCAGATCTCCCCGTTCTCCAGACCGCTGGGAAACAGCTCACCGGTGACCAGCAGGTCCAGCCACGGCGTCAGCGCCTCCAGCCGCTTGCTGTCGCCAAACAGGCGGGTGCTGGCCTTGCGCAGGATCTGGTCGCTGCGCGCAGCGGCCAGCAGGGTGTCCACCGCCTGCGCGGCCGCAGCCAGATCACCGGCCGCATCCGGACCCTTCCCACGCACCTTGCCGCCGCCGCGCCACGCCGCCAGGACCCGGGCGACCACCGGCGCCGAGGCCTGCCAGCGGGCCAGCAACCCCTCGGCGCGCACCACCCGTTCGTGCAGCAGCTCAACCCCGAGGTCATGCGCAAGCGCAGCGGCATCGCGCACGCCCAGCCGCAACAGGCGCTCACCGTCGTCACGGTGGCGATCACGTTCGACCGTGATCGCGCCGCACCGCTCGGCCAACGCAATACGGCCGTGGAACGCGTCGAAATCGGCCATCCCGCGCAACGCGCGGTACTCGGCAGCATCGCGCTTACCGGTCATCGACAAGCTGGCCGGCTGAGGGTCACCGGCCAGCGCGGCCGCCTCGGCGCGCCGCAGCAGACGTTCCAGGACGCGCCGGGCCGGCGTGTCCTGTCCGCCGCCCGGCATCTGGCTCACACAGTCGCCTGCTCGCGCGCGATGCGCTCGGTCTCTGCGGCGAGCAGTTCCGGATGCAGGTCGAACTGGTCGGACAACAGCAGCGTGCGCGCCGCTTCGGTGACTTCGATCCGTTCGGCCTGCAGCAGCTCGCCGTCGCGGAACAGCTCGATGTAGCTGTCGAGCACACCGGACAATGTGCCCTGCGCGGTATCCGGCGCGGCCAGCACCAGCTGCAGGCCCAGCGAGCGCAGGTAGCCGGTGATCGCGCGCGCGTTCTGGGCGTCGATCTTGTCGCCGAACTCGTCCAGCAGGATCAATCCCAGCCCGCCGGGCTGGGCCTCGCTCTTGCCGTAGGCCGCCGCCAGGGCGGCGCCGGCGATCACGTACAGCGGCGCCCGATGCTCACCCCCGGAACCCGAGCGCATGCGCTCGCTCAGGCTGCCGATCACGCGGTCCTCCTGGCGGATCTGCACCTCGAAGCGGAAGAAGCGGCGGTAGTCGTCCAGCGGCGAATTGGCCACATGTGCCGCGGCCTTGTCCTCGACCAGCGCGCGGAACGCCTCGGGCACCTGCCCGGCACTTTCAAACAGGGTGTCCTCGCCACCGATATCGGCCGCCCGCTGGATGAAGCGATGCAACTCGCGGAACTCCGGCACCACTTCGTAGTGGAACTGGTAGCGCTCGTTGTTGGAGAACGCCGGACTGCTGCGCAGGGTGCGGTTGAGGGTGGCGATCTGGGTCTTGAGCCGGGTGAAGTTGTCATACAGCGTGGAGGCCACGCCGGTGCGGAAGGTGTCCACCGCCGTGGCGTAGGCCTGCTGCGCCTCGGCTTCGTACTGCACCAGTTCGGTGTCGCGCAGCTGGGTGAGCTCACGCTGCAGCAGGCCGCGCGCAGGCCGCCAGGCACTGGCATCGAACTCCAGCTCCAGCGCGTGATCGCGTGCGTACTGCGCCAGTCCGCTCCAGGCTTCGGGCAGCAGCCGCGCCAGTTGCGCATCGCTGTCCCTGGCGCGCTCCTCGCACCGGCGGGCCCGCTCTTCCAGCGACGGATACTTCTCGTCCAGCTCCTCGCGTTGCCGCTCGACCCGATTCGGGTCGACGTCCGGATCGGCGAAGGCGTCCACCGCGCGACGCACCACCAGCGCCTCCTGCTGGCGCAGGCCCTCCAGCAAGCCGCGGGTGCGCTCCAGCTGCGACGCCGCCACCGCTTCCTTGCCGACCAGCGCATCGGCGCGCTGTTCACATTGGCCCAGTTGCGCGGTCAGCTCCCGCAACTGCTCGGACAGATGCAGCAGATCCGGGTCGAGCGCGGCGCGCCGGGTTTCCTGCGCACTGCGGTAGCGCTCGGCGACCTGACGGTGCTCCAGCACGCGCTCGTGCAGGGCCTGCGCCACCGCGTCGGCATCGGCCAAGCGCGCCAGCCCGCGCTGGCAGTCATCGGCACGACGCAGCCGCGGCTCGATCTGCCGCAATTCCTGCTCGGCCCGCTCGATTTCCTCGTGCAGCACCCGCAACCGCGCGCGGTTGTCCGACGCGCCGATGCGCAGATCGGTGGCCGCCGGCAAGCGCAGACGTTCGATGCTGCCACCGCGCGAGAGCAGGCCGTCACGGGTCAGGCCCTGGCGGCTGCGCACCAGCTCGGCTTCGGTCTCCACGCAGCGCAGTTCGCCCAGCTGCCGGCGCAGGAACGCCAGTGCATCGGCGTTGACGCCTTCCAGCAGCGCCGCGACGCTGCCGGCGGACGGCGTTTCGGCCCCCCGCGAATTGCGTGCCTGGCTGGACAGCGCCAGCTTCACGCCATAGACCGCACGCCCGCCGGACAGCCCGCGATACAGCTTGACCGCGCGCTCCTCGTCCTGGTCGGGAATCAGCAGCGCCTCGACATTGCTGCGCAGGTAACCCTCGATGGCGTACTGCCAGGCGCCGTCGCTGACCCGCACCAGATCGCACACCGGGCGCGCATCGATGCCGGCGTCGCGCAGATAGCTCATCAGCCGCACGGTGTCGGGATTGAGCTCGGCCTGGCCGGCCGCCAGCCGCTTCTGGTTCTGCCGCGCGGTTTCCAGCGCCTCGCGGGCCTTGTCGTGGGCACCGTGCAACTGGCGGGCGTGGCGATCGACCTGCTCGCGCAGCGGCGCGGCCGCGCGCAGCGCCTGCCGCGCCTGTGCATACAGTTGTTCCGGCGTCCACGGCAACGCAGCCTGGGCCGACAGCGCCAGCAACTCGGTGTGCCACTGCTCCCACTGACCGCGCACACGGGCGAATGCGTCGCTGTCGACCCCCTCCAGCGCGAGCGCGTCAAGCTGGCGGAACTGCTCACCGGCGAATGCCAGCTCACGTGCCAGGTCTTTCTTCAGCTGCGCCAGACGGTCGCGGTCGCGGCCGGACAGTTCGTCCAGCTGCGCCTGCTCACCGTAGCCCTCGCTGCCCTGCAGACGCGCGTTGGCACGGGCCTGCTCCTCGCGCAGGGTGTCGCGTTCGACCCGGGTATCGGCCAGCTGACGGCGGGTATCGACCAGCGTGTTCTCCGCCTCGGCCAGCGCGCCTTCGGCCTGGTCCAGCTGCTCGCTGTACAGGTCGCGCGCGTATTCGGCCGCCAGCGCCCGCGCCGACGCGGCGCGCGTGGCCTGGCCGGCGATCTTCTCGTACTGCCGCTCCACGCCTTCGGCCGCGTCGATGCGCTGCTTGACCTGCTCGATCTTCTCCTTGATCAGGCGGAAGCTCTCCAGCAGCGCGCGGAAACGGGCGATGTCGGTGGGCCGGTCCTCGGCCACCAGCGTGCGCACGAACAGGTCCACGTCCTCCACGCGCTGCAGGTTCAGCGCATTGAGGAACGCCTTGCGGTAGGCGTTCAGATCCGGAGTGACCGACGGGCCGGCCCGCAACCGCAGCAGCAGGTCGCGCAGGAAACGTTCGGCATTGGGATGCAGCTGCGGGGTTTCACCGGCATCCTTGCAACGACGGGTGACGTGCTCGCGGAAGGTGTTCCACGCCAGCGGCAGCTCCTTGCCATTGATCCGTTCCAGATGCTCGTCCAGCTCCAGCGCCACACCTGGCAGCAGGTACAGGCCATGCACCCGGTGCTCGGGCTCATCGACCGAAGCACCCAGCGCGATGCCGGCGGTCAGCGGCTCACCGCTTGCGGTGTCACGGAACACCAGCGAGATGTAGGTCGTGGCGGTGCGTCGCTTGCGGCCTTCCTCGCCGGTGCGGAACACGCCCAGGCAATAGTCGCGGATGGTGCGCGCGCGGTGGCTGCCCCCAGCCTGGGCATTGAAGCGGATACGGCTGCGGTCGCCGCCGAGCAGCACGATCTGCAACGCATCCAGCAGCGCGCTCTTGCCGGCGCCGTTGGGCGCGATGATCGCGCTGGTGGCATCCAGCTGCAGGCTCTGCGCTTCGAACAGGAAGAACTGGACCAGGTGGATGCGTTCAAGCTGCTGCATCGTCGTCCTCCGTCTCCACGCCGTCGTCGTCGCGATTGTGCTGGTCCAGCCGCTGCAGCCACTGCTCGCCGACGATCTCCACGATCGCCGGACGCGCACGCAGGTGGAACGGCTGCGGATCATCGCCTTCCGATTCCACCAGCCGGCATACGCCCCAGCGTTTGAGGTTGCGGGCCAGGGCGCGCAGCGTGCCGGTATCGGGCATCGCCCGGCCGGTCAGCGCCTGCCAGCTTTCCTGCAGCTCGGGCAGTTCCACCACCACCTCGCCGTGATCCTCGATCAGGCCCTGGCGCATGGCTTCGTCGTACCGCTGGCGCAGTACCAGCAGGGCCAGTGTTTCATCCAGCGTCACCGGCGTGCCTTCGCCATGCACCGGCAGCGCCACCACGTAGCGGTAATGCGCGTTGCGTTCCAGGCGGATGCCCAGCGGCTCAAGGGCGGCGACGAAATCTGAGTAGTGGTCTTCGACCAGGTGGTAGGCCACGCGGGTGCGCGTGTCGGCCGCGTACAGCACCTGCTCGGTGGCCAGACGATAGGCGGCGCGCTCGAAGTCCTGCACCGTGTAGGTGCCGTTGGACATCTGGCTCAGGGTGTTCCAGCTGCGTTTCATGCGGTTTCCGGAAGTTTGGCGCCGACCCGCACGATGCGGAAGCGCGGGCCGCGCAGGTAATCGTTGGTGTCGGTATCGCCGGTAGCGAGCAGTTCGACGCGGAAGCCGCGCAGCACCCGGCCGAGCGGGTCCTCGCGGCGCAGGCCGCCGATGCGGTTGCCACGCAGGGCCAGCGTGAGCAGGGTCTGGTAGGCGCGCAGGTCCTCGATGCTGGCGATATCCAGCGCGTCCGAGTCGAGCACCGCGGCGCGTTGCAGATGGCGACCGACATAGCGCGCCATGTCCTCGGCGTTGACCAGCCGCGCGCGCTTCATCCGCCGCAGCAGCGACAGCCGCGCCAGCTGCTCGGGCGTGGGCGGCGCGGTGACGTTGGCGCTGCGCGGAATCGGCACCGGTTTACGGTGCGGCGGACGCAGGCGGCTTTCGTCCATCAACGGACCGGGCGCCACTGGCAGGCGCAGCACCTCCTCCGGCGCGGACAGCACGCCACGGCAGGCGCGGCGCAGCAGCACGTCAAGCTTGTCGGGCGCACGCAGGCGGTAGTCGAGAAAGGCCAGCGCGCGGCGGTTGGCCTGGCGGATGTCCTCGTCAAGCCGGGTCAGGTATTCGTCGATCCGCTCCAGCTCGCGCAGGCGCCCGAGACTGCGTGACAGGCGCTGCTGCGCGCGCGCTTCATCGCCACCAGTGAGGTGGTCGCGGTACCACGCCACCAGCGCCTCGCGCTGCGCGCCGGCCTCCAGCTGCTGCACCATCGCCAGGATCGAGCTGCGCCGCGCCATCGGATGGTCGGCACGGTGGAGCTCGGCGTAGTCGCCAATGAACAGCTGGCCGACATAGCGTTCGAACCACTGCCGGGCGAACTGCGCGGTGGTCTCGGCCCTGCTCAGCTCCGGCATCAGGTCGCGCACCTGCAGGCTCATCGAGGCCAGCGACACCAGCAGGCGCCGCGCCTGGTCGGCGGCCTCGTCGAGAATGCCGCCGTCGGCATGGCCGTCGGTCACCTTCTGCAGCTGGGATTCGATCGAGCCCATCTTGGCGCGGACGAAGGTCGGCCCCTGTTCGCAGAACTCCACCAGGGCCGACAGCAGCTCGGCCACCATGCGCGGCATGCTCACCATCTCGCGCGCGCCGATGCGCTCCTGGCGCAGCCAGCCGGCATCGCGGAAGCGGTCGTGGATCGCCGCGGCCCGCACGTTCAGCGGCGCGTCCGGCGCCTGTCCGTCCTCGTCCTCCCAGGGATCGTCGGTCAGCAGGTAGCGCTCGATCGCCGCGGTGATCTCGCGGCGCGGAAAACCGTGGCTGGGCGGCACCGGCGCATCCGGGCCGAAGAACTCGTCGAACAGCCGGCACAGCAGCGCCCAGTAGTTCTGGCGGTTGGCCGAGGCTAGCGGACCGAAAATGCCGGCCGGCACCACCGAAAACAGGGACGGGAATGTCGCGGGGGATGTGGTGGTCAAAACGTCGGGGTCCTGCAGCTTCCTGCCATGCGCCGGCGATTGTGGCATATTGCCAGTGGCCTGGAACCGCCCGGCGGCCCTCGGGGTGACGCTGCCTGCGGAGGCCGCTGACAGGCGGTTTTCGCACCTGCTCGCCGTCTTCGGCGGTCCCGGCCGTGTACACACGGCCAAGAAAAAGCCCGGCACAGGGCCGGGCTCCGTCGCAGCGTCGGGGGAGAGAGGACCGGGCTGCAGGAGGGAGTTTCCACGCCCGCAGTTACAGGGCCGTGACAGCCGTACTCACTCCACCGTAACGGAATTGTTTCCAACGGGGGTCAACCGTTTTCCCGGCGGACCCCGCATCGGCAGCACTACCAGCTTACTGGCAGACCCCTTCCTCAACTTATAGCCCTTGGGCTGCTGCGGGATACGTCCGTCGCCCACGATTGGCTTCACGAAGCGAATTTCGAGCTGATGCTCCTTCGTGTCCGCGAGGTACTTCACGTCGATCCGCTCGATCATGCCCCGAAGGTACTCCTTCCGCTCCTCCGGCGTCAGCTTCGACTTGAGCTTGACCTCATCACCGAACGCCCTTACCCAATCGACCCACTTTCGCTCTTGAACCTGGTTCCTGACACCCTCTCGCAGCGTCTCGATGCGAGCCAGGATAGAGGTCCGCTGCTCGCGTAGCCGCTTCATGATTTGTGGATACAGCTTGGCGTCGGTCTGCCCGAGCCTGTGCTCCACTTCCAGCTCGGCGATTGCTTCGTCCGCGCGCTGAAGGTCCTTCTCTGCCAGCTTGATGCCCTTCTCGTTCTTCTTTTGAGTGGCTTCGTAGCCGGTGTCTGGTGACACAATTCCGCCCACTAGCCGCTTCTTCACTTCTTCCTTGAGCAAGCTCGACTTCGAGTGGATGTCAACGACAACATCCCAGACCAACCTATCCGCCTGCTCAATGTTCATCGACCGAGCGAATCCGCACCCATCCTTCTTGGAGTGCTTCACTTTCGGCTCGATTCCATTCCTCCAGCTACGCTCCTTCATCGGGCAGTAGTAGAAGTGCTCGTTCTTGGCAGGCTTGGTCCTTGCGCCAAGAGGGGCATTACAGAACCCGCAGTACATCAGATCGCGCAGGAGGTAGAAATGCTTCGTGCGGTTGACCTGACCCTTCCGCTCTAGGATGGATTTCCGCTTCTCTTGCGTCGCCTGCCAGATTGCAGCAGGCACGATCGGACTACATTCAATGCGGAATTGTTCGTCCGACTTCTTATCTCGGTACGTGTAGTAGCCGACGTAGTGCGTGTTCTCTAGGATTTTAAGGATGGAGCCTAGCGTCCATGTTCCACCGCGTCTCGGAAGCACTCCGCTCTTGTCCAAGAACTTCTTGATGACGTGAGTTGACTCGCCAGATGCGTAACGCTGATAGATCTCCTTGACCTTGATAGCCTCAGCCTTCTCGACCACCAGCTTCTTGCTATCAAGGCGATAGCCGAATGGAGGCGGACCGCCATGCCATTGGTTCTGCTTGACACGGTGCAACTTGCCTAACCTCGTCCGCTCAGCTCTGCCAGCGTTGTCGAACTCAGCCATTGCATCGAGAATTTGCTTCATCAACGTGTCGGATGCGTTGGTGAAGTCGTATGTCCCGTCTTTCGTGTAGAGCGTTACGCCATGCTTCTTACATTGGTACCGAATCAGGGATGCGACGTTGTCATTGCGCGATAGGCGCGATTGGTCGTAAACGAAGATATGCTTTGCATCCCCGTTCATGACCTCGTTGACAAGCGCCTGCAGCACCGGACGCCCCGAGATGTCTTCATGGTTGGAACTCTTGCCGCCCTCGTTCCAGACCCTTGCATCGAACCCTAGTGCCTTAGCGCGCTCATGCCCTAGCTTCTCCTGAGAAGCCAGCGACGTACCCTTGTCCTCCTGTGCTGCCGTGGAGACGCGGGTGTATATGTGCAGAACGGGCAATGGCTTAGTGCGCGTCATTGAGGATATGTCTGATGCCCATTGCCGAGATGTTGATATCTTTCTTCTCGCTCAGCCACTTCTCGATGCCACGATAGCTCGTACCCTTTTTACGGAGCAGCCGCATCTCGGCAATGATCTTCTGCTCGTCAGGCTTGGGGACTTTAACGAGGTCCACCACCTCGTAACCGAAAGCTCGCCGCCCTCCGGTGAACTTACCTTGCGCCTTCTTGATCTGCTTGACCTCACGGATGCGGGTAGCGATCCGCTCCTTCTCGAACGTGGCGAACGCGGAAAGGATCGTGAAGACGATGGCGCCCACGCCGTTGCCGGTAACGTCACCGCCCAGGTCGATGAAGTGGATATGGACCCCGCGCTCCTTCAGGTCGTGCAGGACATTGAGCGCGTTGCGAGTGTTGCGGAACGCTCGGTCCAGCTTGGGGAAGATGATTAGGTCGTCCCTCTGAACGAGCTGGTAAAGCCGCCCGCCTTCAGGGCGCTCTTGGAACTCCACCCCACCGCTCACGCCCGCCTCGACGAAGATGTCGCCCTCGGACAGCTGCAAGCCCTTCGAGACAGCGTAAGCCTCTATTTGTCGGGACTGAGCCTCAAGGCTCTCGCCCTCCCTAGCCTGCGTCAGCGTCGAGACACGCACGTACCCGTAAACCGCCATGCCACCACCCCTTTACGGCGTTCCAAATGGAACAGCCCACGGGACTAAGCATGAATGTGAACGGGCTAAAAGTAAAGCTTTAGATTGTAAACTTTACATCCCGTAAAGTGCGCTACAGCGTGCTTTGCGCATCGCCAATCGACATCCGCGACTTACACTCCTACTCACCCTACGTGGAAGCAACTCATCAACCACGATCTTCCGTGAAGCGGACTCAAAATCCACTGGCAACGTTGTCGTGTAGGTTCGAGTCCTATCACCGGCACCATATCTAGTTAGCCCCTCGACGCGCGGTCGACGTGCTGACCCCAGCCGAGGGTTGCATTGCTCGTTTCTAGCTGATTAGCTTCCCCAGGAACTTAAGGGGGAAGCATGTCAGCTGTCATTACGCCAGCAACGCGAGTCGAGGACCTCGACATCAGCGCTCAGTGCAAGTCCAAGCTGGACAATCTCGAGATCACCACTGTCGGCGAACTAGCCGAGACGGATTACACGGTCATCTTCGACGCCGTGGGACACACCCTGGGCAACCGACTGCTGCAGATCGTCCTTTCAGCTGGGCTGAAGCCCGCACTCCGGTCTCCAGACTGGTCCGATGAGCAATGGAAAGGCTTTGTCGAGGAAGTTGTTGACACCGGGATGGTTGATTGGAAGGAAGTCGCCCTCGCAATCTGCGGGGAGCTCAATCCCCCGCAAGTTGGAACGGCTATCGCGTCGAATGCGTCTTTCCAACGACACTTCCCGCCCCGCGGGACCATGCGCGCAGTGATGGAGTGGTTCTACGCACAGGATGGTAAGTGCGCAGTCTGCGGGACGCGCCTCTTTCTAGAGGCGGACCACATCAAGTCCAAGCAGGAGCACCGAGAAGAAGGTCTGCCTGAAACGGACGCGGACCGCCTCGACAACCTGCAACTCCTTTGCAAGCGGTGCAATGTCGTCAAGCGCTCCTCACACGTCTTGGGTGGATTGTCATTCGGTCCTGCGCAGGCAGTGCTGATGTGGATTCTCCTCGCGGAGAAGCCGAGGACAAAAGAAGCATTCAGTCGTTTGTGTCGAGCTCACGGCTTGACGATGGCGACTGTGCGCTTCGATGAGGCATGGGCATTCGCCGTGTGGCTCTCCAAAGAAGGCAGATACGAAATTGACTAAACCAGCTCCAACTGATCGACACGACCGCGGAACCTTCTAAGCCCCAGATCGAAGTACTCCCTGTTCTGCTCGATGCAGATGGAGCGGCACCCATGACGTGCCGCTGCAACGCCAGTCGTCATGCTGCCGCCAAACGGATCTAAGATCGTTGACAGTGCCGGCAATCGCTCCGCGAGAAGTGCTGGGATGGCTTCGGGATAGGGGGCGGTATGCCCGTGCGTGTTTTCGCCACGCACCATCTTGATCACAGCGCCTTGCCTTAAGACACTGGGAAACTGCATCTCATCGATCTGAGCACCGGGCTTTCGGAACACAAGAATGTGTTCCCAGCAGTTGAATGGCGCCTGGTAGTACGGCGAAAAATTCCCGCCATTGAATCCGCGCTTCCCTTCGATGTCACCCTTGTCCCAGGCAACATTCCCGACCAAGTCGAAACCGATTCGCCTAAACAGGTCCGCGGTATACGCGCCAAGGATTAGCCGCTTCTCGCCCATCGCGGAGAAGACGACGCTGTTCTCGTTATCGAAGTAATCAAATATGTTGTAGAGGTAGTAGGCACCGGGCTTCAGAACGCGATAGACCTGCTCATTGATCCGTCGCATATCGTAGAGATAGGTGTAGATGTTCTCCCACTGCGAATACTCTCGGGCATTGTAGTAAGGGGGTGACGTTACCGCTCCGTCGATCGAGCTTGCCGCAATCCCTCTAAGCACCTCGCCGGCTTCCCCATGGAACGCAGAAAGCAGCCCGTCTGTGACTTCTGACGCGCCATTCCGTCCGCTCACTCCGAGCCCATCACTGACGTCGTACCGCGAGAAGAACGAAGCCGAAGGAAAGTCCTTCACTTCGATCACAGAACTAGGTACCTGGACCTCCTGGCGAATGGTCTTGACGATATTTCGCCCATGAAAGGCGCCCTCCTCAACTGGAAACCCGTCAACCAGCAAGGCGTCTCCAGCTAGCGTGTAGTGACGAGCCAACATCTCTACAACATCCGCCTCACTGCGCTCGGGCTGAATGTCTCTCAGCCATCTCTTTACGCTCTCCGCAGGTATGTCATTGCCAGGCTCTTCGATAGCCGCCTGCTTGAGCAGCTGTACGAAGGAATACCTCTTCCCACGACCAAACTTGCTCTTGTCAGGACAAAGAATGTTGCAGCATTCCCAGCTCTTCACCCCGAGCGACGAATAGGAATTCCCCTGCACGTTGGTGCTTCGACATCCAGGGCATGGGACTGGCGTCTCGTCGGCTTCACTCTTCTGAAGAAGGACAAGCAGTCGCGTATTGACCTCCCCCACCAGGAAACAGTCTTGGTAGTAGAAGCCATCATTCCAAACACGAAAGTCAGCTGCGCCAACGTCGAGCGAAGGAATGTACTCAGCGGTTGCGCGCTCGATCTCGTTGCTGCGAAAGAACGAATTGGACGGTGTCCGCTTCAAGTGTTTTTCTGCATACAAGACGATGTCTGTGTAAAGGTCCCATTCGTTACCGAGTGCTTGGCACTTCTTTGGGTCGATCCAGATTGCGGCGTACCCAAATTTGGGCAATTGCTGGTACGCCTCAGCCACACGCTTAAGCACGAGCTCGCGCTGAGTAAACGCCGAGGCATCGACCAAAATGAAAGACGGCTTAGTGGAATGGAGTTCCGGTGCAAATCCCTTCAAATAGGTCCAATAGTCAGATTCATACTCTGACGATATCGCAACACCCGAGTTGAACGCGTGCAGCACCCTGGAGCCAAAAGCTCTACAGATGTATGCACAGAACAGCCCCTCAAGGATCTCTTGTGACCAATCACGCGGCTTACTATCCTTGCGCGTCAACGTGGGAGACGTGAGCTCCGAGTGCAGGAGACGCAGCGTCTTTGACTCATCGACGAATTCGACAGCACTCATTAGCTCCGAGCACTTTTTAGCATCCAGCGCACGCTTAACCCGAAGAAGCTCGGATATCTGGTCCGCGTCGGATGAGTCGAACGCCTTAGCAATGTCGTTCTTCTCGTGATAGTTGAACACCACCTTCTGCTTAGCGCAGACGCCAAGGAACGCTTTGACGCCGGCTGCATTGAAGCGAAACTTAGCGTTGATGTCGGCAACTAACGCGCGGCGCATCGCAGCTGAACTAAGCGCCTCACTTGAGGCTGCGAATTGAATAAACCGCCGCGCTTCCTGCTCCACCTGACTAGATGGCTGAAACTCGGTACCAAGAGTCTTGTTGAAGTGCTTGACCAACGACGAATACGATGACATGAAAGCTGATTCCTAGATAAGATCGACTACGCGGCGTTGAGCTTCAGAGCTCTTGGCTATGTAGAGTTGTGTCGTTGAAAGCGCGCGATGTCCAGCCAAGTCCTGGACATCCCGAAGAGACCCGCCAGCCTCACTGATTCTCCTGGCAGCCATGGTCACGAAATGCCGGCGACCGCTATGGCTACTCGCACCAGCGATGCCGAGGTCGGCATAGACAGCCCGAAACCAGTTCACTATTGACTGGGCACGCATTGCGCCGCCGCGCTCGCTTCGAAGTATGAAATCGTCGCGTCTCGGTAGCGGAGACAGGCACTGGAGATAACTGTTCAGCGCATCCTGAACTTCAGCCTTCAGGGGGATGACCCGCCCACTAAGCTTCTTTGCAGCCTCGTTCTCCAGGCGGAGCGATTCACCGACCCTCCCCTCGGCATCTAGGACCATTCGCCACCGAGCGTGAGCTATTTCGGCGGCGCGGAGTCCGGCAAAGAAGCTTAGGCAGGCAATGACCCGATTACGTTCCTTGTGCCGACCTTCGGCAGATACCCAGCGCAAGAATCTTTGCACGTCCTTCGGACTGACGTCTCGGGCGTGGCGGCGGACTGATCCAACCATGGCTAACTCAGTATGAAACTAGGGAGTTGACCTAGTTTGATACTCAGGACAGGTGAAGTAAAGCGCCAGAGACGCGTAGAACCCCTGTCACATCAATGCCTTACGCGGACTGAGTATAGAACCCTGATTTCATACCGAGTCCGCAGCTCCCGTGACGCCCATCCCTCGGGGCAACCGGCGCCCAAAAAAGCCAATGTCAAGCCTGGTCCCGGGCGGGTCCCAAAAAACCCAATGTCAAGACCTGGGCGCTCCGTGAAACATTTCCGTGGAACACCTGTTTTCGACCGTTCGTCGGCTGACCAGCGGCGTAGTACGTCTGGCGCCTAAGTAGTTATAGACCCAGCGTTTCGGCTGCCCCGGCTGCCCCGGCTGCCCTATCCCCAACGCTTCCGGTCGCCAACCCGCGCTTTGCCCGGCGGCGGCTTTCTTTCTACTGGAGATGTCAGCCCGTACTGCCCGACCAAGGTAGCCATAACCTGGCTGCCTATAGAGAAGTTTTGTCTGAAAAAAGGAACATCGATGAATCGAGCACTGCTACTGAAGAAATACGAGGCATACCAGACCCAAGGCACCGCCATCTTCGCGGTAACCCTGTCGACCTATGTGCAGGACGACCGATACGCGGCTTCCGACATCATGCGGAAGTACTGGGACCAAGACTTCATCTATCGCGTCCGAACCTGCCTACCAGTACGAGCCAAGATTGACCACGACTGGGTGCTGGAACGTTCGCCCACTGGTCATTACCACTATCACGGCTTCATTGCCGTCGAGGCAGCACATGCCAACAAGCTATGGCGGGACGGCGCGCTGCGGTCGAAACTGAAGCGCGCGATCGACAGCCATGCAACGGCGGGCAAGTACCGAAACTTCTGCGTGAATGCCCATCTGATCGAGCCGGTCACGAATGTAGCGGCGTGGGCGAACTACATCACCAAGCAGAATCAGCCGCACGACTAAATATCGTAGTACGCGCAGACGCGCGTACTCGCGCAGCGAACCGGAGAAATAGCATGAAAAACAAGATCAGGAACTTCCGCGTATCCGACGAATTGGACCTAAAGCTGGTCGAATCCGCGAACCGCCTCGGAACAGATCCATCTACGTACCTTCGATCACTGATTGAGTTCGGTTGTTCGCTTGTACTACACGAGGGTCATGGCATTGACCAAAGTCGAGAGGAAGCACGATGAACAACTCCGAAGTCGTCCGAGCAGTCGTCACGGGAGGAACCACGATCTCGAAGGCACGCCTACTGGATGCGGTGCGAATGACGCAAGACCGCGATTTCTGCTTCATTCAAGACCCAGTGTCCAAGTACATCATCGTCAGGATCAAGCTCAGTAAGTGATGTAGACACTACTTCTGCTACTCGTCCGTGCTATGTCACCTGCGAACTACGGCGTGCTTTCGCCCCATGCAGCCTTATCCAATGCGGATCCATGACTCCTCTTCTCGGTCGCTCTCCCAAACTTCGACCCAATCATTGCCGATCCTTTGACGAGCGCGAGAGATCCAAATGTGCTCAAAGGTAGTTACCCCCTTGAAGCCTACGATCTTGAATTCTTCTGCATCAGAAATACTCTCTCGCACTTTCGCAAGAGCTGATTCCAGGTCGCTTGCAACGACGGTCACGCTGCTCCTGAACTGACCCGCGAACGAGAACGCATCGGCAACTACACGCTCTGAACCCTGTTTGATCAGGTCTGCCGCTGTGGCGGTTAGGTAACCTGCGTATTCAATGCTGTACTCCATACAATGACTCCCTTCTAGGGACGGCGAAGTTGCCGCCTTTTGGTAGTCATATGTAGTACTTGGTGGCAGGAAGGATTGAGACCTCCTTTAGATGTACCGTCGTGTTTCGTTGCTCCCGCAGCACACGGGAAGTCCACTTGCGGTAGATAGAGTACACAAGCTCCGGGTAGAACAGCTTGCCCCGAGGGCTAAGCTCACCAGACGAGTTCAATTCACCCGCGATCTGGGCGAACTCCAAGCCCGACTGGTCCCGCAACCGCAGGACCAACTCCGCCAGTGCCCGGTGCCCGTCAGTGTGGCGGGGCTGCCACAGCTGAGGGGTAGTCACGACTACGGTATAGCTCAGGCTACCCCCGTTGGAAACTATTCCACCGTGACGCTCTTGGCCAGGTTGCGCGGCTTGTCCACGTCGGTGCCGCGGGCCAGGGCGGTGTGGTAGGCCAGCATCTGCACCGGAATGGTGTGCACGATCGGACTGAGCACGCCGGCATGACGCGGGGTGCGGATCACATGCACGCCCTCGGAGGCGTTGAAGTTGCTGTCCTGGTCGGTGAACACGAACAGCTCGCCGCCGCGCGCGCGCACTTCCTGCATGTTGGACTTCACCTTCTCCAACAGGCTGTCGTTGGGGGCGATCACCACCACCGGCATCTCCGCATCCACCAGCGCCAGCGGGCCGTGCTTGAGCTCGCCGGCCGGATAGGCCTCGGCGTGGATATAGGAGATTTCCTTGAGCTTGAGCGCGCCTTCCAGCGCGATCGGGTAGTGCAGGCCACGGCCCAGGAACAGCGCATTCGCCTTGCCGGCAAAACGTTCGGCCCAGGCGGCGATCTGCGGCTCCAGGTTCAAGGCATGCTGCACGCTGCCCGGCAGGTGCCGCAGTTGTTCCAGGTAATCGGCCTCCTGGGCGGCGTCGACCTTGCCGTGCAGCTTGCCCAGCACCACCGTCAGCTGGAACAGCGCCGCCAGCTGCGTGGTGAAAGCCTTGGTCGAGGCCACACCGATCTCGGCGCCGGCACGGGTGTAGCAGACCAGCTCGCTGGCACGCGGGATGGCGCTCTCCGGCACGTTGCAGATCGACAATGTGTGCCTGTGGCCCAGCGACTTGGCGTACTTGAGCGCCTCCATCGTGTCCAACGTCTCACCGGACTGCGAAATGGTGACGATCAGATGCCTGGGGTTGGCATAGGCGGCGCGATAGCGGTACTCGCTGGCGATCTCCACGCTGCATGGCAGCCCGGCGATGGCCTCGATCCAGTACCGCGCGGTCAGCCCGGCGTAATAACTGGTGCCACAGGCCAGGATCTGCACGCCGTCGATGTCCTTGAACACCGCTTCGGCATTGGCGCCGAACAGGGTGGCCGGGAAGCCACCGGCATCGATCGCCGCTTCCACGGTGTCGCCCAGCGCGCGCGGCTGCTCGTGGATTTCCTTCTGCATGAAGTGGCGGTACGGGCCCAGTTCCAGCGAGGCCAGCGACACGTCGGACAGGCGCTGCTCGCGCTGCACCAGGGTGTTGTTGCCATCGAACACGCGCACGCCCTGACGGGTCAGCTCGGCGGTATCGCCCTCCTCCAGGAACATCACCCGGCGGGTGGCCTGCAGGATCGCCGACACGTCCGAGGCGACGAAATTCTCGCCCTCGCCCAGACCCACCAGCAACGGACAGCCCATGCGGGCCACCACCATGCGGTCCGGCTCCTTGCGACTGATCACCGCCAGCGCGTAGGCGCCGGTCAGCTCCTTGACGGTGCGTTGCAGGGCGCCGAGCAGGTCGTCGTGATCGGCCTGCAGATGATGGTGGATCAGGTGGGCGATGACCTCGGTGTCGGTCTGCGATTCGAACACATAGCCCAGCGCGATCAACTTTTCGCGTTGCGCTTCGTGGTTTTCGATGATGCCGTTGTGCACCAGCGCCACGCCTTGGCTGATGTGCGGGTGCGCGTTGGATTCGGTCACGCCACCGTGGGTGGCCCAGCGGGTGTGGCCGATGCCGACCGTGGCGTGGAAGTGCTCGGCACCGGCCGCGGCTTCCATCTCCGCCACGCGGCCGGTGCGGCGTACGCGACGTACCTGGTCCGCATCCAGCACGGCAATCCCGGAGGAGTCGTAACCGCGATATTCCAGCCGTTTGAGTCCTTCAATCAGTACCGGAACCACATCGCGATCGGCGATCGCTCCAACAATGCCGCACATAGTCGATCCACTTGCGTTAGTGAACGGACATTCTAAGCCAGCCAATTCGGACAGCCGCAGGACACGGCGAGCCATGGACCCGCAGGCAGTGTCCGCGACAGTGTCCGCGGACACCCGGACAGCCAGCGACACCCGATATTTCCAAACAAATTCAATGAATTGTGATTGGCACGCGATCTGCTTAACCAACAGCAACCCATGCAGTGAAGTATCCGATGATCCGTGACACCTCCGCCCAGGACCAGGTAAGCACCCAGCCCCCGCGCCCCGTCTGGCGGCGATGGCTGTGGCCGGCTGTCACCACCTTGGTCGCAGTGGCGGGTATCGGCTACGTCGCCAGCAGCTGGCTGGGCGCCAGCCGCTCGTTCGACAGCGACCGGCTGCGCCTGGCCGAGGTGGGGCGCGGCGACCTGGTCCGCGACATCGCCGCCGACGGCCGGGTGATCGCCGCCAACAGCCCGGTGCTGTACGCCATCTCCGCCGGCACCGTGACCTTGAAGGTGGTGGCCGGTGACGTGGTCAAACAGGGCCAGGAACTGGCGGTGATCGACAGCCCGGAGCTGCGCAGCAAACTGGCGCAGGAACAGGCCACCCTGGCCGGGCTGGAAGCCGAGGCCGGCCGTGCGGCGCTCGATGCCACCCTGGCCCGTGCCACCGCCAGCAAAGTCACCGACCAGGCCGCCATCGACCGACAGGCCGCCGCTCGCGACCTGGAGCGCTACCAGCGCGGCTTCGATGGGGGCGCGGTGCCGCAGGTCAATCTGGCCAAGGCCCAGGACGACCTGAAGAAAGCCGAGATCACCCTGCAGCACGCACGCAGCGATGCCACCTTGCAGAGCCGGGGCGCGGATCTGGACGCGCGCAACAAGCGTCTGCTGGCCGAACGCCAGAAGGCGGTGGTGAACGAAGTGCAACGTCAGGTCGATGCACTGACCCTGCGCGCGCCGTTCGATGGCCAGGTCGGCCAGGTCCAGGCCACCCAGCACACCCAGGTCATCGCCAACGCGCCGGTGCTGGGCGTGGTGGACCTGTCCAAGTTCGAAGTCGAGATCAAGGTGCCGGAAAGCTTCGCCCGCGATCTGGCGATCGGCATGCCGGCGCAGCTCACCAGCGGCACGGGGCAGCCGTTCCCGGGCGAGATCGCGGCCGTTTCCCCGGAAGTGGTCAACGGTGAAGTGGTCGCCCGCCTGCGCTTCTCCGACCAGCAGCCGCCGGGTCTGCGCCAGAGCCAGCGGATGAGCGCGCGGGTCCTGCTGGACACCCGCAAGAACGTGCTCAAGGTCGAGCGCGGCCCCTTCATCGAACAGTCCGGCGGGCGCTACGCCTACGTCGTGACCGGCAGCACCGCGACCCGTCGCCCGATCCAGACCGGTGTCAGCAGTCTGGGCGAAGTGGAAATCGTCTCGGGTCTGCAGCCGGGCGAAAAAATCGTCGTCTCCGGTGCCGACCTGTTCGGCGACCACGAGCGCGTCTCCATCAACTGACCCTCCGTTTCTCCTTTCAGCCCAGGAACCTCCCATGCTCCAGATGCAATCCGTCTCCAAGGTCTTCCGCACCGAACAGGTTGAAACCCATGCACTGCGTTCGCTGGACCTGCATGTGCGCGAGGGCGAGTTCGTCGCGGTCACTGGCCCGTCCGGCTCGGGCAAGACCACCTTCCTCAACATCGCCGGGCTGCTGGAAACCTTCACCTCCGGCCAGTACCTGCTCGATGGTCAGGACGTGAGCCACCTCGGCGATGACGCCCGTTCGCGGCTGCGCAACCAGAAGATCGGTTTCATCTTCCAGGGCTTCAACCTGATCCCCGATCTGAACCTGTTCGACAACGTCGATGTGCCACTGCGCTACCGCGGCATGCCCGCGGCCGAGCGCAAGCAGCGCATCGAGAAAGCGCTGGGTGATGTCGGCCTGGGCTCGCGCATGCGCCACTACCCGGCCGAGCTGTCCGGCGGCCAGCAGCAACGCGCCGCCATCGCCCGCGCCCTGGCCGGCAGCCCGCGCCTGCTGCTGGCCGACGAACCGACCGGCAACCTGGACACACAGATGGCGCGCGGGGTGATGGAGCTGCTGGAGGAGATCAACAGTCAGGGCACCACCATCGTCATGGTCACCCATGATCCGGAACTGGCCGCACGCGCCCAGCGCAACGTGCACATCGTCGACGGCCAGGCCACCGACCTGCTGCGCGAGCCGGTGCTGGCCCGTCCGCATCCCGTTTCCATCGCAGGCTGAGGCCACCGCCATGTTCGGCTACTACTTCAAACTCGCGCTGCGCAGCTTCGGCCGCAACAGGATCCTGACCGCGCTGATGGTGCTGGCCATCGCGCTGGGGATCGGCGCGGCGATGACCACCCTGACCGTGTTCAAGGTGCTCTCCGGCGATCCGATCCCGCACAAGAGCGACCGGCTGTTCTACGTGCAGCTGGACCCGGCGCTGCGCGAAGGCTACCTGCCCGGTGAGGAACCCGAATCGCAGTTGACCCGCTTCGATGCCGAGGAATTGCTGCGGCAGAGGAAGGCGCCACGGCAGGCGATGATGACCGGCGGTGGCGGCATCGTCGATCCACGCATCGACGCCCTCAAACCGTTCAGCGTCAGCATGCGCTACACCTCGGCCGATTTCTTCCCGATGTTCGACACGCCCTTCCAGTTCGGACAGGGCTGGAGCGGCGATGACGACCAGGGCCGTGGCCGGGTGGCGGTGATCAGCAAGGCGCTCAACGACAAGCTGTTCAAGGGCGCAAACAGCGTCGGCAACGACGTGCTGGTGGAGGGCAATGCCCTGCGCATCGTCGGCGTGCTGGAGCAATGGGCGCCGGCGCCGAAGTTCTACGACCTGTATTCGGGCAAGTACGATTCGGGCGAAGAGGTGTTCGTCCCGTTCAGCACCTCCCGCGAACTCAAGCTCGGTCGCAGCGGCAACATGAACTGCTTCGGTCGCGAGGCGATCAATGACAATGAAGCGCTGAATGTGCCCTGCGCCTGGATCCAGTACTGGGTGGAACTGGATTCACCCGCGGACGCGGCCGGTTACAAAGCCTATCTGGACAACTATTCCGAGCAGCAGCGTGCCAGCGGCCG
Organism: Stenotrophomonas sp. STEN014; assembly: GCF_056760315.1. Classification (NCBI taxonomy): domain Bacteria; kingdom Pseudomonadati; phylum Pseudomonadota; class Gammaproteobacteria; order Lysobacterales; family Lysobacteraceae; genus Stenotrophomonas; species Stenotrophomonas sp. STEN014. The sequence goes on along the minus strand of NZ_JBRREN010000003.1, from coordinate 233,170 downwards.
CTTCGAACGCCCGGCCAACACCCGCCTGCGCAATGTCATGGAACTGATGGAGCACCGCAACGCGGTGCCGGGCGACGTGCGCCTGCAGATGTGGCTGGCCTTCGGCTTCCTGCTGGTGTGCCTGGTCAATACGGTCGGCCTGCTGCTGGCCAAGTTCCTGCGCCGCAGCGGGGAGATCGGCGTGCGCCGGGCACTGGGTGCCAGCCGCGCGGAGATCTTCAAGCAGTGCCTGGTGGAGGCCGGCACGATTGGCCTGGCCGGTGGGCTGCTCGGGCTGGTGTTCGCGCTGGCCGGCTTGTGGGCGGTGCGGCAACGGCCGGCCGAGTACGCGTCGCTGGCCCACCTGGACGGCTCGATGCTGCTGATGACCTTCGCCCTGGCGGTGCTGGCCAGCATGCTGGCCGGCATCCTGCCCGCCTGGCGGGCGATGCAGGTGGCGCCGGCGCTACAACTGAAAAGCCAGTAACCGGACGCCCGCTTCCGCGCCCCCGGCTTGCTCCCTCCCTACTCCAGGCTTCACGGAGAACCCTCATGGATATACGTCCCATCCTCTCCACGCTGACCCGGCACAAGACCGCCGCGGCGTTGATCGTGCTGGAGATCGCGCTGAGCTGCGCGATCATCTGCAACGCGCTGTTCATCGTCTCCCAGCGCATCGACGCCATGCAGCTGGCCAGCGGCATCGATGACGACCGCCTGGTCGAGATCGGCCTCAGCGGTATCGGCACGCAGGTCGACGGCGACGCCCGCACCGCCGAGGACCTGGCCGCACTGCGCGCCATCCCCGGCGTGGAGAATGCGGCCATCGTCAACCAGCTGCCGTTCCAGAACGGCTCCTGGAACACCTCGCTGGCCATCAGCGCCGAACCGGACGCGCAGTCGATCAATGGTGCCCAGTACATGGTCGGCGAGAACGCGCTGGACACCCTCGGCGTGAGGCTGCTGGCCGGCCGCGACTTCAACCACGACGAGTACATCAGCATGGACGTCATGCAGAAGATGGAGGATCTCAGTGCGCTGCGTGCACCGGCGATCCTCACCGACGCCATGGCCCGGAAGTTCTTCCCCGACGGCGATGCGATCGGCAAGACCCTGTACATGGCCAACATCCCGGTCACCGTGGTCGGCGTGGTGCAGACCCTGCTGCGCCCGAACATGCAGGACAACAACCGCACCCATTCGCTGATCTTCCCGGTCCGCACCAACTTCGCCAACGGCGGCCGCTACATCCTCCGCACCAGCGATCCGGCGCGCCGCGACGAAGTGCTCAAGCAGGCGCTAGCCACGCTGGAGAAGAACGACCCCAACCGGCTGGTATGGGTCAAACAGACCGTCGAGGAGAAACGCGCCAAGTACTTCGCCAACGACCGCGACATGATCGGCATGCTGCTGATCGTCAGCGGCCTGCTGTTGCTGGTCACCGCGCTGGGCATCATCGGCCTCGCCAGCTTCTGGGTACAGCAACGCACCAAACAGATCGGCATCCGGCGTGCGCTGGGCGCCACCCGCGGGCAGATCCTGCGCTACTTCCAGACCGAGAACTTTCTGCTGGCCAGCATCGGCATCGTGATCGGCATGATGCTGGCCTACCTGCTCAACCAGTGGCTGATGGGCCGCTACGAGTTGCCGCGGCTGCCGCTGCTGTACCTGCCGGTCGGCGCGCTGACGTTGTGGCTGCTGGGCCAGTTCGCCGTGTTCGGCCCGGCGCGGCGGGCGGCGGCCATTCCGCCGGCCGTGGCCACACGCAGCGCATGATCTCGTCCTTCTTCCTGCCATCGCGCCTGCGGCCGGTGATGACGCGGGCGCTGCTGGGCCTGTTGCTGGCGCCGGGCGGTGCCCTGGCCCAGACCAGCGACGCCGGCGACACCGCGCTGCACGACACCATCGCCGCGCTCGACCGGGCGGTGTTTGACAGCTTCAACCGCTGCGCCGATCCGGCGCAGCTGGACAGGCACGCCAGCTACTTCGACCCGGCCGTGGAGTTCTACCACGACACCGGCGGGGTGACCTGGACCCGCGCGGCGATGCTGGCCAACACCGGCAAATTCGCCTGCGGCCATTTCACCCGGCAGCTCGTCCCCGGCACGCTGGAGGTATTCGCGATCAGGGACTTCGGCGCACTGGCGCGTGGCCAGCACCGCTTCTGCGACAGCCAGAGCCGCAGCTGTGACGGCCTGGCCGACTTCACCATCCTCTGGCGCCTGCATGACGGGCAATGGCGGATCACCCGGGTGCTGAGCTATGCCCACCGCGCCGACCGCAGGGATGCCCCGAGATGAACTACACGCTGGAGACCGGCCTGCGCGGCTGCCTGCGGCATCCGCGGACGATGACGCTGGTGGTGCTCACCCTTGCCCTGGGACTGGCCTCGGTGATGACGATGCTGACGCTGCTCTCGGTGTTGGGCGCCGATCCCCTGCCCGGCATCAGCCACACGTTGCACCTGGCCTGGGCCGACTCGCGTGAAACGGCCAAAAGCGGCGACAGCGACACCTACGGCGATGGCTCGCTGGTGCCGCCGCTGTGGAAGCTGGCCGATGCACGCGCAATGCAGCAGCTACGCCCGGACATCCGCCAGGTGGCACTGGTCACCGCACCCGTGACGGTGGCCAGCATCGACGGCAGTGCCCGCATGCAGGTCTCGGCGGCCTTCGCGCTCGGGCCGATGCTGCCGGTGTTCGAAGTGCCGTTGCGCCACGGCCGCTACTGGACGCCGGAAGAGGAGATGGCACGCACGCCGGTGGTGGTGATCAGCCGCGCGTTGAGCCAGCGCCTGCTCGGGCGCGAGGACGGGACCGGTGCCGAGGTGCGTCTGGGCAAGCGCAACTTCCGCGTCATCGGCATCAGCGAGCGCTGGGCGCCGCGGCCACGCCCGCACTTCCTCCCCGCCAGCGACGCCGGTTGGCGTGGCGAGGGCGATGAAGTCTTCGCCCCGGCCGAAGCCGCGCTGGCGTCGGGCATCGAGATCAGCAGTACACGCATCTGCGACGACACCGGTTTCGGGGGTTTCCGCTTCGACCAGGTCAACGTGGACCAGTGCCGCTGGCTGGTACTGTGGGCCGCACTGGCCGATGCCGGCCAGCTGCGCAGCTACGCGCAAAGCCTGCAGGCATTCGCCGCCGACCGGCATGCCGCCGGCATCTTCCCGCGACCGCCGCTGACGCGGCTGCAGTCCATGCCGCAATGGCTGCACCTCAACCGCGTGGTCCCCGACAACGTGCGCCTGAACCTGTGGCTGGCGATCGGCCTGCTGGTGCTGTGTCTGGTCAACGTCGCCGGCCTGCTGGCGGCACGCTTCTTGCGCCGCTCCAGCGAATACGGTGTGCGCCGCGTGCTGGGCGCGCCGCGTCGCGCGATCATCGCCACCTGCCTGGTCGAATCCACCCTGGCCGGACTGCTGGGCGGGTTGCTGGCGCTGCCGCTCACCCTGGCCGGGTTGTGGCTGATGCGCCAGCAGGGCGACGCCTACGCGCCGCTGGCCCGTCTGGACGTCCCACTGTTCACGCTGCTGTTGCTGCTGGCACTGCTCACCGGCGTGGTGGTGGGCCTGCTGCCGGCGCTGCGTGCCGCGCGCCAGGAGCCTGCGCTGCAGGTGAAAACGCTTTGAACGGGAGCACCGCATGAATCCCCTGTTTTCGCCGTTGCGCCGTCACCCGCTGATGCCCTGGCTGATCGTGCTGCAGATCGCGGTGGCCTGCGCGATCCTGTGCAACACCCTGTTCCTGCTCGCGCAGCAGGCCGCCCCGCTGCTCACCGACGATGGTATCGCCCGCGATGAAGTGGTCATCGTCGACCAGCTGGTCAACGGCGGTGGCAACTGGAGTGCGGCACAGGCCCGCGGCGGGGCCGAAGCGCTGGCCCGCATTCCGGGGGTGGAGCGCGCCTCGGCGGTGGTGGGTGCCCCCATGCGGCAGACCCTGACCATGGTCTACGACCTCAAATCCGCCAACAGCCCCAACCTGCTGGTCAGCGGCTTCCTCGGCGAAAAGCTCATCGACACCCTGGGCCTGCAGCTCAGTGCCGGCCGTGATTTCCTTGCCGACGAATACCGCGACCTGCAACTGGAGGGCAACGACGACAGCACCACCACGCCGGTCATCCTCACCCAGGCGCTGGCGCGCAGCCTGTTCGGCAGCGACAACCCGGTCGGCCAGTCGTTTACGGGCGGCGATGGCAGCGGCCACTACGTGGTGGTAGGTGTGGTCGCGCACCTGATGCGCTACCAGCTGACCGAGCTGGATGATGGCAAAGCCGAGTACGCGATGCTGCTGCCGCGCCGGCCTGGCGGCCTGCCGCTGCTCAGCTTCGTCATCCGCAGCGACGCCCGGCAGCGCGAGGCCGTGCTCGAGGCCGTGCCCGGCGTGTTGCAGGCCACCTTCGCCGGGCAGATCGCCACCGGGTTTGAACCGCTCGTCGCCGACTACGAACAACTGCGCGAGGCCGGCCTGCGCTCGCGTCGTGCCGCGGTCTGGCTGCTGCTCACCGTCAATGCGGTAGTGGCGGCCATCACCGTGATCGGCATCGCCAGCCTGAGCGGCTACTGGATCCAGCAGCGCACCCGCCAGATCGGTATCCGCCGGGCGCTCGGTGCCCGCCGTGGCCAGATCCTGCGCCAGTTCCTGGCCGAGAATCTGCTACTGACCAGCGCCGGGGTGTTCGCCGGCGGAGTGTTGGCGCTGCTGGTCAACCAGTGGCTGATGCATCACTACGAGCTGCCCCGATTGCCGCTGGTCTACCTGTCCATAGCCGCGCTGTTGCTGGTGCTGCTGGGTCAGCTGGCGGTGGCCGCACCGGCGCGGCGGGCCGCCCGACTCCCCCCTGCCAGCGCCACCCGCAGCGTGTAATGTGCGGATGCGCCCGAACCCAGCCTTCCAAGACAGCCGATGCCGCAGATCCTGATCATTGACGACAACGCCGCCGTGGCCACCGCACTGGACGTGCTGTTCTCCCTGCACGACATCGACACCCGCCATGCCAGCGCGCCGGAACAGGGACTGGCGATGCTGGCCGAGCAGGAGTTCGACCTGGTGCTGCAGGACATGAATTTCACCGCCGACACCACCTCCGGCGAGGAAGGCCAGGCGCTGTTCCGTGCCATCCGTGATGCGCATCCGGACCTGCCGGTGATCCTGCTCACCGCCTGGACCCATCTGGACAGCGCGGTGGAGCTGGTCAAAGCCGGCGCCGCCGACTATCTGGCCAAACCGTGGGACGACGGCCGCCTGCTGACCACGGTCAACAACCTGCTGGAGCTGGCCGAGACCCGCCGCGAGCTGGCACGGCGCCGCGCCCGCGAGCTGCGCCAGCAGCAGGCCCTGCACGAGCGCTACGACCTGCGCGGGGTGGTGTTCGCCGATCCGGCCAGCGAGCGGGTGATCTCGCTGGCCTGCCAGGTGGCGCGCTCGGACCTGCCGGTGCTGATCACCGGCCCCAACGGCGCCGGCAAGGAAAAGATCGCCGAGATCATCCAGGCCAATTCGGCCAACCGCAAAGGACCGTTCGTGGCACTGAACTGCGGCGCCATTCCCGCCGAACTGATCGAGGCCGAACTGTTCGGTGCCGAGGCCGGTGCCTACACCGGCGCCAACAAGGCCCGCGAGGGCAAGTTCGAGGCCGCCGACGGCGGCACCCTGTTCCTGGACGAGATCGGCAACCTTTCGCCCAGTGGCCAGATGAAACTGCTGCGGGTGCTGGAGACCGGACGCTTCGAGCGGCTGGGCTCCAACCGCGAACGTCAGGTCAAAGTGCGCGTGGTCAGCGCCACCAATGCCGACCTGCCGGCGATGATCCGCGACGGCAGCTTCCGCGAGGATCTGTACTACCGCCTCAACACCGTCGAACTGGCCGTGCCCGCGCTGGGCGAACGCCGCGAGGATATCCTGCCGCTGGCCCGGCACTTCCTCGGCGACGCCGGCAAGCCGCTGTCCGCCCAGGCCGGCCAGGCGCTGCAGCGGCACAGCTGGCCGGGTAACGTGCGCGAGCTGCGCAACGTGATCCAGCGCGCCAGCCTGCTGGCACAGGGCGCGCGCATCGAGGCGGCCGATCTGAACCTGCCGCGTTCCGCCCGGCCCGCCCTGCAGAACGCCGAGGAACCCGACCGCACCCGCATCGTCACCGCGCTGCAGCGGGCCCACGGCGTCATCGCCCAGGCCGCCGCCGAGCTCGGGCTGAGCCGGCAGGCGCTGTACCGGCGCATGGACCGGCATGGGATTCCGCGCGAATGAGCCGGCGATGCTGAAATCACGCTCCTTCACCTTCAAGCTGTTCCTACGGCTGCTGCCGGTGCTGGCGCTGGCGGCGGCGTTCCCCTGGCTGCTGGCGTACTGGCTGGACCGCGGCTGGGTGGTGGCGCTGGTCTCTGCGCTGCTGCTGATGGCGCTGATGTGGTGGGCGCTGCGCCGCGCCACCGCGCCGGTCCGCTCGCTGCTGCGCGCCCTGGCCGGCACCACCAGCAGTTACCGCGACGGTGAATTCAACTTCAGCGTGCACTGGCGCGGCAACGACGAACTGGCGCAGCTGGTCCGCGCCCATGGCGAACTGGGCGAGGTGTTGCGTGAGCAGCGCCAGGCGCTGGCTCAGCGCGAGCTGCTGCTGGACACCATGGTGCAGAACACGCCGGTGGCAATGCTGCTGCTCACCAACGGCGGCGATGGTGTGCAGCGGGTGACCTTCTCCAACACCGCCGCGCGCAAGCTGCTGCACGGTGGCTGGAAGCTCGAAGGCAAGCGCATGCATGAGCTGCTGGAAAGCATGCCCATCGAACTGCGCAACGCCATCGCCCGGGGCGGGGACAGCCTGTTCGCGGTCCGCGAGCCCGATGCGATGGACGGCGACGAGGACGACGAGCAGATCTATCACCTGTCACGGCGCAGCTTCCATCTCAACGGCCGTCCGCACGAACTGCTGCTGCTGCGCCTGTTGACCGCCGAGCTGCGCCGCCAGGAAGTACAGACCTGGAAGAAGGTGATCCGGGTGATCAGCCATGAACTCAACAATTCGCTGGCGCCGATCGCCTCGCTGGCACACTCCGGTGCCGAACTGGTCCGGCGTGGCAAGACCGAACGGCTGGAGGACATCTTCGCCACGGTCGAGGAGCGTGCCCGACACTTGGAAGGCTTCATCCGCGGCTACGCGCGTTTTGCCAAGCTGCCGCAACCGCAACTGCAGACGGTGGTCTGGAAACCGTTCCTGCACGGCCTGCAGCAGCAGATCAGCTTCCGCATGACCCCGCCGCCGGACGAGCTGAGCAGCCGCATCGATCCGGCGCAGTTTTCCCAGGCGCTGCTCAACCTGCTCAAGAACGCGCACGAAGCCGGAGCGGAGGCGGCTGCCGATTCGGTGGAACTGCGCGTGGCGCGGTTGCCGAACTGGCTGCGTATCGAGGTGCTGGACCGGGGCAGCGGCATGAACGAGGCGGTGCTGCAGAACGCCCTGATGCCGTTCTATTCCACCAAACGCAACGGCACCGGGCTGGGCCTGGCGCTGACCCGCGAGATCATCGAAGCCCATGGCGGCCGCATCGCGCTGCAGAACCGCAAGGACGGCGGTCTGTGCGTGGCAATTCTGCTGCCGCACGATTGAACCCGCCGACAGCCCGGCGACGTCCTAAGAAGCCGGCAGGCGCTGCGGCAGACGGCCTTGCGCCCGCCCGTGCGGTGGATTCACAACGCGCGGATACGCCGTCGTCCCGAGACACAGGGCGCGATACGCTCGCGCCCTGTGTCTGTCGGCTCAGCCCTTTTTGACCGGTCGTACCCAACCGTCGATGGTCTGCTGCCGTGAGCGCGCCACGGTCAACTTGCCGGCGGGTGCGGTGCGGGTGACCACCGAGCCGGCGGCAATGGTCGCCCCCTCCTCCAGCGTCAGCGGTGCCACCAGCGAACTGTTGGAACCGACAAACACCCGGTCGCCGATGATGGTCTGGAACTTGTTCACCCCGTCGTAGTTGCAGGTGATGGTGCCGGCGCCGATGTTGGTGCCGCTGCCGATCACCGCATCGCCCAGATAGGTCAGATGGTTGGCCTTGCTGCCTTTGCCCAGGGTCGTCTTCTTGGTCTCGACGAAGTTGCCCACGTGCACGCCCTCGGCAAGTACCGTGCCCGGACGCAGACGCGCGAACGGGCCGATCTGTGCGGCGCCTTCGGCGACCACACCTTCCAGATCGCAATGCGCCCGCACCTCGGTGCCGGCGCCGAGTCTGACATCCTTCAGGCGCACGAACGGACCGATGCTGACGCCGTCGCCGAGCTCGACCTCGCCTTCCAGCACCACGTTCACATCGATCTGCACATCGCGGCCCACGGTCACCGTGCCACGCTGCTCCACGCGCGCCGGGTCCAGCAGCCGTGCACCCTGCGCGCACAGCGCCTTGGCCGCGCGCAGCTGCCATGCCCGCTCCAGCTGCGCCAGCTGCCAGGGATCGTTTGCCCCCTCCGCTTCCTGGGCATCGGCCACCCGCACCATCTCCGCGGCGGTGTACTCGGCTGCGGCGAAGGCGAACACGTCGGTCAGGTAGTACTCGCCTTGCGCGTTGGCGTTGGACAGCGCGCCCAGCCATCGCCGCAACGCGGTGGACTCGGCGGTGATGATGCCGGTGTTGACCGTCGAAATCCGCTGCTGCTCGTGGTCGGCATCCTTCTGCTCGACGATGGCCGCGACCTTGCCTTCGGCATCGCGCACGATGCGGCCGTAACCGGTGGGATCCTCCAGTTCGGCGACCAGTACCGCCAGTCGCGGCGCGCCGTACAGCAGCGCCCTGAGGGTGTCGGCGCGCATCAACGGTACATCGCCGTACAGCACCAGCACCTGCGCGGTGTCGGGAACCTCCGGCATCGCCTGCCGCACCGCATGGCCGGTGCCCAGCTGCTGGCTCTGCTCGGACCAGATCAGGTCATCCTGGTCGGCAAACGCCGCACGTACCGCCTCACCGCCATGGCCATAGACCACATGGATGCCGGCCGGCTGCAACTGCCGCGCGGTGTCGATCACGTGTGCCAGCATCGGTCGCCCGGCAATGGGCTGCAGCACCTTGGGCAGAACCGACTTCATACGCTTGCCGGCACCGGCGGCGAGGATGATGACGTGCAGCGGCTGGGTCATGCGGACAACTTCCTTGAAAGATGCTCGGATTCTAAGCCTGCGCTGGTTAGCATTACAGGCAAAAGGGAAAACGCACCGCTGATGAGTCTGTTCCGTCAAAGCAGCCAGTACATCGCTATCGGGCTATTACAGCTGTTGCTGGACTGGGGGGTGTTCGTTGCCGCAACTTCGCTGGGACTTCCTGCGGCGCCCGGCAATCTGCTCGGCAGGGTCAGTGGCGCCTTGATGGGGTTCTGGCTCAACGGCCGCTACACTTTCTCCAAGCACGGGCAGCAACGCCACGGCTGGAAGCGTTTCGCGCGCTTTCTGGTGCTGTGGCTGGCAATGACCGTGATCAGCACCGTGCTGGTCAGCTACACCGCGCAGCAGCTGGGTCTGCAGATGGCGTGGCTGGCCAAACCGCTGGTGGAAGGCGGGCTGGCCATGGTGACCTTCTTCCTGCTCCGGCATCTGGTGTATCGCTGAGTGCCGCGCGGCCGCGCCTGTACATGCCACACCCTGCAGCGCCGATACCGTCCCGCCGGCACCCGCAACCACAGCCACAGCCACAGCCCGCACCATCCGTAGTGGCGGGTGGACATGGCCGTGACCATGCGAGCGCATGCACCCGCGCCGGCCCGTCCCTGCGCCGCACAAAACGAAAACGCCGGCACAGGGCCGGCGTTTTCGATGCGTTGTCCGCAAACCTCAGTGCTTGAGGTTGCGGCGCAGACGCTCCAGCGCCTGCAGCTGCGCGGTGACCTCGGCCAGGCGCTGCTGCGCTTCGGCCAGCTCCATGGCCTCGCCACGGTTGGCCAGCACACGCTCGGCTTCTTCCTTGGCCTTGCGCACCGCCGCCTCGTCGATGTCGGTGGCGCGAATGGCGGTATCGGCCAGCACGGTCACGACCTGCGGCTGCACTTCCAGGATGCCGCCGGAAATGGCGAAATCCAGCTGCTCGCCGGCAGCGGTGGTGACCACGACCTTGCCCGGCTTCAGACGGGTGATCAGCGGCGCGTGCTTGGGCGCGATGCCCAGCTCGCCCAGCTCACCGGTCGCCACGACCAGGGTCGCTTCGCCACTGAAAATCTGCTGTTCGGCACTGACGATGTCGCAACGAATGGTGCTCATGGAACTCTCTTCGCCTGGTTGGGTGGGCAGCGCCCACCACAGGTTGCAAAGGGCGGAGCGAACTCCGCCCTACGCAGGACTTAGGCCTTTTCGGCCATCTTCTTGGCCTTCTCGACCGCTTCTTCGATACCGCCGACCATGTAGAACGCCTGCTCCGGCAGGTGATCGTATTCGCCATCCAGAATGGCCTTGAAGCCACGGATGGTGTCCTTCAGCGACACGTACTTGCCCGGCGAACCGGTGAACACTTCGGCCACGTGGAACGGCTGGCTGAAGAAGCGCTCGATCTTGCGGGCGCGCGACACGGCCTGCTTGTCTTCCTCGGACAGCTCATCCATACCCAGGATGGCGATGATGTCCTTCAGTTCCTTGTACTTCTGCAGGGTCGCCTGCACGCCGCGGGCGGTTTCGTAGTGCTCGGTGCCGATGACCTGCGGGTCGAGCTGGCGCGAGGTCGAGTCCAGCGGATCGACTGCCGGGTAGATACCCAGCGAGGCGATGTTACGCGACAGCACCACGGTGGCGTCCAGGTGGGCGAAGGTGGTGGCCGGCGACGGGTCGGTCAGGTCGTCCGCGGGCACGTACACGGCCTGGATCGAGGTGATCGAACCGGTCTTGGTCGAGGTGATGCGTTCCTGCAGGACGCCCATTTCCTCGGCCAGGGTCGGCTGGTAACCCACCGCCGACGGCATACGGCCCAGCAGCGCGGACACTTCGGTACCGGCCAGGGTGTAGCGGTAGATGTTGTCGACGAACAGCAGCACGTCCTTGCCCTTGCCGTTGGCGTCCTTCTCGTCGCGGAAGTACTCGGCCATGGTCAGGCCGGTCAGGGCCACGCGCAGACGGTTGCCCGGCGGCTCGTTCATCTGGCCGTACACCATCGCCACCTTGTCCAGGACGTTGGAATCCTTCATCTCGTGGTAGAAGTCGTTGCCCTCACGGGTACGCTCACCCACGCCGGCGAACACGGACAGACCGCTGTGCGCCTTGGCGATGTTGTTGATCAGCTCCATCATGTTGACGGTCTTGCCGACGCCGGCGCCGCCGAACAGGCCGACCTTGCCGCCCTTGGCGAACGGGCACATCAGGTCGATGACCTTGATGCCGGTTTCCAGCAGCTCGGTGGCCGAGGACTGGTCCTCGTACGACGGCGCCGCGCGATGGATTTCCCAGGTGTCCGAAGCATCGACCGGACCGGCTTCGTCGATCGGGCGACCCAGCACGTCCATGATGCGGCCCAGGGTGCCGGCGCCGACCGGCACCGAGATGGCGCGGCCGGTGTTGGTGGCGACCAGGTTGCGCTTCAGGCCGTCGGTGGAGCCCAGCGCGATGCAACGGACCACGCCGTCGCCGAGCTGCTGCTGCACTTCCAGCGTGATTTCGGTGTTGTCGACCTTCAGTGCGTCGTACACCTTCGGCACGTCGCTACGCGGGAATTCGACGTCGACGACGGCGCCGATGATCTGAACGATCTTGCCCTGACTCATTGCTGCATCCTCTAAATGTGTGCTTTGACTGCGCGCGGTCAGACCGCTGCTGCGCCGCCGACGATTTCGGAAATTTCCTGGGTGATCGCTGCCTGGCGGGCCTTGTTGTAGACCAGCTGCAGGGTTCCGATCAGCTTGTTCGCGTTGTCGCTTGCCGCCTTCATCGCCACCATGCGTGCCGCGTGCTCGGAAGCCACATTTTCCAGCACCGCCTGGTAAACCAGCGACTCGATGTAACGCGTGATCACGTGCTCAAGCACGGTCGCGGCATCGGGTTCGTACAGGTAATCCCAATCATGCGCGGCCACCTGGGTCTCGGCGGCAGGCAACGGCAGCAGCTGGTCGAACGTGGCCTTCTGCGTCATCGTGTTGATGAAGCGGTTGTAGACCAGGTACACGCGATCGACCTTGCCCTCGGTGAAGGCGTCGAGCATGACCTTGATCACGCCGATCAGCGTTTCCAGCTTGGGCTGGTCGCCGATATTGGCCACCGAGGCGGCCATGTTGACGTTGACGCGGCGGAAGAACACACCGGCCTTCTGGCCGATGGTCACCACGTCGATCTCGGCACCCTTGTCCTGCCAGTCACGCATTTCCGCGACGGTCTTGCGGAACAGGTTGTTGTTCAGGCCGCCGGCAAGGCCGCGATCGGAAGAGATCACGATGTAGCCGACACGCTTGACCTGATCACGCTCCACCAGGAACGGATGCTGGAAATCGGTGCTGGCCTGGGCCAGGTGGCCGATCACCTGCTTCATCGCCTGCGCGTACGGACGCGAGGTCTTCATCCGCTCCTGCGCCTTGCGGATCTTGGAGGCCGAGACCATTTCGAGCGCGCGCGTCACCTTGCGGGTGTTCTGCACGCTCTTGATCTTGGTTTTGATTTCGCGTCCGCCTGCCATTTCTCGCTCGCTCTGCTTACTTGGTTGGGAGGTGGCTGTCTGGCCACCTCCTGCCGGTCATCGCCTGGGCGATTACCAGCTGCCAGTGGTCTTGAACTCGGAGATGCCCTTCTTGAAAGCGGCTTCGATCTCGTCGTTCCATGCACCGGAGTCGTTGATCTTGGCGATCAGCTCACCGGCCGTGTTGGCAAAGTGCGCGTGCAGGCCGGCTTCGAACGCCAGCACCTTGTTGACCGGCACGTCGTCGAGGAAACCCTCGTTGACGGCGTAGATCGACAGGGCCTGGTCGGCGATCGACATCGGCGCGTACTGCTTCTGCTTCATCAGCTCGGTCACGCGCTGGCCGCGCTCCAGCTGCTTGCGGGTGGCTTCGTCCAGATCCGAGGCGAACTGCGCGAACGCGGCCAGCTCGCGGTACTGGGCCAGCGAGATACGGATGCCGCCGGACAGCTTCTTGATGATCTTGGTCTGGGCCGCACCACCGACGCGCGACACCGAGATACCGGCGTTCACGGCCGGACGGATACCGGCGTTGAACAGGTCGGTTTCCAGAAAGATCTGGCCGTCGGTGATCGAGATCACGTTGGTCGGCACGAACGCGGACACGTCGCCGGCCTGGGTCTCGATGATCGGCAGTGCGGTCAGCGAGCCGGTCTTGCCCTTCACTTCACCGTTGGTGAACTTCTCCACGTACTCTTCCGAGACGCGGGCTGCACGTTCCAGCAGGCGGGAGTGCAGGTAGAACACGTCACCCGGATAGGCTTCACGGCCCGGCGGGCGCTTGAGCAGCAGCGAGATCTGGCGGTAGGCCACGGCCTGCTTGGACAGATCGTCGTACACGATCAGCGCGTCCTGGCCGCGGTCCATGAAGTACTCGCCCATGGTGCAGCCGGAGTAGGCGCTGATGTACTGCATCGCGGCCGACTCGGAAGCGGTGGCGGCCACGACCACGGTGTGGGCCAGCGCGCCGTTCTCTTCCAGCTTGCGCACGATGTTGGCAACGGTCGAGGCCTTCTGGCCGATCGCCACGTACACGCACTTGATGCCGGTGCCCTTCTGGTTGATCACCGCATCGATGGCCAGCGCGGTCTTGCCGGTCTGACGGTCACCGATGACCAGCTCACGCTGGCCACGGCCGATCGGGATCATCGAGTCGACCGACTTGTAACCGGTCTGCACCGGCTGGTCGACCGACTTGCGCCAGATCACGCCCGGCGCCACGCGCTCCACCGGCGCAGTCAGCGAGGTGCCCAGCGGGCCCTTGCCGTCGATCGGCTCGCCCAGCGCGTTGACCACGCGGCCCAGCATTTCCGGACCGACCGGCACTTCCAGGATGCGGCCGGTGGTCTTGGCCACATCGCCTTCACGCAGGTGCTCGTAGTCACCCAGCACCACGGCGCCGACCGAATCGCGTTCCAGGTTCAGCGCCAGGGCGTAGGTGTTGTTCGGCAGTTCGATCATTTCGCCCTGCATCACGTCGGCCAGACCGTAGATGCGCACGATGCCGTCGGACACCGAGGTGACGGTGCCTTCGTTGCGCGATTCCGCGGACAGGGCGACCTTCTCGATGCGGTTCTTGATCAGTTCGCTGATTTCGGAGGGGTTGAGCGTGGTAGCCATCGTCAAGTCCTAGTGCCGGCAATCAAGCCGGACGTTAAATTGAATTCAGTGTGCGAGCGCGGTCTGCAGGCGCGACAGCTTGCCCTTGAGCGAGCCATCGATCACCACATCACCGGCGTCGATCACGGCGCCGCCGATCAGCGACGCATCCACCGCGGTCGAGACTTCGACTTCGCGGCCGAAGCGCTTGCGCAGCGCAGCCTTGATCTTTTCCAGCTCGTCATCAGCAAGTTCGGCCGCCGAGGTGACCGTGGCCTTGACCACATGCTCGGCTTCGGCGCGCAGCTGCTCGAACAACCCGGAGATTTCCGGCAGCTGCTGCAGACGGCGCGATTCGGCCAGCAGGTTCAGAAAACGGCCGTAGCTTTCGCCTGCCGTTTCCGGAGTCAGCAACGCCACGGCGTCACCGCGGCTCAGCTGCGGATTGGACAGCAGGGCCGACACGCGCGGATCGGCGGCAACGCGGGCGGAGAACGCAAGCGCGTCCGACCACGGCGCGAACTTGCCTTCCTCACGCGCAATCGCGAATGCGGCGCGGGCGTACGGGCGGGCAAGCGTGAGGGCCTGGCTCATCTCAGATCTCCGCAGCCAGCTCGTCGAGCAGCGCCTTGTGGGCGTTGGCATCGATTTCGCGCTTGAGCAGCTTTTCGGCGCCGGTCACGGCCAGCGCGGACACCTGCTTGCGCAGATCTTCGCGGGCACGGTTGGCGGCCGCATCGATTTCAGCCTGGGCCAGTTCTTTCTGGCGGTTGGCTTCAGCGACGGCTTCGTTCTTGGCGGCTTCAACGATCTGATTGGCGCGCAGATGGGCCTGATCGATGATCTCGTTGGCCTTGCCACGTGCGTCCTTCAACGCCTCGTTGACCTTCTCCTGCGCCTGGGCCAGATCTTTCTGGCTGCGGTCGGCAGCGGCGAGCCCTTCAGCGATCTTCTGCTGACGCTCCTCGATAGCCTTCATCAACGGCGGCCAGATCTTGGTCGCGATGATCCAGATCAGCGCGGCAAAGGCCAGGGCCTGTGCAATGAGGGTGAAATTGATATTCATGGGTTCGCTCAGTCGCTGGTGTCGGGGGTGGTTGCGCCGCCACGGCGACGCAACCGAACCTTCATCCGAAGCCGGTTGCCCAAAGGCAACCGGCCATCTCACTGCAGCTGGATCAGCCGGCCAGCTTGGCGGCTTCGGCCAGCAGCGTCGCGGCCAGCGGGTTGGCGAAGGCCAGCAGCAGGCCGACGGCGACCGAGATGATGAACGCGGCGTCGATCAGGCCGGCGGTGATGAACATGCGGACCTGCAGGACCGGGATCAGTTCCGGCTGACGGGCGGCCGATTCCAGGAACTTACCGGCCATGATGGCCAGACCCAGACCGGCGCCCAGCGCGGCGAGGCCGATCATGATGCCGACGGCAAGGGCGGTGGAGCTCTGAACTTGGGCGAGATTGGTCAGGACGGCGAAGTACATGGTTTTCTCCGGGAACTTAAGTAGCTAAGGGTAGTGAAGCGGATGAAGGTTGGAACTGGTTGAAGCTTGTAACTCAGTGACTGTCTTCCGACAGGCTCAGGTACACGATGGACAACATCATGAAGATGAAAGCCTGCAGCGGAATCACCAGCAGGTGGAACAGCATCCAGCCGAGGCCGAACGTGCCGCCGGCAATGGCACCGAACACACCGGCACCACCCAGCACCCAGATCAGCAGGAACACGATTTCCCCGCCGAACATGTTGCCGAACAGTCGCATCGCCAGAGAAATCGGCTTGCTCAGCCACTCGACGATGTTGAGGATCAGGTTGAACGGCATCATCCACTTGCCGAACGGCGCGGTCAGGAATTCCTTGATGAACCCGAGCAGCCCCTTGGACTTGAGCGAGAAGAAGATCATCAGGAAGAACACGCTGATCGACATGCCCAGGGTGGCATTGACGTCGGCGGTCGGCACCGGCTTCCAGTAGTGCACGCCAGCCCACGACAGCGGGATGGCGATGAAATCGGCCGGGATCATCTTGATGAGGTTCATCAACAGGATCCAGAAGAAGATGGTGATCGCGATCGGCGTCACCAGCTTGCTCTTGCCGTGGTAGGTGTCCTTGGCCTGGCGGTCAACGAACTCCAGGCAGATTTCCACGAAGGCCTGCCACTTGCCCGGCACACCGGCCGTGGCCTTGCGGGTCGCCATCCAGAACGCGAACACCATCACCAGGCCCATCAGGACCGCGGTGACGATGGTATCGACGTGGATCGTCCAGAAACCACCGCCTTCACCGACCGGAG
The DNA here is from genome assembly GCF_056760315.1 of Stenotrophomonas sp. STEN014. Lineage (NCBI taxonomy): Bacteria > Pseudomonadati > Pseudomonadota > Gammaproteobacteria > Lysobacterales > Lysobacteraceae > Stenotrophomonas > Stenotrophomonas sp. STEN014. The sequence continues at coordinate 216,682 of NZ_JBRREN010000003.1, read as the reverse complement.
CGGTCAGATTCTGCAGGTGATGCTGGATGTAGGAGGTAGGTGTTAGAGCCTCGCCCGCCATGTGTCCGGAACCTTTATGAATTCGATCAACGTCTGGCCAGAGCCAGAACCTGGAACATCAGCGCCACTGGAATCGCCGCCAGCAGTGCCAAAGGAGGAAGTTGCCACCAGAAAAAAGCCATTCCCAGCACCGCAACAATCAGCACAAGCTTCAGCACGAACCCCACGAACAGGCGGACCATTGCTGAACCGGCGGCCTGAACGCCGCCACCGAGCCCCACCCACGCAGCCAGCGCCGACCCGCCCACCACCGCCGCACCCGAGACCAGGGCGCCAAGCGCGTACTTTGGCCCCATGAAGAGGAAGGCCAGAGCCAGGACCACCACTGCGGCCAGCGGATAGACCGCAGCGCGCAACATCAGTCGCCGACCCGCATCAACGGAGTTCAGCACGTCAAAGTGTCCTGCTAGATGGTAAGGAAGAGCCGAGCCGCGCGAAGACGTCTCGTCGAGCCGTGAAAGTATAGCAGTGGGACATTTTGCGAGACAACCGCCACAGGACACCCTTATGACTATGCAAGTTGCCGCAATTTCAGGAATTTTCATTGGAACACCCCGATCGGGGTGACCCACGGGGCGGGAATGCTGCACTGCGACGCCGGGAACTTCGCGATTCGCGTCAGGTCACACCGGCAGTCCGTCGCGCATTACCTCGTCGATGTGGGCGACGGACCGGGTGAGGGGGGGGCCCCCCCCCCCCCCCGGGGCCCCCCACCCCCCCAATTTTGTGGTACCAAAACGGGGGCCCCCCCCCGCCCCCCCCCCCCCCCGGGGGGGGCCAAAACCCGGGGGCGTGGGGCGGCCGGGCGGGGGGGGGGGGCCCCCCCCCCCCCCCCCCCCCCCCCCCCCCACCGCACTTTGTGTGCATACACATCGCGTGCACCTCGCGCTCACCCGCAAGCCACGTGCGATCGGGGATAGTCAATTGCTTTCACGCAACACAGGAAAGCAATCACGATGCGCAAATTCTCCCCGCTGGCAGCGATCGCGCCGTGCGCCTTGGCAATGACCCTGTTCCACCTGCCGCTGGCGCAAGCGGCTGAGCAGGATCCACGCTTCACACTGCGCCTTGGCGCGATGAACATCGACACCGACAACACCCTCCGCGGCAGCACCGTGATCGGCGGCCAGCCGATCAACCTGTCCGAGGATTTCGGCATGGGCGGCAAGGAATGGGAACCGCGCGTGGACGGCCTGTTCCGCATCAGCGACCGCCAGCGCCTGATCTTCGACTACTTCAAGTACGACAAGAAGCGCCGCCAGACGCTGGACGAAGGCATCAGCTACGGTGACACGACAGTGCCGGCCGGCAGTTTCGTCAAGGGCGAGCTGAAGTACCAGGTTGCGACCCTGGTCTACGATTATTCGGTGGTGGACAGCGAGCAGTTCGACCTGGGCCTGCAGCTGGGCGCCGAGTACGCCAAGGTCAGTGCCGATGCCCATGCCGACCTGGGAGACCTCTACCAGGGCCGCTTCCTCAACGAGAAAGCCGATGGCATCGCACCGGTGGTCGGCGCGCGCCTGACGTTCACACCCTCGGAGCACTGGCTGATCAACCTGCAAGGCCAGTACCTCAATACGCGCTGGGGCAGCTTCGACGATTACAAGGGCGACCTCAGTCGCGCCAACGCCATCGTGCAGTACAACTTCAATCCGAATTTCGGCATCTTCGCCGGCTACGACTGGTTCAAGCTCGATGCCGACAAGCGTGGCAGCGACGGCGTGATCGGCCTGAAGCAGGAGTTCAAGGGCCCGCTGGCAGGCGTGAGCCTGTCGTTCTGATATCTCCCCCCCAGGATCTGCGCTAGTGCCGCGCTGCGCCCGGCAGGGGCGTTATCGGCAAAGCCCGACCGCCCCTGCCGGCCCTCCCTTTGCCCACGGCCAAGGGAGGGCGCGCACCCACGCCGTGCCCGGCGGGGGAGTTCACCGCAATAGCGAGCCATGCCCGGCAACGGGCTTGGACAGGAGACGGCAGCGCACCTGGCGATGCCGGCACCGCAATCCAGACGGCGCGCAGTGCGATACCCCCATGCCGGGCGGCGGATGCGGCACGGCGCCGGGATTCCATCAAAGCGTACGCATCCTGCCCTGCCCTTCCCGAATGCAGCAGGCCCGCCCCTCGACTGGAAAAGAAGAAGAAAGCTTCGAGAAGAAGCCCACTTCCTGTTGCGCCAAGCGACCTGCCTCGCTCAACGCATGCGGAGATTGTTCATCACACAACGGTAGTCATCTATCGGCATCAATCCGACTTCTGCACGCAATTCATCAAGGCGTTGCGGATTCTCCACCGGCGCCATTTCAATCGGACTATCGGCGTCAGCCTGGGTGAACTGCGAACCATAACGCTGCGGCTTTCCTTGCGCGCAACACACGGTCCACCAGCATCGCGCAGCCTAGCCCCTCGATGCCGCCGAAGTCCGGTACCGCTCCGTAGTGCTCGAGCAGCTTCGCCTGCAGGACAGGATCGGCATCTGCATGCTGGGCGAGCAACCACACCGCAGACATTCCATCGGCCCCTACTGCGGCGTCCGTCGGCAACTGGCCCGCGTCCAGCCAGGAACGCAGCACCGCGCTGTTGTGCCTATCCACCGCGGCAGCCTGATCCAGTAGCTCCTGCGTCGGCTTGCGCCCGTCGCCGAACGCCCGCTCTCGCACCTCCTGGTCCCGCTCGGCCATAACCCGCAGCAAGCGACGCCGTTCCGGATCAGTGGGCTGCACGGCGGCGAGAGCAGCGGCCTTTGCAGCGGCCTCGTTGCGCTCGCTCCATTGCCGGGCCCCCAGACACCCCAGCAACGGATCCGTCTCCGCCAGAACAGGCGTACTCATCAGCACAATTCCCACCAGCAACCACCGCTTCATGCGTTTCTTGCTCCTGAATTCGACCGGGCTGGCACAAAGAAAAAGCCCGGCGTTTGCCGGGCTCTTCGTCTGCATCACTTCTTCTTCGGAATATACAGATCGGTGATGGTGCCGTCGTAGATCTCCGCGGCCATCGCCACCGACTCGCTCAGGGTCGGATGGGCATGGATGGTGTGGCCGATGTCCTCGGCCTCGGCGCCCATCTCGATGGCCAGGCCGATTTCGGCCAGCAACTCGCCGGCATGCACGCCGACGATGGCACCACCGATCACACGATGGGTTTCCTCGTCGAAGATCAGCTTGGTGAAGCCTTCGGTACGGCCGGTACCGATGGCACGACCGCTGGCCGCCCACGGGAACTTGGCCACACCCACCTTCAGGCCCTTGGCCTTGGCCTCGGTCTCGGTGACGCCGACCCAGGCGATTTCCGGGTTGGTATAGGCCACCGACGGGATCACCCGCGCCACCCACTCCTTCTTCTCGCCGAAAGCCACTTCCGCAGCCAGCTTGCCCTCGTGCGTGGCCTTGTGGGCCAGCATCGGGTTACCCACGATGTCGCCGATGGCGAAGATGTGCGGCACGTTGGTGCGCATCTGCCGGTCGACCGGAATGAAGCCGCGGTCGGTGACTTCGACGCCCGCCTTGTCGGCATCGATCTTCCTGCCATTGGCCGAACGGCCGACCGCGACCAGCACGCGATCAAACGTGCCGCTTTCCATCGCCAGCTTCTCGCCTTCGGTGGCGGCCTCGAAGGTCACGGTGATGCCCTTCTTGTCGGCGGTCACACCCGAGGCCTTGGTCTTGAGGTGGACCTCGATGCCCTGCTTCTTCAGACGGTCGGCCAGCGGCTTGACCAGGTCCCTGTCGGCGCCCGGCATCAGTTGGTCCATGAACTCGACCACGGTCACCTTGGCGCCCAGGGCGCTGTACACGGTGGCCATTTCCAGACCGATGATGCCGCCGCCGACGACCAGCAGCGAACCCGGCACTTCGGCCAGTTCCAGCGCGTCGGTGGAGTCCATCACGCGCTTGTCGTCCCACGGGAAGTTCGGCAGCTTCACCGCCTGCGAACCGGCGGCGATGATGCATTGCTCGAAGCGCAGCAGCTGGGTCTTGCCGTCCTCGCCGGTGATTTCCAGCTCGTTGGCCGAGATGAACCTGGCCACGCCCTGCACGGTGCGCACCTTGCGCTGCTTGGCCATGCCAGCCAGGCCCTTGGTCAGCTGACCGACAACCTTTTCCTTGTAGGCACGCAGCTTGTCCAGGCTGATCTTCGGCGCGCCGTATTCGATGCCCAGTTCATTGGCGTGCGCGGCGTGATCGATGATCTCGGCCGCGTGCAGCAAGGCCTTGGAAGGAATACAGCCGACATTGAGGCAGACGCCGCCAAGGCTGGCATAGCGCTCGACCAGCACGGTATCCACGCCCAGATCGGCCGAACGGAACGCGGCGGTGTAGCCGCCGGGACCCGCGCCGAGTACCACCATCTTGCATTCCACGTCGGCCTTGCGACCGCTGGAGGGCATCGGCAGCACGCGGGCGGCCACCGCCGGGTCCGGGGCGCGGTGCGAGGGGGTCACCGGCGGCTTGCTACCCGGGGCGGCCTTCGCCGCTGCCGGGGCGGTGCCGGCAGCGCCTTCCAGCACCACCACGACGTCACCGACCGACAGCTTGTCGTCCAGCTTGACCTTGATCTCCTTGACCACGCCATCGGCCGTGGACGGCACTTCCAGCGTCGCCTTGTCCGATTCCAGCGTGACCAGGCCCTGGTCCTTCTTCACCGTGTCGCCCACGGCGACCAGGATCTCGATCACCGGCACGTTCTGGTAATCACCGATGTCCGGCACCTTGACCTCGATCGGCTCGGAGGCGGCCGGCGCAGCGGCGGCAACCGGCGCACTGACGGCGGCCGGAGCGGCGGCAGCGGCAGGCTGCGCCGCCGGTGCCGGTGCCGGTGCAGCCGCCGGGGTGGACGCCGCGGCCGGGGCTGCGCCCTCGCCTTCGGCCTCCAGAAGCACCACCACGTCGCCCTGCGACAGCCTGTCGTCGAGCTTGACCTTGATCTCCTTGACCACGCCGGCAGCCGAGGACGGCACTTCCAGCGTCGCCTTGTCCGATTCCAGCGTGACCAGGCCCTGGTCCTTCTTCACCGTGTCGCCCACGGCGACCAGGATTTCGATCACCGGCACATTGTCGTAATCGCCAATGTCCGGAACCTTGATTTCAATCGTCGCCATTGTCTTCTCCTGTGGGCTCAGCCGGCGTCGCCGCTGAACCGGTCATGCATCTTGTCGAGCGCGCGTTCGATGTCGGCGTAGCGCTTCTCGTGTTTTTTGTCTTTGCTGTGCGCCAGCTCCACCAGCAGCGCGGCCTGGTCCAGCAACGCTTCAAGCCGGCCGCAGCCGGGCCGCAGCCCGCTGTAGCGCGCGCCATTGAGGGTGAAGGACACCACCTCGCCATCGGTCACCGGCGCGCGCGGCGCCACCTCACTGGAGGCCAGTGCCGCCGCCCACACCTGCAGCAGGCGTTGCGCCAACGCATCGGGCACCGGCGCCTGGGCGAGCTCGGGCTGCTGATCCAGACGCAGATTCACGCCGGCACGGCTGCTGCCACTGTTCCAGCTGTAGATCCGCTTGTCCGCCAGCCCCGCCACCACGACCCATTGCCCGCTGCCGGGCTCGCGCCGCAACTGCACCTGTGACTCGGGGCCGCGTGCCGGCAACGACAACAGCGACAAGCCTTCTTCGGTCACGCCGCCGAGCAGCTGCGCCGCGGCGTCACCGTAGTTGGCCACCGCCGGCGGCCAGCCTTCACCCACCACTGCCGCGCACTGGCTTGCCGCCAGTACCGGGGCGGTGGTCAACGCCAGCAGCGTCGCCAGCAGCAGGCGTGCGGACGCGACTGGCTTCACAGCAACACGCGGCGCATGTCGGCCAGCACCTGCGAGAGGTACGTGGTGAAGCGTGCGGCCAGGGCGCCATCGATCACCCGGTGGTCGTAGCTCAGCGACAGCGGCAGCAGCAGCTTCGGCGCGAATTCCTTGCCATTCCAGACCGGCTGGATCGAGGACTTGGATACGCCGAGGATGGCCACTTCCGGCGCATTCACGATCGGGGTGAATGCGGTGCCACCGATGCCGCCCAGCGAGCTGATCGAGAAGCAGCCGCCGCTCATGTCGGCCGGGCCCAGCTTGCCGTCGCGCGCCTTCCTGGCCAGCTCGCCGGTTTCCTGGGCGATCTGCACCACACCCTTCTTGTCCACGTCGCGGATCACCGGCACGACCAGGCCGTTCGGCGTATCGGCGGCAAAGCCGATGTTGACGTACTTCTTCAGGGTCAGGTTCTCGCCGCTGGCATCCAGCGAGGCGTTGAACTCGGGGAATTTCTTCAGGGCCGCGGCGCTGGCCTTGATCAGGAAGGCGAGCATGGTCAGCTTGATGCCGGCCTTCTCGTTTTCCTTGTTCAGTGCCACGCGCAGGGCTTCCAGCTCGGTGATGTCGGCCTGGTCGAACTGGGTGACGTGCGGAATCATCGCCCAGTTGCGGGCCAGGTTGGCGCCGGAGATCTTCTTGATGCGCGACAGCGGCAGGGTCTCGACTTCACCGAACTTGCTGAAATCGACCTTCGGCCACGGCAGCAGGTTCAGGCCACCACCGGCAGCCACGGCGCCACCGGCGGCGGCCGGCGCCCCGCCACTGAGCGCGGCCTTGACGAACTTCTGCACGTCGCCCTTGGTGATGCGGCCGCCCTTCTCGGTGCCGCTGAGCTGGTTCAGGTCCACGCCCAGTTCACGCGCGAACACGCGCACCGCCGGGCTGGCATAGGGCACCTTGGACGGCAGCACGCCTTCGGCGTTGAACTGCACCGGCGGGCTGGTCGGCGTGCCCGCCGGCAGCGCGGCCTCCGGCGCACTCTCGCGCTGGGCCGGCTTGTCGGCGACCGGGGCCACGGCCACCGGCGCGACCTTGGTGCCGGTTTCGGCGGCGGCTTCGACCTTGGCCGGCGCGGCCGGGGCGGCGGCAGCGGCGGGCTTGGCAGCCTCTTCAGCCACTTCGATCAGCGCCACGAGCTTGCCTTCGGACAGGGTGTCACCGACCTTGACCTTGATTTCCTTGACCACGCCGGCTACCGACGAAGGCACTTCCATCGTCGCCTTGTCCGATTCCAGCGTGACCAGGCCCTGGTCCTTCTTGACGGTGTCGCCGACCGCGACCAGCACTTCGATCACCGGAATGTCGCTGTAGTCACCGATATCGGGGACAAGTGCTTCCTTGATTTCGGCCATGAAACTACTCCAGCAACAGTGAGGGAATCTCCTATTGTGGCGTCAGCGGGGCGTAGCGCCAACCGCCGTAACTGAATTCGCATGCGTATGTCCCCGGACAGCTGCACGCCATGTCAATGGCGACGCCGGGCGTGTCCGATGCGTTGCCCCATCCGTGGCTTGCCGGCTGTCTCAGCTGTCCTGCCCGGTCATGCCCGCGGGGGCTGGGTTTGCAGGGCGCGCCGGGGCAATCAACCAGGGTTGCAGCTGCTGCCAGCGCTGCAGCAGACGCGGCAGGGACCACGCCGCGTTGGCCGGACTGGTGGACGGCAACGCCAACACCGGCAGTCCAACCGCCAAAGGCGGTAAAGCCGGCTGCACCCAGCGCACGAACGCGGCATGGGCCGCCGCGCCATTGCAGGCGATGGCCTGCAGCTGCGGAAGTTGCGACAGCAGTGCCGGCAGCGGGTTGACCACTTCGCTGCCGCGCACGATGGCCGTGTCCAGGCTGCCGGCACGCTGGCATTGGCCGATCACGTCCCACACCCCCACGCCGGCGCGCTGCAGGCACTGCATGCGCCGGGCATAGCTCAGCGAGGCATCGAAGTCGCACAGCGCTGCCATCAGCGGCCAGAAGCGGTTGCGCGGATGGGCGTAGTAGCGCGCCTGCTGCAACGACGCCGCGCCGGGCATCGAGCCCAGCACCAGCACCCGGCACTGCCCGTCCACCTGCGCGGGCAGGCCCTGCAACACGGTGGTTGCCATCACATGCACCACAACATCGTGAATGACGCTCGGCGGGAAGGCACGGTTTGCATGGGGTTTGCGCTGGGTTTGATGAACATCGATGCGGACGCCGGATGTCGCGTACGAAGGGATTCATCTTGCCATGGCTAGGGTTCTACCGGCCCCGCGGAAAGGGGCCTGGCAACACCGCAATCCCGAACCAGAAAGTACGAGGAGTCCGCTATGCGTTCCATCAAGATGCTCAGCCTTGCCACCTTCGGCGCACTGGCGCTGTCGGCCCCCGCATTCGCGCAGGACGCGACCAGCGACACCGCTTCCGGCAAACATTTCGCCGTGGTTGGCGGCATCAGCCTGCTGCAGCCGAAGAACGATCCGGCCGATGGCATCGACAAGGTCGATGGCGGCCCGGCCCCGACCCTGAGCGCCAGCTACTACTTCAATGACAACTTCGCCGTCGAGCTGTGGGGCGCGGCCGACAAGTTCAATCATCGCGTCCGCGCCGACGGCCTGGGCAAGGTCGGCAGCGTGGAGCAGCAGCCACTGGCGCTGAGCGCGCAGTACCACTTCGGCGCGGCCGACAACACATTCCGGCCGTTCGCCGGCCTGGGCTACTACGAATCGAACTTCAGCAACGAGAAGATCGATGGCCTGAGCGGCACCGGCAACCACGTCGGCATCGAAACCGCCAAGGGCGCGATCGGCACCGTGGGCGTGGACATGAACATCAATTCGACCTGGTTCGCGCGCGCCGACGCCCGCTACATGCATGCCCGCCCGGATCTGCGCGTGGCCGGCCAGAATGCCGGCGAGCTGAAGCTGGACCCGTGGACCATCGGCATCGGCCTCGGCGCCCGTTTCTGATCGCCATCGATAGCGGTTGAGAAAGGCACGGGCCGTTCGCGGTCCGTGCCTTCGTGTATCGGCACTCCGCCGCCCGGGCGGGGCCGGGCTTCATCACTCCACTGCAGCGCGCGGTAGTCGAAGCCGGCCTGCAGCCGCGGCTTGACCACCTCGAAGAACGGTGACACGTCGAAATCGCGTGGCGTGTAAAGGCTGTAGTTGCGGATGTGCAGGATCTCCTGGCGCTGTTCATGGCCACCGGCGCAGCCCAGTACCGACTCGATTTCGGGCAGGATCGGATAGCGGATCGACTCGAACGCCTGTGCCAGCAGGGTCGAACAGATCGCCTTGGTCGGCTCGCCGCTGCCCAGCGCGATCAGCCGCCGCCGCAGGTGTGCAGGCACCGGCGGCTGGCGGATCAGGTAGCGGGCCAGATCGAACACGTTCTTCAGGTCGTAGCTGTAGCCCAGCCGCGCACGCAGGAAGCCGACCAGCTGGTCCACCACCGCCGGCGCCAGTCCGTGCGGCCGGCAGATGCGGGTGTGCTGGCGGGCGAACTCGCTGAGTGGAATGCGGCGCACGCCCTGCTCCACGTCCACGTCCACGTCCACGTCCACGTCGATCAGCATCGGCTGCGGGCGCGCGCCTTCGACCAGCGGCTCCTCGCCGATGTACAGCGCCGCATGCGACCAGGTGGACTGGGTCAGGAACTTGATCGCCGTGGCGAAGCGGCTGTTGCCCTCCACCAGCAACACATCGCCGCGCTGCAGGGTGCGCGCCAGCAGCGCCGGATCACTGGTCGAAGGCCGGGTCTGGTGACGCCGCGGTTGCGCGAGAAAGTGCGCCATCCGGCGCCCCAGCAGATGCAGCAGGCCCATCGACGATCTCCGTGTAACGTGGCGCCAGCCTAGCGATGCCGCTGGCGGACCGCCACCGGGCGGACGCTCAGCGCGGGCTGCGGTCAAATCCCCGGTAACGCAGGTGATGGCGCACCTTGCGCCGCAGCAGCGCTGCATACATCAAGGCGTAGCCCAGCAGCACCGCCGCCATCGCCAGCAGTCCGGCATGACTGAGCCAGCCGGACGCCGGCCAGGGCACGCCATTGACCGAGGCCTGCCAGCCCTGCACCAGCCCGGCCACCAGCCGCACTGCGATCATCAACGTCAACAGCGCCACCAGCCAAGTACTGGGGGTATAGAACAGTGCCTGCGGGCCGCTTTCAAAGCGGGTCAGGCCATGCCCCAGCACACCGAGCAGCACACCGGCCAGCCAGCCGATAACGGCGTACAGCCACGCAGCGGGCCACCATGCGCTGGCGATCGTGGCAAACAGCGCGAACCCGAGCGTGGAGGCCAGCGTGGCCCAGAAATTGAGCGTGACCAGCCACGGCCATGCCTGCCGGCGGGCGCCACCGCTGCGAACGCGCTGCCACAGCGACAGCGGCAGCAGCAACAACACGATCGCCACGAACACCAGTACGCCCAGGGGCAACGCGATCAGCAACGGCATGGTCGATGATTCCGCTCAGTGCCCGCCCGCGATCAACACGGACGTGCAGGGTGGGAACACAGCAGGTCGCCGCCGCGCAGTGCGTGCGCGGCAGCATGGACACGGCTCAGAACGCCGGCAGTACCGCGCCTTTGTACTTCTGCTCGATGAAAGCCTTCACTTCCGGACTGTTCAAGGCCCGGGCCAGCTTCTGCACACGGGCATCGTCCTTGTTGTCCGAACGGGCGACCAGGAAATTCACGTACGGCGAATCGCTGCTCTCGATGGCCAGTGCATCCTTGGTCGGATTCAACCCGGCATCGAGTGCGTAGTTGGTGTTGATCAGGGCCAGATCGACCTGGTCGAGCACACGCGGCAGCATCGCCGAATCCAGCTCGCGGAACTTCAGCTGCTTGGGGTTGGCGACGATATCGCGCTGGGTGGACAGCGCGTTGCTTGGATCCTTGAGCTTGATCACGCCGGCGGTGTCCAGCAGGATCAGCGCGCGGCTGTTGTTGCTGGGGTCATTGGGAATGACCACATCGGCCCCGTTGGGCAGCGCGTCCAGCGAGGTAACGCGGCGCGAATAGGCGCCGAACGGCTCGATATGCACGCCGGTGACGGTGACCAGATCGGTCTTGCGGTCCCGGTTGTAGGCGTCCAGGTAGGGCTCGGTCTGGAAGTAGTTGGCATCGACCTGTTTCTGCACCAGCTGGTCGTTGGGCTGCACGTAATCGTTGAACACGCGCACGTCCAGCGTGACGCCCTGCTTTTCCAGGATCGGCTTGACCACCTGCAGGATCTCGGCATGCGGCACGGCGGTGGCGGCGACCACCAGCCTGGAATCATCGGCGGCGGGCTTGCCGCAGGCGGCCAGGGCCAGAACGGCGGTGATCAGCGGAAGGACAAGCAGCTTTTTCATGGGGGATGGGTTCCTGGAAAAACGGAAACGGCGAGCGCCCCACCCTAGCAGGCGGCGACGACGCCATTGTCGATGGATCAGCCGGTCACTTGCGGCTGTAGTGCGTGACCAGACGGTCGCCCAGCATCTGCAGGACCTGCACCAGCACCAGCAGCAGCACCACGGTGACCAGGGCCACGTCGGTGTGCGAGCGCTGGTAGCCGTCGCGGAAGGCCAGATCGCCCAGACCGCCGGAACCGATCGCGCCGCCCATCGCGGTGAAGCCGATCAGCGCGATGGTGGTGACCGTGGCGCCGGCGATCAGGCCCGGCCGCGCTTCGGGCAGCAGCACCTTGAACACCAGTTGCGCGGTGGTCGCGCCCATCGCCTGGCTGGCTTCGATCACGCCCCGGTCCACTTCGCGCAGTGCGGTTTCCACCAGTCGCGCATAGAACGGCGCGGCGCCCACCACCAGCGGCAGGATCGCCCCGCGTACGCCCAGCGAGGTGCCCATCAGACCAAGCGTGACCGGGATCAGCACGATCATCAGGATGATGAACGGTACCGAGCGCAGCAGGTTCACCAGCAGTGCCAGCACTCCGTACACCACCGGCTTGCGATGCAGCTGCGGCGAGCCGGTCAGGAACAGCAGCACGCCCAGCGGCAGGCCAATCGCCAGGGTCAGCGGCAGCGAGCCGGCCAGCATCAGCAGGGTGTCGATCGTGGCCTGGCCGATGTCGGCCCATTTGCCGGCATCCAGGTGGCGGAAGAAACCGTCCGCGGTGGCGATGATCATCGGCGCAGCTCCTCCACATGCACGCCCGCGGCAACGAATGCGGCCTGCGCGGCGTCCTCGTCACCGCCCACCAGCGCAACGGTGAGCTGGCCGTAGGGGGTGTCCTTGATCCGGTCGATACGCCCGGACAGGATGTTGTAGTCCACCCCGGTCTCGCGGGCGATGCGCCCGAGCAGGGGTTCGTAGGTGTCCTGGCCCAGGAAGGTCAGGCGCATGATGCGGCCGCCCACCGCGGCGAAGTCGCGCAGCTGCTCGCCCTCATCCACATGCTCGGACTCGGAGACGAACCGGCGCGTGGTCGGATGCTGGGGATGCAGGAACACCTCGGTCACCGGGCCCAGTTCGACCAGATGCCCGGCATCGAGCACGGCCACGCGGTCGCAGACCCGGCGGATCACGTCCATCTCGTGGGTGATCAACACGATGGTCAGGCCCAGCTCGCGGTTGATCTTGCCCAGCAGCGCCAGCACCGAGGCCGTGGTCTGCGGGTCCAGCGCACTGGTGGCCTCGTCGCACAGCAGGATCTGCGGGCGGGTGGCCAGCGCGCGGGCGATGCCGACGCGCTGCTTCTGCCCGCCGGACAGCTGCGCCGGGTACTTGGCCGCGTGCGCCTCCAGCCCGACGGTGCGCAGCAGCTCGGCCACGCGCGCGTCGATCTCGGCCCGCGGCATGCCCGCCAGTTCCAGCGGAAAGGCGACATTGGCGGCCACGGTACGCGCCGACAGCAGGTTGAAATGCTGGAAGATCATGCCGATGCGGCGGCGCAGCGCGCGCAGGCCGTCGGCGTCCAGGGCGGTGGCGTCCTGGCCGTCGATCAGCACGCGGCCGCCACTGGGTTCCTCCAGCCGGTTGATCAGGCGGATCAGGGTCGACTTGCCGGCACCGGAGTGGCCGATGATGCCGAACACTTCGCCGGCGTGGATCTGCAGGTCGAGCGGATGCAGCGCGGTGATCGCGCGGCCTTCCACCACATAGGATTTGTGCAGGTTCTGGAACTCGATCACTGCCAGGGCAACCGGGGGAGGACGGAACGGGCGTGCAGCCTAGCAGCGCCACGGCTGCGGCGCGCGTGCTGACACCGGGAATCTTATTCCTTTTGGTTCTAAGCGACCGCCCCCGCCCCTCCCTGGCTCAGGGATGGTCCATCGGCGCGGTCCGCCGGGCCTGCTGCACGCGTTCCCGATGCAGCAGGTACAGGCCACTGGCGACGATGATCGCCCCCCCCAGCCAGGTCCAGCGGTCCGGCAGCACGCCCCACAGCAGCAGATCCAGGCCGATCACCCAGACCAGACCGGTGTATTCCAGCGGCGCGATCAGCGAGGCCTGGCCCAGCTGGAACGCGCGGGTCAGCGCGATCTGCCCCAGCGCGCCGGCCAGGCCCATGCCGGCGATCAGCGCCGCGTGCTTCCACTGCAGCGGTTGCCACTGCGGCCAGGCCAGCAATCCGGCACCAACGGCCATGATCAGCAAAAACCACACCACCATGGATTGCGACGTATCGGTACGGGTCAGCAGGCTCACCGTCACCGAGGCGATGGCGTAGGCCAGCGCCGCCACCAGCACCATCAGCCCCGGCAGCGAGATGATGCCCTCCACCCCCGGGCGCAGCACCACCAGCACGCCGACCAGGCCGATGCCGATCGCCACCCAGCGCCGTGGCCCGACATGCTCACCGAGCAGCGGCACCGACAGCGCCGCCACCAGCAGCGGCGAGACGAAATAGAGGGTGTAGGCGGTGGACAGCGGCAGCGTGCGCAGCGCATAGACGAAACAGCCGATCATCACCATGCCCAGCACACCGCGCAGCAGGTGCAGGCCCCAGCGCACCGGGATGATCGAGCGCGGCCCGGCGGTGGCCAGCACCCACACCAGCACGAACGGCAATGACGCGGCACCGCGCAACATGGTGACCTGCAAGGTGGGATAGCTGGCCGACAGCATCTTCATGCCGGCATCCATCAACGAAAAGAAGGCGACAGCCGCCAGCATCCAGAGGATGGCGTGCGCAGGGGATTTGGTGGAAGGCATGGCGCGATTATCGGTCCTGCGCCTACCGCGGCGCACCCCCATTCAGTGCACTGTGTTCAGCCCGCATCCGGGCGGCCGCCGCGCCACCGCCACCGATCAGCCGCGTGCCCGGGGGTGTGCAATCAGCCGCAGGCACCGTGGTCCGGCACGCGCCACCGGGCCGGCATCGATCGCCTAGAATGGAGACCGTTTTCATTGATGGGAGCAGGCCTTCATGCCTTCCTTTGACGTCGTCTCCGAAGTTGACAAGCACGAGCTGACCAACGCCATCGACCAGGCCAACCGCGAGCTGTCCACCCGCTTCGATTTCAAGGGTGTGGACGCCAAGTACGTGCTGGAAGACGAGAAGCTGATCAAGCTGACCGCGCCCACCGATTTCCAGCTCAAGCAGATGGGCGACATCCTCAAACAGCGCCTGGGTGCCCGCAGCATCGATTTCCGCTGCATGGAATTCGGCGACATCGAGACCAATCTGGGCGGCGCGCGCCAGCAGGTCACGGTCAAGCAGGGTATCGAGCAGAAGCTGGCCAAGCAGATCGCCGCCAGGATCAAGGAGTCCAAGATCAAGGTCGATACCCAGATCAACGGCGACAAGCTGCGCGTCAATGGCAAAAAGCGCGATGACCTGCAGGAAGTGATGGCGCTGCTGAAGAAGGGCGACTTCGAACAGCCGCTGCAATTCGAGAACTTCCGCGACTGAGCCACGCGGCTGCAGCAGGCACATGCGCTGCTGCGGCCTGTTCCGGCGTGGGGCCGGCCCCATCGCCGAAGTCCGGTCCGCGGAAATCCTTGCCGTACGCCGGGTGCCCATCCCTGCACGGCGTGTCATGCGCACCGGCACGGTCCAGCGAGGCGCCGCCGCAGCAGGCGTCCAGGGCCACTACAATCACCTGCCCCCGTCCGCCTGCGTAGCCGCCATGAACGAAACCTCCATCGATCCCATCGCCCTGACCCGCCGCTGGGTGGAGAAGGCGGTGATCGGCCTGAACCTGTGCCCGTTCGCCAAGGCGGTCTATGTCAAGGACCAGGTGCGCTTCGTGCTCAGCGATGCCTCCACGCCCGAGGCGCTGCTGGAAGAGCTGGCCGAAGAGCTGGTGCTGTTGCGCGACACGCCGGCCGAGCAGATCGACACCACGCTGATCGTGCATCCGGACGTGCTGACCGATTTCCTGGACTACAACGATTTCCTCGACAACGCCGATGCGGCGGTCGAGGCGCTGGATCTGCAGGGCATCCTGCAGGTGGCCAGCTTCCATCCCCAGTACCAGTTCGCCGGCGTGGCGGCCGATGACGCCAGCAATTACACCAACCGTTCGCCCTACCCGACCCTGCACCTGCTGCGCGAAGACAGCGTGGAACGGGCGGTGGCCGCGTTTCCCGACCCGGAGGTGATTGTCGAACGCAATATCGCCACGCTCGACAGGCTCGGCGTGGACGGCTGGAACACGCTGCTCGCCGGGGACTGAGCGGCGGTTCCAGGCGCGGACGGTGGTTGAAACGGCGCGGGCCGGAAACGGTCGCGCCGCCGCTGTCGGGGTGGCGCCTGCCGCGTCACTCAGCCTGCAGCACCGGCGCGGCCCCCAGCCACGGCAGCAGCTGCTGCCGCACTTCATGCAGCGAGCCGACGATGCGATGCCCCAGCGCCCGCACCTGCTCATCCGGTGCCAGCAGATCCGGCACCTGCACGGTGGTCATGCCGGCCGCGAGCGCGGCGCGCACGCCGGTCGGCGAATCCTCCAGCGCCAGGCAATGGGCCGGATCAACCCCCAGTCTGTGCGCCGCCAGCAGGTAGATGTCCGGCGCCGGTTTGGAGTGGGCCACCTCGGAACTGGTGGCCACGGCATCGAAATAACGCAGCAGCCCGGCCGCTTCGAGTTTGCGCGAGGCCAGCGGCTGGCGCGTGGCGGTGGCCACCGCGCGCGGCAGCTGGTGTTCGACCAGCAGCTCGAGCAGTTCGATGATGCCTGGCCGGTGCGGCACCCCGGCCTCGACGATGCCGTCGTAGCGCGCGTAGGAGGCGGCCAGCAGTGCATCAGTGCGCTCCAGCCCCAGGACCTCGCCCAGGCGCTGGCGCGAGGCCGCATCGGAGGAGCCGATCAGCGACAGCAGCAGACTGCGCGGCACCTCGTACCCGTGCGCGCGCGCGGTGTGCTGCAGACAGCCCAGCAGCGCGCGCTCGCTGTCCAGCATCAGGCCGTCCATGTCGAAGATCACCGCATGCGGGCGCGCGGACAGTGCGGCCGGATGCATCAGCCGTGATTCCCGAACAACCGCGCCAGATCGGCCGCATCCAGCTGCCGCCACTGCCCTTCGTCCAGACCGTCCAGGCCCAGACCGCCGACGCGGCTGCGATGCAGCGACTGCACATGGTTGCCGACCGCGGCGAACATGCGCCGCACCTGGTGGTAGCGGCCTTCGTGCAGGGTCAGCCGGGCGTGGCGCGGCCCCAGCACCTCCAGCTCGGCCGGCAGCAGCGGCTTGTCGTCCGATTCCAGCAGCAGCTCGCCACTGGCAAAGCGTGCCCCCTCGTCGCCGCGGAGGTCCTGCGCCAGCTGCGCTTCGTAGACCTTGTCCAGCTTCGACTTGGGCGACACGATCCGGTGCAGCAGCGCACCGTCATCGGTCATCAGCAGCAGTCCGCTGGTCTCGCGGTCCAGCCGCCCCACCGGCGAGAGCAGCGGCGAGCGGTCGCGGAAACGGTACGGCAGCAGGTCATAGACCAGCCGGCCGATGTCCTTGGTCGAACAGGTATAGCCGGCCGGCTTGTGCAACGCGATGGTCAACCCCGGCGGCGGATCCAGCGGTTCGCCATCCACACGGATGCGGTCGTGTTCAACCTTGTCGTCGGCATACAGCACCTCGCCGTCGGCGTCGGTGATGCGGCCTTCGCGGAACATGCCCTGCACCTGCTTGCGGCTGCCGTAGCCGAGGTTGGCGATGTGCTTGACCAGCTTCATGCGCGGCCTCCACGGGTGCCGACGATGACCTTGAACCCGTCGCGTTCGGCGGCCACATGCACTTTGCCGAAACTGTCATTGAGGATCTGCTCGTACGGCAGGTGCCGGTTGGCAACCATGAACAGCTTGCCGCCCGGGCGCAGCGCCTGCGCGGCCACGGCGATGAAGCGCTGGCCGATGTCCGGCCGGTCCTCGCGCGCCGGAGTATGGAACGGCGGGTTGGAAACGACGAAGTCGTAGCGGCCCTCGATGCCGGCGGTCACATCATGCCAGCGGAACCCCAGCTTGGCGCGCTCGCCGGCGGCAGCCAGATTGGTCCGCGCCAGCGCCAGCGCGCGCGCCTCGGCCTCGTACAGATCCAGCGCGCTCACCTTCGGGCAGTGCGCCAGCACCTCAGCCGACAGGTAACCCCAGCCGGCGCCCAGATCGGCGCCGTGACCGGCCAGATCCGCCGGCAGCTGCTCCACCAGCAGCGCCGAGGCCGGATCGATCCGGTCCCAGGCGAATACGCCCGGACGGCTTTGGAAGCGGCCATCGACAATGGTGCGCGGTGCATCCAGCGCCGCCCAGCGCTTGCGCAGCGCCTCGTCGTGACTGCCGTCGGCCGGCGCGGTCCAGTAGGTACGGCAGTGGCTCTTGGTCAGCTTGCCGCCGAGTCCGGCCAGCTGCTGCAGGTCGCTTTCACCCGAGCGGGCGCCTTCGTTGTTGGACTGGCAGGCCACCACGATGCCACCGGGGGCGAGCAGGGCCACCGCGCGGGCAAACAGTGCGCGGGCCTCGTCACGCTGCCGCGGCGGCAATACCAGCACCGCCGCATAGCGGGTGGCATCGCCCTGTACCTGGGCCTCGTCACGTACCTGCCAGCCACTGCGCTCCAGCGCCGCGGCAAACGGGCGGAAGCTCTGTTCGCAGACCAGCTGGTCACTGGCGGCATGTTCACGCAACGGCCAACCGTCGCGCGCACGCAGGAACAGGACCGGCCCCTGCGGCCAACGCAGGTTACCCGCGGCAAACGGAAGAAAGAGGGTTTCCAGAGGAGCGTCGTGCTGGGCAGCCATTGCGAACCGGCAAAAAGAACAGGGCCGCCCATTCTAGCCGTCCGCCCCGCAACCGGCCCTTCAGGCGCTTTCGCCGGGCATCCGCCGTACCTCGCGGATGCTGTCCAGCCACACCACATGCTGCTGCGAGAAGCGCCCCAGGTCATCCAGCCGCACGGTGGCGTTCACGCCCGGCTGGTCGTTGTGATCGACAAAGTGCTGCAGCGCCGGCCGCGTGGTCACCGTGCCCGCCACTTGGATGCCGTCCTGCAACACCAGAACGACCCGGGTGCGGTCGCCCAGTTCACCCAGCAGTGTTTCCAGCAGGGCGATCCGCATCGGGTCGGAATAGACGTGGGGCGCGTAGAGAGCCATGGCAGCGTCCTCGGTGATGGGGATCACACTACCCACAGCTCATGTGAAATCCGCGCAAAGCTTTCAGTGGCGTGGTCTGGCGTCGCGGATCGCCCCGACCAGCTGGGCCAGACTGTACGGCTTGGCCACATGCGCCTGGAAACCGGCCGCGAACGCACGGCGGCGGTCATCCTCCCGCGCCAGCGCGGTGACCGCCACCGCCGGCAGTTCACGGCCTGAGACGCCCATCGTCTCGCGCAGCGTGCGCACCAGACCGTAGCCATCCATACCCGGCATGCCGATGTCGCTGAGCAGCAGATCGAAGGCGGTGTGCCCACGCCGGTCCAGCAGCTCCAGCGCCTCGGCCGCGGAACTGGCGGTGATCACCGACGCCCCCTGCTCTTCCAGCACCCGGTGGATATTGGCCAGCACATCCGGCTGATCCTCCACCGCCAGCAGCCGCATTCCCTGCAGCGGCAGCTGCGCGATCACGTCCTCGCCGATCGGCCCACGCTGCACCCTGCGACGTGGCCGATGGCTGGCGTCGGCGCGGTGTGCGGGCAGCCGCACCCGGAATACCGCGCCCTGGCCGGCCCCGCCGCTGGCCGCCGAAACGCTGCCGCCATGCAGTTCGGTCAGCTGCTGGACGATGGCCAGCCCCAATCCCAGCCCGCCATGGCGACGGGTGGTCGTGCCATCGGCCTGACGGAAGCGGCCGAACAGGTGCTCCAGAAACTCCGGGGCGATGCCGTCCCCGTTGTCGCGCACCTCGACCACGAAGTGTCCCGGTGCCTGCAGCACCGCCACTTCCACCCGCCCCTCCACCGGGGTGAACTTGATCGCGTTGGACAGCAGGTTCCACAGCACCTGCTGCAACCGGGTGGCGTCGCCCAGCACCGGACAGCGCATCTTGGGCACCTTCACCAGCAGCGTCTGCGCCTTGCCCTCGGCCACCAGCGCCTGCGCCTGGACCGCTTCACGCACCTGCGCGGCCAGATCCAGCACCTCCACCTCCAGCTGCACCTTGCCCAGCAGCATGCTGCTCAGGTCGAGCATGTCCGACATCAGACTCTTCTGCGCCAGCGCACTGCTGGCGATCACCTCCAGGCCACGGCGCATCGGATGCTCGGCCGGCATGCGCTGCAGCAGCAGCTCGCTCCAGCCCAGGATCGTGGTCAGGGGCGTGCGCAGCTCGTGCGACAGCGTGGCCAGGAATTCATCCTTCAGCCGCGTGGTGCTTTCAGCGGCGTTGCGGGCGGTGCGCTCGGCCGCCAGCAGCTCCTCGCGCGCCCTATCGATTTCACGCCGCTCGGTGATATCCGGACTGTTGCCGGCCAGGCCGATGAAGCGCCCGTCCGGGGAAAAGCGCGGCACCGCGTTCATCTCCAGCCAGCGCCATTGCCCGTCATGGCGCTGCACGCGTACGTTCAGGTGCAAGGCACGCTCTTCGGCCAGCGCGGTGCGCAGTTCGTATTCAAATGGCGCCAGCTCGTCCGGATGCAGCAGCCCCTGCCACCAGCGCGCGCCAAAAACGTGGTTGCTGGCGGTACCGAAAAACGTGGAGAAGGCGTTGTTGATGAAGCGCAGCTGGCCCAGGTCATCCACCACCCACACCGGCATCGGCAGGCCGTCGGCCAGTGCGCTGAAGCGCGCCTCGCTCTCGGCCAGCTCGGTTTCAACCTGCCTGCGCCGGGAAATATCGAAAAACAGCACGCCAAGCCGGCGCTGCCCTTCGGCGCCCAGCCGCACCGCTTCCACCGAATACCAGCGTCCCAGCGCGGGCACCTCGCGCTCGAACTGCACCGTCACGCCCTCTTCGACCACACGACCGAACACGCGGAACCAGTAGTCCTCCAGGCTGGGGACCAGCTCGCGGGCGCGCCGACCGGTGACCTGGTGCAAGCCGGTGATGCGCTCGAACGCGGCATTCACCCGACGATAGATGAAGTCCACCGGCACCCCGTCGCTGAATACCATCTCGACCACGCAGAAACCCGTGCCTACCGCTTCGATCAACTCCTGATAGAGCAGGGAGTTTTCCAGGTCCGCATCGGCAACGGGCACCAGCGGAAGACGTGGCGGATTCGGAGAAGGGAGCATGTCACCGGCGGCGGAAGGACAGACGGAGCAAACGGGAGCAGCGCCAGTCTGGGCACCGGCCTATCGACACAACGTGATGATGAATCCCGCGCAACTTCCGCGCGTGCGCGCCACGACCAGCATTGTTCCGCGCCCAGGCAGGCCCCACACTCCAGACACGCTATACCTACGGAGATTTCCATGAAAACTTCGACCCTTGCCCGAGTGGCACTGGCCTGCATTCTGGCTGCGGGCACTGTCCATGCCGGTCCCCGCACCGTCACCGCGCCCGACGCACCGCGGGCGCTGCCCGCCGAAGGCCGGGTACAGGTGCAGTGGACCGATCCGGCCCAGTTCACCGAACTGCGCCAGAGCCGCAACCGCTGGGATGCCGAACGGGGCGACTGGGTGACGCAGCTGGCCGGGTACCTGCGCAAGCAGGCCGACAAACAGTTGCCGGCGGGACAGCAACTGGACGTCACCTTCACCGACATCAAACGTGCCGGCGACTACGAGCCGTGGCGCGGCCCGCGACTGGACGATGTGCGGATCATGCGCGACATCTATCCGCCGCGTATTACCCTGCAGTTCACCCTCACCGACGCCAATGGCCAGGTGATCGCCCAGGGCGAGCGCAAGCTGGTGGACACCGCGTACCTGCTCAACAGCAGCATGCCCAGTGACACCGACCCGCTGCGCTATGAGAAGCGGATGCTCAACGACTGGCTGCGCCGCGAGTTCCGCCAGGACACGGCGACCGGACGGTAAGCAGCCGGCCGCCTCGCGGGCGGCACGCCGCTACTGCGGTCGCCGTGGTTCCCCCACAGAAAAGGGCCGCACTGCGGCCCTTTTCGTTACTCGGACAGATAGACGCGCGGCGTGCGTTTGAGGCTGCACGGCAGCCGGTAGGCGCTGGTGTTGCAACGCGGCGCCAGCTCGGCGATGGTAGGCGCGCTGCCCCACAGCTGCACGAGGCTGCCGTGGCCGGCCTGCGGGTGATCGGTCAGATCCACGGTCAGCATGTCCATCGACACGCGGCCGATCAGTTGCCCCGGCACGCCTTCGATCAGCACCGGCGTGCCATTGGGGGCGAACTGCGGATAGCCATCGGCATACCCCATCGCCACCACACCTACCCGTGTCGGCCGCTCGGCGACAAAGCGCGCGCCATAGCCCAGCGGCTCACCCACACCCAGCTCGCGCACCGCGATCACCCGCGACTGCAGCGTCATCACCGGGCGCAACTGCGCGGCGTGCGGGCTGGGCTGCGGATACAGCGGGTCGGCGCCATACAGCATCAGGCCCGGGCGTACCCAATCGCTGCGCAACTGCGGCCAGCCCAGCAGCGCCGGCGAATTGCACAGGCTGGTTTCACCGGCCAAACCTTCTGTCGCACGAACGAAGACATCGAGCTGCTCCCGGGTGCGGTTGCTGTCCAGTTCATCGGCACGCGCCAGGTGGGTCATCAGCACCAGCGGGCCGACCTGCGGCAGTGCGCTCAGGCGGGCATGCGCGTCGCGGAACTCTTCCGGCGACAGACCCAGCCGGTGCATGCCGCTGTCCAGCTTGAGCCAGATACGCAGCGTGGCATCGGTCTTGAATGCCTCCACCGCTTCGAGCTGCCAGCGCGAGGACACGACCGTCCAGAAATCGTGCTCGACGATCAGCGGCAGTTCGGCCGCATCGAAGAAGCCTTCCATCAGCAGGATCGGACCACGGATGCCGGCCTGGCGCAGCTCCAGCGCCTCTTCGATGCAGGCCACGCCAAAGCCGTCGGCCTCGTCCTGCAGCGCGCGCGCGCAGGCCACCGCACCATGGCCATAGGCATCGGCCTTGATGATGGCCAGCGCCTTGCCGCCGCCCAATTGCCTGGCCAGGCGGTAGTTGTGGCGCAGCGCGTCCAGGTCGATCAGTGCCTGTGCCGGACGCATCAGTGCCGTCCCTTGCCGTAGCGGAAGATATCAAGGCCTTCGCTGCTGATCTGGGGCGTCTTGCCGCCCATCAGGTCGGCCAGATAACGGCCAGAGCCGGCGGCCATGGTCCAGCCCAGCGTGCCGTGGCCGGTATTGAGGAACAGGTTGCGATACGGCGTGGCGCCAATCACCGGCGTGCCGTCCGGGGTAGCCGGACGCAGGCCGGTCCAGAATTCGGCGCGCGACAGGTCGCCGCCCTCCGGATACAGATCCTTGACCACCTTCTCCAGCGTGGCGCGCCGGCGCGGCTCCAGCGACAGGTCGAAACCGGACACTTCGGCCATGCCACCGACACGGATGCGGTCCTGGAAACGGGTGACGGCGATCTTGTAGCTTTCGTCGAGGATGGTCGAGTTCGGGGCCATCGCCGCGTTGGTAATGGGCAGGGTCAGCGAGTAGCCCTTCAGCGGATACACCGGCAACTGCAGGCCCAGCGGCGCGAGCAGCTGCGGCGAGTAGCTGCCCAGCGCCAGCACGTAGTGGTCGGCGGTTTCCAGCTGGCCGTTGATGCGCACACCGGTGATGCGGTCGCCGTCGGCATGGATGGCGCTGATGGTCTGGTCGAAGCGGAACTCCACGCCGTTCCGGGCGGCCAGCGCGGCCAGCTTGTCGGTGAACAGCTGGCAATCGCCGGTCTGGTCCTCGGGCAGGCGCAATGCGCCGACCAGCATGCCGGTTTTGCCGGCCAGCGCCGGTTCGACGCGGGCGATGCCCTGGCGGTCGAGCACTTCATACGGCACGCCGTACTGGCGCAGCACCTCGATGTCCTGCGCGGCGGCATCCAGCTGCTGCTGGGTGCGGAACAGCTGGGTGGTGCCCAGCTGGCGTCCCTCGTAGTCGATGCCGGTGGCCGCACGCAGCTCGTTGATGCAGTCGCGGCTGTAGTCGGACACGCGCACCATGCGCGCCTTGTTCACCGCGTAACGGGCCGAGGTGCAGTTGCGCAGCATCTGCCACAGCCAGCGGTACTGGTTCAGATCGCCGGTCGGGCGGATCGCCAGTGGCGCATGTTCTTCGAACAGCCACTTGATCGCCTTGAACGGCACCCCGGGCGCGGCCCACGGCGAGGTGTAGCCGAAGGACAGCTGCCCGGCGTTGGCGAAGCTGGTTTCCAGCGCCGGCGCCGGCTGCCGGTCGACCACGGTGACCTCAAAGCCGGCCTGCCGCAGATACCAGGCACTGGTCGTGCCGATCACACCGCTGCCGAGCACCAGAACACGCATTTTCTTTCTCCGGACCACATGATTCCCTGTACAGAGGACAGCAGGGACTAGGAACGGCGCAGTATATTCAGGCCAAGCCAGTTGTTTTTTCTGTATTGACTGGAAAAATCAGGCTAATTTCCCGTTTCGTTCATCAAAAGCAGAGCCGCCATGGCCACCCGCAGCCGCGAACTGGACAAGATCGACCGCAAGATCCTGCGCATCCTGCAGCAGGAAGGACGCATTTCCTTCACCGAGCTGGGCGAGCGCGTGGGCCTGTCGACTACACCCTGCACCGAGCGGGTGCGGCGGCTGGAACGCGAAGGCGTGATCACCGGCTACTACGCGCGGCTGGATCCGTCCTCGGTCAAGGCCGGCCTGCTGGTGTTCGTGGAAATCAGCCTGGCCTACAAATCCGGCGACATCTTCGAGGAGTTCCGCCGCGCGGCGCTGAAACTGCCCAACGTGCTGGAATGCCATCTGATGTCCGGTGACTTCGACTACCTGCTCAAGGCCCGCATCAACGAGATGGCCTCCTACCGCAAGCTGCTGGGCAGCACCCTGCTGACCCTGCCGCATGTCCGCGAATCCAAGAGCTACATCGTGATGGAGGAAGTCAAGGAAACCCTGTGCCTGCCGATCAGCGAATGAGCGCGGCCGCGGCTCAGTTGCCGCGCGCGGCGCTGGGCGGCGGTACCACCCACTCACCGGTGCCGCTGGGCACGGTGTCGTAGTAGCGCCCGGTACGGGTATCGATCACCCGGTTCGGACCGGCCGGCTGCATGCCGTTGAGCGGCTGGCCGTTGCGGTCATAGACCGGACGGGCGACGGCCGGTGCCGCCGGCCGGATCGGCACCGCCGGTTTTGCGGGCGACACCGGCCGCTGCAGGCGCTCGCGCACAGGGGCGTTTTCGGCCGCCGGGCGGTTGTCGTCGGCCTGCGGCCGGGACGGTGGCGGCAAACTGACCGCACGGGTGGCGGTGGGCGACGGCGCCGGTTTTAGCTGCGCCTGCGCCGCCAGCGGCAGGCCGCCGGCCAGCAACAGCACAATGCGGGCAAACCTGGTCATGGGGGCCTCCCTTTATGGACCGGTTCGAGCATGCACCCGAACGGCTGGCGCAGTGATGAACGCTGCCGCTTGGCCCTCCAACCGCACGCGCCTACCATGGGTCATCGCCCCATCGGACCCCCACCATGACCGCTTTCGACCTCACGCCTCCGGACGCCGCGCAACGCGCCACCCTGATCGCCGGTCTGAGCCCGGACGAGGCGCGCGTGCTGCTGCACCACGGCACCGAGGCCCCGTTCTGCGGCGTATTCCTGGACAACAAGCGGGCGGGCGTCTACTGCTGCCGGCTGTGCGGGCTGCCGCTGTTCCGCTCCAGCACCAAGTTCGACTCCGGCACCGGCTGGCCCAGTTTCTTCGCCCCGTTCGATCCGGCGCATGTGCGGCAGATCCGCGACACCAGCCACGGGATGGTGCGCACGGAAATCGTCTGCGCCCGCTGCGACAGCCATCTGGGGCATGTCTTCCCGGATGGTCCGCCGCCCGCCTTCGAGCGGCACTGCCTGAACTCGGTATCGCTGGGCTTCGCCGGCCACGGCGAGCACTATCCCAACCCGCTGGGCCGCGGCGGCGCCGAAGCGTTGCCCGCCGACTGAGTTCACACTTCAGTTCTGGCGCGCCAGGCCGACAACGGGAGATTCCCTCCTTGTGCCTGCCCCATGCTCATCATCGTTGGTCTGCTCGTCGTCATCCTCAGCGTACTGGGCGGCTATCTTGGCGCGCACGGGCGCCTGGGCGCGCTGTGGCAGCCCTATGAACTGGTGATCATCGGCGGCGCGGCACTGGGCGCGTTCCTGATCGGCACCCCGCTCAAGCTGGTCAAACAGACCCTGGCCGCGGTGGTGGGCACCTTCAAAGGCCCGCAGTACCAGCGCCAGGATTATCTGGACGTGCTCAGCCTGGTCTACGAACTGCTCAACAAGGCACGCAAAGAGGGCTTCATGGCGCTGGAGGAGCACGTGGAGAACCCCGGCGAGAGCCCGGTGTTCGCCAGCTACCCGAAGATCCAGGCCGATCACCACCTGATGGCCTTCATGACCGACTGCCTGCGGCTGATGATCGGCTCCAATATCGAGCCGCACGAACTGGAGGCGCTGCTGGAACTGGAGCTGGAAAAGCACCACGAGGAGTCGCTGGCGCCGGCCGCGGTGCTCAACAAGGTCGCCGACGGACTGCCCGGTTTCGGCATCGTCGCCGCGGTGCTGGGCATCGTCATCACCATGGGCTCGATCGGCGGCGACATCAAGGAAGTCGGTGGCCATGTCGCCGGCGCGCTGGTCGGCACGTTCCTCGGCATTCTGCTCGGCTATGGCTTTGTCGGCCCGCTGGCGGCGGCAGTGGAAGCCCGCGCCGAGCAGGACGCGCGCATCTACGAATCGGTCAAGACCGCGCTGCTGGCGTGCCTGCGCGGCTACAACCCGAAGATCGCCCTGGAGTTCGCGCGCAAGACGGTGCCCTCGGCGCTGCGCCCGGGCTTCAACGAATTCGAGCAGCACCTGAAGTCGGTCAAGTAAGGCGCCGGTCATGAGCGAAACCAAACCCACGGTGATCATCCGCCGGGTCAAGAAGGTCAAACACGGCGGCCACCACGGCGGTTCATGGAAGGTGGCCTATGCCGACTTCGTCACCGCGATGATGGCCTTCTTCCTGGTGCTGTGGCTGATGGCCGCCACCAGCAAACCCGAGCGCGCGGCGATCTCCGAGTATTTCCGCAATCCCAGCCCGCTGGCCGGCAGCAGCGCCACACCGGCCCCGGGCATGGCCGGTCCGGGCGGTGCCAGCACCTCGATGATCAAGCTGGGGGGCGCCACCGACATCTCGCGCGGCAACAGCAGCGACCCGTTCCAGAACCAGCAGCAAGCCGTGCCAACTCCGGTACAGGAACGCGAGCGCGAGAAACAGCGGCTGGAAGCGCTCAGACAGGAACTGCAGGAAGCCATCAGCAAGAGCCAGGCGCTGGAGCCGTTCAAGGACCAGCTGCTGCTGGATATCACCCCGGAGGGCCTGCGCATCCAGATCGTGGACCAGCAGAACCGGCCGATGTTCGATCTGGGCAGCGCGCGGCTGATGCCCTACACCCGGGCGATCCTGCTGGAGCTGTCGCACTTCATCTCCCAGGTGCCCAACCGCATCAGCCTGACCGGCCACACCGACACCACCGCCTATTCGACCCAGCTGGGCTACAGCAACTGGGAACTGAGCGCCGACCGCGCCAACGCCGCGCGGCGCACGCTGCTGGAAGGCGGCATGGACGAGGCCAAGGTCGCGCGCGTGGTCGGGCTGTCCTCCTCGGTGCTGTTCGACAAAACCAACCCGCAGAACCCGATCAACCGCCGGATCAGCATCGTGGTGATGACCAGGGACGCCGAGGCCGCCGCCCTGAATGAAACCGACACCTTGCCGCTGCCGGCACTGGCCGCCGCGGCCGCGGGCGGCAACGCCGATCCGGTCACCGCCGCCGACTGAGGCCTACAATGGGCGCTGTTTTCCCATAGCCCGAGCATCATGTCCAAGCAGTCCAAAGCCAAGCGCGACCAGCGCAAGAAGCAGGCCCCGCGCCGCCCGTTCGCCCGCCTGAACGCCCAGCAGCCGGTGGAAAACCACGCCGTGCTGATGAATGAAGAAGGCCAGGTGGTGGCCGCCATCGGTCTGCAGGGCAACGAATGGCTGCTGGCCATCGGTGGCCAGACCATGGGCAACGCCGACAACCCGGTGCCGATGCTGGCCATGCTCAAGCACCTGGCCAACGTGCAGGAGAAGGAAGGCCGCAAGGTCAGCCTGGAGTACTCCCCGCAGCTGGAGGCGATGATCAACGATCTGGCCACCGACGAAGGCAAGACTGCCGACGACTATCTGGCCGCGCTGGTGGCCGAGTTCGAAAGCGGCGACGAGGAAATGGCTGCCGAAGAAGCCGACGTGGCTGACAGCACCGACACCGACGCCGCACCGGCTGCTGAAGCCGACGCCGGCGACAAGCCGCAGGCCTGAGCCGCAGGCCTGAGCCGCAGGCTACCGGTGACGGTCTTTATCGACGATGCGGTACATCCCTGGCGCGGCGAGCGCTGGGCGCATCTGATGGCCGACACCCTGCCCGAGCTGCATGCGCTGGCGCAGCAGCTCGGGATTCCCCGCCGCGCGTTCCAGAACCGTCCCAGCGGGGCGCACTACGACATACCGGCGCCGCTGCACGCCCGGGCCGTCGCGCTCGGCGCGGTCGCCATTTCCCGGCATCGCGACCGCGCCCTGATGCGCCAGGTCATCGCCAACGCGCGGGCGCAGTACAGCGCAGGGTGAGCGACAGCCGGGTGGGCGGAAACAGCCAGCGGCCGCGTCAGAACCTCGGGGAAAGCGGAATCAGAACGGATCGCTGCCCAGCCGCACTTCCACGTTCAGCAGCGAGCACAGCGCCAGCATCGCGTCATCGTCGCGGGTCAGCGCCATCCAGCCGGTGAAGCCCTCGCTGCCGGCATCCACGCTCCACAGCGTGTAGCCGTGTTCGCGCAGGCGATCGAAGGCGATGGACAGCAGCTGCACGCCATCGACATGGTCGGCGAAATCCTCGTCATCCAGATCGCCGCCCCAGTCCAGCTGCAGGTTCCAGCGCGCGGCCAGCTCGCTGACCGCGGCCATCACCGAGTCCAGATCCTCGCGCTCGACCTCGAAACCCGATTGCCAGCCGATGGCCGCAAACAGCGGCGGCAGCCAGTCACTGTCCGGCTCCAGCGGTTCGCCGCGCTCGGCCAGCAGCTCGCGCCAGCGGTTGAACTGCTGCAGCGCCAGTTCCTCGTCGCCGGGGTTGATCAGCACCAGCAGGTTCCACACCCGCGCCTCGAAGTCGTCCTCGTCGAAGTCGTGGGGGTTTTCCTCGAAATCGAAATAGTCGCTGTTGTCGGGCATGGCGGTTGTTCTGGCTGCGGGCGGGCGCGCCATTCTGACCGCAGCACCGGCGTCGGGGAAGCACGGCGTTTCAGGCTCGGGCGCAGCGGCAGGTATCCTGTGCGGCAGAAGACGGCCACGTTGGCCTTCAACCGATGATGAAGATGAGCGATACCCCTCCCGATCACCTGGCGGTCAATCCGCAGAGCCCGTTCCACGATGCCGCCGCCCTGCAGCGCGGCGTTGGCGTCCGCTTCAACGGCATCGAGCGCGATGACGTGGAGGAATACTCGGTCAGCGAAGGCTGGATCCGCGTGCAGGCCGGCAAGGCCCGCGACCGCCGCGGCAACCCGATGACGCTGAAGATCAAGGGCACGGTGGAGCCGTATTTCCTGCAGCTGCCGCAGCCGTAAGCGTTACCGCCGGCAGCGTCAATCGCGCTGCCGGCTCTCCAGCAGGTCCAGGTTGCGGATCAGCTTGCGCGCGACCTCGTCGGAGATCTGCCCGCGCCGGGTCAACCGGAACAGCTCCTCGCGCTCGGCATTTAGACCGGCCGCGCGCAGGCTGCGATAGGCCTGCTCCATGCGCCGGACCTTCTCCGGGTCCTCGTCCGGGCTCTGGCCCTTGTCCAGATTGCGCTGGTACAGCAGGCTCACCCGCGCCGCGGCATCGTTGTAGAGCTGCACGCTGCCGGTGCTCTGGCCCTCTCCGAGCTGCTGCCGGGCTTTCTCCACCGCCGCCAGCGCCGCCCGGGACGACGCCTTGCGCGCGATGTCCTCTTCGCGCCGGCTGTCCTCGTCCTTGGGCAGTTCAAGCCCGGTGAGCAGCCGCGGCAGCACCAGGCTGGCCGCGACCAGCGACACCAGGATCACCGCCGCGGCCAGGAAGATCACCAGATCGCGCGCCGGGAACGGCTCACCGCCAGGCACCATCAGCGGCAGCGTCAGCACACCGGCCAGGGTGATGGCCCCCCGCACACCGGCCACCGACATCGCCAGCACCACCCGCCATGGCATGCGCGTGCCCTGTTCGCCACGCCAGCGCGCCCGGAGCAGGTTCCAGCGCAGCGACAGCCATACCCAGGCCAGTCGCAGCAGCACCAGCATGGTGTTGATCGCCAGCACGTACACCAGCAGCCACCACGGGTTGCGCTGGCCGCTGGTGGCCATGGTGTCGACCGCGCGCTCGACGATGCCCGGCAGCTGCTCGCCCAGCAGCACGAAGATGATGCCGTTGAAGCTGAACTGCACCGTGTTCCAGACCGCGGCGCGCTGCACCCGCATGCTGCCACTGATGCGGCCGGTCAGCTCGACATAGCTCATGGTGATACCGGCGGCGACCGCGGCCAGGATGCCCGAGGCCTTGAACTCCTCGGCCAGCAGGTAGGCGGCGAACGGAATCAGCAGGTTGAGCAGCAGCGCCGCGCCAGGCTCCTCGCCGAAGCTGCGCCACAGCCAGCGCTGGAAGGTGGATACCCCGTACGTCACCCCCACGCCGATCGCCAGGCCGGCCAGCGCCACCCACAGGAAGGTCAGCGAGGCCTGCGCTAGCGAGAAGCTGCCGGTCATCACCGCAGCCACCGCGAAACTGAAGCAGACCAGGCCCGAGGCGTCGTTGAGCAGCGACTCGCCTTCCAGGATGTGCATCAGCCGTTTGGGCATCGGCACCCGCGAAGCGATCGCCCCGACCGCGACCGGATCGGTCGGCGAGAGGATCGCCGCCAGCGCGAAGGCCACCGCCAGTGGCATCGCCGGGATCAACCAATGGATCAGCAGCCCGGCGCCGAGCACGGTGAACACCACCAGGCCAAACGCCAGCTCCAGGATCGCGCCCTTGTCGCGGAACAGCCCGTGTTTGGGAATACGCCAGCCGTCCAGGAACAGCAGCGGCGGCAGGAACAGCAGGAAGAACATCTCCGGGTCCAGCGCATGACCGCGCTTGAACACCCCGGCAATCAGCGCGCCCAGCCCGATCTGCACCAGTGGCAGCGGCAGCGAAAAGGGAAGGATTCTTACCAGATAGCCGCTGGCGACAACGGCCACCAGCATCGCCAGGACGACTTCGATCGTGTGCATGCCCGTTCCAGGGAATCACCACCACGACAGCGCGCTGCCGGCGCGGGCAGCGACGGAAAAATACCTCTGGAAAACTACCACAGGCGTGCCGGGATGCCGATGCGCGCAGCTGGAACCGGCGCGCATTGGCGAACACGCTTACCCGGCACCCTGGAAACGGTAGATGTCCATCGCCAGAAACCCCAGGTCGATGCCGGCATCGATGCGCTGCGCGCCGAGCTGGTCGGTGCCGGCCGCACCCATCGCGAAATACAGCGGCAGCAGGTGCTCGTCGGTGGGATGGGCCTGCACGGCGGACGGCGCCTGCCGGCGGTAGTCGAACAACGCCGGCAGGTCGTTGGCCTGCAGCTTCTGCTCGATCCAGCCGATGAACGGGCGCACGTACGGCGCTTCCCGGGCCTGATCGTCGTTGCGCCAGTCGTGCAGGTTGTGGGTAATGCTGCCCGAGCCGACCAGCAGCACGCCCTGCTCGCGCAGCGGCGCCAGCGCCCGGCCCAGCGCGAACTGGTGGCGCGGCCCCAGCCCCGGCTGGATCGACACCTGCAGCACCGGGATGTCGGCCTGCGGATACAGATAGCGCAGCGGCACCCAGGCGCCGTGGTCCAGGCCGCGCTGCGGGTCCAGCACCGCCGGCAACCCGGCATCGGCCAGACGCGCGGCCACCTGCCGGGCCAACTCCGGGGCCCCCGGCGCCGGGTACTGCAGCTGGTACAGCGCGGCGGGAAAGCCGCCGAAATCGTGAAGGGTTTCCGGCTGCGCGGCGGCCGAGACCATCGGCGCGCGGCCCAGCCAGTGCGCCGAGGCCATCACGATCGCGCGCGGGCGCGGCAGGCCGGCGGCCAGTTCGGCCAACCGTAGCCCCACCAGGCCGGGCTCCAGCGCGGTCATCGGTGAACCATGCGAGATGTAGAGGGATGGCAGACGGTCCGTCACGGCGGACTCCCGGAGCAAAGAGGACAGCCGCCAGCTTATTGCGCGGATTGCACGCAACAAATAACCTCGACGGCAACGTTTTATTGCGGAAGTGGAAACAGTGGACACGATCGATGCGATGCGGGTGTTTGTCGCCGTAGTCGAACGCAACGGTTTCAGCGCCGCAGCCGAGGCGCTGGACCTGTCCACCGCCGCCGTCACCCGGCAGATCGCCGCGCTGGAAAAGCGCCTGTCCGCACGCCTGCTCAACCGCACCACCCGGCGCGTCAGCCCCACCAGCACCGGCGCGGCCTACTACCAGCGCTGCGTGCAGCTGCTGGCCGAATTCGACGAACTGGAAGCCTCGGTCGGGGCGCAGGCGCTGCAGCCCTCCGGCCGGCTGCGGATCAATGCCCCGGTCAGCTATGGCATCGCCCGCCTGGCGTCGCTGCTGCCCGGCTACAGCACGCGGTATCCGCAGGTGGAACTGGACCTGCAGCTGTCCGACCGGCTGGTGGACATGGTCGAGGAAGGTTTCGATCTGGCCATCCGCATCACCCGCCAGCCGGCGCCCTCGCTGATCGCCCGGCGGCTGGCGCAGGCGCGGATCACGCTGTGCGCGGCGCCATCCTATCTGGCCCGACGCGGCGCCCCGGCCACCCCGCAGGAACTGGCGGGGCACGATTGCCTGTCCTATACCTACTCGGCCGGCGGAGACAGCTGGACACTGCAGCGCGGGCAGAGCGAAGTGGGCATCGCGCTGGTGCCACGCATGCGCGCCAACAATGGCGAGGTACTGCGCGAGGCGGCCATCGCCGGCATGGGCATCATCGCCCAGCCGGATTTCATCATCGGCGAGGCGCTGGCCGACGGTCGCCTGGTACCGGTGCTGGCCGACTGGGAAGTGCCCTCGGTCGGCATCCATGCGGTCTATGCCAGCCGCAGCCACCTGGCGCCGAAGGTGCGCAGCTTCATCGACTATCTGGTCGAGTGCCTCGGCGGGGAAACGGCCGCCTCAGACTGAGCGGTGCTGGTCCAGCGCCACCCGCACCGCCTCCAGCGGCATCGGGCGGCCCAGCAGGTAACCCTGCACCTGGTCGCAGCCGTGCGCGGCCAGCCACGCAAGCTGGCCTTCGCTCTCCACGCCCTCGGCGATCACGTTCAGGCCCATGCTGTGGCCCAGCGACAGCAGCGCGCGGCAGATCGCCGCGTTGCGCGGGTTGCGCTCCACATCGCAGACGAAGTCGCGGTCGATCTTCAGCGAGTCCAGCGGCAGGTGCTGCAGGTAGGACATGCTGGAAAAGCCGGTGCCGAAATCATCCAGTGCCGCACCGATACCGTTTTCCTTCAACGCCTGCAGCGTCTGCAGCGCCTGCACCGGGTTGCGCATCACCGCGCTTTCGGTCAGTTCCAGCTGCAACGCCCCGGGGGGCAGGTCCCAGGCCTCGGTGGCACGGCTGAATTCGGCCACCAGATCGCTGTTGAACAACTGCACCGCCGAGATGTTCACCGCGATCGGCAGCCCGCCCCAGCCCTGGTCGGCCAGCTGGCGTTGCGCGCGCGCCGCGGCATGGATCACCCAGCGGCCCAACGCGACGATCAGCCCGGTGTCCTCGCACAGACGGATGAAATCGCCCGGCGCAATGAAGCTGCCATCGGCCTGCGGCCAGCGCAGCAGCGCCTCCAGCGCGGCCGGACTGCGATCGGCGGCGTGATAGATCGGCTGGAAGTGCAGCTCGAACTCGCCCTGGTCGATGGCGGTGTGGATCCGCCCGGCCAGCTGCAGGCGTTCGGTGTAACGGGCGGCGATACTGGCATCGAAACGCGCCAGCACCGTGCCATTCTCGCGCGCGGCATGGGCCGCCTGCGCCGCACGGCCCAATACCTGTTCGGCCATTTCCCCATCGTCAGGACAGCGCGCCACGCCCAGCCGCGGTTCCAGCTGGTGGCGCGAATCGCGCCCGCGCACCGGTTCGGACACCGCCGCCAGCAACGCGTCCAGGACCTGCTGCACCTCGTGCCCGGCGGCGATGGCCAGCACGAAATCCTCGGCCGGCTGATGGGCCAGCAGGCCATAGCCGGCCGCCAGCGCCCCCAGCCGCGTCGCCATGGCCTGCAGCACCTGCTCGCCTGCGTCCTGGCCCAGCGTATCGGCCACCATCTGGATCCCCCGCAGCTGCACGTGGACCACCGTGTAGCCGCTGCCAGCGGCGTCCAGACGGTCAGCCAGCGACCGCACCGTCAACAGGCCGGTGCCAGCATGATGGCTGGCGCGATAGGCCAGATCGCGTTCGTAGGCCAGCCGCTGGCTGGCGTCCTCGGCCAGCACCAGCAGCGCGGGTTTGCCATCGAACTCCAGCCGCGCGCTGTGCCCGATCACCTCGAACAGACTGCCGTCCTTGCGCCGGTGGATGAACACCCCCTCGGCCGGACGCAGCCCGTCGGCCAGCTCCCGGATGAACGCAACCGTCTCCTCGCGGTGCTCCGCCGGGCGGATGTCCAGGATCGTCATGCCAAGGAATTCGTCGCGGCTGTAGCCGTACTGCCGCACCGCGGCCTGGTTCACTTCCAGGAAGCGCAGGGTATGGAGGTCGAAAATCCAGAACGGCGCCGGATTGCGATCGAACACCAGCCGGAACTGGCGCTCGGCTTCCTGCGCGCGCAACTGGCTGTGCACGCGTTCGGTCACATCCACCACCGCACCGGTCATGCGCTTGCGGCGGTGCTCATTGACCATTTCCCCGCGCGCCGACAGCCAGCGCGTGGAGCCGTCGCGCAGCACCAGGCGGAACAGCGCGTTCACCACGCCACCGTTGGCCAGTGCCGCCTGCAGCTCGGCCCGCAACGTGGGACGGTCTTCGGCATGCACGCGCGCATACAGTGCCGGCAAGGTCGATTGCCGGGTCGACAAGCCAAACAGCTGCTGGGTTTGCGCCGACCAGCGCAGGGTGCCGCCATCACCACTGACCGACCAGGTCCCGACCTTGCCAACCTGGTGGGCCAGGGCCAGCTCGGCGGCGCCGGCGCGCAGCTCCTCGGTCAGCCGCGCCTGCCGCCGCAGACTGCGCCGGCGGATATGGATCAGGTACAGCAGTCCGACCACGTACAGCACGTACAGGCCGATGGCCGCATACAGCGCGGTGTACCACGGCCCCATCACCTCGTCGTAGGACAAGCCAGCGAACACGATCAGCGGATAATCGCGCGGCGCGCTGATCGCGCCGATCCGGGACAGGCCATCGACCGGGCTGTTGGCCACACCGCGGGCCCTCACCTTGTCCTCGGGCGGGAAGATCCGCATCGGCCGCGGCAGCGTGCGCTCCACCAGCGACGGGTCCAGACTGTGGGCCAGCAGCTGGCCATCGCGGTTGCCGATGGACACCACGCCCATGCGGCCGGTATCCAGGCCAGTAACGATTCGCTGGAACGCCGCCAGCCGGACCTGCGCCAGCAGCCATTGCCCCGGCTGTACCGGAATGGCCAGCTGCACCAGCCGTGATCCGTCCGGTCCGCGTTCCATCCTGCCCAGGTACAGCTCGCCCCTGAGCACGCGGTGCGCCGGATTGACCCAGCGGCTGAACCCCGGATCGCCGCTCCCGCCCGACAACGCCCGGCCCTGGCCATCCACCAGGGTGATCGTGGCCAGGTCCGGATTGCGTACCAGCACCCCGGCGATGGCCGACTCCAGCAACGCCGGCGCTTCCTCGGGAGCCAGCCAGAAATAGTCGCGCGCATCATTGGCGGTGCCGCGCAGCGTCCGTTCGAACGTGGACAGCTCCGAGCGCAGCAGGCGATCGGTGCCGGTGGCGATGGCCATGCTCTGCCGCTGCGCGGCCTGCAACCGGTTGCTGCGGTCATTCCACAGCAACAGCGCCAGCACGAGGGCCAGCACGATCGCCGCCACGCTTCCGATACCGCCGATCCTTCGCAGTGGATGGGCGAAGATCCGGTTCACAGGTGCCTGTCCGACATCAGTACACGTGCTGCACGCATGGGCGAGGTTCGTCTTCAGAGAACGCGACAGAAAATCCGCCCGCCACGGACCGGTTGAGTGCGCGTGCAGAAACGGTTTTCAACGTTGCGCGCCGCCCCCCGGCCACCATCGCAACGTTTCCTTCACAGCATGCCGCACAACAACCGCCCGCGTGAAGAGTCGACAGGCAATTTCCGGCAGGTTTGCCGTTACCTGCAACGGTCAAGTGCCCAACCGGCAGCCGTATGGTGCCGGGGCGGATCCGGACTATCGGCGCTGCCGCTGCGGCTACAGCCGGCGCGGGCAATATCCGGCAGTTGCCAGGCGGTGCGCGGTGCGGAAAACGGAACGGGTGCCCAGGAGCGCCCGTTCCGTTGCGGGTGCGCAAGGACCAGGCCCTGCTATTCCGGCCAGCGCAGCAGCAGCGCCGGATCGGCTCCCACCCGGCGGCACGCGCGCGTGGAAATGCCGTCGCTCAAGGCGATCCGGAACAACGGTGCCAC
Source organism: Stenotrophomonas sp. STEN014 (assembly GCF_056760315.1). Classification (NCBI taxonomy): domain Bacteria; kingdom Pseudomonadati; phylum Pseudomonadota; class Gammaproteobacteria; order Lysobacterales; family Lysobacteraceae; genus Stenotrophomonas; species Stenotrophomonas sp. STEN014. The sequence continues at coordinate 180,694 of NZ_JBRREN010000003.1, read as the reverse complement.
GCTGCGCAGCACCCGCGCGGCGACAATGGATTGCAGCTGCTGGCCACGGCTGCGTCCGAGCAGCTGCGTGGCCCACTCCGGGAGCAGGGCCGCGCCGGCGGACAGGAACAGGTCGCGCGAGACCCCCGGCAGCGGCACCGGCAGGCGCACCTCGCTGAGCACCTCCAGCACCTCGCGCGAACGGTCGTCCATCCGCAGCTGCGACTGCTGCTGGGCGAAATAGGCCTGCACCTGCGCCTGGCTGGCCGGCACCTCGCGCGCGCCCAGCGCCTCGGCCACGCGCCGGTATTCGTCGTAGTAGCGGTCGGCGATGGCCGCCGGAATCTCCCGGCAATAGCGACGACAGCCTTCCAGGAAGCCGTAAGCCTCGGTCACATGTACCCAGGTCAGCAACTCCGGCGCATCGGCGCGGTAGTGGCGGCCATCGGGCAGGACGCCCGCCACCTGCGCATGGATCCGGCGAACGCGTTCGATCAGCGTCTCCACTTCCGCCACCGGCGCGTAGCTGGTGCCGGCGACAAAGCTGGTGGTTCGCCGCAGCCGCCCGACCAGGTCCTCACGGAAATTGGAATGGTCATAGACCCCGGCCAGCGCACGCGGATGCAGCAACTGCAGCATCAATGCGCACAGGCCGCCGGCGAGCATGCCGGGAAACTCCGAATGGATGCGCCAGGTGACGCTGTCCGGGCCGAACCAGCCCGGATCGCCGGCGGGCGCGTCGTAGGCCACGCCACTGTGGTCACGCGGGAAGGCGTCCAGCACCCAGCGGCGGATCTGGGCGGTGGCGGCGGAGGAAACACGTTCGGACAGGAGCGACATGGCGCCTATCGTACCGTTGCCGTCGCGCAAGTCGCAGATCCCCCGGTGTCATGCGCGATGATCGACACCACCCGGTGCGCCGCGACAGCCGCCGGAAGCGCCGTGTGCAGATGCAGCATGCGCCGCCGGTTTCAATTTTCCATTCCGCCACTTGCGCGATGACGCACCGCAAAATCCGCTCCCCTCCTCGTGCGCCGCTGCGCACGCCTTCGCGCGCCCCCCATTGCCAAGCAAGCGGAAAGTGCTAGAACTAAAGCCGCCTGACCGCTTCACGTCGCATCCGTCGCTCGTTCCAGAAAGTCACTGCAAGGAGCTCAACATGATCGCGTTGTTCAAAGGTTTGGGATTGCTGTTGCAGGACAACGAGCTGTATCGCAGCCCGTTCGAGAAGCAGGTCGCGCACTGGAAGAACCTGAGCGACGAACAGATACGCCAGGAAGTCGCCCTGCTGGCCAAGGCCAAGTGCCAGTGGCTGATAGCCTCCATCGTGCTCTGGCAGGCCGCCTCGCTGTTGATTCTGGGGCTGATCACCAACTATTTGTGGCGCGATGATTTCCATATCACCTTCACCCGCGTGGTGATCGTGTTCGGCTCGTGGGTGTCGATCCTGTTCGTGATCTGGTTCATGGCCAACATGTTCGATCACACCGCCGGCTTCGAGCGCTGGATGAAGGCCTTCAACAGCCGCGCGCGCATCAGTTCCGACGCCGACAGCGTGGAGAACGTGGGCGAGGCGCTGGAAATGGCCCAGCACTATCCGGAAGTGCTGGACTACAAGCAGGCTGTCACCGCCAAGCGCGAACTGCGCCATGAGGACGTGCGCATCATGCGCGAGCTCGGCCGCATGCGACAGCATTCGGAACTGGTGGGCAAGCTCAACCACATCGGTGACGACGGCCTGCGGTTGCAACCGGCGTTCTGATACTTCCACTCGCATTACCCATCGCCGCGCACTGGCGCGGCGATGTCATTTGGGGATGTGCACCTGCTGGCCAAAGCCGCCGGGCAGATCGCGCAGTTCGCGGCTGCTGCCCACCACCAGGGTGAAATCGGCCAAGGGCTCGCGGCGGCAGTCCTGCCCGCCCTCCCGGGCCTGGCATTGCTCGTTGTAGAGCCGGTAGCCGCAGCGGCCGCTGTCACTTTGCAGGCATTGGAAACGGCTGACACCGGCCATCACCGTGGTGCGGCTGAGCAGCGCGTGCTCGCCGCTGAGGCGGGTGATCGAGGTCTGCCCGGGGGGCCCGTGGATGCCCAACATCGACAGCAGACTGCCGAGCAGAACGGTCAGGTACAGCATGGCGATTCTCCTGGGACGGGCGCGGCCTTACATGCCGCGGAACAGACTCATGAACGGCTGGCTGACCACCAGCGTTTCGCTGCGGTTCTTCAGCCGCAATACGCCGCGCCCGCTGTCCTCGCGGCTCACCGCCGCCACCGCCTTCATGTTGACGAGGGTGGCGCGATGCACCTGGCGGAAACACTGGGGATCCAGCACCGCGGCCAGCTCGCGCAGCGAACTGCGCAGCAGCAGTTCCGCATCGGCGGTCACCACCACCGTGTATTTGTTGTCGGCGCGGAAATACAGAACCTCATCGAGCATCACCAGCCGCGTTTCACGGCCATTGCTGGCGGTGATCCACGCCAGCGGCGGTGCGCTCGGCGGCGTGGCCGGTTGCCGGGCCAGCTGCTGCAGCAGGCGTTCCAGAACCACCGGGTCCGCGCCCCCCACCGAGCGCCGGGCCAGCACGCGCTGGCGGGTGGCCAACAGGCGTTCATCGCTGACCGGCTTGAGCAGGTAATCGACCGCGCCTTGTTCGAAGGCGCTGATCGCGTACTGGTCGTAGGCGGTAACGAACACCACCTCGGTGCGCGGGCTGATCTGCTGCAGCGCGCGCGCCACGTCGATGCCGCTGACGCCGGGCATGCGGATATCCAGAAATGCCAGTGCCGGCTGGTGGGTCTCCAGTGCTTCCAGCGCCGCGGCCCCATCCTCGCAGGCGGCAACGATGACCAGCTCCGGCCACAAGCGCGCCAGCTGGTCCAGCAACGCCTGGCGCAGCAGCGGCTCGTCTTCGGCGATCAGCGCATCAAGAGGCATGCGGCAGCTCCGGGATGAGCGGCACGCCGGCCGGTGCCGGTACCGGTTCCAGGTGCTGGCACGGCAGGCTGATGGTGGCGGCCATGCCGCTGGGGAAATTCGACACCAGGCTCAATGACGCATCGGCACCGCAGCTCAGGCGCAGGCGTTCACGCAGGTTCTTCAGGCCGATCCCGGTGCCGGTGCTGCCGGTCGCCATACCCTGGCCGTCATCGGCCACGGTGACGGTCAGCCGGCCGTCCAGTTCGCGCGCCAGCACCCACACCGTGCCACCCCCGGATTTCGGCTCCAGGCCGTGCTTGATCGCGTTCTCCACCAGCGTCTGCAACGACATCGACGGCAGGGTGAGGTTGTGCAGCGCCTCGGGCACGTCGATCTGCAGGGTCAGGCGGGTGCCCATGCGGATGCGCAGGATCTCCAGATAGGCCTGCACCCGCTCCAGCTCCTGACCCAGCGTGGACAGCGACTGGTCGATGCCCGGCAGCGAGCTGCGCAGGTACTGGATCAGGTGGCCGAGCATCTGCTCGGCACGTTCGGGATCGCTGCGGGTGAGCACCTGCGCATTGGCCAGCGTGTTGTAGAGGAAGTGCGGTTCCACCTGCGCGTGCAGCAGATTCAGGCGGGCGACACTGAGTTCCTTCTCGGCCTCGGTGCGCGCGGCCTGCTCGCGTTCTTCGCGCCGCTGCCGGGCAACCTTGCCGCTCAGCGCCTGGGTGACGGCCTCGGCGTTCTCGTAGTTGCTGCCCTCATCGAGCAGCAGCAGGTCCAGCCAGGCGCCGGCATCGGGTTCGAACAGCAGGGTGACGCTGCAGGTGTCGGCGCCGGGGGTCACCCGCGCGGTGATCTGGTTGTGTTTGATCGCCAGCCGCGCCAGCGGATTCCAGCGCGATGGCGGCCGCTCCCCATAGGGATCGGCGCGGCGCTGGGTGGCGCGCAGCTGCAAGGTGCCCACCGAGCGCTCCAGCCGTTCGATCCGCGGCATCTGGCCGATCACCTGCTCCAGCAGGGCGAAGGCGTTGCCCGCCTCCAGCGGCAGCTCCACCTGGCGGCGGTGGCGGTTGCCCAGGGTCTGCGCGTCCAGGCGGTCGGCGACCAGCGCCACGCGGCGCACATGGCCGACGATAGCCGTCAGCGCAAAGCCCATCAGCACCATCGCGGCCAGGCCGAAGATCCAGCCCGGCGCCTCGTCCATGCCGCTGAACAGCCCGCTCCACAGGAAGCCGGCCGCGATCAGCGTCAGCGCCCAGGCGGCAAGAATGCGGAAACCGAGAAACAGGCTGGCGAACATGGCGGGGCTCTGTGGGAACTGTCGCCGAGCATAGGCTGCCGGCACCCTCCCACAAGCACGATGCGACGCAGACCGGGATTTCACCGATCAAGGCCGGCCCGCCGGGACGGAGCGTCGGCCCCGCCCCGCCGGCCCGCCCCCCATGCGCGGGCTGGTGCGCCTCGCCTCCCCCCGTGCGGACCGCAGCGCAGAAACGATGGTCTGCCGGCGTCGCCCGCCGCGCGGGGCCGGAAACGCAAAGCCCCTCTCCAGGCCGGAGAGGGGCTCGGTCAAACCCTCACGCGTCCCGGTGCGGGTTACTTGCGCTGGTCGGCGCTGGCATCACGGGTGGCGCGGAAGGCTTCTTCCGGGCTCCAGTTCGGCCACTGGCGCGAATTGGCCAGCTGCTCGCCCAGCGTGTAGACCACCTCCAGATCACGCGCGGCGCCGGCGAAGGTCCAGTCCGCCTGCCATTCATCGCCCTGCTGGTGGTAGCGCTTGGCGGTGTAGTCATCCGAAGCCGCCTTGCCGGCCGCCACGCCCCCGTCGATCCAGTCCTGCCCGGCCGAGTACGACAGCGCCGGCACGCCGCGCTTGGCGAACGGGAAGTGGTCGGAGCGGAAGAACAGCCCGGCTTCGGGCTTGGTATCCGGGGTGTAGCGGATGTCCCAGGCCTTGGCCACGTCCTTGAGCTGGTCCAGCAGATCCATCTTCGCCGAGCCGTAGATGCCGAAATCGCGCGACGGTCTGTACGGCGACATGCCGTCCATGTTGATCACCGCCACGGTCTTGGCCAGCGGGTACAGCGGGTGGCTGGCGTAGTACTCCGAGCCGAGCAGGCCCTTCTCCTCGGCGGTCACCGCCAGGAACAGCAGCGAGCGCTGCGGCCTGGGCTGGGTCGCAAAACCGCGCGCCAGCTCGACCAGCGCGGCGGTACCGGAGGCGTTGTCCATCGCGCCGTTGAAGATGCGATCACTGCGCGCATCGGGCTCACCCACGCCGATGTGGTCCCAGTGCGCGCTGTAGATGATGGTCTCGTCCGGGTGCGTGCTGCCCTCCAGGCGCGCGGCGACGTTGTGCGAGGTGATGACCTCGTTCTTCACCGCGTAGTGGGCCGAGAAGGTCTCGCCCTTCAGCTCCACCGGCTGGAAGTCGCGCGACTGCGCCTGCTTCTTCAGCGCTTCGAAATCCAGGCCGGCGCGCTTGAACATCGCCACCGCCAGGTCGCGCTGGATCCAGCCTTCCAGCGCCGGATGCGCCGCAGCCGGGTCGTCACGGACCACGTCGAACATGGTGTTGGTGTTGGAACCGGCCACCGTCGCCCAGCCATAGGAGGCCGGTGCGGTTTCGTGGACGATCAGCACGCCGGCCGCGCCCTGGCGCGCGCCTTCCTCGTACTTGTAGGTCCAGCGGCCGTAATAGGTCATGCCCTTGCCGTCGAAATCACCCACGCCGGTCTCGAAGTCCGGATCGTTGATCAGCACCACCGCGATCTTGCCCTTCAGGTCCACGCCCTTGAAGTCGTCCCAGTTGCGCTCTGGCGCCTTCACCCCATAGCCCAGGAATACCAGCGGCGCGTTCCGGATATCCACCTGCGACTGGCCGTTCATCGCCGCGCGCACGGCGATCTCCTGGCCCTGGCTCAGCGTCTGCGGCTTGCCCTGGCTGGTCAGGGTGAGCTGCGGCTTGCCGACGATGTCGCCCTTGAGCAGCGGCACGGCCTGGGTCCACAGCCGTTTCCCATCCTTCAGGTCACCGCCCGGCTGCATGCCGGCCTCGGCAAACTGTTTGCTCAGAAAGGCAATGGTCTTTTCCTCGCCGGCGGTGGCCGGGGAACGGCCCTCATAGGCGTCGGAGGAAAGCTCCTTGACGTCGGCCGAGATACGGGCGCCGTCGAACTTCGGTGGGGCGGCCATCAGGGCCGTGGACACGGACATCGCCAACAGGCTGATCACTACTTGCTTCACTTTCCACCTCGAATGGTCTGAACCAAGTTCCGAGTGTAGGTCAGGCAAGCGAAGTCAGCCCCTGCTGGAGGTCGTACCCATCGACGTTCACCCCTCGACAGCGCGCCGAAGCAGAAGGGCCTTCCCAGAGGAAGGCCCTTGCATCAATCACCAGTTGGGATCTTCATCTGCCGCCGATTGTGCAGGCGCACGTTTGGCAGCGGGTGGCTTGGCGGATGCGCGCGGTGTATCCGATGCTGCCGCCGTGGACACCACCTGTGTAGCACGCCCGGCCTTGTGACGCAGTTCGATCGAACCGGGAACAAACGTGCCGTCGGCTAGTCGGCTGCCGTCCTCAAGGGTGCCGTAGGAGGTCTGCATCGCAACACGGTCGATCCGGATCACACAACACGGCGATTCCGTGCGTCCTAGAGAGCGGCCAGTCTGAGGATCTTTCAACTCATCACCCAGTTGCACAGCCTGGTAACGCTCACCGACCTGCAACAGATCACCGCCCTGGCTGAGGATCACCTGATCGCCGTTGAGCGACACCACTGAAACCGGAAAAATCCCAGTGACGATGGCATTGCCGATCTGACCCGACAGAGAATCCATCATCGCCGCCGCCATGCCCTTGCCATCCACCACCCGTGGCAGCGTGCTCGGACCGGTGGAGGACAGTTGGTGATCGAAGCTGTCGGACATCACCACTTCGCCGGTAGACGCATTCAATAGTCGCAGGGTAATGCGACCACCACCGGAGTAGGAGGTGACCTGACGGTCAGACATGCGCAACTGGCGTGTGCTGCGCGGGTATTCGAAGCGCTCGATACTCGGGATCAGGATCAGGTCAGTTGCCAGTTGCTGGCCCAATCGCGCGCTGTCAACCAGACGTACGTTCCCACTGTTGATGTGGTCGATTTCAGCCTGCAGCTCGTCACCGAACTCGCGATCCAGCACGATGAAGCGCTTAGTCTGACTCAGTACATCGGACAATCGCGCACGGATCGCGCGCGCCACCTCGTCGGCGGCCACACGACTGTCCCCCACCGCGTAGCTGGGCGACAGAACCCGCGGCTCAGCAACCACGATCTTCGGTCGCCCCTCTTCATCTGTCGCCCGGTACTGGGCGATGCGCGCTTTGACACGTACCTTCCAATAGCTGCGCAATGTCTTGTGGCTCAGATCCGATTCATAGGCACTGGCGCCACGCTCGACATTGAGCTTGCCCTTCTCGCTGTAGGACTGAGACGCCGAGGCGTTCGCTTCGCCAGCCTGCGCCTTGGCGCTGGCACTGCCGCTAGCTGACGCGGAAGCCGAATAACTGAAGCCACCATCACTGGCACGCACGCGACTGACGGTTTCCGAATCAACCTTGTCGATTTCTTCCTGAGACAGGATCTCGTAACCGAGCACCGCCCCTTGCGAAGCCGCGAGCACCTGCTGCTGGAAGGCTTCGGCACGGATCGAACCGGTATGACTGCCGTCCATAGCCACATCCAGCCCGGCGCGCACCGACTGCAGATTGCCTGCCACGCGTATACCATTGATTTGGGCGAGTGCGGACTGCAGCGCCGCCAGCACCGCAAGTTCCGGCGTGCTGCCGATACCATCAGCTTCACGCGCAACCTCGGTCACGCCGCCGAAGTCCGGGCCGCTACGCGGGGCACCAGCTTCATTTTCCGTTGCCGCCAACACCGGTTCATTCTTTGCCGCCGTTGCTTCCGACTCCCCCTTCTTGGCGCATGCGCCAAGAAGGGAAGCAGAGACCAGCAGCCACACCATGCGTGTGGACATGTTCATGCGGGTCGGTCCGGTCTCAGTTCAGGCCATCAAGCATCGAATCGGCATTCGTCGGCACCTTGATCTTGCCGGCACGTGCGAAGGTCAGCGCCGACTTGGTGGAATCGTACAGACCCTTGGCGTAACCCGGCGATTCCTTGGCCACCCAGGCACCGGCGACCAGCTTGCGGCCGACAGTGGCGATCTGCGTCGGACCCAAGCTTTTCATGCCCGAAGCGAAACTGCCCGCCTCGCCCAGCAGACTGCGACCTTCGCTGACGGACTTCAGCAACGCCACCAGACCATCTGCATAGTGCTGCTTGGATTCGGCACTGAGCTCGGGCTGTTGGGCCTGGCGCTCATCCAGTGCGGCCTGCACGCTCTCGCTCAGCGAACGAGCCTTTTGCATCGCATCGACACTGACCGAGCCGCTGGACAGCGCCATGCTCTCGGCTTCCAGCAACTGTACCTGCTCGGCCAAACCAAAGGCCTTGGCGAACGCGGTCTGCGCCTGTAGCGAATACGATTGCGAGGTCACAAAGCGCTTGACCAGTGCTTCCTGCGCCGCTTCATCGGGAGCGCCAGCGGAAGCGTTCTGGGTGGAAGCGTCGCCCCCCATCAACCCCTTCAGCTTGCCCAGCTGCGCATTGGCAGGAGCAGCGAAAACGGCGGCGGCAATGGCAACAGCAAGTGCGGTAGTACGGATCATGGAAAACCCCTGTGTATTTCTACGGAATGGCGATACCCGCCATGCGGACATCGGAACTGCTTCGACTGGAACGCAACGCGAACGAACCGGCAAGGACAGCGCCGGTCAACGCACCGACTTGACGTTCAACTCGTTGATCATTTGCTGCGAGGCCTGCTCGGCGGCTTCGCGCAGTGCATTGGTGCGAGCAACCGATTCGTTCGGCCCCAGGCCGGCGTATTGCACGGGGCCCACCGACGATACCGTGCGCGGGAAGCGACCGGTCACATCCAGCACCTTGCCGGTCACAGTCACGTACACGCGCACATTGCCACTGGCCGGATCGCTATCACGCATGCCCACGTCCAGGGTGCCAACCGCGATGTACGGGATTTCGGCCGCACGCACACCATTGGCGGTATTGCGCAAGGTCTCGGCCGACAGGTCATTGCCGGTGCTGAAATCCTTGCGGATACGCTCGATGCTGAGCAATCCGCGGCTTTCACCTTCGACATATTCCGCTTCCACCACTTCATAGCCTGCCGCACTGAAGGCACCAGTCATCGCACTGTTCACTTCAGCGGCATTGGCAACCTTCCAGGTGATGTTGTCACTGCGCTGGGTGGTGCTGCCACCGCTGGTGACCGCGACCGAGCCGGTCTGGTTGATGCTGCCGCTGGTACTGACCGAATTGCCGCGGAAAGAATCGCCTTCGCGGGTCTTTTCGTCGTAGCCCTGGCTCACATCGACGCGACGATATTCCTTATCCTGGAACGACTGCACGGTGTCCTGCGAGCGCGCGATGAACAGAAAAGTCAGCAGCGAACGCTCGCCCGGGCGTGCCGCCGACACCGCCGAACCACCATCCAACGTGGCCTGCAGCAAGGTGGCGTTGATCTCGGCGCGCACTGTGATCGTGTACTGCTTGGCCTTCTTGTCCTCATTGTCGGACAAGGTGACGGTTGACAACACATAGCGGTCCACCTGTCCGATCAGCTGGTCACGGCGGGCTTCGAACAGGCGCAACTTGGCCGGGCCGGACTCGGCGATATAGGCCTCAAGCGCATTGACTTTGGCTTTTTCCAGTGCTTGCGCGCGGATGTCGGCGCTCAGGCGCAAACCATAGCTGGCCGAACCGCTGCCACGGGAGCTGACCGACTGCGCCGCTACCGGCATCACCACCAGCAGGGCGAGAAGAAATACGGATACCACACGAATCAACGACATGATTTGATCAACTCCTGAAGGCTCTGGGTCTGTTGCTGCAATGGGCGTCCGCCCGGCTTTTGTTCATCCAGCCAGGCTTTGTGCCCGCTACGGCCGGCGGCGGCGCCGGCAAAAGCATCAAAACCGGCCAACAGGGTTTCGTAACTGGCCGACCACTGGTCCACCTGCGACTGGGTAACCGGCACTACCTTGGTGGCACCCTTGCGCAGCGGTTGCTCGAAGAACACTTTGCCTGAAAACGGCTCTTTGACCGCGATGGAAAAGAACGCGCCAAACAGCATCTGCTTCATCGCTGCGGTTTCACTGACGACGCCATTCTTCAGTGCATCGACCTGCAAGGAGATCACGTAATCGGCTTCTGGAATCTTCAATTGGTACACCTTGCCGTCGGCAAAGCGCGCGGCCATCGCTCCGCCGATCGCTTGGCCGGCTGCCGGTGGCAGCAGGCCAATGCCCGTGGCGGCAGACAATGTCTTAGAAAGTTCATGTGCCAGTCCGGCGCGCAGCGATGCCTCCCAGAAGGGATCGGGCAACTTCTGGATCGTCGCGTCGGACAACGTCACCTCACCGACCTGGAGCCGACGTACCGACGCATTCGGCAGCAGCGCCGTGGCCAAGGTCTGCGCTAACACCTGTGGCAGATCTGTGTCGGCCTGACCATAGAGCAGGCCGGTGACGATCGCATTGATCTGCCTCTCGTCCGGGCGATAGTCCAGCAGATCAATACGCTGCAGCGTCACCGGATAGGACGCGATCACCTGGCGCTCGCGGAAGTCGAAGAACAGCGCCTGCAGCGCCACCTCCACCAGCACCTTGTACTGTCCAGCGATCGGTTCCACCGATACCAGTTCACGGTCGAGCGCGGCCGCCAATACAGTGGCACTGGTGCTGCCATCCAGTTTGGCCAGTTGATCGCGGATCAGGATCAGGTGCTGCGCCGGCCTGCGATCGAGTGCACTGGACAGTTTGCCGTTGAGCGCCTCAATACCACCGTCACTGATCGCCGCGCTGGTGCGCGGTGTGGCGTTCTGGCTATCGGATTGCGCACCGGTAAAGGCGAAGCCAGCCCAGTACACCGGCGACTTGCCTGCATCGGCATGGGCCGAGGTACAGAGAGACACTAAAAACAGGAACATAACGCTCCTGCAGCCGCCCGCAAGAGCGCCCTTCATCCTTGAAGCCATCAACTCACAACCCCTGTATGAAGCGAGAATTTCTCGCAGTCACTTTTGTGAATGCTGAGAAGTATACATTTCATGACTATTTTGGAAAGTCGGAAATTTCCTGACATCGGAACGCGAAAAACAGCTCTTGGTTCGAATGGAAATTCAGCGGATGGATGACTATGCGAGCTGCCTGCATTGGCAGGCGAATCACCATGCCGCAGCGGCAGAGCTCAACCGCCGATGTCGCCAGTGAAAGCGATCCAAGCGAATGGCCTTGGAGTCCAAAGAACCCGATGTATCAGCCAGGCTGGCCATCCATATGGACGATTTCCCACAGGTGGCCATCCAGGTCCTGGAAGCCACGCTGGTACATGAAGCCGTAGTCGCGCGCCGGCATCGGCTCGCGGCCGCCGGCGGCCACGGCCTTGTCCACCAGTGCATCCACCGCCGCGCGACTGGCCGCCGACAGGCAAGTGATCACCTCGGTCTGCTGGCGTGCGTCGCACAGCGGCTTGGGCGTGAAGGTCTGGAAGAACGCCTCCACCAGCAGCATCACGAAGATGCTGTCGCCGACCACCATGCAGGCGGCATTGTCATCGGTGAACTGCGGATTAAACCGGTAGCCCAGCGCACTGAAGAACGCCTTGGACGCCGGCAGATCCCGTACCGGCAGGTTGACGAAGATCTTCTGGGAGACGGCCGTCATCACGGGCCTGCCTCTGTCGGCTTAATGCAGTTGACCATCCACCGCTGGCCGTAACGGTCCACCAGCATGCCCCAGCGCTGCGCCCGGAAGGTTTCGGCCAGCGCCCTGTGTACCTGTCCGCCTGCGGCCAGCGTGGTGAACACTCGCTCGGCCTCCTCGATGCTGTCCACATCGGCGTTGATCGTCGTCGCACCCTGGACGTTGGCCGCCGGGCCGGCGGCGGCCATCAGGATCGCACCACCGGCCTCGACCTGGCCGTGCGCCACCTGCTCCGGGGTGGGAGTGAAGCCGCCACAGCCTTCGGCATCCATCCCGCCATCGTCTGGCACATCGCCATACTTCATCTCCGACACCACCCTGCCGCCCAGTGCGTTGGCGTAGAACGCCATCGCCTCACGGGTGTTGCTGTTGAAACCCAGGTAGGGAATCAGCCTCATGGTATTGGTCCGTTCGCGATGGAGCTGCCTTGGCAGCCTGCGGTGAAAACACACCGACAGACCTTGCACCCTGGCCGGCATGCCCGAGGTGAAGGCCCCAGGAGTCAATCCGCATCCCGGGACCAGGCGCCACCAACCGGGTTAACGGCCTGGATGAGCATCCGCTGATCACAACCCGATCAGCCCCGTCCGGCCCGTGTGCGGAGCAAGCGGCGACGCGCTGCCGGGTTGGCACCGGAGTAACGCCCCGAGAACGGCATCCGGATCGCGCTCCAAACGCCACGGCGGGGTCCTCCCCGACAGTCCCGGCAGACCGGCCGGGGAGGACCGGACCGGACCGAATTTCCGCGCATCCCGTGCCGGTTGCGCTTTCTCAACCGTAATGAAAATCACAGAATCGAAGGGATCTTCCGATAAAAAAATCATGTAACAACATGAAAAATTTGGAAAAAAAATCCCACCCCCAAAAAAAATACTCGGAAGTGGTTAAATTTTCGGCTCAACAGGAATAGGTTTTGTTCACTTGCCATTTAGGTTCGACGGGGACCCCGGCAAGTACCAACACTATTTTCTGGAGAGAGAGAAGATGGTCAAACGCAAGACGATCCAGCGCGCCACGCTGAGTGCTGCATTGAGCCTGTGCCTTGCCGGGGGAGCCTACGCACAGAGCACCACCGGCAACATCTACGGCACGATTCCCGCCGCCTCCGCAGGAGACACCACGGTCCAGGTCACCAACGACAGCGGCTTCAGCCGTACGGTGACGGTCGACGCCAACGGCCGCTACAACATCAGCGCACTGCCGGTGGGCAACTACAAAATCACCGCCCAGCGCAATGGCCAGGTCATCGGCACGCGCGAGGTGAAGGTGATCGTCGGCGCCGGTACCAATGCCTCCTTCGCCAGCGGCGGTGATGCCTCCACCCTGGAGACCGTCAACGTCACGGCGACCGCGGCGGCCGCCATCGACCTCACCGCCGTCGACACGCGTACCGTGTTCACCGCCGAACAACTCGAGCGCCTGCCGATCAACCGTTCGGCCGAAGCGATCGCCTTGCTCGCTCCCGGCGCGGTGGCCGGTGCCGGCGGCTACTCGGCACTGGCCGGACTGGTGTCCTTCGGTGGCGCGGGCGTTTCGGAAAACGCCTATTACATCAATGGCTTCTTCACCGGCGAACCGCTTTCCAATCTCGGTGGCTCGGGCCTGCCGTTCCTCGCCATCGCCCAGCAGGAGACCTATACCGGCGGTTACAGCGCCAAATACGGCCGCTCCGACGGTGGCGTGATCAACCAGATCGGCCAGCGCGGCACCAACACCTGGGAGTTCGGCGGCGAAATCACCTGGGCGCCAAAGGATCTGCGCGATGACCGCAAGGACCTGTACCTGCCCAACCTCGACCTTCCCGACGGCTATGAGTACGAAGATCCGGATGCCGCCGGCTCGCTGTACAGCCGTGGCAAGGGCGGCGACTCCAGCCGGACCACCTACGCGGCGTATGTGGGCGGACCGATCGTGCAGGACCGGCTGTTCTTCTTCGCCGCCGCCGAACTGGAAAAGCGCGATACCGTCATCAATCCCAATTCGCTGGCAACGCCGCGTACCGAGCACGGCAAGGACGACGACCACAACCTGTATGCCAAGCTGGACTGGAGCATCAGCGACAACCACATGCTGGCTGCCACCTGGCTCAAGAGCAAGGACGACTACAGCGGCAGCTACTACGCCTATGACATGGACACCGGCGTCGAAGGCGAAAAGCTGGGAGTGGTGCCGACGCCGGTCATCAAGAAGAACGACTACCGCATCCTGAACTACACCGGCTACCTGCGCGACGACCTTACCCTGAGCGCCACCTACGGCAGCAACGAGTACACCAACCAGCAGATCAACCCGGGCATCCTGCCAGGTATTCCCTACGTGGTCGGTGCCACCAACCAGGACCCGGCCATCACCGGCGGCACGCCGATTCCCAACCGCCAGGGCGGTTACCAGAGCCGCGATGGCAGGAACAAGACACGGGGCCTGCGCGCGGACCTGGAATGGGTGGTCGGCGACCACACCCTCAGCGTGGGTCTGGACAACATCAAGTTCGAAGCCACCAATGAAGGTACCGCGCAGGTGGCCGACTACTGGCAGTACGCCCGTACCAGCAATCCGGCCGGCAATATCTCCTCGGCCCTGGGCGTGGGTGCGCCCGGTGGCAACGGCTACTACGTGCGCCAGCTGAAGTATTTCAACAACACCGACATGTCACTGGACCAGAAGGCCTGGTATCTGGAGGACCGCTGGCAGGTCACCGACAACCTGCTGCTGTCGCTGGGCCTGCGCAATGACGAGTTCACCAACAAGAACGACGCCGGCGCGGTGTACATGGATGCGAAGAACCAGTGGGCCCCGCGTCTGGGCGCCAGCTGGGACGTGTTCGGTGACGCCACGCTGAAGGTGTTCGGCAACGCCGGCCGCTACTTCCTGGCGATGCCCAACAACGTGGCCATCCGTGGCGCCTCGGCTTCGACCTTCACCTATGAGTACTTCACCTACACCGGCATCAACGCCGATGGTCTGCCCACCGGCCTGACCGCGGTACCGGGCGTGAACGGTGCGCCGCCACCGGGACCGGTTTCCTCCAACGGCGAGTATGGCGATCCGGTGGATGTGCTGGCCTTCGCGCCGAAGGACCTGAAGAACATGTACCAGGACGAGTACATCCTGGGCTTCGAGAAGCAGATCAGCGAGCGCTGGGTCGCCGGCGCCAAGTTCACCTACCGTGACCTGAAGTCCTCCATCGACGACGTCTGTGACCCGTACACGATGCTCGACCATATCGGTGCGGTGGACTACAACGCGCAGGGTTCGGGCTACAACGCCGAGCTGGCCGACGGGCGCAACGTGTTCGTGAACTACTGCTACATGTTCAACCCCGGTGGCAGCAACACCTTCAGCCTGGCCTACCTGGATGGCGCCGGGAATCCGACCGGTGAACGCACCGACGTGGTCATGAGCAGCAAGGACTGGGGCTTCAGCGAAGGCGTCAAACGCACCTACAAGGCGATCGACGTGTTCATCGAGCATCCGTTCGATGGCACCTGGGAAGGCCGTGCGACCTATACCTACTCCAAGAGCCAGGGCAACAACGAAGGCCAGGTGAAGTCGGAGTTCGGCCAGACCAACATCTCCAAGACCCAGGATTGGGACGCCTGGCAGATCATGCAATTCGCCGACGGCTATCTCGCCAACGACCGGCGCCACTCGATGAAGCTGTACGGCAGCTACGCCTTCACCCCGGAATGGTCGGTGGCGGCCAACCTGCGGGTGCAGTCGGGTACGCCGATTAGCTGCTTGGGCTTCTACAACCCCGACGGCACGATCGACGAGAATTCCACCGAGGCCGATCCGATCGGCTATGGCCCGAGCTATCACACCTGCTTCGGCCAGATCGCCAAGCCCGGCTCCAAGCGCACGCCGTGGACCAAGGGCCTGGATATGAGCGTGACCTACCGTCCCGCGTTCCTGGATGAGCGGCTGGCGCTGAGCCTGCAGGTGTTCAACGTGCTCAACGACCAGAAGCCGATCCAGGTCGATGTCACCTCGGAAACCGACGTGGGCTACACGGTCTCCAACACCTACCTGTTGCCGATCGCCCGCCAGGCCCCGCGTTACATGATGCTCTCGGCGTCCTACCGCTTCTGATCAGGCAAGCAGCACGGACAAGTGAACACAGCGGCACCTTCGACCCCGGCGCACTGCCGGGGTCTTTTTTTGCCCGCAGGTCGATCCAGGACGCGGACACCGCCGTGCCCATGGGCGGGCTCATGAATCTGTGAGCCGCAGCGGCAGCTCGCGTCCCTCCCGCGCCTGGTTGCCGCTGTAGTCGCTGGCGCTGATGCGGATCGTGTAGTCGCCAGGCGGCAGCTCGGCGGGTTGCCACAGGCCGCTGGCCAGTTCGCCATCGCGCACGGTGTTGGTCAGCACGTAGCGGAAACGGGTGCTGGCGCTGCCGTGCACGGTGATGCCGCTGTCGGCGGCGTAGGCCACCTTGACCGCCTCGCGCTGCGGTGGCATGCGGTTGAATTCGATGTTCATCCGCGGCTGTTCGTAGCCCGGCAACGGCCGGCCGGCGGCATCCAGGATCTGGTAGCCCAGTGCATACAGGCCGAGGCGGCGGCGCGGCAGGTTTTGGTCGACCTGGTCCCAGGCCTCCACCACCAGCTGCAGGCCGCCCCCCTCACGGGCGACCCGCAGCCGCCCATCCACCATGTCGCGCAGACGCCGGTCGTTGGCGTCGAGCAGGGCGATGTCATCGATCCTCGGTGCGACCCGGTCGGCGTAGTTGGCAAAGCCCAGCCGCACCGCGTTGCGCTCGTAGCCCGAGGGCCCCACCGCCAGATGCACGTGGGCCTGGCTGTTGATGCTGCCCAGCGCGTCGCCAGGCTGGAAACGGGTGCCGCGGCGCACCCGCACGCGCTCCAGGCGGCCGTTGTCGTCGTTGACCAGCTGGAAGCGGGCGGCATCGAGCGGGCGGTTGGCGGCGTCGCGGCCGACCTTCATATGGAGGTAGTCCAGCGTGTCCAGCGAGAAGCCTTCGGCCTGCCCGCCCAGCGTCCAGGTCGCCGCCGGGCTGCTGACCTTGCCGGCGGCGATGGCCAGCACGGTCTGGCCGACATCGCCGCGCACGTCGAAACCACTGTGCAGATGGTGACGGCTCTCGCCGCTGAAATTCCCGCGCACCTCGCCGAGCGTGCCGGTCACCTCGTGCCAGCCGGTCTGCGGCGCCAGCGGCCAGCGGCCCTGGTTGGCCGGCAACGGATTGTCCGGCGATGGCCCCAGCAGCGGTACTTGCGCCGCTGTACCCGGTAGTTGCCGCTGCAGGTGATGCAGGCGGTAGCCATCGGCATCGGCCAGCAGAAGGCTGCCATCGGGCGCCAGCGCCAGCCCGGCCGGGCGCGCAAAGCGGTGCGTCTCATTGCCGGCCACGGCGACCACATGGCCGTGCGGCGAGACCTGCACCACCCGTCCACTCGACCGCTCGCCGACATAGGCCACCCCGTCATGGGTCACAGCCAGGGTCATCGGCCCCCACAGCACACGCTCGCCATCACCGCCGCCCACGCGCGTTGTGACCTTCCCGTCCGCGGTGACGCTGCGCAGCGCGTTGTTCTGCAGATCGGCGACCCACAGGCTGCCATCGGGCGCCAGCGCCAGGTCGGTCGGGGTGTCGAACCGCGCCTGCGCGCCTGCGCCATCCATCCAGCCGGGCCGGTCACCACCGGCCAGCGTGCTGACCTGGCCGTCAGGACCGATGACGCGGATGCGGTCGTTCCAGGTGTCGGCGACATAGATGCGGCCGTCGGTGCCGACCGCCACACCCATCGGCCCGTTGAACCGCGCCTGCCGGCCCGTGCCATCGGCAAAGCCGGGCGTGCCGTTGCCGGCCAGCGTGCTGACCTCGCCCTGCGGGGTGACCTTGCGGATGGCGTGGTTGCCGGTGTCGGCCACGTACAGATTGCCGTGCCGGTCCAGCGCGATACCCGAAGGCGTGTGGAACGCGGCCGCCACGCCCCGGCCATCGGCGAAGCCTTCGCTACTGCCGGCCAGCAGCCGGAAGCGGCCATCCAGCCAGCGGTAGAGGATGCGGTTGTTGTCGCCGGCATCGGCCACGAACACCACTCCGCCGCCGATCGCCACTCCCCAGGGATCACTGAAACGGGTCTGCGCCGCGCTGCCGGTGTTCTCCCCGGCCAGACCGTCACCGCCCAGCAGATCGATCCGCGCCTGCCAGCCCAGCGGGGTCGCGGCCGGGCCGACCGGCTCCGGCGCACGCGGCGCCCACAGGAAGGTGGCCGCCAACGCGGCGCCGGTGACGGCAGCGACTGCAACTGCCCAATGCTTGCGATCCATGTACACCCAACCCGTTGCGGACCGGGCACGATAGACGCTCACGCCTGGCGGCGGAACCGCCAGATGGCCTGCCTGCCGGAGACGCCGATGCAGCTGCACCTGGAGCACGACCCGATCCGCCTGCGGCCGGGGCATGGCGAGGACGTCTGTCTGCCGCTGTCGCTGACGGCACTGCTGGCCGACGGCCTGCAGCGTTTCCCACCGTCGGAGGCGGCGCTGGAACGGGCTATCGCCCGCACCGAGGATGCGCTGATGCCGCAGATCCCGGCCCTGCGCGCGCATCCACCTCTGCAACTGGACTGCGCCGACGCGGTGCTGGCGCCGTTGACCGGGCTGCTGGTCCTGCCGGCGCAGGCGCGGCCCGTGCTGCAGATCGAACAGGTCGAACACGCCTTCAATCTGCTTGCCCGGGTGGCGGCCGGCATGCCGGCCAGATCCGTGGGATTGCCGGAACAGCCCGGCTTCGTCGCCGCACTGGTCGTGGTACGCGAGCTGATGCACCACGTCGGCTGGCGGCAGCTGCGCCTGGGCGATCCGGCACACGACTGACAGTCGGCGGGCCGTCGGGCAGTCGGCGGCTACAGCGCCGGCCGCTCGGGCGCCGTGCCCAGCGCCTGGCGATACTTGCTGTACAGCGCCAGCACCTTGTCCACGTAGTGCCGGGTTTCGGCATAGGGCGGCACCCCGCCGTAGCGGCTGACCACACCGGTACCGGCGTTGTACGCCGCCGCCGCCAGGGTGCGATCGCCGTTGTAGCGCTGCAGCAGGGCCTTCATGTAGCGCGCGCCGCCGGCGATGGACTGGGCCGGCGACAGTGGATCGGTCACCCCGTACGCGGCCGCGGTTTCCGGCATCAGCTGCATCACGCCCTGCGCGCCCTTGGGCGATACCGCGGTCTCATCGAACGCGCTTTCGGCGTGGGCCACCGCGCGCAGCCAGGCATCGTCCACCCCGGTGCTACGGGCGGCGGCGCGGAACTGGCGTGCGTGCCGGTCCAGCTGCGGCCGGCCCACCCGGCCCAGACCTTCATGTGCCGGCTCGCCCGGCGGGGTCGCCACGGTGAACCGCAGGTACGGCCGCGAGCCCGGCAGGTTGCGGGTGGAATAGACCAGCACCCCGTCCTGCTCGCGCTCGTACAGGGTGCCGCTGAACACGCCCAGGTTGCCCCACAGGTTGGGCGTCTGCACCGCGTCGTCGGCCAAGGTCATGGCTTTGCAGGTGGAACCGGGCTCCGGCGCGGTGGCCAGGCTCACCGTACCTTTCTGCACACAGCGATATACCGTGCGGGCCTGCGCCGGCGCGCACAGCAGATACAGCAGTACAGCCAGGACGACCGCACGCAACATCGGGATCGGCATCTTTCACTGGAGAAGGCGATGCTGGACCCGGTTTTGCGAACCTGCGGTGATGAAACCGGCCGGCGCCGCCGCGACAATGAACCGTCCCTCTCCCGGAACCCGCCATGGACCCGTCCCCCGCCCCGCTGCTGACGTTCGTGAATCCGCAGTTCCACCGTGGCCGCAACCTCAGCGTCCGTCGCGGCAGCCGCTGGCATGGTGTGCCGCTGGCACGGCTGCAGCGCGCGCCCGGGCTGGCGGAAATCACCGTGCCGCTGACCACCGGGCTGCGCCACTTCAACACGCTCACCGCCGCTGACCTGGCCGATGAGCACGACCCCAGCTGCCGCACACCGGAGGGGTTGCTGGCGGTGCTGCAGCAGATCTACCCCGGCTTCCAGGCCGATGAGACGGTGACGCTGGTGCACTTCCAGATGGACTGAACGGACAATGGCGCCGCGCAGGACGCGACGCCGTTGCCGTTGTACCGCCTGCGATCAGTTCGCGGTGGCCGCGCGCAGATGCGTACCGACCGGTGCGGAGAAGGTGCGACCGTCAGTGACATCCCAGTTGATCGACCAGGTCATCACCCCGCGGAACGTCGGGTACGGCTGCGCCGGTGCGACCTCGTCACACTGGCTGGCAGTGGTCAGGCAATCGAAAGCGCGGGTGATGTCGGCCGGGGTGGCATAGCCGTTGCCGGCCGCGCGCAGGCCCGAGGGCACCGCCAGCGCCACCTGGTCGGCACGCAGGCCGTCGAAGCGGCCCTTGCCACCGGCCAGCTCGAAGCCTTCGATCAGCATCTTCGCCGAACCCACCAGCATGTCCACGCTGCCGCCGGGATACTTCTCGGCGCGGTACGGGGTCGGCAGGCCGCCGTTGTTGTAGAGCTGCACGTGCAGCAGGTCCAGCTCGTCGCGCAGGCCGTCGATCAGCGGCAGGTAGGCGCCCCAGATGCCGTCCATCGACACGAAGCCGCCCTGCACATACGGGTGCTCCGGCGCCATCGACACGTACAGGTTCGGGTACATGGCGTGCAGGCGCTTCACCGCCGAGACCAGGTGCGGCACCACGGGTGCGCCATGGGTGACGCCGGCGATCTTCTCCAGATCGATGTCGATGCCGTCAAAGCCGAACGTGTTGATCGCCTCGGCGGTGGTGGCCACGAAGTTGTCCTCGTCGCGCCGGGTGTTCAGGGTCACCGTACCCAGCTCGCCGCCAAAGGACAGCACCACGATCTTGCCCTGTGCGCGCTTGGCGGCGATATCGGTGATCAGCTGCTCGCGATCCAGCGCCGGATCGGGGGTGAAGGCCACCTTGCCCTCGCCCTTGTCCTGGGCGAACGCCAGCACGATCACGTCCCAGCTGTCATCGACCTGGCCCAGCGGCAGCACGCCGATGCCATTGTCGAAGTTGTGCAGATAGCCGATCAGCGCATGCTTGGGCAGCGGATGGCTGTTACCCGGGGCAACGCCGGCCTGCGAAACCGGCGCTGCGGGTGCAGCCGCCGCCGGCACGCTGGCCGTCTCGGGCTGCGCCTGGCAACCAAGGGTGGAAACCAGCGCCAGGGCGCAGGCGAGCAGACTGATCGACTTCATCGCAATCCGGAAGATGTGAAGGAAGCCCGATTCTAGGCCCAGCCGACCCGGTTAAAACCATTCAAAAACATCAACTTATAAAAGTTGTCCGGGTTTGGCCTGCCATGTCTTGGCAGTGGCTCCAGCAGTGTCTGGACCTGCCCGGCATTGGCCTTGCCCCGCCTGCCGGCCGGCGCGAAATGTCCGCCGCTCAAGTGCACATTTTCATGCGCCGCTCGGCGTCCCACAGCGCACGCCGCGCCTGGTCGTAGGCGTTGTCGGCGGCGCTGGGCAAGCTGTGTTCGGCTTCCACCGGATCGGCGCCGTGGCTGTAGCGGTACTCCACCCGCTGCAACGCCTCCAGCTGGGCCAGCGCCGGGGCCAGCCAGTGGCTGCGCAGCGCCGGGCTGCAACGCGGATAGCGCTGCTCCAGATCACCCAGCGCCGCACGGATACGGCGGCTGGCCTCCCCTTTCAGATCGGGGGCTTTCTCGTAGCGGATCGGCGCAGCCTTCCAGGCATCGCCGGTGGCCTCGCTGCCCAGGTCCGAGGGGCGTTCGTGCCGCGCCGGGTTGAAGGCGATATCCGGCGGCCGCCGCGCCTCAGCCGCCTGGATGTCTTCACCATAGATAAGGCTCTCCGAGCGTTTCTGCCGTGTTCCGGCACGCCTGCCCGAAAACAGGTTGGCCGTTGCACGCTCGCCTACGCCCGTGGCCAGTTCATCGCGATGCTCGAAGACACGCTCGGCAGCACTCTGCTGTTTTGCCTCACCCACGGTATCCGGTGCGAGCACCGCCTGGCCGTCGCTTCCATACAGCGACGGCGACGAACGCGGCGCGCTTGCCGGGACTGGCGCCGCGGCAGGAACAGGGGCGGGCACGGTATCAACCGCGACGGTCGCAGGCGGCGGCGACTGGCGCGATGCCATCGTGTGTGGCGACGGGGTGTCGGGCAATGCCGTGTCTGTCACCGGCCGTGCCGGCAGCAGCCAGCGCAACTGGATACGCGTCTCCGGACGCGATTCGCGCACCGGCGGCCACTGCCACAGCAATCGCAGCAGCAGCGCAGACACCGCGACCGCCGCCAGGATGGCCACGGCATGGGTCCACAACGGTTCTGGCGAGCGGACTGGGCGCATGCGACTCCATGGGACAAGGGCCACAGGGCGGTCAGCGGCCCTGTCGCGGCGTATTGGCAGCAGCAACAGACCGGCAAAACCGCAGCGAGTTCCAATATCGGCGCCGGCAGGGGCATGATCGGGTTATCGCGCCGGATCGCCAGCACCGGCCTTCGTTGTCGCCGTATCGAGGAGTCGTGCCGTGAATACCGTTGCATCGCAGAATCTGGATGAAAGCGCCGCCAAACAGCTGTTCTTCGGCCAGATCGCCGAGGACGTGCTGTTTCCCTATCCGCAGATCCGCGAGCGCGACCGGGAAATGCTCGGGGCGATGACCGAGGCCATCGACCAGTTTCTGGCCGACAAGAGCGCCGCGCTCAAACAGTACGACCGCGATGCCGAGCAGCCGGAGGAGTTCATCCAGGCCTTGCGCGAGATGGGTCTGTTCGGCCTGATCATTCCCGAGGAACACGGCGGACTGGAGCTGTCCAACGGCGCCTATGCGCGCGTGCTGGGCCAGACCAGCAGCCACGACAGCTCGGTGTCGCTGACCATCGGCGCGCACAGCTCGATCGGCATGAAGGGCCTGCTGCTGTTCGGCAACGACGAACAGAAACAACGTTATCTGCCGCAGCTGGCCAGCGGCGAGATGATCGCCGCGTTCTGCCTGACCGAATCCGGCGCCGGCTCCGACGCCGCGGCGATCCGCACCAGGGCCAGCCGCAACGCCGATGGCAGCTGGACCCTCAACGGCGAGAAGATCTGGATCACCAACGGCGGCATCGCCGGCTTCTACACCGTGTTCGCGCGCACCGACACGCCCGAAGGCAAGGTCACCGCGTTCATCGTCGAGGCCGGCTGGGAAGGCGTGAGCCACGGCCCGCACGAGGACAAGATGGGCATCCGCGCCTCCTCGACCACCACCGTCGCCTTCACTGACGTGCGCGTGCCGGCCGCCAACGTGCTCGGCCCGGTCGGCAAGGGCTTCAAGGTGGCGATGAACATCCTCAACAGCGGCCGCACCGGACTGGGCGGCGGCGCGGTCGGCGGCATGCGCGCGCTGATCCGGCTGGCCAGCGCGCAGGCCAACGAGCGCCGCCAGTTCGGCCAGACCATCGGCGAGTTCGGGCTGGTACGCGAGAAGATCGCGCAGATGACGGTGGACTGTTTTGCCGCCGAAAGCGCGGTGTGGATGGTCGCACACCTGATCGACAGCGGCCGCAGCGACTATTCGGTGGAAGCGGCGATGAGCAAGGTGTTTGCCAGCGAGGCGGTGCAGCGCGCCTGCTACGAGGCATTGCAGATCGCCGCCGGCAACGGCTTCATGCGCGAGTTCCCGTACGAGCAGATGACCCGCGACACCCGCATCCTGTCGATCTTCGAGGGCACCAACGAGATCCTGCGGCTGTATGTGGCGCTGTCCGGGCTCAAGGGCGTGGGTGCGACCCTGAGTGAACTGCAGAGCGCGGTCGGCGGCATCTTCAACGATCCGATCAAGGGTTTCGGCGTGCTCGGCGACTACGCCGGGCGCCGCGTGCGCGAAGCCACCGGCTATGGCACCGACCGCATCGCTCATCCGCTGGCGCCGGAGCTGCGCAAGCTGGCGGCGCTGTGCGAGAAGTACACGGTCGAACTGTCCAAGGTCTCGGACCGGCTGCTGCGCAAGCACGGCAAGCACGTCGCCGGACAGCAGCACGCGCAGAAGCGCATCGCCGATATCGCCATCGATGTGTTCGTCGGGTTGTGCGTGCTCTCGCGCGCCGACAGCCTGGTCAAGCAGTCACACCCGGCCGCCGGAGAAGCGGTCACCATCGCCGGGCTGTTCGCCCGCCAGGCACGCCGCCGTCTGGCCCGCAACGTGCGCGGGCTGGAGCGCAACGAGGACGCGCAGGTCGAGCAACTGGCCGCTTCGGTACTGGAACGCGGCAACTACGCTTTCGACGTGCTCTGAGAGGAATCAAAAGCGCGGGCCGCTCCCGGCGACGGTCGGCGGTGACGGGGGAGACACGCCGGTTCAGATGCGCTGCGCGTTCAAGGCCTTCTCGATGTCATCCAAAGGGATGTTGGTCCAGTCCTTGACGATCTCGGCATGCAGCCGCGCCTGTACCTCCTTGTGCAGCTGTGGCCGGATCTCACCCAGCGACACCGCATCGGCCACCAGCACCAGCCGCTCGAAGTGGTGTGCCAGCGCCTGCCGGTTCAACCAGTCGGCAAGCAGCTTCACAAACGCGGCCTCACCGGTGTCGTTTTCTTTGGGCTGCAGGCCCGAAGGGCCGACATTTTCCGTATCCAGCGTGGGGGTCGGATCCTGATGCAGCTTGAGTTGGGTTTCGGTCCCCACATTGCGCAGCACGCGTACGCTGCGGCCATTGGCCACCACAACCCAGGTACCTTGAGGAATCAGCGACATCTCATCACCTTGCAGACTTGGGGCAGGAACCGCAGCCTAACGGGGCCGATGTGAGGCTCCTGTCCCGGCCCCTGACCACCCGGCGCGGCACGCCGTTTAGGCCGGCACCGGGCGCTTCCCGTACACTGGCAGCCCTCGCCGCCGTCATTCGACTGTCCGACGGGTCCGGCGCGAGCCGCCCGTTTCCGCTGCCCTTGCACGCCACGGCACTTCCTCCCGTCTCGGCAATGGACCGGCACATGATCAAGACCGATATCACCCCCACGCTCGAACACACCGCGTTCGATTTTTTCTACGCGTTCGCCCGCTTCGAGTTCTGCATGAAGGAAGCCGGCTACCTTAAGTCGGACAAGCCCGGCAAGAAGGCCGAGCCGAACTGGGACAAGTTCGTGCGCAGCAACCGCACCCGCTACACCTTGTCACCCGATGCGCTGGCGCTGCTGGAAGCCGGCCCGCAGCAGCAGATCAGTACCTCGCACGGCAAGCTGGCCTGGCGCGAGATCGAGTTCGATGAGAACGAATTCGAACTGCAGGCGTTGGCGATCCTGCTGCGCGCGGCACGCAACAATGTCTTCCACGGCGGCAAGCGCGGCAACAGCGGCTGGGACGACGTGAACCGCACGATGCGGATCCTCACCCACGGCAAGACCGTGCTGGATGAACTGGCGCAGTTCGCCAAATTCGTCGAGTACAACCGCGGCTGAGCGCACGGCCGGGGTGAACCGGGCGCACCGGCTCAGCTGCCGGAGACGCCATCCTCGGCCCACGCCCCTTCCCTGCGCACACGCCGCATCAGCCCGCGGCTGTGGCGGTCCATGCCGTGCACCCGTACTGTGGCGCCGTGATGGCGCAGCCGCGTGACCACCTTGTCCAGCGCCGCCACCGCGGTGATGTCCCACAGCCGCGCACCATCCAGGTCGATCACCACCCGGGTACCGGGCAAGGTCCGTGGATCGAACGCGTCGATGAACGGATCGGCCGAGGCGAAGAACACCTGGCCAGTGACCCGGTAGGTGCGCACACCGTCGGTGTCCTCGATGCGGATATCCAGCAGATGCGCCACTTTCAGCGCGAAGAACACGCCACTGAGCAGCACGCCCACGCCCACACCGGCGGCCAGGTTGTGGGTGCCCAGGGTGACCGCCACCGTCGCCAGCATCACCACCCCGGACAGGCGCGGGTGCCGTCTCAACGCACCGAAGCTGCGCCAGTCGAAGGTGGAGACGCTGACCATCACCATGATCGCGACCAGAGCGATCACCGGCACCTGCGCCATCCAGGGTTTGAGCAGCACCATCAGCATCAGCAGGAACACGCCGGAAAACAGGGTGGACAGGCGGCCGCGACCGCCGTATTTCACGTTGCCCACGGTCTGCCCGATCATGCCGCAGCCGGCAATGCCGCCGAACAGGCTGCTGGCGATATTGGCCGCACCCAGGCCGATGCTTTCACGGTGCTTCGGGCTCGGGGTGTCGGTCAACTCATCCACCACCCGCGCGGTCATCAATGACTCCAGCAGTCCCACCATCGCGATCGCCAGCGCCGGCATCGCGATGATCCGCAGCGTCTGCAGGTCCCACGGCACCTCGGGCAGCCCGAGCCACTGTGGCAGCGCGCCCGGCAGCTTGCCCAGATCGGCCACCGTGCTCACCGGCAGTTGCAGCAGCACCGCCAGCAGGCTCAGCACCACGATGCAGATCAGCGGCGAGGGAATCACCCGGAGGCCAGGCAGCGGCAGGTATGGCAGCCCGTAGATGATCGCCAAGCCCAGCCCCAGCAGCGCCCAGGTCGCCGCATTGGCCGCCTCCAGATGCGGCAGCTGCGCGGCGAAGATCAGGATGGCCAGTGCGTTGACGAAGCCGGTGCGCACCGAGCTGCTGACAAAGCGCATCAGCACATCCAGTCGCAACGCGCCGAACAGCACCTGCACCGCGCCGGCCAGCAGTCCGGCGGCGAACAGATAGGGCAGCCCATGCGCGGACACCAGCGGCGCGGCCACCAGTGCCACTGAACCGGCCGCGGCGGTGATCATCGCCGGGCGCCCGCCAAACACCGCGATCACGATGCTGAGCACGAACGAGGCGAACAGCCCCACCTGCGGGTCCACGCCGGCCACGAAGGAGAACGCGATGACCTCGGGAATCAGCGCGAACGTGGCGACCGCGCCGGCCAGCAGCTCGCGCAGCGGATGGGCACGCCACTGCGCCAGTTCGGATCGGAGAAAGGACATGGATTGGGCAGCCTGGAACAGCGGACGCGCGTAACCGACGGCGCGGCGGCGGCCCGCGGGCCGGAAAGGGGGCGGATTATGCGGCCTGGCTGGGCTGCGGACAAAATTCGCCCGCGGTCACGCAAGTCCACCGCCAGCCTCGGCACGACTTCCCCCCGTTCCGGGTGACCTTGAATGCGGGCCCGGTCAGGTACGATGCACGCCCCTTCCCAACGCCACCGGTGCTGCGGCGCTCCGCCACCCGGCTTCGATCTCCCATGCCCCACTACACCGGCCCGCTGCTCACCCGCCCCCTGCTCGAGCGGCTGCGGACGGCGCTCAACAACGGCGCCCAACAGATCCACGCCTCGTTCGATCTGGGCCGCAGCGAGACCGCCGTGATCCTCGCTGAGGACGGCTGGCAGTGGCACGGACAGCGCTTTGCGTGGCCGGACAAACTCAAGGACCGTACCATCTATTACTGGGATGGCGATGCCTTCAGCGCCGCCTCGCGGTTCGGCAGCGCGCTGTACAAGCTGGTGCCTACCGACTGGGGTATTCCGACCTTCGAGATCGACGGCATCAAGATGCTGGTCAGCGCGCAGCTCTCGCCGCTGGACGATGCGCGGCGCAAGGTCGCGCTGGTGGAGCCGCGGGGCAAGCAGCTGCTCGACACCTGCGGCGGCATGGGCTACTTCGCCGCCTGCTGCCTTGCTGAAGGAGTGGCCGGCATCCGCTCGTTCGAGAAGAGCAGCGAAGTGCTGTGGCTGCGCACGCTCAACCCGTGGTCGCCCGACCCGGAAGCCGCTTCCGCACACGGCCGGCTGCATCTGGCCCACGGCGATGTGTCACGCGAAATCGAACACCTGGCCGATGCCTCGATGGATGCGGTGCTGCACGACCCGCCGCGCTTCGGGATCGCCGGGGAACTCTACTCGCAGGTGTTCTACGATCAGCTGGCGCGCGTACTGCGCCCCGGCGGCAAACTGTTCCACTACACCGGCGCGCCGAACAAACTCACCAGCGGCCGCGACTTACCCCGCGAAGTCGCCAGCCGCCTGCAGAAAGCCGGCTTCAAGACCGGGCTGGCGCTGGACGGGGTGCTGGCGGTGCGACGCTGACCGCAACAGGGCGGCGGCGCTCCACCGCCCCGGCACAGCGCTTCAAGCGCCGGGCTTGATCGCGATCTTCAACACGCCGTCGCGCTGGTGCGAGAACAGATCGTAGGCGGCGACGATGTCGTCCAGCGCGTAGTGGTGGGTCACCAGCGCCCCGAAATCGGCGCGTCCGGACGCGACCACGTTCATCAGCCGACGCATGCGCTCCTTGCCGCCCGGGCACAGTGCGGTGTTGATCCTGTGGTCGCCCAGGCCCGAGGCGAACGCCGCCAGCGGAATCTTCAGGTCCTCGGAGTACACACCGAGGCTGGAAAGCGTGCCACCGGGCTTGAGGATACGCAGCGCCGATTCAAACGTACCCTGCGTACCCAGCGCCTCGATGGAACTGTCCACGCCGCGACCGCCGGTGAGCTTCATGATCTCGTCCACCACATCGCAGTTGCGGAAATTCAGCACCACGTCGGCCCCCATCGCCTTGGCGATCTGCAGCCGGTGCTCATTCCCATCGACGGCGATGATGGTCGAGGCCCCCAGCAGCCGCGCCCCGGCGGTGGCGCACAGGCCGATCGGGCCCTGCGCGAATACCGCCACCACATCGCCGATGCGGATGTTGGCGTTCTCCGCCCCCTTGAAGCCGGTGGACATGATGTCCGGGCACATCAGCACCTGCTCGTCGCTCAGCCCGTCGGGAATCGGCGCCAGGTTGGCCTGCGCGTCGGGCACCAGCACATACTCGGCCTGGGTGCCATCGATCATGTTGCCAAAGCGCCAGCCGGCGGTGGCCTTGTAACCGTGGCAGCCGCAGCGGCCGCTGGCGATCAGGTAGCTGCCATCCTGCGAGGCCACCCCGTCCTGCGCGGCGTAGGAGTTGAAGTTGGGGCAGATCGCCCCGGCGATCACCCGCTGCCCTTCGGTGTAGCCCTGCACCGCACTGCCGAGCTTCTCGATCACCCCGACCGGCTCATGGCCGACGGTCAGTCCTTTGGCGACCGGATACTCGCCTTTGAGGATATGTACATCGGTCCCGCAGATGGTGGTGGTGGTGATGCGGATCAGCGCATCGTTGGGACCGACATCAGGGATGGGTTTGTCGGCCAGCTCGATACGCCCGGGCTCAACGAATACGGCAGCTTTCATCATGCTCATGATGCATTCCTCAGCGAGGGAAGGGGCCCGGCCGCCACCGGTCGGGCCGAGCATACTCCCGGCGTGGTAACGGCCTGTTGACGGCACAAGCCACCTCGCCGGTCCGGTGCAGGCAGCCCAAACCCCGGGCGCCGGGAAGTTCCCCTCCCCGCGCACACGGGCTGCGCCAAACCCGCCACGCCGGCATGCCCCTTGCCCGCACACCCCGCAGACGCGCTCACGTCGACGTTATGCCGGGATCACGCCAAAAGCCATCGCGCACAAAAAAGGCACCGGAGTGGAAACTCCCGGTGCCTTCCATGGTGGGCCCACCAGGATTCGAACCTGGAACCAAAGGATTATGAGTCCTCTGCTCTAACCGTTGAGCTATAGGCCCGCAAAGGGTTTCAATGGGTCTGCCGTGGTATCCGTGGTAATTCCGGTGTAACCGTGTCGGCGGAAAGCTGCTCTTGTAGAGCCGCCATCGCATCGCGCATCGAAGCGGCGTGAGTGTACCTTTCAGCCATAGCACGTGTCTTCCACCCGCCCATCATTTGGATGGTGGCGGCATCAAGGCCAGCGTGTGCGGCATTGGTCGCCGCGGTGTGGCGCATGGTGTGCGGAGTGCAGTGCTTGGTGATGCCAGCCCGCTCCACACAGCGCGCGAAAATCGAGTTCATCTGATACGCCCTGCCCGACTTGGCCCGGGGCGAAGGGAACAGATAGCCCTCTGCCTCCATGCCGGCGGTGTAGCGCGCCAGGTAGTTGGCCAGAATCTGCGGCATCGGCTGCTCGCGTCTGCCGGCCTTGTCGTGGCGGATCCATAGGATGCGCCGCTCTACATCCACGTCGCTCGCCCGCAAACTGAGAGCCGCCTCGTGCCGCAGGCCGGTGTAGAGCGTGATCATGATGAAGGGGTGGGCAAGATCCGACTGATCGTTCGCCGCGGCCTTGAGCAACCGCTGTGACTCGGCCGGCGTCAGGTACACCAGTTTTCCCTCTGGCTCTGCCTGGCGCACCAGCAGCGGCACCGCGGCCAGCATCTTCCGCCGGCGCATCGTGTTGAGCATGTGCAGCAGTGCTGATCGCTCCCGGTTGATAGTCGACGGTGCTGCGCCCTCGCCCTTCCGCTTGGCCACGTAGGCCAGCCAGTCGTCATCAGAAAGGCGCGATACCTGGATCTGGCCAAGGTGCGGTTTCAGGTGCTCACGGAACCGCATTACCTTAGTAGTAACGTCCCGCCCGTCGTGTGTGCGCAGGTAAGCCAGATAGTCGTCAGCCGCCTGGGCGACGGTTAGAGCTGCTGTCTGCCTGCTGCCCTGTACGCCATGCGCCGCCGCGCGCTTACCCGCCTTGAGGGTAGCGATCACGTCCTCAGCCTGGGTGCGGGTGTACCCCTCAGACTCCAACCCAACCACCTGGTGATGCCGGCGGCGGCTCACCATGACATTGATGGACCAGCGCCCATCGCCGTTGCTCAGGCGGGTGTAGCTGATTCCGTGCTCGCTGATCGACTGGCCAGGCTTCAGCGCGCGCTGTGCAGTCCGAGTCAGTTTAGCGAACGCCGCCACCTCACCCCTTCCTTACAGCCCGGGCCCTAGCGGGCTTCGTTTCCCTGCTCCGTGGAGACCGCCAAGCGGGATCCTCCTCCGCCCTCTCTTCGACACGTTCCCCTAGGGCCTTCAGAGCTTCGTTCACCATCATGAGTTGACGCCAGAGGTCCCAGAGCTCATTGCCCAAAGACTCCAAATCATCTTCAGCGTCTGAAGGTATGGCTGCGAATCGCTCTTTGCGCTCGGCAATGGCGTGCTCAAGAAGAGCCTTTTCCCGCAAGCGATTAGCAATCAAGACCGGGATAGGAGACTCAAGGGTGGAGGTAAGCCGAAAAACGATTTCCGCTGACAACGAGCGGCCGGAGGTTTCCGCCGCGCTCTCAAGCTGTTCCATGAGATCTATCGGTATACGCAGCTTGAATTGGTGGAATTCGGAGGTCATGGCGGAATCATGGACCAAAATTGTCCTTGACTGCAACGGACAACAATGGTCCACTCCACAACAAGGGACCAATGTTGTCCCTTTTGAGCAACCATAACTGGAGACAAAAACATGGCAAACCCACAGCCGCCGGGCTTGGACCGCCTAAAGGGACCAGAAGCAGCTAAGTACTTGGGAATTTCCACCAGCACGCTGGACAAGATGCGGATCGAAGGGCGTGGCCCGCGCTATCTGAAATTGGGCGGCCGCTGCTTCTACCGCCGATCTGACCTTGACGCATACATCGAGTCATCGATCGTTGAGACGACCGACAGCCGGTCCCGTGTCGGCTGAAAAGAAAACGGCCCGAGCGGTTGCACCCGCCCGAGCCGTAGAAGCCATGTCCGAACCCACAAGGAACGACCTGACCGTGAATACTATCGTACACCACGCCACCCCGGGCGCAATCGGGCAATCCGCCCCTGCAGTGCGAGGGACCACCTGCGCCCTCGATAGCTATCCGTCCCCGGTGCTGATGCCACCACCAAAGGGCCTGGCTTATGTGCTCGTCCGCGACAACCTCAATGCACCCAGCTTTGAGATTGGTGACGTTCTGCAGGTGGACGTAGGTGTCACCAGCTTTCGCTGGGATGGCATCTACGTGATCCAGCTTGGTGACCAGCAGATCGTGCGCCGAGTGCAGCATCGTCCGGGCCCCGATGGCCGGATGGCTTACCTCGTCTTCACCGCCAGCAATCCAGAGCATGGCTTCTACCTCACTCGCGAAGAGCTCGTGATCCTGGGGGCTGTGATCAAAGTTTGTGCGATCCGGAGATCAGCATGAGCACCCGCGGCCCGAGCTTTTCCGCTGCCGCCGGGGGTGAGGCTCTGGAATGAAGCGTCCAGCATTTCAGTTCTACCCCAACGATTGGAGCAATGACGCATCGCTCCGGCTGTGCTCGATAGGGGCTAGGGGGCTGTGGATCGAGATGATCTGCATCATGCACCGCGCTGAGCAATACGGGCATCTGTGCGCAGGAGGGCGCGCGCTGTCCACCAAAGAGCTTGCACGACTCGTTGGCGACTCAGAGCGGTCCGTGAAAGTCTGGCTCAATGAGCTGGAAAGGAACGGCGTCCTCAGTGTGACCGATGAAGGAGTCATCTACTCGCGCCGGATGCTCAGGGATGAGGCCGTAAGGAATCGACGTGCAGCAGGTGGCGAAGCTGGAAAGGAGTTCGGACAGCTAGGAGCCGAGCACGGCAGCAAGGGGGGAAGGCCAGCGAAGCAAAGGGGGGATAAAAAACCCCCCTTAAATCCCCCCCCTTCTTCTTCATCTTCTTCTTCATCTTCTTCTTCAGTAACTCCAGATAGATCTTGCACACCGGAAGGATTGCTTGGGCAGGACGAGTCGCGCGCTGTGTGTGGCACGCCTGCTGGTGCTGCAGCTGTCGCTCTGAACCGCGCCGGCCTACGCATCGCCAGCCAGAACCCGAACCTCATAGCTGCCTGCAGCGAAGGCGTGACGACTGCCGAGCTACTGGAAATACACGCCCTGTACCCCGACAAGCCAGCGGGCTACGTCATCGCCACTGCCAGACGAATCCGTGCCGAGAAGGCCACCCCAGTTACGGGAGCATCCCATGCAGCAAGCCCACCAAGCCGCAGCCTCAGCCCTGCAGAGCGCGTCCAAGCAAACATCGAAGCAGCGCACCAGCGCGACGCCCAATCAGCCGCAGGTGGCAGCATCATCGACGGCCAAGCCTTCCGCGTTGATAGCTGACTACGTCTGGCTTCACATGAGCGGGCTGTTCGGCAACGCCTGGACGAGCACCTACGGGGACAACCCGCGATCGGCTGCTGGTGCCGAATGGGCCAAGACACTCACCGGTCTGAATCGGTCCCACATCGACGCTGGCTTGGACGCCTGCCGATCAGCTGGCAGTGATTGGCCGCCCTCAGCCCCGCGCTTCCTGGCTATGTGCCGCGGCATCCCAAGCTTCGCCCGTGTCAGCAACGAGCTGGCCAAGTCGCCGGAGAACTGGTCGGCGTTCACGCGCGCTGTTAGGAACAACCTGGACGAGTTCATCTACCGGAACTCTAGTACCAAGGATGCGCGGCGCTTGCTGCAAGACGCCTATGACGTGGTCAACGACATGGTCATGCGTGGGGATCCGCTACCGGAACCGGTTCCGCTCCTCAGATCTGAGGAGCGCCCGATCGTGCTGGCCAGCCGTGACCAGGCCCACCGACGTTGGGCAGACATTGCGCAGGTTCTAGGCCTATCGGACAGCGAAGTGAAGGCAATGAAATCAGCAGGCATCGACCCGCTCGACGACGGGGATCGCCCAGTCACCGGGAAGATGGCTGCAGCAGGTCCAGATGCTTAGGCCAACGGAACGGTGTGCCTCCATCACCAGCGATCAATCGCCGTTGCTCAGAACTGAGCAACGGCCCGGGGGGGGAGGGGAAAACTCCAACGAGCATCCATCCCGACACGTGCGCCCAACTGTTTATTTGCACCGTCAGTTGAGAAAAACCGATTTTTGTGACGAAACCACTTACCCACCGTTGTGAGAATTGCAGCTGTGAGCTGGTGCTGGCCGACGTGGGCCGGCCAAGGCGGTACTGCTCGGCTGCATGCAGAACGAAAGCCTGGCGCATACGCGATGCGCTCCGCTGGGCAGATCACACAAAGCAGATCCAAGTGCCGAATGTGACGAAACCCATTGAACAAGCGCGCCAAGGCGCTACGCTGCAACTGTCCAGGACGGCTCACCCCACGGGTGTCACCGGCACCGGTCCTAAGTTGCGGCCAAGGCCACGCCAAGGCGCGCTCTGAGATCAGTCAAGCACTGATCCGGGCGCGCTTTTTTGTTGCTCGGGTCACAATCAAAAGGGAAGGACCATGTCCAAAGGCCTACAGTATTACCGCGAGAGAATCGCCGATCCCAATCTGCAGTTTGCAGCGCGCATCGAATTTGCCAAGGTCGGTTTCGACATCGATGAGGTGCTGAAAAACTCCGACACTTCGCCCAGTGCAGCGAAAGCTGATCGCAGCAAGGTTCGTCGCGCACTCAACCTGTTCCAGGACCAGGTCCGCGATGGGAATATTGAATTATTCAACAAAGACAAAACCCCGAATCGGAACATTGAGAACACCATTTCTTGGGCCAGCGCGGTGATCGACCTGATCGACGAAGAACTCGATCTTGGTGAATTTGCCGAAGCACGGTTTGGCGGTGCTAACGCCAGCCTCCGCGACAGTGACGGTCGCGAGATCGGCAAGCTGATCTCCAACCAGGACATGCGTGACCCCTCCAAGATCGCAGCACAGCTGGGAGTGAGGGGATCGTCCAGTGAGGGAATGTCGCTGACCGAGTTCTTCCGCGGCGTCGCCAATATGCGAACCACGGATGGCGTGCGAAACGCGCTCAGCGAGGGCACCAACACTGCCGGCGGCTACCTGGTGCCGGGTGTGCTGCTGCCAGGCATCCTCAACGCCCTGGTGCCGGCATCGAGCCTGCTGCAGGCGGGTGCAAACGTGGCGGTGCTCGAGGACCAGAGCAACAGCTTCAAGATCGCGGCAACCGACACGATCCCGACCGCGGCATGGCGGAACGAAAGCGCCGCTATCGCCGAATCTGATCCCGCATTCCGATCGATCACCATCACCCCCCGCAGCCTGGCCTTTCGCTTCAAGGTGAGCCGCGAGCTGCTGGCCGATGCTCCCGGGCTGGAACAGGCACTTCGTACCGCCATCGCCCAGGCCTTCGCCAAGGAGCTCGACCGGGCTGGTCTGCGGGGTTCGGGCACTGCCCCGGAGATCCGCGGCCTGCTCAACATCGACGGCGTGCACGCGATCGGCAACGGCACCAACGGGGCCGCGCTGACCAACTACAACAAGCTGATCAATGCCGCCCGTGCTATCAAGGAGGCCGACGCCCCCGCCCCGAACACGGCGATCATGTCGCCGCGCGAAGACGAGACCATGGCTCTGTTCGCCGACACCACTGGGCAGCCCCTGCGCCGCCCGGATGCGCTGACCAGCTGGAACTTCCTTACCAGCTCCCAGATTCCGACGGACCTCACCGTCGGCACGTCCTCGGACTGTTCGGAAATCTTTGTCGGTGACTTCTCGCTGTTCACCTTCTTCATGCGGGAAGGCGTGAGCGTGCAGCTGCTGAACGAGCTCCACGCAACGACCGGTGAGGTCGGATTCGTCTGCCACACCCGCGTCGACGTGGCGGTCGCATATGCCAAGGCCTTCGCGGTGATCGCGGGCATCAAGGGCTAAAGCTATCGGGGCTGACTTGCCCCCGTACGGACCAGCCGGCGGTGTCCGCAACAACACCGGCAGTGCAAGGCCAGGCTCCTACATCCTCATGGGCGAGTCCGCGCTGATTGCACCTTGGAGCCCTCCGCCAGGTTGAGGCGGAGGGCTCCCCCTACAAACAGAGAGAGGTTGCTGAAATGTCCGGCTCCCAAATTGGCGGAACCATCGGATCCATCATCGGATACTACGTTGGCGGTCCCATCGGAGCGACGATCGGCTACCAGATCGGCCCAGCTTGGGGGCCCTATACCTCCATTGAAGCGCTCAAAGGGCCCACTATTTCGACCACAAAAGGACCACTTGATGAGCCTGTTGAATGTTGTGATTCTTGCCGATAGGGCACTGATCATGGTCGATACCCTGGCGATATCGTCGGCACATGGAACCGAATTTGAGACGAGTAAGATCCTCCTCCTTCCCTTCGAGAACGTCGCCATCTGTTCACGCGGCGAGCTGGGGTTTGTGCGGAGCCTCTATATTCAGCTGCTGACACTCATGGGTGATCATTCCTTCGACACGCTGACAAAGTCGCTTCCAGCCATAGCCCGCACCCTGCTTCCTGCCTATCTGAAGCAATGCGAAGCCGACGGAATCAAGCCCGAACACACAGACAAGCAGGAGATTCTTCTCGTGGGCTGGTCGCAGCAATGGGGTGCACCGCGCGCGCTGCGCCTGGTACGCGACGGTGCTGGCTTCAGCATTGATGAGATTGGCGGCGGCCACATCGCACCAGCCTTCGATGAGGATCTTTCCAGCATCACCGTGGACACTCATGAAGAGTTTCTGCACCAGGTCGCAAACGCTCAGATACGCCAGATGAAGGCAGTACCGGGAAGTGGACCTATTGGCGGCCAGCTACTGCTCACAGAGCTGACGCAGCATCAAGTGACGATCAAGCGATTTGCAGCTTAGTTCGATCAGCCAACATCTCTCGTCGCGCGAATGTCTCTCTGAGCGTCTCACGCTGCTCCAGCGCGCTGGTAATGCTGTAAGCACGATGCAGGGCTCCGCAGATAGAAGCCGCGATCTTGTCCGCGTCACCACGACCCTCGGCTGCGGCTAGTGCCTGCAGAGCCAGCCCGTACAGCTCTTGGACCCGGGCGAGACGCTCAGTGGCTCGCATCATGTAGCCGTTGGCAAAGATGTCGTATGCCAAGGCATCGAAGCTTTCGCGTAGGGTCTGGTAGGCCACGGGATATCTGCGACTCAGGCTATCGGAAAGTCACGATCATCCCCTGGCGCCGGTGCTGGATCTGTCGGTGGTGACCGCTTTGCCTTGTAGGATTTCTCCCACAAAAAGCCCCGCTACCTGATGGTGCGGGGCCATAGATGCTTATTCGTAAAGCTTCAGTACCGCAACGTCGTATGCCTTACCTTGCGGGGCTTGATTAGTGTCGAACCATTCACACCACGCAGTCCCATCGTTCACCCTGCTGATGGTCATCCTAAGGCTACCGCTCTTCAGTACAACAACATCACCTGGCTTGAATTCCATCTCTTTCACTGCTCTGGTTTAGCCCTCATGGGCATTGGCTGGATGGCGTCTAAGAGAACGTATTTCAAGGCCGTGAGAGGCTCTCTGGCAAGAGCACTAGCGGCGTACCAGCTGCTCGGCTACAAACCGTCATAGACGCGTGGATCAAGGGACGCCGAGCAGCCACGGAGCGAGACCACAAAAACCCCGCCGGAGCGGGGTTCTCTTGAGCAAGTATTGAGCTCATCCTTTTATCGACTTGTAGATATGGCTTATAAGCTCGGCTACAGCCTTCACAGCCTCTGTCGTCGGCGTGCTAACCGTAGGGTCTTGCTCGTTAGTCACACTGATCATCTTCATCAGCCCCAGAGAAAGCGACAGTGGGATAGCCGCAATTACCACTAGACCAGCCCCAAGTAGAACTAAAACATGCCAATTGGCGTCTTTACTCATAATGAGAAGGGCACCAATAGCAGGCAGGTTAGCAAAGCGCAGAAGCATCCAAAGTAGCGAGCAGAAGAAAACTAGCGAAAGCCCACCCAAAGCGGAGAAGGCGACCCATCGCATCTCTCGGTGCGCTGCGTGATTGAGATCGAGCTGAGTCTCGTACTCCTCCCGCAATGAACTAGCAGGCACAGGGCCGGCATCAGCAACTGCTGGCGTTTTCTTGAAACCCGCCTCTGCCTCATCGGCCGCAACGGCTATCTCTGGAAAAACTGGCGAACTTCCTTCCTTGTCGCTTGCCATTCGGCGTCAGCCTTTCTATATCAGTTAGCTCTAATTTTTTCAGCGTAGTGCTCCCTAATAAGCTCATTGCTTATCGGAGCAAAGTACTTGTCCTTTCCGCCTTCCTGATGCCACGCGATGGACCAAGGCGTACCCGGCAAATGCGTCATCTGCGAGAGCTCAATTCCGCTGAACCTTGCATAGTTCTTCCAAACACTGTCAAGCAGCGGGGCAGCATCCTCCCCGACTACTGCGGGTAAACCACCAAATGGACTGGCGGCGACCAAGCCGGTGACCGAACCACTGCCAAAATGCTTGATTCTGTCGTAAAGCGACTTGATGACGGGCCCATGCCTCCAGGCTTGCACCTGCTCATCAATGAGCGGAGCCCCCGTATATCCCAGGTACCAGCCATGAGCGATGTATACCAGCTTCAGGAGCTGCATCGGCGTAATAGCTCGGCCTTCCCTTGAGGCACGCTCAAGGAAGAAGTTGGCAACACTGGCAGGAGAGTAGGTCATAGCGGGGCTCCTAAGTCCGAGGGGCAGCTCACATAGGGAGCGCTAACGGAGCGACGCAAATATCGCACACATCAATCTCACGAGCTAAGAGACTGTAGGACTCACTTCACATATATGGTGGTGACCATCGCTACTTCAACCGCGTGTAATTCCTGTGTAAAGCTGCCAGCAATGTTAGGCAATCATTGGAAAGGGCCCGACAAATTGACAACTACAAAATCAGCGCATCCAACTGATTTTTATATAAAAAAAGGTCAATTCGCAACAAGCAGCAACGTCACTTTGCAGGATTATGAGTCCTCTGCTCTAACCGTTGAGCTATAGGCCCGCAACGACGGCACAGTGTAGTGGAGCGCGCGTAGGGCGACCACTTGCCCGTGCGCGTTGGGACAGCGCCGCTGCACCGAAGTGGCCAACCGGTGCTGACCGCCTCGCGCGGGCGGCAAAGAAAAACCCCGCCTGGGCGGGGTTTTTCGCGTTCAACCCTACAGCCTGGAAATCATTCGATATCCAGGAAGCTGCGCAGCTGCTCCGAACGGCTCGGGTGACGCAGCTTGCGCAGCGCCTTGGCCTCGATCTGGCGGATGCGCTCGCGGGTGACGTCGAACTGCTTGCCGACTTCTTCCAGCGTGTGGTCGGTATTCATGTCGATACCGAAGCGCATGCGCAACACCTTGGCTTCCCTCGGGGTCAGCCCACCGAGCACGTCGCGCACGGTTTCCGACAGGTTGATGTTGACCGTGTTCTCCACCGGGGACTCCACATTGGTGTCCTCGATGAAATCGCCCAGATGGGAATCCTCGTCGTCGCCGATCGGGGTTTCCATCGAGATCGGCTCCTTGGCGATCTTCATCACCTTGCGGATCTTGTCCTCGGGCATGTCCATTTCCTTGGCCAGCTCCTCCGGCGTGGCCTCGCGGCCGTACTGCTGGAGCATCTGGCGGGAAATGCGGTTGAGTTTGTTGATCGTCTCGATCATGTGCACCGGAATACGGATGGTGCGCGCCTGGTCGGCGATCGAGCGGGTGATCGCCTGGCGGATCCACCAGGTGGCATAGGTCGAGAACTTGTAGCCGCGGCGGTATTCGAACTTGTCCACGGCCTTCATCAGGCCGATGTTGCCTTCCTGGATCAGATCCAGGAACTGCAGGCCGCGGTTGGTGTACTTCTTGGCGATGGAGATGACCAGACGCAGGTTGGCCTCGACCATTTCCTTCTTGGCCTTGCGCGCACGGGCCTCGCCATAGGCCATCACACGGCTGATTTCCTTCAGCTCTTCCAGCGACAGCGACGTCGCCTTCTCCACGTCCTGCGTGGCCTGCTGTTCGGAAATGATCTGGTCCTTCACATCACGCAGGGCCGAGGACCACTTCTGCTTGCGCTTCAGTGCATCTTCCACCCATTCCAGATTGGTCTGGTTGCCTTCCCAGGAACGGATGAAATCCTTGCGCGGCATGCGTGCGGTGATCGTGGCCAGATGCAGCACGCGGCGCTCCTGGGCCTTGACCGAAGCCATCACATCGCGCAACTGCTTGACCAGCACGTCGGTCAGCGGCAGCGGCAGCTTCAAGGTCACGAACGTGGCGGCCAGCTCGTCACGCAGCTTGGCACGGGCCTTGTCGTCGCCCTTGGCATGGGCTTTCTTGAACTTGGCCATATCACTGGCCAGCTGTTCCATGCGACGGGCAACTTCAAGCGGATCCGGACCGGTCGGACCGGCTTCCTCTTCGGCGACGTCGTCGTCTTCCTCTTCAGCCTCGGTGTCAGCCTCGGTGTCTTCGCTTTCAGCGACCACGGCCGGCGCCGGCTCTTCTTCCACCAGGTCGTTGAAGCCGACGATGATTTCAGCCAGGCGCTTCTTGCCCTCTTTGTGCAGCTCGTAATCGGCCAGCACGGTTTCCACGGCCATCGGGAAGGTGCCCAGTGCGGCCTGCACCTGGCCCAGGCCTTCTTCGATGCGCTTGGCGATGGCGATTTCGCCTTCGCGGGTCAGCAGCTCGACCGTACCCATTTCGCGCATGTACATGCGCACCGGGTCGGTGGTACGACCACCTTCGGTGTCGAGTGCGGTCAGGGCGGCCGCCGCTTCTTCAGCAGCGGTGTCATCGACTTCACGGTTGCCCGTGTTGCCGTCGCTCAGGGCCAGCGTGTCGGCATCGGGCGCGACTTCATGGACATCGATGCCCATGCCGGTGATGAGGGCGATGATGTCTTCGATCTGCTCCGGATCGACCATGTCGTCGGGGAGGTGGTCGTTGACTTCGGCGTAGGTCAGGTAGCCCTGTTCCAGGCCCTTGCTGATCAGAAGCTTGATGTCGTTTTGCTGGGCAGGACGTTCGTTGGCCATGTAATGCTCGCGCCACCGGCGGGGAAAGAAGAGAACCTACTATTATACCTGCGCAGCATAACGCTTGCCGGGCGGTGGATTCACGGCGCGTCAGGATCTGAGCAGAAACGTCACCGGTCCGTCATTGACCAGGCTCACTACCATATGGGCACCGAAGCGGCCGGTTTCCACCCGTGCGGCGTGTTTTTCGCGGCAGATGGCCACCAGTTGATTGAAAATATGTTCAGCTTCGTCGGGGGGCGCCGCCGTGCTGAAGCCCGGACGCATGCCGGAACGGGTGTCGGCGGCCAGCGTGAACTGGCTCACCAGCAACAGGCCACCGCCGGTATCGCGCAGGGAACGGTTCATTCTGCCGGCATCGTCGGCGAAAACCCGGTAGCCGAGCAGGCGGTCGGCCATCCGTGACAGGGCCGCGGCGTCATCGCCCGGCTCCACCCCCACCAGCGCCAGCAGGCCTTGGCCGATTTCGCCGACCACGGTTTCATCGACCGTGACCGAGGCCCGGGTGACACGCTGGATCAGGGAAAGCATGGCGGCTCCTAGCAAAAGGAGGGCGAACCTTAACATCGCGCGGCAGCGGCTAAACTTGGGCACATGAAACCGGACACCGCCGCCAAGCTCTACTATCGCCTCGCCTCCGTGCTCACCCGCCTGCCGTGGTCGTGGCAGCGTTCGCTGGCCGACAGCGTGGCCTGGTTGTGGCGGCGCATCGACGCCCGCGAAAGCCGGGTGACCCGGCGCAATCTGGAGCTGGTGTATCCGGAACTGCCGGCGGCCGAGCGCCAGCGCCTGCACCGCATCGTCTTGCGTACCACCGCCCGCCAGGCCCTGGAAACGCTGTACCTGTGGACCCATCCGCCGGCGAGCAACCTGCAACGGCACCTGGTCGAGCGCCACGGCCAGGCGCTGTACGACGCGGCGCTGGCATCGGGCCAGGGCGTGATCGTGGTGGCGCCGCACTATGGCAACTGGGAGCTGCTCAACCAGTGGCTGGCCTCGCGCGGCCCGTTTGCTTTCGTCTACGCGCCGCCGGAGAACCCCACCGGCGACGCCTTCCTGCAGCGGGTACGCAGCGGCGACAACGTGCGCCAGGTCCGCGCCGAAGGTCCGGCCGTGCGACAGCTGTTCAAGGTGCTCAAGGATGGCGGCGCGGTGGCGATCCTGCCCGACCAGCAGCCCAAGAATGGTGACGGCGTGTTCGTGCCGTTCTTCGGCCTCCAGGCCCTGACCATGACCCTGGTCAACCGGCTGGCCGAACGCACCGGTGCGAGGGTGCTGTTCGCCTGGTGCGAGCGGCTCGGCCCGGACCTGGAATTCGCGCTGCATGTCGAACCGGCCCCGGCGGCCATGGCCGATCCGGATCTGCAGGTCGCCGCGGCCACGCTCAATGCCGGCATCGAACGCATCGCCCGCCGCGACCCGTCGCAGTACCAGTGGACCTACAAACGCTACACGCTGCGCCCACCCGGCAGCGGCGAGAAAGACCCGTACGCCACCGCCAGACACCCGCACTGACGCGTTGCCAGCAACACTGCGTCGCCCGACCGCGCCGATTGAATCCCCGGCCGGCGACCCCCATTAGGTTTCCGATGAGCGCCCTGCCCTCCCCTGCAACTTCATCCGCCGGTTTCCCCCAGACTGCGGCCATCCACTGCGAACGGGCAGCGGCCGAGCTTCGCGCCGGGCGTCCCCTGGTGATCGTCGATGGCGACCGGCGCAGTGCCGTCATCGCCCTGGACAGCGCCACCGCCGCCAGCTTCAGCGCCTTCGCCGATGCCGCGGACCAGCGGCACTACCTGTTCCTGACCCGGCCGCGCGCGCAGACGCTGGGAATTGCCGCCGAACACGGCATCCGCATCCCGCTGGCCGGCCTGACATTCGACAGCCTGCCGGCGCTGGCCTACCTGCGCGATGCCACACCGCCGCAAGGCCCGTTCAGCGCTGGCGACGCCCGCGATGCCGCCGCGGTGGAACTGGCGCGGCTGGGCCTGTTGCTGCCGGCGATGGTGGCGGTGGAACTGCCGGCCAGCGATTCACCGTTTGACCCGTGCATGCACCTGGAGATCGCCGACCTCGCCGAAGGGGCCGCCCAGGCCGGCCAGGATTACGAACTGGTGACGCGCTCGCCGGTGCCGTTGCGCGATGTGGGCATGAGCGAGTTCGCCGTGTTCCGCGGCGGCGTGGCGCAGCGCGACCAGGTGGCGGTGATCGTCGGCACTCCGGACATGGGCGGCATCGTGCCGGTGCGGGTGCATTCGTCCTGCCTGACCGGCGACCTGTTCGGCTCGCTCAAGTGCGATTGCGGCGACCAGCTGCGCCGCGGCCTGCGCACACTCAAGGAACTGGGCGGCGGCATCCTGCTGTATCTGGACCAGGAAGGCCGCGGCACCGGCATCGCCGCCAAGATGCGCGCCTACGGCTACCAGCACGAAGGCCTGGACACCATCGATGCCGACGCGCAACTGGGCTTCGGCCCGGACGAGCGCCGCTATGCCAGTGCCGCGGCGATGCTGCGGGGGCTGGGCGTGCGCCGCATCCAGCTGCTGACCAACAATCCGAGCAAGGTGCAGCATCTGCGCAGCGCCGGCATCGAAGTGGTCGGTTGCGTGGCGGTGACCGGCGAGATCACTGCCGAGAACGAGCAGTACCTGCGCACCAAGGCCGTACGCGCCGGCCATCAGCTCGACGTCGATGCGCTGATCATGGCCGCGCAGTAAACCCGGCTCACACGCCTGCGGGCGGATGCTAGGCTCGCTCCAGCCTCATCGCTGGAATCTTCGCTTGTCGATCCAACCCCCCGCACTTCCTCCCGCCCCGGTCGTCACTGAAGGCCACTGGCAGCCGCTGCCGTCACGCGGCGCCCTGTTCGCCGCCATTGGAGCCGGGCTGACGATGGCGATCACCCTGGCCCTGGCTGCCGGCGCGCTGACGCTGGTGCTGCGCAGCCCGCACTGGCCGCTGATCGCCGCGGCGGGCGCGGTCATCGGCCTGCTGTGGGGAGGCTGGTTCGGCTGGCGCCGGCAACGGCTCACCTTCTGGCGACTGGATGCACAGGCGCTGGGCGTGCGCCGTGGCCACCTGTGGCAGAGCGAGAGCCGGGTACCGGTCTCGCGCGTGCAGCATCTGGACCTGCGCCGTGGCCCGCTGGAGCGCGCCGCCGGGCTGGCCACCCTGACCGTGCATACCGCTGGCACCCGCCTGAACACCGTCGCCATCGCCGGCCTGGACCACGCCGATGCCGAACGCCTGCGCGACCGGCTGGCGCGCCAGCTCGACCATGACGACGACGCGCTGTGAGCACGGCGCCGATGGACGCCGGAGAACGCCGGCTGCACCCGTGGTCCTGGCTGTTCGTGCTGCAGCAGCAGATCCAGCAGCTGCTGCTGCCGCTGGTGGCGGTGCTGGTGTTCGGCAGCCGCGGCGATGACGACGGCCTGCCGTACCACCACTGGATCACCGCGGCGGTCATCGTGGCGGTGCTGGCCTCGGCGCTGGCGCAGTACTGGAGCTACCGCTACCGCATCGGCACCGACACCCTGAGCATCCGCAGCGGCATTTTCGAACGTACCCGCCGCGAGATTCCCTTCGCCCGCATCCACAACGTGGTGGTGCACCAGAACCTGCTGCACCGCCTGTTCGGCGTGGCCGAGTTGCGGCTGGAGTCGGCCGCCGGCGACAAACCCGAAGCGCAGATGCGCGTGCTCAAGCTGGAGCAGGCACTGGAACTGGAACGCCTGATCCGCCATCGCGGCAGCGCCGCACCCGGCGCGATGGTCCAGGAGCCGGCCGCGGACGTGCTGCTCACCTTGCCGCTGCCCGAACTGGTGCGGCAGGGGCTGATTTCCAACCGCGCGATAGTGGTGCTGGCCGCCGCCGTCGGC
Organism: Stenotrophomonas sp. STEN014; assembly: GCF_056760315.1. NCBI lineage: Bacteria > Pseudomonadati > Pseudomonadota > Gammaproteobacteria > Lysobacterales > Lysobacteraceae > Stenotrophomonas > Stenotrophomonas sp. STEN014. The sequence continues at coordinate 136,509 of NZ_JBRREN010000003.1, read as the reverse complement.
GCCGCCTACCAGCTGTTCCCGCGCCGCGCGATGGAAGATGTCATCACCCAGCAGGGCCGGCAGATGTTCGGCTATGCCAGCCAGCTGCAGCTGGGCACCCCCACGCTGGTGATCACCGGCCTGATGGTCGTGCTGCTCGCACTGGTCCTGCTGCGGGTGCTGTCCATCGGCCTGGCCATTGTCCAGTACCACGGCTTCCGCCTGACCGAGGCCGACCGCCGGCTGACTGTCGAACGCGGACTGCTGACCCGGCTGCGCAGCAGCGTGGCCCGCCGCCGCATCCAGGCCTGGACCCTGCGCGAAGGCGCGTTGCACCGGCTGTTCAAACGCCGCCAGCTGCGGGTGGATATCGCCGCCGGCGGTGCCGGCGAGAAGGACGGCCGGGCGTTGAAGGAACTGGCGCCGCTGGCGCCGCCGGACACCTGCGATAGCCTGTTGCAGCAGCTGCTGCCGCAGGTCCAATGGCCGCCGTCACAGTGGCATGCCGTCTCCACGCGCGGCTGGTGGCGGCTGTGCCTGCCGGCGCTGCTGCCGGTGGCCATCCTGACCGCCGTGCTCACCCATGAAACCGGCGCGCCGGGGCTGTTGCCGCTGTTGTGGCTGCCGTGGTCCGCACTCAAGGCGCACCGCCAGGTCAGCCGCATGGGCTACAGCATCGACGCGCAACGGGTGGCCGTGCGCGGCGGCTGGTGGAACCGCTGGTGGCGCATCGCCGAGCTGGACAAGCTGCAGGCGCTGCGCCTGGACCGTTCACCGCTGGACCGTTTTTTCGGCACCGCCACACTGACCCTGGATACGGCCGGCGCGTTCGGCGCACCACCGCTGCAGCTGCGGTTGCTGGAAGAGACGCGCGCACGGGAACTGCTGGACCAGCTCGGCGCCGAACTGGCCCGGCGCAAACTGCGCTGGTAGCGGCCGCGCCACGCATCCGGGCCGCTGAAGGCCCGGCGGCTCGGTTCCGTAGCCCGGGCAAGTAAAGCGCACCCTGGAGTCACGTCGAAGTTTGGCAGCGGAAAACCTGCTTTTCCGGATCCGGCATCAGGCGTGAAGCCGGGTCATCGGGTTGATCCTTCTGACCGGGTGCGCTGCGCTTACCGGGCTACAACCACGTCGCTACAACCTGACTTCGCCCTCAGCCTGGTGGCAAGGCGAAGTTGCCGACCCTCAAACCCGCGCCGGGCCCCAGTAGCCGATGCGCTTGCGGATCTTGAGTTTGCGCCACAGGTTCAACGGCTTGGGCTTGCGGTTGCGCGCGCCCTTGGCGACAAACGCATCGATCGCCTGGAGGATGCGCTCGCTGGATTGGCCATCACGGTACGGGTGCAGCTGGTCGGCGAACTGGCGCACCGCGGCCATCAGCTCCGGCGGCCGCGACAGCGCGGTGCGGATCGCCCCTTCGAACTGCGCCGGATCGTCGATGTCGATCAGCTGCGGGCCCGGGCGGCGGTTCTTGAAGGTCACCACCGGCTTGTAGGTCAGCAGGAACTCGTTGAGCGCCGAGGAGGTGTCCGAGCACATCATGTCCACCTGCGGGAACAGGTCCAGGATGTTGTCGTCATCGGCAAAGCGCAGGTACGGGCCTTCCAGTGCGCGGTATTTGGCCACCATTTCCGGATCCATCTTCGGATGGAAGGTGACGACCCAGCGCCACTCGCCGCTCTGCGACAGCCGCTTGATCTCGTCGTAAAGAATGCCGGCCGCGCTCCACGACGGTGAGAACGTGGAGTGGTACAGGATCACCGGCGGCTGCCGCACCGGCTCGGGCACGTCGGCCAGCTGGCTCATGAACGGATCGATCTTCGGGAAACCCGTCTCCACCACCGAAAAATGCCCCATCTGCTCGGCCAGCGCCGAGAACGCGGCCGTGTCGCGCGGGCCGGTGGTGCAGTACAGGTCGAAGAAGCCGCGGATATAGATGTGCCGCGGCTTGCCGGCATCGAAGCCGTGGAAGGTTTCCACCTTCACCCCGGGGAAGAAGTGCGGCACCGCGTTGGACGAGGTGATCACCGCATACGGGTTCCACGCGCGCACCTGCTCCACGCTCAGCAGGGTCTCATCGGCGGCCAGATCCTCCGCGCCGGGGCCGTCGAAAAACCAGGCCGCCTCGTCGCCCCGCGCGCGGATCGCCGCCTGCACCGGACGGAGGATGGCCAGCGCGTAGCGCTCGGACCCGTACAGCAGATAGTGGCGTGGCACGCGGAGAACTCCTGGATATTGCGGCAGAGGCGGCCAATTATCGCATCGCCAGTACCCGGCGTCGCTGCTAGGCTTGGCCCCCGGTTCCCCGCGCGAACGGTCGCATGCCCAGCCCAGCCCCCACTTCATCGACCCGGCGGCCACGCCTGTCGGCCTGCATCATCGCCTTCAACGAGGCCGACCGGATCGGCGACTGTCTGGCGTCGCTGGCGTTCTGCGACGAGATCGTGGTGGTGGACTCGTTCTCCACCGATGCCACCATCGCCATCGCCGAAGCGGCCGGAGCACGGGTGATCCAGCGCGCCTTCGACGGCTTCCGCAGCCAGAAGGCGTTCTGCGTCGAACAGGCCGAACATGACTGGGTGCTGTGCCTGGATGCCGACGAGCGGGTGGATGCGACCTTGCGCGCGGCCATCGAGGCCGAGCGCGATGCCGGCTTCACGCGCGCGCGGGGTTACCGCTTCGCCCGCTGTTCGGAATATTTCGGCCGTTTCCTGCGCCATGGCACCGCCTATCCGGACCGCGTGCTGCGCCTGTTCGACCGCCGCCACGGCGGCTGGCGCGGCGAGCGCGAGATCCACGAGGCGGTCACCGTGGACGGCCCGGTCGCCCTGCTCCGCGGCGACCTGCTGCATAACCCCTACCGCAACTTCCTGCAACTGCTGGACAAGAAGCAGAAGTACGCGCGGATGATGGCCGAGCACGAGTTCAGCCGTGGCAAGCGCGCGACCCTGGGCAAACTGATCCTCGCCCCCACCTGGCGCTTCTTCCGCAGCTATGTGGTCAAGCGCGGCTTCCTGGATGGCTGGCCGGGGCTGATCGAGGCGTTTGTCAGCGCCAACTACGTGCGCCAGAAGACCATCATGCTGTGGCTGCTGTGCAACGGGCAGCCGCTGTAGCCACGGTCTGGCATGTCTGCCGGGCCGCGGCCGGAAGGCCCCTCCAGGCACCCTGAACGCGGCGCAACAAGCCGGAAAACATCAGGCGCTCCGGCCGGTGGCACCGGCCCGGGCCGTTAAAATGGTGCCCCCCTTGCGGTGGAAATACACGGGCTGTCACGGCACAGGTTTCCGTACGCCGGTACGTCCCCCTTGCCTGTCCCCCGCAGGCAACCCCTGCAGCGGCCGCTGCTGCTGCGCCATTGCCCTGCCCAAGCCATTCCATGAAGTCCGCCCCCTCTCTTGCCGAGGTGACCGTTGTCTGCGTCACCTACAACTCCTCGCCGCTGGTGGAAACCATGGCCAGCACACTGGCCCGGTTTCCGAACGTGGTCATCGTCGACAACGCCAGCGGCGATGACACCGCCGCGCGCGTCGGCCAGAAGATCCCGCACGCGCGGCTGATCCCACGCCACACCAATGCGGGCTTTGGCGCGGCCAACAACCAGGCGATGGCCGCGGTCCAGACCCCGTTCGCGCTGCTGCTCAACCCCGACTGCAGCATCGCCCCGGCCGATGTGCAGTGCCTGCTCGATTGCCTGGCCCGGTTTCCGCAGGCGGGGCTGGTGGGCCCGCAGAGCTGGCGTGACAACGGCACACCGCAGCTGTGCCACCGCGATGCCTTCTTCCGGCCGGAGACGAAGGGCCGCGTCCGCGTACCGGACCGGCTGGTCAGCGCCGAGTGGATCCATGGCTGCTGCCTGCTGGTACGGACCCGTGCGTTCCACCAGATCGGCGGCTTTGACGAAATCTTTTTCCTCTACTACGAAGACGACGACCTGTGCCTGCGCATGGCCAAAGCCGGCTATCAGTGCCTGCTGCAACCTGCGGCCAGGGCATTCCATCGCGGCGGCGCGTCTTCCACGCCCAGCGTGCGCACGGACTTCATCAAGCGTTTCCACTATGCAAGGTCACGGCAGATCGCCATCCGCCGTTATGTCGGCGCGGCGGCGGCGCGGCGGCATCTGGCCAAACTGCTGCTGGTCGCATTGCCGGCCACGCTGTTCTACAGCCTGCTGTCACGGCCACGGCACGCCATCAAATGGGCCGCATGGGGAGCGGCGGCGCTGTCGGCCGGCCTGGCGCTGGACCTGGTTCCGGGCCAAGCCAAAGCTGCGGCATCCACGCGCCTCTGAGTCGCGCGGAACCGGCGCTGGATCGGCCCGCCGGACAGTGCACTGCAAGCGCGCAGTCCCAGCCGGTATACCGCGCCTGCCGGCTCCTCCGGATGACGCGGTGCGGAGGGCGATCGCGGATCAAACACGGGGCCTGCCACTGCCCACGGCCCAGACTGTCACGCCGCCGGGTTGAGGCTTATTCAAACGTCAGCCGCTGGCTGCCTTGCGCTGAACTGGTGCCTGGCTTCCGCGCGCGGCATTGTCGACCAGTGCCAGCCCGCACAGCACGCCCACCAGGGCGGTGTAGGTACTGGCAGCGATCTGGTGGGCGAACATCGACTGGGTCATGCCGCACAGGATGTAGCTCACCACCAGCATCACCCCGGCCGCCGCCGGCCCGCGGAAGCCATCCTCCTCGCTGTTCAACTGCAGACGTAGGAACAGGCCCAGCGGCAGCCCATAGACGCACAGCAGCAGCAGCAGGCCCGGCACGCCCTGGGTCGCCGCCCATTCGGCCAGATCGTTGTGCGCATGGCCGAGGTGGCAACGGAACACCTGATCGGCCTGCGAGCTGCATTGGGGAAGGCGTCGCATGGCATCGTCGAAATGGCCGATCCCCACCCCGGTCAGCGGCAGTTCGCGGAAGGTATCCCACGCCACCTGCAGGCGCTCCAGCCGCGCCCCGGCGGATGAATCCACATCACCCCGGCCGATCCGCTGCATGTCGCTGCTGAGCTCAGCAAGCCGGGTGTGTTCACGCAACTGCGGCACGCTCAGCACCACGGTTGCGGCCACCAGCACCAGCCCGGCCAGGGCACCGACGCGGAAACGGCCCGTTTTCCAGCGCACCGACAGCGCCATGGCCACGAACAGCACCAGCAGTGCCGGCCATACCCCGCGGCTGCCACTGAGCAGGATCACCGCGCTGCCCGCGGCCATCCCCAGCGCGATCAGTCCCCAGCGCTGCGGGGGACGGCAGAACACCAGCAGCACCATCAGCACCAGCGCGGTGTCGGCCAGCACGATGGCGTTGGTCCAGGCATCGGCCCGCTCCAGCCCGCTGAATACCTGGTAGCCGGCCACCGCGAAGGTGGCGAGCAGGCCTGCCAGCGCGCCCCACCACAGCGCCTGTATCGGCGGCCGCAGCGCACACACCCACAACAGCGCCCACGGCATCACCAGAAAGCGCGAGCGGTTGTCCACGTCCTTGAGCGCATGCTCGAACTGCCACAGGGACAGCAGCCCCAGGGCGATGGTCACCAGCGCCAGCACCAGCAGAATCCGCCCGGCTCGCCCGGCCTGTTGGCGGGCCAGCCACAGGTAATCGGCACCGGCGATCGAACTGGCCAGCAGCAGCAGGCCGAACGGCAGCAGGTTGGTCGGCGTGCTGATCACCAGCGCCGGCAGCGCGAACAGCGCCAGCGTCGCGGTACGGTGCAGCAGTTGCCAGCGCGCCGGGGCGGCCGGCGGGCGGGGAATCGAATCGGCAGTGACGGGGAAATGCGGGTCCATCGGCAGATACTGGGTCCTGGGCACTGAACCAATTCCCGTCCGAGGAACCGTTCCAACCGCCAATGATAGCCAGCCGGCAGCGCGCTGGCTTCCCCTCAGGGCGGCCCCTGGTCGCGGCGCGCCAGCTCCCGCTGCGCAGGCGTGGCGATGCAGCGGCCTTCGATCGCCGTGGCCGGCACCAGCCACCAGCCGCGACCGCTGAGCGTCCCCACCCGCTCGCTGCGATCACGCCCGATGCAATCCAGCAACGCCTTCTCCTGCACCAGCAGCCAGCGCCGCTGCGGCTGCCGCGCCTGCCAGGCCACCGCCGCCTGCAGCTGCTGTTCCCACGGCCGCTTGAAGCCGAAGGTGCGCGCCGGCCGGTCGGCCAGCAGCAGGTTCTGTTCCTTCCACGCCACCAGTCCCAGTTCCGCATCGGGCCCCAGCCGCCGGCCGACCTCGCGCATCAGCCCGCGGCCGGAGCTGGAGTCGTTGAGCAGCGGGTTGACCAGCAGCCCCTGCAGCACCCAGATCAACGCCAGCAGCCAGGCCAGCACCCGCGCCGGCCATTTCCGACCGGCCAGCAACAGCCCACCGGCCCCGCACATTCCGATCGCCAGCAGCGTCCAGCCCAGTGTCCGCACCGCATCATCGGCCAGCGCACGGCGGGCGATCAGCGCCTGCAACCGGCCCGACTCCGCCTCCAGCAACACGCTGCCGCCCGCGCCCAGCAACAGCAAGATCAGCGCGGCGGTGAAACCCAGCAGCAGCCGGCGGAAGCCGCGCCGACGCAGCAGACCCGACAGCAGCGGCGCCAGCGCCAGACAGACCATCGGCAGCGCCGGCAGGATGTAGACATCGCGCTTGCCGCTGGGAATGGAAAAAAACAGCAACAGCAGCAGCCACCAGACCAGTGGCAGCAGGTAGCGCGGATCACCGCGCCGCAACCGGCGCCGCCACGCCGGCAGCGCCCACGGCAGGGCCAGCACCGCCGGCAACCACAATGTCAGCATCACCCCCAGGTGGTACCAGGGCGGATTGTGGTGATCCCAGGAGTCCAGATAGCGCCCGGCAGTCTGCCGCAGAAGGATGTCGTGCAGGTAGCGGTAATAGGCCGGGTCGTCGGCGCGCCACACTCCCGCCAGCAGCGGCCCCAGCCACAGCGTCAGCGCGGCGACAAACGCCAGCGGCCCGAGCCAGATGCGCCGGTCACGCCAGCGCAGATCCACGCCCTGCCAGCCGCGCACCACCGCGAACAACGCCGGCACCAGCAGCGCCAAGGCCAGCACGCCCACGCCCTTGGTGATCATGCCCAGCCCGGCGGCGAACCAGCCCAGCATCCACATCCGCCAGTCCGGGCCGCGCAGCAGATGCCGCAGCAGGCCGTAGTTGGCCAAGGTCATGAAGAACAGCAGCAGCGGATCGATCTGCGCCTTGCGCGCCTGGAAGGTGAACTGCACGGTGAACAGCAGCAGCCACGCCGCATACAGGCCGACCCGACGCGTCCACAGCCGCCGGCCGAGGTCGTACACGCAGGCCAGGGTGGCCAGCGCGGCCAGCAGCGACGGCAGCAGGAAGGCGATGCGCCAGTCCCGCACCAGCAGGTAGACGGCCGCCTGCAGCCACATCAGTATCGGCGGCTTGTCCGAATACAACTCGGTGCCGCGCTGCGGAAACAGCCACTGGCCGCTTTCCACCATCTGTCTGGCGACCAGGGCAAAGCGCGGTTCGTCCGACGGCCACGGGTCACGCAGGCCGATGCCGGCGCCGAGCACCAGCAGGGCCGTCACCGCCAACCACCAGAATTCGCGCCGTGCCCGCCCATCGCCCATGGAGGGCGATGATAGGGACCTCAGGTCAAGGCGGTTTTCACCAGCCGCGCATAGAAGAAACCGTCACCGCCGTGCTCGCCCGGCAGGCGCTGGCGGGTGCCATCCACTGCATGGCCGAAGCCTTCCGGCAACGCCTCGATCCGCGCATCGGGCGTGCGCGCCAGGAACCGGGCCACCTGCTGCTGGTTCTCCTGCCGCAGGATCGAGCAGGTCGAATACAGCAGCACCCCGCCCGGGCGCAGCACCGGCCACAGCGCATCGAGCAGGCGCGCCTGCAGCGCCACCAGCGCGGTGATGTCATCGGGCCGGCGGTGCAGCAGCACGTCCGGCTGGCGGCGGATGATGCCGGTGGCCGAGCACGGCGCATCCAGCAGTACCGCATCGAACGGCTGCCCGTCCCACCAGCCGGCGGTATCGGCCGCGTCGGCGGCCTGGATCTTCGCGCGGGCACCGACCCCGGTGCGGGCGAAGGTCTCGCCGATGCGCGACAACCGCCGCGCATCCACATCCAGCGCCAGCAGCTGCAGGCCAGGATCACGCTCCAGCAGATGCGCCGACTTGCCGCCCGGTGCGGCGCAGGCATCGAGCACCCGCGCCCCTGCCGCCGGCCGCAAGGCATCGGCCACCTGCTGCGCGGACAGGTCCTGTACCGATACGGCCCCCTGTGCGAAGCCGGGCAGACGGCCCACCGCCACCGCGCCCGCCACCCGTACCGGGTGTGCCGACAAGGGTCCGCCAAACGCCTCGATGCCGGCCGCCTCCAGCAGCGCCAGATAGGCCTCACGGCTGTGCTGCTGGCCATTGACGCGCAACCACAGCGGTGCCGGCTGCAGGCTCTCGTTGAGGATCATGTCGGCCTGCTGCGGCCAGTCCTCGCGGACCCGGGCCAGCAGCCACGATGGCCACGCATCCTCGGCCCGCGCGTCGGCAAAACCCTCGCGCTGGGCGCGACGCAGCAGCGCGTTGACCATCCCGGCCTGGCGCTCGCGCCCCAGCGCGCGCGCCGCGTCCACCGTCGCCGACAGCGCCGCGTGTGCCGGCAGCTGGAGCACATCCAGCTGCGCGAACCCGGCCATCAGCACCGCGCGCAGATCCGCATCGCGCGGGCCCAGCGGCTTCTGCAGCCACTGCTGCAACGCCTGGTCGTAGACCGTGCGCCGGCGCAATGCGGCAAAGCAGATCGCCTCCAGCAAGGCGCGGTCGCGGCCGTCCTCCAGCTTGGGTAGCGCCGCGCCGAGCTCAGCCTTGAGCGAACGGCCCTTGCCGATCACCGCGGCCAGCACCTTGGCCGCCAACGCGCGGGTCTGCACCCCGGGTTGCGCGGTGGCGGTCTTGTTGCCCCACGGCGTGGAAGTCGCACCCGCCATCGGCTCAGCCCTCGATCCGCAGGTCACGACGGGCGTTGAGATAGTCCGCCGCGGTGATCGCCTTGCCGCCCTCGCGCTGCACCACGCGCAGGCGCAACGCGCCCTGGCCGCAGGCGATGTCGATACCCTCACGCGCCGCGCCGATCACCGTACCCGGCGCCTTGCCGTGGTTGTGGGCGATGGCCACCGCGCCGTGGATACGCACACGTTCACCCGCCAGCACGGCCTCGGCGATCGGCCACGGATTGAACGCGCGCACCGTGCGCGCCAGCGCTTGCGCGTCCTGGTCCCAGTCCAGCCTGGCCTCGGCCTTGTCCAGCTTGTGCGCGTAGGTGACGCCTTCGGCCGGCTGCACCTGCGGGATCGGTTTGAGGCCGGCGCGCAGCAGGCCCAGGCCATCGGCCAGCACCTGCGCGCCCAGCTGCGCCAGCCGGTCATGCAGCTGGCCGCCGGTATCGGTGTCGTTGATCGGGGTGTGCTGGCGCAGCAGCACCGGGCCGGTGTCCAGCCCGGCCTCCATCTGCATCAGGCACACGCCGGTTTCGGCATCGCCGGCCTGGATCGCGCGCTGGATCGGCGCGGCACCGCGCCAGCGCGGCAGCAGCGAGGCATGCACGTTCCAGCAGCCGTGGGTGGGAATGGCCAGCACCGCCTTGGGCAGGATCAACCCGTAGGCGACCACGACCATCAGATCCGGCTGCAGCGCGCGCAGCTGCGTCTGGGCTTCGGCGGTTTTCAGGGTTTCCGGCTGGAATACCGGGATGCCGCGGGCGATGGCGTCGAGCTTGACTGGCGAGGGCATCAGCCCGCGGCCGCGCCCGGCCGGGCGGTCGGGCTGGGTGTAGACCGCCACCACTTCGTGCTGGCGCGCGGCCGCTCCCAGCGAGGCGACGGCGAACTCCGGCGTACCGGCAAAAACGATTCTCATGGCAATCCCACTCCCGGAAAGAACAACGGCGCCGGAGGGCGGCGCCGTGCATCGCGGGATCCGGCTACGGCTCCCGCCACGGGCAACCCGGACACATCCGGGTCACCACTGGACTCAGGCCACGTGCTTGCGCTGTTTGGCCAGTTTCTTGCGCACCATCTCGCGCTTGAGCGGCGAGAGGTAATCGATGAACAGCTTGCCGTCCAGATGATCCATCTCGTGCTGGATGCAGGTGGCCAGCAGATCGTCGGCGACCAGCTCCTGCTGCTTGCCGTCGCGGTCGATAAAACGCACCACGATGCTGTCGGCGCGGGTCACATCGGCATAGATACCGGGCACTGACAGGCAGCCTTCCTGGTAGACGCGGCCGCCTTCGCTGGCACTGACGATCTGCGGATTGATGAACACCATCGGCGTGTTGCGCTCCTCGCTGGTGTCGATGACCATGAAGCGCTTGTGCACGTCCACCTGGCTGGCCGCCAGGCCGATGCCCGGCGCCTCGTACATGGTCTGGAACATGTCATCGAGCAGCTGCTGGAAGACCGGCGTGGTCACTTCGGCAGCATCGACGGGAGCCGCCTTGGTACGCAGCCGCGGATCGGGGAATTCGAGAATGGGCAGAAGGGCCATGGTGATACCGGATATGGGGATGCCGCATCAATTCGGCAAGATGTCTCAATTCTAACGCCTGCGCTTGCCCGGCGCCCCCGTTTCTGCACTATAGTGCCGCAACCTGTTGGGGAATCAGGCAGATCGCAACCATGTTGAAACAATTCCGTACGGTCGCCGCCGTGGCGCTGCTGACCGTCACGACGTACGCCGTCGCCGTGGATATGAACGGCGCGCACCCTGACACCTATGTGGTGAAGAAGGGCGACACGCTGTGGGACATCTCTGCACGTTTCCTGACAAAGCCGTGGCTTTGGCCGGAAATCTGGCAGGCCAACCCGCAGGTCAAGAATCCGCACCTGATCTATCCGGGCGACGTGCTGAGCCTGGCCTACCTGGACCGCGTCACCGCCCAGCCCGGCCCGCGCCAGGAAGCACCGATCAACGCGATCCCGCTGGCGGACGTTGAGCCGTTCCTGAAGAACCTGACCGTTGTGGACAGCTTCAAGGAGCTGCCCTATGTCGTCGGCCTGGAAGAAAACCGCCTGCGCGCCAGCGCCGGCCAGAACGCCTATGTACTGGGCCTGCAGGACGCCCAGCCGGGCCAGCGCTACGCGGTGGTCCGCCCGACCGTGCGCTTCGGCCAGCCCAAGCCCACCGACGATCTGGACGCCCGCGGCGATACCGTTCCCGGCAGCGGCAACCTGTGGAAGAACTACGTGGCCACCGGTGACCGCAGCGAGTTCCTCGGCTACGAACTGGCCCAGGTCAACGTTGGCACACTGACCCAGGTCGCCAGCGGCGGCGTCCAGGCGTCCACCCTGAAGCTGGAAGACAGCGGGCGCGAAGTCCGTGCCGGTGACCGCATCGTGCCGGTGCAGGCCAACCCGTACGACCTGCAGTTCGTTCCGCACGCCCCGGCCAGTGCCGCAGCGCCAGGCCATCTGCGCGTGCTGGCAGTGGCCGACACCTTCACCTCCGGCGGTCCGCGCGATGTCATCGCCATCTCCGGCGGGGCGCGTGATGGCATCGACAATGGCACGGTGTTCTCGATCTGGCGCAATGGCAGTCACATCAACGACCGTGTGACAGGCAGCAAGTCCACCTCGCGCGCGGACGATGCGCTCAAGGCCGGCGGCAGCCGTGTCTCGTTGCCGGACGAATATGCCGCCCACGCAATGGTGTTCCGCACCTTCGACAAGGTCAGCTACGCGCTGGTGATGGAAGGCACCCGGCAGGCCCGCGTCGGTTACGAGCTCAAGCACCCCGACGCGCAGTAAGCGGCAAAACCCTACGCGACAAAGCGACGGCGCCCGAGGGCGCCGTCGCTGTTTGCGGGTCAGGCTCGGCCGATGGACGATGCCTCCCAAGCCAGACCTCCCCCGTTTACCGAAGCGCTGTTGCGACTGGTGCTGGCCGGCGGTCCCCATCAACCGCGGCGCACGCTGCTGTCACATTTCAGCAGTGCCGAAGCAGCCCTGGCCGCCGGTGCCGCCGCATGGCGTGAGGCCGGCTGCACACCCGCCCAATGCCAGTCACTGGCCCATCCCGATCACGACACCCTGGTACGCGCGCAGGCGTGGCTGCAACAGCCCCACCATCATCTGCTCGGTTGCAACGATCCCGACTACCCGCCACTGCTGCGCGCCAGTCCGCATCCGGCGCTGGCACTGTTTGTCGATGGGGACCCGACCACCCTGTGGCAACCGGCCATCGCCATCGTCGGCAGCCGCAACCCCAGTGCCGGCGGGCGCGATCATGCGCGCGATTTCGCCCAGGCCCTGGCCAGCTCCGGCCTGACCATCGCCAGCGGGCTGGCCGCCGGAGTGGACGCGGCCGCCCACCGTGCCACGTTGGCCTGCAACGGCAAGACGTTTGCGGTGATCGGCACCGGCGCCGACATCAGCTACCCGCGCCATCATCGACAGTTGCAGCAGCAGGTAGCCGAGCACGGCGCCGTGGTCAGTGAATATCCGCCCGGCACCCCGCCGCGGACCGGCCATTTCCCGGCCCGCAACCGGCTGCTGGCGGGGCTGAGCCTGGGCACGGTCGTCATCGAGGCGACCGAACGCTCCGGTGCACTGATCACCGCACGCCTGGCCAGCGAGGCCGGGCGCGAGGTCTTCGCACTGCCCGGCTCGCTGCACAATCCCATGGCCGCCGGCTGCCACCGCCTGATCCGCGACGGCGCCATTCTGGTGACACAACCGCAGGATATCCTCGAAGGCGTGGCTAATCTGGCCGGAGAACTGGCCGCCGGCTTGCAAATGCGCCTGGCGGCCCCCATTGCAGAGGCGCCGGCAGGTTCTGCGCCGGCACCCGACCTGCCGGACATCAACTACCAGCGATTGTGGAATGCACTGGGGTTTGACCCAACCGGTATGGATTCACTGATCGAGCGCACTGGATTGACGGCCGCCAGCCTGTCCTCCATGCTGCTGGTCATGGAACTGGAAGGAAGCGTGTCGTCGGCGCACGGCCGCTACACCCGCACCTGAAGTTCCTTCACCTCCACAGCGCCACTGGCGCAGGCCGAGGGGCAATGAAAGAGAGTATTCTGGACGTCCTGCTGTACCTGTTTGAACACTATTTCAGCGAGGATGCCGATCTCATCCGGGACCGCGATTCGCTGCAGCACGGCCTGATCCAGGCCGGATTCAGCCCCACCGAGATCAACAAGGCCTTCGACTGGCTCGACGCCCTGGCCGAGCAGCGCCCGGCCGTGGCGCAGCCGCGGGTCGACTGGCCGGTACGCGTGTTCCATGGCCCCGAGCTGGACAAGCTGGACGTGGACTGCCGGGGTTTCCTGCTGTTCCTGGAGCATCACCGGATCCTGGATGCAGACCAGCGTGAGCTGGTGCTGGACCGTGCAATGGCGCTGGACCAGGACGAACTGGACCTGGACGACCTCAAGTGGGTCGTGCTGATGGTGCTGTTCAACCAGCCCGGGGCCGAAGCGGCCTACGCCTGGATGGAAACCCAGATGTTCATCGACGAACCCGAACCCCTGCATTGAGCCGCGCGGCCTGCAAGGACGCATGAGGACATCCCCGTGAGCCAGTGGTTCTACGCCGAAGGCAACCGCGAACGGCGCGGTCCGCTGACCGATGACAACATCGTCGAACTGTTCCGCTCCGGCCGTATCGCGGCCGATACGCTGCTGTGGCGCGAAGGTGCCGGCGACTGGCAGCCGCTGCAACGCTATGCCGCCGAACTGGGCCTGCACGATGTGATCGCCGCGCCGACAGCCGCCCCACCGTTGCCACCACCGCTTCAGCAGACACCGGCGGGGAGCGCGCCCGCGCCCGCGCCCGCCCCGGCAGTCAAGCCGGGCCTGTCCGGCTGCGCCATCGCCGGCATCATCGCCGCGGTGGGCGGTGTCATTCTGGTGGCGATCGTCGGCATCCTTGCCGCCATCGCGCTGCCTGCGTACCAGTCCTACACGCTGCGCGCCAAAGCCAGCCTGGCCCTGGGGCAACTGGCGCCACTGAAGATTGAAATCAGCGATTTCGTGCAGCACAACGGGCGTTGCCCGGTGAACGACGATGAGGGTTTCCGGACGCCCGGCAGCTATGCCCAGGACGCCATCGCCAGCGTGCGCATCGGCCGCTTCGACAACGGCCATTGCGGGCTGGAAGCGCAGTTGCGGGAGCCCGGTAGTCCGCAGCTCGATGGCAAGGCACTGTGGCTGGACTACGACACCGGCGCCCGGACATGGCAGTGCAGCTCGGACGTGGACGACAGGTTTCTGCCGCTACACTGCCGCAGCTGAGACACACCATTCATTTACGGGGGGAACACGATGAGCCAGTGGTATTACGCCGATGCGCAGCGCGAGAGGCACGGTCCGGTGGAGGCCGGGATCCTGCGCGGAAAATTCCGCCAGAACGAACTGGACCTGTCCACGCTGGTCTGGCGTGAGGGCATGGACCAGTGGCAGCCCCTGTCGGCCATGGCCGAGGAGCTGCAGCTGATCGAAAAGGCCAGCCCAGGTATCGACCTGCGCGCGGACTACGTGGCCATCGAGAACGGCACCGCCGCCACGCCGATTTCGCTGCAGAAAGCCGACGAGACCCATTCCCCCTACACCGCACCGGCCAGCATCTCGCCGGGCGATGGCACGGTGGTTGGCGGCGGCGAAGTGGTCTACGCCGGCTTCTGGAAGCGGGTGGCCGCCTACTGCATCGACAGCGTGATCGTGGGCATGGTCGGCGGCGTGATCGCGATGGTCATCGGCATGGTGCTGGGTCTGGGCATGGCCGGCATCGGCGGGGGCAGCGACGCGATGGGCGCCGGTTTCATCATGATCCAGCTGCTGACCAACGTGCTGTCCATCGCCCTGGCTGCCGCCTATTACGCCGGCTTCCACGCCTCGGCCGGCAAGGCCACGCTGGGCAAGATGGCCGTGGGCATCAAGGTGGTGCGCACGGACGGTGAGCGCATCAGCATCGCCCGTGGTATCGGCCGCTACTTCGCGGCCATGCTCAGCGGCCTGATCCTGTGCATCGGCTTTGTGATGGCCGCCTTCACCGAGCGCAAGCAGGGTCTGCACGACATGATCTGCGACACCCTGGTGGTGGACAAATGGGCCTTCACCGACCATCCGGAATGGCAGCAGCGCGGCCTGGGCACCGTCACCATCGTGATCCTGTCGATTTTCGGGCTGCTGATGGCGGTCATTATCGTCGCCCTGCTGGCCATGATCGGCATCGCCGCCAGCCAGTTCAGTTGAGGTCCGTGCCGCCGGCGCGCTTGACAGCGGCCGGTCCGGCATGATTCCTCTAATAAGGAAGAAAGCTGAACGCCCGGGCCCCTGCCCGGGCGTCAATCTATCCAGAACGGCCGCAGCGCTTCACTAACGCAGGCGATTGCGCCACCCTAGCGCCCCCGATCAGGGGCGCTCTCCCCCCAAGAAAGTATTGATATGCCCAAGCACCTGCTCATCGTCGAATCGCCGGCCAAGGCCAAGACGATCAACAAATACCTCGGCAAGGACTTCACCGTCCTGGCCTCGTATGGGCATGTGCGGGACCTGGTTCCCAAAGAGGGCGCGGTCGATCCGGACAACGGCTTCGCCATGCGCTACGACCTGATCGAAAAGAACCAGAAGCACGTGGAAGCCATCGCCAAGGCCGCCAAGGGCGCCGACGACATCTTCCTGGCGACCGACCCGGATCGCGAGGGCGAGGCGATCAGCTGGCATATCGCCGAGATCCTGAAAGAGCGCGGGCTGGCCGAAGGCAAGCCGATGCAGCGGGTGGTGTTCACCGAGATCACCCCACGGGCGATCAAGGAGGCCATGACCCAGCCGCGCGCCATCGCCGGCGATCTGGTCGATGCGCAGCAGGCGCGTCGCGCACTGGATTACCTGGTCGGCTTCAACCTCTCCCCGGTGCTGTGGCGCAAGGTGCAGCGCGGCCTGTCCGCCGGCCGGGTGCAGAGCCCGGCGCTGCGCATGATCGTCGAGCGCGAGGAGGAGATCGAAGCCTTCATCGCCCGCGAGTACTGGAGTATCGAAGCGGCCTGCGCGCATCCCTCGCAGCCCTTCAACGCCCGCCTGGTCAAGCTGGACGGACAGAAGTTCGAGCAGTTCACCGTCACCGACGGTGATACCGCCGAAGCCGCGCGGCTGCGCATCCAGCAGGCCGCGCAGGGCGCGCTGCACGTCACCGACGTGGCCAGCAAGGAGCGCAAGCGCCGCCCGGCCGCGCCGTTCACCACCTCCACGCTGCAGCAGGAAGCCTCGCGCAAGCTCGGCTTCACCACCCGCAAGACCATGCAGGTGGCGCAGAAGCTGTATGAAGGCGTGGCCATCGGCGATGAAGGCACGGTCGGCCTGATCTCCTATATGCGTACCGACTCGGTGAGCCTGTCGCAGGACGCGCTGGCCGAGATCCGCGACGTGATCGCCCGCGACTACGGCACCCGATCGTTGCCGGACAAGCCCAACACCTACACCACCAAATCCAAGAACGCCCAGGAAGCCCACGAAGCCGTACGCCCGACCTCGGCGTTGCGCACGCCGGCGCAGGTCGGCAAGTACCTGACCGATGACGAGCGCAAGCTGTACGAGCTGATCTGGAAACGCGCCGTCGCCAGCCAGATGATTCCGGCCATCTTGAACACCGTCAGCGTCGACCTGGCCGCCGGCAGCGAGCACGTGTTCCGCGCCAGCGGCACCACCGTGGTGGTGCCCGGCTTCCTGGCCGTGTACGAGGAAGGCAAGGACAGCAAGAACGCCGAGGACGAGGACGAAGGCCGCAAGCTCCCGGCGATGAAGCCCGGCGACCGCGTGCCGCTGGACCGCATCGTCGCCGACCAGCACTTCACCCAGCCGCCGCCGCGTTTCACCGAAGCGGCACTGGTCAAGGCGCTGGAGGAATACGGTATCGGCCGTCCGTCGACCTACGCCTCGATCATCCAGACCCTGCTGTTCCGCAAGTACACCGAGATGGAAGGTCGCAGCTTCAAGCCGACCGACGTCGGCCGCGCGGTCAGCAAGTTCCTGTCCAGCCACTTCACCCGCTACGTCGATTACGACTTCACCGCCAAGCTCGAGGACGAGCTCGATGCGGTGTCGCGCGGCGAAGAGGAGTGGGTGCCGCTGATGGAGCGCTTCTGGGGCCCGTTCAAGGAGCTGGTCAGCGACAAGAGCGAATCGCTGGACCGCACCGACGCCGGCAGCGCCCGTGTGCTGGGCGTGGACCCGGCCAGCGGCAAGGAAGTCAGCGCGCGTATCGGCCGGTTCGGGCCGATGGTGCAGATCGGCACGGTCGATGACGAGGACAAACCCAAGTTCGCCTCGCTGCAGCCGGGCCAGAGCATCTATTCGATCTCGCTGGAAGATGCGCTGAAGCTGTTCGACATGCCGCGCAAGCTGGGCGCCGACGCCAACGGCGAGGAAGTCACCGTCGGCATCGGCCGCTTCGGTCCGTTCGCCAAGCGCGGCAGCACCTACGCCTCGCTGACCAAGGAAGACGACCCGTACAAGATCGATCTGGCCCGCGCCATCTTCCTGATCGAGGAGAAGGAAGAGATCGCGCGCAACCGCATCATCAAGGAGTTCGAGGGCTCGGAGATCCAGGTGCTCAACGGCCGTTTCGGCCCGTACATCAGCGACGGCAAGCTCAACGGCAAGATTCCCAAGGACCGCGAGCCGGCCTCGCTGACCCTGGCCGAGGTCGAGCAGCTGATGGCCGAAACCGGCAAGCCGGTACGCAAGGGCTTCGGCAAGAAGACCGCCGCCAAGAAGACCGCGGTCAAGAAGGAGGCGGCGCCGAAGAAGACCGCCGCAAAGAAGGCCCCGGCCAAGAAGGCGGCGAGCAAAAAAGCCGCCACCAAGAAGACCGCGGCCAAGAAAGCCACCAAGAAAACCGTCGCCAAGAAGACGGTGAAGGCGACGGCCGTCGACGACGCCCCGCCGTTCTGACCGGGATTTCCCCTGCCCGCGCGGCAGGCGGATAATCGCTGTTCCGCATGAGGCCGCCCATGGGCGGCCTTGTTGTCTGCGGCCCCCTCGCAAGCGCCCGCGCAGTCCCGCGCGGCGCGTCCAACGGTGCTGAGCATGATTGAACTGGATCTGGAAACCGTCGTCCCGGCATTGCAGGCCGGTGCGGTGATCGCCTACCCGACCGAAGCGGTCTGGGGCCTGGGCTGCGATCCGGCCAACGAGACGGCGGTGCTGAAGCTGCTGGCGCTGAAGCAGCGCCCGGTCGAGAAGGGCATGATCCTGGTGGCCGCCGATCCGGCCCAGCTCGAGGGCTGGGTGCGGCTGGAGGCCCTGGCCGGCGAGCGCCGCCAGGCGGTGCTGGAGAGCTGGCCCGGCGCCAACACCTGGATCGTCCCGGCCGGCCCACGTGCGCCGCGCTGGATCACCGGGCAGCACACCGGCATCGCGGTAAGGGTCAGCGCCCACCCGCTGGTGCAGGCGCTGTGCACCGCCTGGGGCGGGCCGCTGGTGTCCACCAGCGCCAACCTGGCCGGTGCCCCGCCGGCCCGCAGCCGTGAACAGCTGGATCCGGCGCTGCTGGCCCAGCTCGATGGCCTGCTCGATGGCGCCACCGGCGGCCTGGCCCAGCCCACCCGCATCCGCGTCGCCGCCACCGGCCAGGTGCTGCGCGACTGACCGCGCCGTGCCCGGGGCTTGCGCCGGCGCCACCACGCGGCACTATGGCGGAATGTCCCCGCGTCTGCTCCTGCTGTGCGCCCTGACCGCATCGGCCGCGATGGCCCGCGCGGCCGATCCGCCCGCGGTGACCGACAACGTGCGCATCTACCGCTGCGTGGCTGCCAACGGCGCGGTGTCGCTGCAGGACGCCCCCTGCGGCGGCGCACGCCAGCAGCAGGTACGGGACATGCAACGCCCCAAGGACCCGCCGCCGCGGCCGGCAGAGCCCCTCCAGCGCGCCCCTGCGCCGGTCATCGAGCGTGAGGTGCGGGTGGTCACCGTGCAGCCGCCGCAGCCGATGTACGAATGCGTCACCGCCGAGGGCGAGCGTTACACCAGCGACAGCAACGAGGGCAATCCACGCTGGGTGCCGGTCTGGGGCTTCGGCCGGATGCCGCATCCCGGACATGGGCCGCGCCCGCGAGGTCCAGGTCCAGGCCCGACTCCGGGCAGCGGGCACCACCGGCCCCACCCGGGCGGTGCGATCGTGCCGCTGGGTTCGACCCTGGTGCGCGACCGCTGCCATGCGCTGCCGCCGCAGGAAGTCTGCGCGCGCCTGAAAGACCGCCGCTGGGAACTGGTCCGCCGCTACAACAGCGCCCTGCAGAGCGAGCGCCAGCAGCTGGTGCGCGAGCAGCGCGGCATCGAGGCGCGGCTGGATCAGGATTGCGGCGGCGCATGACGCGCTGGCTGCTGGGCGCATTGCTGCTGGCCGCCGGCCCCCTGCATGCCGCGGATGTCGTGTTCTACCGCTGCACCGATGCCAGGGGCGCGCTGACCGTGCAGAACATGCCGTGCCCCAAGGGCATGCAGCAGACCCGCAAAGTGATGCAGGCGCCCGAGACGCCGGCACTACCGCCGCCCGCGCCGGTATCGGCGCTGCCACGGCTGATGCCCGCTGCGGCTCCCACAGCGCCAGCCGCGGTCGAAGCCGCCCTGTCGCCGGGACCGGCGCCCGTGGCGGTAAAGGCACCGGTTCCGCTGCCGGCGCTGTTCCAGTGCCGCACCCGCGAAGGTGACAGCTACCTGAGCGAAACCGGCGAGCCCCCAGCGCGCTGCATCAGCCTGCGGGTCACCGGGCTGGACGGCAATCCGGGCACCGGCGCCGGTGATGCCTGCGAAGTGATCCGCGATACCTGCACGCCGGTCGCGCCGGCATTGCTATGCGAGAGCTGGCGCCAACGCGTGAAGAATGTCGAATCCGAATGGCGTTTCGCCTCTTCGGCCCGGGCCGAAACCCTGCGCCTGGAATACCAGCGATTGCAGTCACTGCTCAACAACAGCGACTGCGCCACTCAGAACCCGTAACGCAGGAAGCCGCCGTCCACCGCGATGCATTCACCGGTGACATAGCTCGACGCTGGCAGGCACAGGAAGCCGACCGCCGAGGCCACCTCCTCCGGTTCGCCGATCCGACGCATCGGCGTGCGCGCGATCACCTCCTCGTAGTAGTCCGGGTCCGACAGCGGCCCGGAGGTGCGGCGGGTGCGGATGTACCACGGCGCCACCGAGTTCACGCGGATGCCGTCCTCGGCCCATTCGCAGGCCAGGTTGCGGGTCATCTGCTGCAGCGCGGCCTTGGTCATGCCGTAGACCACGCCGCTGCGCACATGGGTGATGCCCGACACGCTGCCGACATTGACGATGGCCGAAGACGCGTGCCGGGTCAGCAGCGGATGCGCGTAACGGCACAGCTCGAAGGCCGAGAACAGGTTGGTCTCGAAGATGCCGCGCCACTCCTGTTCGGAATAGTCGTTGGCCGCGCGGGTGACGTTGCCGCCAGCGTTGTTGACCAGCAAGTGCAGGCCGTCGCTGTGGTCTTCGACCCAGTCCAGGATCTCGTGGCGGTCCTCGTCGCTGGAAACATCAGCCGCCAGCGCATGGATCTCGCGATCGGGAAAGGTGTCGGCCAGTTCATCACGCACGGTTTCCAGCGCATCGGCATCGCGGCCGACGATCAGCACGTCGGCGCCCAGCCCCAGCAGCTCGCGCGCGATCGCCAGGCCGATGCCGGCACTGGCGCCGGTCACCAGGGCAGTTTGTCCATCCAGTCGCCAGCGTTGCGGGTTCACCCTGTTCTCCTCGTGGTTGCCGCTGCAGCGCCACAAACGGCGCGCCTGGGCGATAGCGCTAGGATAGCCGCTGTCATCCACGGAGCCGGCCCATGAAATTTCCCGCGCTGATCCTGCTGCTGGCGACAGCGGCTCTTTCGGCCTGTGGCAAGCCGCAGCCACCGGACACCGAACGCCCTCCCGAGCCGCAAGCCACCGCGCTGCGCGAGGCCATCGCCAAGCCGCTGGAACAGGCCAAGGCCGCACAGACCGCCGTGGATGAGGCCGCCAAGGCGCAGCGCGCCGCGCTGGATGCGGCCGGCGCCGATACCCGCAAACCGTAACGCCGCCCGGAAAGGGCGGCGTCTGGGGTCATCCAGGGGGCCGCCCGCGCGGCCCGGTTGGATCAGGCGCGGCCGGTCACAGGCCGCAGAAACAGTAGGCCAGCGACTTCACCGGCGCACCGTTGCGGTCTTTGACCGCGTCTTCGACAAAGCGCAGCTGGGTGTCCAGCTCCGGCATCTGCTTGGCCAGCATCATCCGCGCGATACCCGAATCGGCCAGCATCCAGGCCCCGGCGCGGCTGCCGGCAAAGCCGGTCATGAACTGCGCGAACGGAGTGGCGGCCTTTTCGATGTAGCGCACCCGGTACTTGCCGGACTCGCCCAGCTTGGCGCGGGTGGCGGCATCGGCCACGGCGGCCTTGAGCCCACCGAAGGCGTCGACCAGACCGCGCTCCTTGGCCTGCGCCCCGCTCCACACGCGGCCCTGGGCCACTTCGTCCACCGCTTCGACGCTCTTGTTGCGCGCCTGCGCGACCTTGCCGGTGAAGTCGGCATAGCCCTTGTTGATCACCGACTGGATCACCTGGCCCACCGCCGGGTCCATCGGCCGGGTGATGTCGAACGCGCCGGCGAAGCGGGTGGTGCCCACGCCGTCGGTATGCACGCCGATCTTGTCCAGGCTGCGGGTCAGGTTCGGGATCATGCCGAAAATGCCGATCGAGCCGGTGATGGTGGATTCGTCGGCATAGATGCGATCGGCGTTCATGCTGATCCAGTAACCGCCGGACGCGGCCAGATCGCCCATCGACACCACCACCGGCTTGCCGGCGGCCTTGAGCGCATCCACTTCGCGGCGGATCTGCTCGGAGGCGAACACCTCACCGCCGGGCGAATCGACCCGCAGCACCACCGCCTTGACGTCCTCATCGTCGCGCGCCTCGCGCAGCAGCGCCGAGGTCGACACCCCGCCGATACGCCCGGCCGGCAGGTCGCCGCCGGCGATCTCGCCTTCGGCCACGATCACCGCGACCTGCGGACGCGAATCCATCGGCGAGCGGAGGGCGTCGATCTGGGTCAGATAGTCGGCCAGCGCGATCTGGCGATAGCCGCCGTCGGCATCGCTGTCGGCCACCCCGCGCTCGGTCAGCAGCGCCTCGACTTCCTCGCGGGTCTTCAGCCCGTCCACCAGCTTCTGCTGCAGGGCGAACCGGGCCAGGTCGCCCTCGGCCGCGGCGATGCCTTCGGGCAGCGTGTCGATGCCGGCGGCCAGCTGCGCGGGGTCAAGCTTGCGCGCGGTGGCGATGTCGGCCAGGTAGCGCTGCCACACATCGTTCATCCAGAACAGGTCCGCTTCCTTGGCCTGCGGCGAGGCAGCATCGAGCACATAGGGTTCGGCGGCGGACTTGAACTGGCCGACCTTGAACAGGTGCACGTCCACGCCCAGCTTGTCCTGCAGGCCGGTGCGGAAATACTGGCGGTAGCGGCCCAGGCCTTCCAGCAGCAGCCCGCCCATCGGGTCCAGATAGATCTCGTCGGCCTGCGCGGCCAGCAGGTACTGCGACTGGTTGAGGTTTTCGCTGAAGGCCACCACCTGTTTGTTGGCCGCACGCAGCTCCTGTAGCGCCGCGGCGACCTCGCGCATCGAGGCGAAGCCGCTGGGCTGGAGCTTGTCCAGATTCAGCACCACCCGCTCGATCTTCTTGTCGTCCCTGGCCGCCTCGATGCCGCGGATCAGGTCACGCAGCTGGATCTCCTCGGCGCCGGTATCGCCCAGCGCCTTGCCCAGCGCGCGGCTGACCGGATCGGTGCTGTACTGCTCCACCAGCCGGCCCTCGGGGGCGATCACCAGCGTGGTGCGTTCGTGCAGGACCTTGGCCGAAGACGCGCTCATGCCCAGCGCCGCCACGAACACCATCAGCACCAGCAACAGCAGACCGAAGAACACCAGGTTGAGGATCAACCGGCGGGTGAAATTCATCACATCCCACAGCCCGATGAAGAAGCTGGCGATGGGGTTGCGACGCGGAATCGGGGGGGGATTCATGAACGCTCCAGAGGGGCTTGTTGCAAAGCAGGATACCCACAACCGGCGGCGCCGGGCATGGGCTTCAAGTCAGGGTGTCGCACGGACGAGCAGCCGCCGGCTGCTGATCCGCAGCCGCCAGCCCAGCAGCAGCGCGGCCACGGTCAGACCGATAATCAGGCCGACCCACATGCCCTGCGGACCCCAGCCCAGACCCAGGCCCAGGCCGGCACCGACCGGCATGCCCACGCCCCAGTAGGCGAACATGGCGATGAACATCGGCACTCGGGTGTCCTTCAACCCGCGCAGCGCGCCGGCCGAGAGCACCTGGATGCCGTCGGGGATCTGGAACGTTGCCGCGTACAGCAGCAAGGTCGACGCCAAGGCCGCCACCGCCAGGTCGTCGGTATACAGGCCCACCACCGCGTCATGGCCAAGCAGCAGGGCGCTGATCGACACCAGCTGGGTCACCAGCACGATGGCGTAGCCGGCCCAGGTGGCCCGGCGCACCCCCAGCGGATCATTGCTGCCCACCGCATGGCCGACCCGCACCGTGGTGGCCTCGGCCACCCCCATCGGAATCATGAAGCACAGCTGCGCCACGTTGATCGCGATCTGGTGGGCGCTGGCCTCGGTGGCGCCGATGCGGCCGATCAGCAGCGCGGTGATGATGAACAGACCGCCTTCCATCAACACGGTGATGCCGATCGGCAGACCGGTACGCAACAGGTCCCAGATCGCGGCCATGCGCGGCAGCTCGAAGTGCGTGAACAGCCCGAGGTGTGCGAACCGCCGGGTCAGGGCCAGGTAGCTGGCGAAGGCCAGCGCCTGCACCCACATGGTCACGGCCGAGGCGATGCCCAGGCCTGCGGCGCCCAGCTCCGGGAAGCCGGCCTTGCCGTTGCACAACGCGTAACCCAGTGGCCCCAGCACCAGCAGGCCGCCGAAGCCGATCAGCATGGTCGGCAAGGTCCAATGCATGCCTTCACTGAGGTAGCGCATGCAGAAATACAGCGTCAATGCCGGCACACCCCAGCGGATGGCATGCAGGAAACCGGTGGCCCCGGGCACGATATCCGCGGCAATCCCGAACGCCGGCAGGAATGCCGGCACCCCGCTCAGGAACACGAACATCAGCGCACTCAGGCCCACGCCCAGCCACAGCGCCTGGCGGAACAGCGGGCCGATTTCACGCGCGCGGCCGGCACCGTTTAGTTGCGAGACCGAGGCGGTGAGCGAGATCAGGGTGCCGATCGGCACCAGCATCGGCAGCCACAGCAGCGCGGTACCGATACTGACCGCGGCAAAGGTGTCGGTGCCGTGGTGGCCGGCGATGGTGTTGTCAACGAAAGCGATCAGACCGGTCGAGACATGGCCCAGAACCAGCGGCAACGCAAGCAGACCGGTCGTCCGCACTTCGTCGAGGAAGCGCGGCGTGGCGGTGGCGGTAGACATAAGGAACAGGACAGACGCGGACTGCGGCCGGCGCGGAAAGCGCACAGGTGCCGGGTCGCGGAAGCCGCGCATTTTACATGCGCCGGCCGCAATCCGGGGCGCCGGGCCATGAACAACGGATCAACTGGCGGGCCGCACCGGCCGGTTCAGTGACCGACTTTCTCGCGCAACCACGCGCCGCGGCCGGCCGCCGACACCCCCAGCAGCTGCGCGCGCAGTTCAGCGCGGTCCTGCGGCGGGGTGCGCTGGGCGATCAGGGTCAGCTGCGCCAGCTGCTCGGGGTCGAGCTGCCGCAACAGGGTGAGCAGCGGCTCACGCTGCTCGGCCGGCACGTAGCCCAGCAGCGGCTGCAGTTTGGGATACAGCGCGCCCAGTTGCGGGCCCAGCCGCCAGCCGTCGCGATGCAACTGGTCCTGACCGGCAAAACGCGCGCGCAAGGCGTCGCGCTCGGCGGCGGACAAAGCGGCCACGCGCGCGGCGGCCTGGCGGATGCGCTGGTGCTCGCTTTCCGGCAACGCCCGCCACGCGGCATAGCGCGCGCGCAGGTCACGCTGCTGCGCAGGGACCAGCGCCGACCAGCCGGCGGCCGGATCGGTCCTTGGCGCCGGTGGTGCGGCCGGCGGCAGGCCAGGCAAGCCAGGCGGGGGCGCGGCGGCCACGGCCAGCGGCAACCACAGCAGACAGCCCAGCAGCACTCGCTCAGTTTTCCGCATCGACCGTCTCAAGGGCGGCGGTGGCCGGTTCCGGGCGGCTTGGTTGCGGCTGCGATTCGTCCACCGGCAACGGGCCGCCGGCAGCCACCCAGGCATGGAAGTCGGCCTCGCGGGCCAGTGCCAGCTCCGGATCGGCCAGCATCGCCGCATCGGCGGCAGGAACGTCGGACGCCGGCGGGGCCGGAGTACTGTCATCGTCCAGGGCTTCAACCTGGACCGGGCCGTTGTCGGTCAACACGCCATCGGCCGGCGCCGCAGCCGCCGCGCCGCGCGGGCCACCCCGCCAGGCCCACAGCGCCACCACCACCAGCAGCAGCAACGGCAGACACAGCAGCAGCCAGGTGCGCCAGCTCCAGCGTGGACGCGGCTTGCGCGCGGTGGCCGCGCGCGGGCGGGTCATCGGCGCAGCGGTCGCGGCGGCCGGTTTGGCCACCGGCGCGTCGCCGGTCAGCGATTCGCGCAGCTGTTCCAGCTGCAGCACCCGGGCCGCTGCCAGGTCGCGCACCTGGGTCTGGACCTGTTCGGCCAGCGCGCGCCAACCGGCAGCATCGGGATAGCCGCCGGCATCGAGCGGGCAGGCCCCGGCCAGCGCCTGCCGGTAGGCCTCGATCGACACTCCCAGCACCGGTGCGGCGATCGCCTCGTCCAGCCCGGCACCGATACGCAGCAGCAGCGCCAGCCGGTCGGCCGCGGCCAGCTGCTGGAGGTGACGCAGCGGCACCGGCCACTGCCCGCCCGCGGGCGGCGCCAGCAGCTGGGGGGTGCTGCACAGCAACCCCCAGAACCGCGCCGGCCAGTCCACCATGGGCAGATCGGCGGCATGGCCCGCAAAGGCACGCATCGCCACGGCCACCGCGCGGGCGGCCACGGCGTCGTCACCGGCCTGCAATTGCGCCACCACCAGCGCACGCCGCTCGACGCCACGCAAAAACGCCGCCAGCGCATTGGCGGCGGCCGGGGACAGGGGGGCGGGTGCGGCCATCATGTGAACTCCATCATCCTGCGCATGATACCCAGCGCACCTGCGCCACCGCCGTGGCCAGCATGCCGGCAGCACCGCCGCCGACCGCCCTGCCGCAACTTGTGCACAGCGTCAATACGCTGCGGTGATTTTCCCGCCCGGGCTGGGCCAGGACCGGGTTTAGCTTTTGTTTCACGAACAAGTATTTGATTTTGAAAGACTATTTTATGTGGCTATTTTTTGACCAAGTTAAGCGGAAGGCTTGACCCATCGGCTTGAGCGCGTGGAGCACCCGGCTCACCCACAGAGTTATCCACAATAAATGTGGATAAGCGGAAATCCCCAAGTACGGCCTGTGTTTACGTGCCATTTATGAATTGGTCCGGAGCACTTTCACCCAAGTGAACAGAACCGGCCCCCTGCCCGGCAACGGCTAAACTGGGCCCATGCCCGCCTGCCCTACCCTGCGCATCGCCCTGCCGGTGCCGCTGCCGCAACTGTTCGATTACCTGCCGCCGGAAAACAGTCCCGTCCCCTCCGACGGCGATGTCGGCCGCCGGGTGCGGGTACCGTTCGGCCCGCGCGAGCTGGTCGGGGTGGTCGAGGGCGTCGGCCAGGCCGAGGATCCGGCCGCCCTGCGCCCGGCACTGGCGTGGCTGGATCCGGCGCCGCTGCTGGCCGGGGAACTGGCCCGCTCGCTGCACTGGCTGGCGCGCTACACCCATGCGCCACTGGGCGAGGTGATCGCCACCGCGCTGCCGGCGCCGCTGCGCCGCGGCGAACCACTGGCCGATACCCACGGCTGGGCCTGGCAGCTGACCCAGGATGGCATCGCCGGCTTAGGCGCACTGCGCCGTGATACCCGCCCGCAACGGCTGGCCACGCTGCTGCAGGCCGGCGCGGTCAACGAGGACCTGCTCGACGACCAGCTGGAAGACTGGCGCAGCGCCGCGCGGGCCTTGCTCAAGCGCGGCTTCGCCGAGCGGATCGAGGTTGCGGCCCTGATCCCGCAGCCCAACACGCAGCCCGGCCCGACCCCCAATGCCCAGCAGCAGGAGGCGATCGAGGCGATCAACGCCGCCGACGGTTTCCAGCCGTTCCTGCTGGACGGGGTGACCGGCAGTGGCAAGACCGAGGTCTACCTGCAGGCCATCGCCCAGTGCCTGGCGCAAGGCAAGCAGGCACTGGTGCTGGTGCCGGAGATCGGCCTGACCCCGCAGACGCTGCACCGTTTCCGCAGCCGCCTGGGCATCCCCGTGCACGCGCTGCATTCGGGCCTGAACGACAACGAGCGCGCGCGGGTGTGGGCGGCGGCCAGCCGCGGCGAGGCGCGGGTGATCGTCGGCACCCGCTCGGCGGTGTTCACCCCGCTGCCGCAGGCCGGGCTGATCGTCATCGACGAAGAGCACGACGGCAGCTACAAGCAGCAGGACGGCATCCGCTACCAAGCCCGCGATTTCGCCCTGGTCCGCGGCAAGGCGCTGGAGGTGCCGGTGGTGCTGGGCAGCGCCACGCCGTCGCTGGAATCGCTGCACAACGCGCGCAGCGGCCGCTATACCCACCTGCGCCTGCAGCAGCGCGCCGGCGATGCCAAGCCGCCGGGCGTGCGCGTGTTCGATGTGCGCAAGCGCCCGCTGCAGGATGGATTGGCGCCGGAGGTGATCGCCGGGATCGGCCAGCATCTGCAGGCCGGCAACCAGGTGCTGGTGTTCAAGAACCGCCGCGGTTACGCGCCGGTACTGCTGTGCCACGACTGCGGCTGGACCGCGCCGTGCAAGCGCTGCAGCACACCGCTGCACAGCACGCCGATGACGGTGCATGGCGCTGGCCGCCGCCTGCAATGCCATCACTGCGGCGCGCGGGCGCCCGTGCCGCTGGCCTGCCCGGATTGCGCCAGCCTGGCGCTGCAGCCCCAGGGCATCGGTACCGAGCGGCTGGAAGAACGGCTGCTGCAGCTGTTTCCCGATCACCCGGTGCTGCGCATCGACCGCAGCACCACCGCGCGCCGCGATGCGCTGGAGCAGACCCTGGCCACGCTCGGCGATCAACCCGGCATCCTGGTCGGCACACAGATCCTGGCCAAGGGCCACGATCTTCCCAAACTCACGCTGGTGGTGGTGGTGGGCATCGACGAGGGGCTGTTCTCGGCCGATTTCCGCGCCAGCGAAAAACTGGCCCAGCAGCTGATCCAGGTCGCCGGCCGCGCCGGCCGCGCCGAACGTACCGGCGAGGTCTGGCTGCAGACCCACCACCCGGACAACGCGCTGCTGCACACGCTGGTCAACGGCGGCTACCACGCCTTTGCCGAGGCCGAACTGGGCCAGCGTGAAGCCGCCGGCTTCCCGCCGTTCGCGCATCTGGCGCTGCTGCGCGCCGAAGCCAAACAGGTCGAACAGGCCAACGACTTTCTCACCGCGGTAAGAAACCTGATCGCGGCCGGCAACGGGGTCGAGCGCTTCGGACCGATGCCGGCACCGATGCCGCGCCGGGCCGGTTTCCAGCGCACGCAGTTGTTGCTGTCAGCCGAACAGCGGCGGCCCTTGCATGGCCTGCTCGATGCGCTGATGGCGCAGGTGTACGCCCTGCCGCAGGCGCGGCGCGTGCGCTGGTCGCTGGATGTGGACCCGCTGGATCTCTACTGACGTCGGCCCGCCGGCACCCCGGACAACATCAGCCGGCGCATAGGCCGCGTTGTCGCCCGGGTAAGCGAAGCGCAGCCGGGATTTGCTCGATGCCGGCACGGCGGGGTTTCCCGGGTGCGGCCGTTGGCGTTGCCCGGCCTACAGACAAAAAAAGCACCGGCCGACCCTGTGCAGGCCGGCCGGAACAGGTGCAACTGTCGGGGGCGGAAGCAGCTAGAGCGTGTCGCCCAGCGTGCGCACCTGCAGCGCCTTGCGCAGGGTCGCCAGATCCGCGGCGCCGCGCACCACCAGCTCGCGGCTCTGGCCCGGCAGCAGGTCGAAGGCGTTGTCCTCGACGCTGGCCACGTTTTTGTCGAAACCGATCCAGATCCCCCGCACCAGCCCGGCGCTGCGCAGCTGCAGCACGTGGTGATCGCCCACCGCACGCAGCTCGGTCTGCAGCTGACCGGCCGCCAGTGCCTGGTCCTTGGCGGCGGTGAAGTACACCAGCCGCTGCGCCAGCAACGTCCCGTCGCGCATGAGATCGAACACCGCCACGCTGCGGCGCGGGTCGGCGCCCTGCAGCAGTTCGGCATCGCTCAACCGCGCCACCGCGGTAGCCGACTGCGGCGCCAGCGTCAGCGCCTGTTCGCGCTGCTGCAGCACGCGGCCGTCGAAATCGAGCACGCGCAGCCGCCACTGCGCCGGCAGCGGCTGCAGGCCATCGTTGAGCAGGCTCACCGACGTGTTGCCCTCATCACGCAGCGCCGCCACCGCGACCTCGGCGAAGAACCGGCGGGCGTGGTAGTGCAGCGCCTTCCAGTTGCCGTAGTAGTCCACGCTCGACCACGACGCGCCGGGCCACACGTCATTGAGCTGCCAGTACAGCGAGCCCATCGTGTACGGGCGCGAGGCACGGTGGTGCAGCGCGGCCAGCGCGATGCCTTCGGCCTGCATGGCCTGCCCCAGATAGACGAAGTCGGCGAACGAGCGCGGCGTGCCGTATTCCATCGCGATGTAATGCAGCAGGCGCGCGTTGCCCTCGCCGGCCATGAACTTCTGGTGGGCGCGGATCACCGGCCCGTCGATCTGCTGCTCGTCACGCGTGGCGAAGGCATCCACCGTGGACTGCTGCGGCCAGGCCTGCAGCCCGTATTCGGACATGAAGCGCGGGGTTTCCTTCAGGTAGGCGGTCGGCGGCAGCGCCGGCCCGCCCCAGACGTCCCAGTAGTGCTTGTCACCGCGCCGCGAGTCGTTGGCCTTGGTGTCCAGATCGTTGCTCGGCGAACTGGACCAGTACGGCACGCCAAGGCCTTCTTCGGCCACCACTGCGCGCAGGTCGTTGCCGAACAGCTCCACATAGCCCTGCCAGACCTTATCGGCGAACACCGGGTCGGCCTCCTTCAAGGTCTTGCCGTGGCCCCAATCCTTCCAGGCGGTCTCTTCCTCGTTGTTGCCACACCACAGCACGATGCTGGGGTGATGCCGCAGACGGCGGATGTTGTCGCGCGCCTCGGCCACCACATTGGCGCGGAAGGCCGGATCGAAGCCGGGCTGCATGCCGCCGCCGAACATGAAGTCCTGCCAGACCAGCAGGCCCAGTTCGTCGGCGAGGTCAAAAAAGTCCTCGCTCTCGTAATAGCCGCCGCCCCAGTTGCGGACCATGTTCATGTTCGCGTCGCGCGCGCTCTGCAGTTCGCGGCGCAGGCGCTCGCGCGTCACCCGGGACGGGAACGCGTCGAACGGAATGGCGTTCACGCCCTTGGCGAACACCGGCACGCCATTGATCACGAAGGCAAAGCCTTGGCCGCCGTCGGCGTCCTCGTCACGCTGCAGCTGTACCGTGCGCAGGCCGGTGCGGATGCTGGAAGACAGCGCCTCGCCCACACCGCTGCCGATGCGCACCTGCACGGTGTAGCGGTCCTGCGCGCCGTAGCCGACCGGCCACCAGCGCCGCGGCCGGGTGATTTCGACGGGCAGCTCCAGCGTGGTGCTGCCCGGCTGCAGCGCGACCTGGCGGCGGAGCTGCGCCACCGGTTTTCCCTCCGGATCGAGCACCGCCAGCGCCACTGGCACCGTACCGGCGGCCGCACTGTGTTCGACCTGCAGCAGCACGCTCAGCGCAGCGCGTTCGGCATCCAGCGCGTCGGTGCGCACCGCCAGATCGGTGATGCGCTGGTCATCCCAGCTGTCGATATGCACCTGCCGCCAGACCCCGGCGGTGACATAGCGCGGGCCCCAGTCCCAGCCGAAGTGATAGGCCGGCTTGCGCACGAAGTTGCCGACCATCGCGTCCTTGGGTTCATCCCCATAGGGCGAAGGATAGTTGCCGGCGATCTTGTGCGGCATTGCCTGCACCTGCGGCAGCAGCATGCGGATCGGCGAACGGAACACGATCTGCAGCTCGTTGCCGGTGGCGCGCAGCTGCCCGTCCACCCGCGCGCGCCAGGTGCGGTGCGCGTTGTCGGCCTGCAGCAGCGGCTGGCCGTTGAGGCTGACCTCGGCAAAAGTGTCCAGTCCATCGAAGCGCAGCTCGGCATGCGGACGCGCTAGCGTGGCCGCATCCACATCAAAGCGCGCGCGGTATTCCCAGTCGCCCAGCCCGATCCATTGCAGCCCCGCCTCGGCGGCACCGACGTAGGGATCGCCGATCACACCATTGGCCATCAGATCGGTATGCACACTGCCCGGCACCGTGGCCGCACGCCACGTATCCATGCCCGGATGCGCGGACAGCTGCGCATCGCCCGGCAGCAGCCGGAAGCTCCATTGCGCCTGCAACGGCGCGGCCAGCGCGGCGCCGGCCAGACCGCACAGCAGACAGGCGGCCAGTGCGCGTCGCACCCAGCCCAGTCGCGGCGCTACCGCTTGGAAATGTTGATGCGACCGCTGTTGCATGCTGCCTCCGTTGGCTGTCCTGTACGCGCCGGAACTCAGCCCGGCACGCCCTCGCGGACCACATTCAAGACTTCGTGGCAGGCGCCCATGGTGTGGTAATCGGTCTTGCCAGCCGGGCTCTTCTCGTCGCTGTATTTGCGGTTGTCCGCGTCCAGGATGCGGAACCAGGCGCCGTAGGTGTGGTCGACCAGATGCTCCCACGAATAGGCCCACAGCTTGTCGTACCACTGCCAGTAGCGCGCCTCACCGGTGCCCTGGGCCAGCAGCGCGGCCGCGGCCAGCGACTCGGCCTGCACCCAGAAGTACTTGTCGTCATCGCAGACGAAACTGTCGCCACCGATCGGCGCGCCGTCCATGCCCGGCTGGCGGCGGGTCTCCGGCGCGAAGCCGTAGTACAGGCCGCCGCGTGCCTCGTCCCAGGAACAGGCCACCGCGTTGTCGAACAGGTGCGCGGCGGTGGGCACCAGCCAGTCGGCATCGACATGGCGGTCCAGGATCATCAGCAGCTTGGCCCATTCGGTCTGGTGGCCGGGCTGGAAACCCCACGGCCGGAACAGGTGCTTGGGGTTGTCCAGGTTGTAGTTCCAGTCGATGTTCCAGTCGGTGTCGTAGTGCTCCCAGACCAGACCGCCGGCCTTGGCGGCCTGCTTGCGGGTCATGTTGTCGGCCAGCTGCAGCGCGCGGTCGAGATAGCGCTGTTCGCCACTGGCCTCGAACGCGGCCAGCATCGCCTCGCACATGTGCATGTTGGCGTTCTGGCCACGGTAGCCGGTGAAGTTCCAGTTCGCGTCGGCCTCGTCGCGGTACAGGCCGTGCTGCGGTTCCCAGAAGTGACGCTCCAGCAGCTGCCAGGTCTCGTCCATCCACTCACGGCCCTGCTCGATCCCGGCCTTCAGCGCGCAGCTGTAGGCCAGCAGCACGAAGGCCACGCCGTAGCAGTGGTTCATGTCGTCTTCGACGGCACCATCGCGCAGCGTCCAGGCGTAGCCGCCGGTGGCCGGATTGCGGTGCACGTTGCGCAGGTAATCCACCCCGTGTTTCACCGCCTCCAGGTACTCGGCATTGCCGTACTCGCGGTAAGCCATGGCGTAGTTGAAGACGAAGCGGGTACTGCTGACCAGGTGGCGGTGGCCGGCGTCATAGACGCTGCCGTCGTCACGGAAGTAGTGGAAGAAGCCACCCTGCGGGTCGATACAGCGCGGGTGGTAGAAGGCCATCGTGTCGGCGATATGCGCGCGCAGGAAGGCCGGGGAGCGGAAGTCGGGCGTGGTGGTCATGCGAGGGCATCCTGTTGCTGCAGCAGCTGCTGCACATCTTGCAGAGAAGGCATGGCGGCGAAGGCGCCCTTGCGGGTGACCGCCAGCGCGCCAACCGCGGCGGCAAAGCGCAAGGTGGCGGTGATGGCGTCGGCATCGGCGCAGAACGCGGCAAAGCCGCTGCCGGCCCCGCCACGCTCGGTCAGGCCGAACAGCACGCCGCCGACAAAGGCGTCACCGGCCGCGGTAGTGTCGACCGTCTTCACGGTGAAGCTCGGCACCACGCCCTGATCCTCGCGCGTGTACCAGCGCAATGCGCCGGCGCCATCGGTGACGATCACCCAGCGCGCCTGTGCGGCGAGCAGACGCTTGAGCACCTGCGCATCGCCGTCGGCGCCGAGCGGCTGCGCCAGATAGTCCAGTTCCTCGCGCGAGAGCTTGATCAGGTCGGCGCGTTCCAGCGCCTGCCACAGCCACGGGGTCGGATCGACCTCGGCCGGCCACAGCGCCGGACGCAGGTTCAGGTCCAGACTGACCACCGCACCGGCGGCGCGGGCGCGATCCATGCCGGCGAAGGTCGCCTCGGCGATGGCCGGCTCGGTCAGGCTGTTGGAGCAGGCGTGGAAGCAGGCGGTGTCGTCGAAGCAGGCCGCGGTGAAGTGCTCGCTGCGGAACAGCAGATCCGCCGCCGGCGGGCGGTAGAAGCTGAAGCTGCGCTCGCCATGGGCGTCCAGCGCGACAAACGCCAGCGCGGTCTTGGCCGCGTCGGTGCGCACGATGCAGTCGGTCTGCACCCCGGCTTCGACCAGGCTTTCCACCAGGAAGTCGCCAAACATGTCACGCCCCACCATGCCCGCGAAATGGCTGCTGGCACCGAGCTTGGCCGCCGCAACGGCGACGTTGGCGGGCGCGCCACCGGCGTACTGCAGGAACGCGCGCGGGGTCTCCGGCGAGGCCGGCGGCTGCGCTAGTAGATCGATCAAAATTTCGCCGAAACAAACAATCTTGCCCATCTGGCCTCAGCCTCCCTGGCTGTTGCCGACACTGGAGCGGGAACCGACCAGGCCGTAGAAAATGACATAGCCGTAGCACAGCAACGGCAATACGAAGGAATGGTGCACGCCGATGCGGTCGGCCAGCAGGCCCTGCAGGAACGGCACCAGCGCGCCACCGACGATGGCCATGATCAGCAGGCTGGACGCCTTGTTGGTCAGCGGCCCCAGACGCTCGATGCCGAGCGCGAAGATGGTCGGGAACATGATCGAGTTGAACAGGCCGGTGGCCACCACCGAGTACAGCGCGACCTTGCCCTGGCTGCCCATGGTCAGGGCCAGCAGGCCCACGTTGACCAGCGCGAACAGGGCCAGCAGCTTGCGCGGCGAGAACCGCACCAGCAGCGCCGAGCCGGCGAAGCGGCCGACCATCGCCATGGTCCAGTACAGCGACACGTAGTGGGTGGCTTCCTGTTCGCTGAAACCGCCGATGTTGGGCAGCGACAGGTAGTTGACCAGGAAGCTGCCGATGGACACTTCGGCGCCGACGTAGAAGAAGATAGCCAGTACGCCGAACAGCAGGTGCCGATGGCGCAGCGCGTCGCCGTAGCTGTGGCGAGCGCTGTCGGCCTGCTCGCTGTTCTCGGTCAATGCCGGCAGGCGGAACAGGAACACGAACAGCGCCAGGGCAAACAGCGCGATACCCAGACCCAGGTACGGGCCCTGCACCGATTGTGCTTCGGCGGTGCGGTAGGCGACCTGTTCGGCCAGCGGCAGCACGGCCAGCTCGTCGGCGCTCTTGACGGTGTTGCCCAGGATCAGCAGGCCACCGAAGATCGGCGCGATCGCCGTGCCCAGCGAGTTCAGCGCCTGCGCCAGGGTCAGCCGGCTGGAGGCGGTGCGCTCGGGCCCGAGCAGCGCGACATACGGGTTGGCAGCCACCTGCAGCACGGTGATGCCGGTGGCCAGCACGAACAGCGCGCCGAGGAAGGCGCCGTAGATGCGCAGTTCCGCCGCCGGCCAGAAGCCGAGCGCGCCGATCCCGGCGATCACCAGACCGGCGACGATGCCCTGCTTGTAGCCCAGCCGCGCGACCAGCCGCCCGGCCGGGAGCGACATCAGGAAGTACGCGCCGAAGAAGGTGAACTGCACCAGCATCGCGCGGGCGTAGTTCAGTTCGAACACCGCCTTCAGGTGCGGGATCAGGATGTCATTGAGGCAGGTGAGAAAGCCCCACATGAAGAAGATGCTGGTGGCCACCCACAAGGCCATCCGCGTGTTGACCACGGGCGCGGACGATGCCCTGGACGGCAGCGGTGTTGATGGAATCGGCATGCGGTAAGCGCCTCTGCGGGTTGATGACGGGAAAGGAAAGGGATCAGGTCAAACGCGCTGCGCTGCTTTCGCGCACACGCAGCTGCACCGGGGCCACGGTGCGCATCGGTGCCGCGTCGGGGGTGTCCAGACGCTGCAGCAGCAACGCCGCGGCCTGGCGGCCACGTTCGCGCGGATCGGCAGTCAAGGTGGTCAGCGGCGGCACAGCCACGGCCGCCTCGGAGATATCGTCAAAACCGGTCACCGCGAAATCGGTACCGGGACGGATACCGCGCGAGGTCAGGCCCAGCATCAGTCCCAGCGCCACGGTGTCGTTGTAGCAGACCGCCGCCGTGGGTTTGTCCGAGCCTTCGAACAGCTCGCCGGTGCGTTCGGCCGCTTCCAGCCGGTTCGGTGCCGATTCGATCAGCCAGTGCGGACGCGCCGGCAATCCGGCTTCGGCCAGCGCCTGCTGGTAGCCCAGACGGCGCTGGGCGCAGGAGCTGGAGGCGCCATGGCCACCGAAAAACGCGATGTCGCGGTGCCCCTGTTCGATCAGATGGCGGGTCGCCAGGTAGGCGCCCTGCCGGTTGTCCAGGGTGAGGAAATCCCACGCGGCGCCGGGCAGTTCGCGGTTGAACAGCAGCACGTTGGCATTGACGCCCAGCACCTGCTGCAGCTGGGCGGTATCGCTGCCTTCGGCCGGGGACAGGATCAGCCCGGTCGGGGTGTGTTCCATCAGCGTGCTCAGCACCGCCTGCTGCCGTTTGGGCGATTCGCCGGTGCTGCCCAGCAGGGTCACATAGCCCTTGTCACCCAGCGCCTCGTCCACCCCGGAGGCGAACTCGGCGAAGAACGGATTGGACAGGTCGTTGATCACCAGCGCGATCGAGGACGAGGTGCGCCGGCGCAGATTGGCCGCGGTGCGGTTGTAGACGTAACGCTGGCGGCGCAGTTCGGCCTCCACCTTGGCACGGGTGTCCACATTGACCAGCGGACTGCCACGCAGCACCAGCGACACCGTCGCCCGCGACACCCCCACCGCCTGGGCGATGTCGGTGACGGTGACGGCGCGCTGGCCGGCTTTGCGGGCGCCGCTGCTGGCGCCGGAAGGAGAGTCGTTCATCGTGTCCGCGGGGGTGGCAGGGAGCGCCAAGCCTATAGGATCCTGAACACGACCTGTCGCGGCCGTGCCCCGTCCTCCGGTTGTGGCGACCCGGCGGCTCACTTCAGGACGCTGCCCGGTGCGGCGCAGAACGAGACCGGCAGGTCGGAAACGGCCGTGCCCCAGCCCTGTTCCGGTGCCTGCGCGCCCAGTTCGAACGTCACCGTGCCGCCGCGCTGCAGGCGCTCCCAGTCCAGCCACACGGCCGGCTGCGGCTTGCCATCGACCTGCACACTCTGGATGTACTGCAGCGCGCGACCATCGGCGCCCGGCGCCAGCAGGTTCAGGGTGCGGCCGTTGCCCAGGGCGATCTGCGCCTTGCTGAAACGCGGGGTGTGCAGCAGGAACTCGCCGCTGCCCGGCACCGCCGGGTACAGGCCCAGCGCGCTGAACAGGTACCACGCCGACATCGTGCCCAGGTCGTCATTGCCGGTCACGCCGTTGGGCGCGTTGGTGAACAGCTGCTGCGCGGCGCGCACCACGGTGGCGGTCTTCCACGGCTGGCCGATCAGCGTGTACATCCACGGGGCATGCAGGTCCGGCTCGTTGTTGGGGTTGTAGCGGAACTGGTTGTAGTAGCTGTAGGGGCCGACCACCCATTCCTTGCGCGCGGCGGTCAGCGGGGCCTTGAGCAGTTCGTCATAGGCGAAGAACGCATCCAGGCGCTTGCCGGCCTGCTCGCGGCCATGCATCGCCTCGACCAGACCCGGCACGTCCTGCTGCGCCAGCCACTGGTACTGCCAGCCGGTGCCCTCATGGAAGCCGTGCTGCGAGCGCGGGCTGTAGTGGCCGTTGGAGGGCGTGTACCAGTTGCCGTCCTCGCCACGCGGGCGGGGGAAACCGCTGAAACCGGTGTCCTCGTCGCGCACCGTGGCATCCCACACCTTGCGCCAGTTGCGCCCGCGTTCGCGCAGCAGCGCCGCGTCGGCGTCATGGCCCAGACGGTCGGCCATGTGCGCCAGCGAGCAGTCGGCCAGCGCGTATTCCAGCGTCGCCGAGCCGCCGTGGTGCGGATCCACGTCCATACCCTTGGAGGGGAAGGCGCGGTCGTAGGCCACGTAACCCTCGGCCTGGTAGCTGGCGTTGCCCGAACGGCCGGCCATGCGCGAATTGATCGGCGGCATCTCGAAGGCGTTGCGGCGCAGCGCGTCCCACGCCTCGTTCTCGCGGCCCTTGAGCGCACCAAAGCGCCACAGGTCCACCAGGAACGGGGTGACCGGGTCGCCGGTCATGATGTTGGTTTCGAAGTTGGCGTAGCCCCAGCGCGGCAGCCAGCCGCCCTGTTCGTTGATCGCCAGCACGGTGCGGCCGATGTCGCGGGCCACCTGCGGCTGGGTCAGCGCCAGCCACTGGTTCTGCGAACGGTAGGTATCCCACAGCGAGAAGTACTCGTAGTAGGTCCAGCCGTCGGCGCGATGGATCGCATCGTCATAGCCACGGTAGCGACCATCGGCATCGCTGCCGGTCATCGGCTGCAGCAGCGCGTGGTACAGCGCGGTGTACAGCACGGTGCGGTCGTCCTGGCTGCCGCCTTCGACCTTGACCCCGGCCAGCTGCTGGCGCCACTGCTGCTGCGACATCTCGCGCATGCGGTCGAAACCGATCAGCTTGCCGCCCTGCATGCCATCGGCACGCAGGTTGTTGCGCGCGCCTTCGGCATCGACGTGCGAGATCGCGGTGGTGGCGGTGACCGCGCGGCCGTCGGCCAGATCGAAGCTCAGCCAGGCGCCGTTGGGCTTGGCCTCGCCTTCCATGCTGTGGCGCGCGCCCGGCAGGCCGCCGGCCTCGCCCCAGGTACCATGGGCCTTGAACGGGCGGTCGAACTCGACCCGGAACCAGGTAGTGTACTGGTGGCCGCCGCAGAAGCTCTTGGTGACCAGCTTGCCTTCCACCACGCGGTCGCCGACCACATCGATCACGCTGCCGATCACCGAATGGCGCTCGTTGG
Organism: Stenotrophomonas sp. STEN014; assembly: GCF_056760315.1. Taxonomy (NCBI): domain Bacteria; kingdom Pseudomonadati; phylum Pseudomonadota; class Gammaproteobacteria; order Lysobacterales; family Lysobacteraceae; genus Stenotrophomonas; species Stenotrophomonas sp. STEN014. The sequence continues at coordinate 98,182 of NZ_JBRREN010000003.1, read as the reverse complement.
CCTGGCCGACGTTGACCAGCACCTGGCCTTCCTTCTGCCCGGCGGCGAAGGTGTAACGCTCGGCGGCGGCGCGGGTACGCGCGGTGGTTTCCACGTCGATGCCGCCGTAGCTGGTCAGGCGGACCTTGTAGTAGCCGGCCTGGCCGATCTCGCCGTCGTGGCTGTAGGTCGAGGCGTATTTCCTGTGGTCAAAGCTCTTGGCATCGGCGGTGTCGAAATCGCCCCCGGGGCCGATCGTGCCGGTCACCGGCAGCATGGAAACCTGGCCGCCCTGCTCCCAGCAACCGGCGCCGGAGATGAACGAGTGGCCGAAGCCGCGGATCTTCTCGTCGTCATAGCGCCAGCCGGAATAGTGGCTGCCGATCGGGCTGACCTGGATCAGACCAAACGGCGCCGATGCGCCCGGGAACGTGTTGCCGTCATCCTTGCTGCCGATGAAGGTGTTGACCTCGCGCTCCAGCGCGGTGGGCGCGGCCTGCAGCAGCGGCGCGAACGACAGCGCCAGCAGGCAGGCGACACCGGCAACGCGGCGACGGGCGGAACGGTCGAGGGGGGCAAGCGGCGATCGGCTCATGTGTGGATCCTGTGGGTCGATGTCGGTACGGCAAAAAGGGTGGCCCGGCGAACCGGGCCGCTGATACCCGACCCATCGGGGGATGGAGAGAGTGCCGGGATCAGTAAACGGATCAGGCCCGCAACGGCACCGCCCAACACCGGCATCACCGGGACTGGAAAAGCGTCATCACACGAACCTGTAAAGCAAGCAACGTGTTGATCAGACAGGGAAACCAAGCATGAAACAGTGCCGCCGCAGACAGCCGTGACTGCGTTTGCATCGCTCCAGATTCAGACCCTGATGAATTTAGATCGATCCAAGTAAACCGCGCAATTCCCGTATTTGCATTCTGCGGCGCAACATCCCGCCGCGACGACGGGCGCCGCCGCCCGTCCGGCGCTTGCCGATTCCCGGCCCGGCAGGGCTTGCGCATTTCCGCCCCGACCCGGCCATTTCGGCAATGGACAACGCGCCGCGCGGCAACGATCATTGCCGCCTTATTGCGCAGCAGCATGCACACAGCAAAGGGCTGTGCTAAAAAATCTACCACCAATAGTTTAGATCGATCCAAATCGACAAGTCACTACCGATCGAAAAATTTCAGGGAACCGCCACGTCCGGCACCACCGTCATCCGGGCCGAACGCGGCGGCTTCACCGCGCTGTTTTCCCTCGAAATTTTAGATCGATAAAAATTCTTTACACAGACACCGAATTCAATCCAGGAGAGGGAGAGAGCGCCATGAAACACAAATCACTGCTGCACAGCCGCGACGCATTGTCCGCGGCGATCGCCACCGCACTGTTTGCCGTAGCCATGGTGCCGGCCAGCGCGTTCGCACAGGACGCCGCGGCCGATGCCACCACGCTCGACAGCGTCACCGTCACCGGCTACCGCTACGCGATCGAGAAGAGCCTGGAGCAGAAGCGCGACGCCAACGCCGTGGTCGAAGTGATCACCGCCGAAGATGTGGGCAAGTTCCCGGACAAGAACGTGGCCGACGCGCTGCAGCGCGTGCCGGGCGTGATCATCAGCCGCAGCGGTGGCGAGGGCAAGAACGTCAGCGTGCGCGGCCTGGCCTCGGACCTGACCCTGACCCAGCTCAACGGCAACTTCGTCGCCTCCTCGGAAACCAACAACGAAGCCTCGCGCTCGTTCAACTACACCCTGCTGCCGTCGAACATGCTCTCGGCCGCCGAGCTGTACAAGACCCCGGAAGCCCGCATCGACGAAGGCGGCATCGGCGGCACCGTGATCCTGCGCACCCGCCGTCCGCTGGACATGGAAGCCAACTCCGGCTTCGCCTCGGTCGAGTACACCTCCTCCGATACCAGCAGCGGCGTCGACCCGCAGGCCTCGGCGATGTACTCCTGGCACAGCGATGACGAGCGTTTCGGCGTGCTGGTCGGCGCGACCAAGCAGAACCGCAACAATCGCAGCATGGAAGTCAGCACCGAAGACTGGCAGTGGTACAGCGACCGTGTCGATGCCAACGGCAACATCATCAACGACTTCGTCTGGAACCAGCGCGGCACCACCAAGCATCCGCCGGTCGACGTCAACGGCAACCCGCTGCCGGATGCCTCCAAGTTCTGGGGCGCCTCGGGCATCTATGACCAGAACGGCGGCCACTACTCCGGCTTCTTCATGCCGACCTCGGTCAACTTCGCGGTCAAGGACGAGAAGCGTGAACGCACCGGCGGCCAGCTGACGTTCCAGTTCAAGCCGGTCGACAACGTCACCATGACCGCCAACTACTTCCGCTTCGAGCTGGAAGGCAACTACACCCAGAACATGCTCAAGGTGCCGGAATGGAACCTGGCGCGCGTGGCCGGTGACGGCAACTGGGAAACCGGCCGCCTGCTCAACGGCTTCACCCTGGATCCGAGCGGCACCATCGTCACCGGCGCCGAGTACGAGAAGCTGGCCGGCAAGACCTACATCTGCAGCGAAGACCAGGCGGCGGCCGCTGGCCTGCCGGGCGGCGGCTGGGGTCCGGACGACTGCACCGTGCCGACCCCGCAGCTGACCGGCACCTACAGCCGCGAGAAGGCGCTGTCGCAGACCGCCGACCTGTCCATCGACTGGGACATCAGCACGCTGTGGAAGGCCAGCTTCGGTGGCGGCCGCACCTGGTCCGAGGGTGGTCCGTCGATGAGCTTCCGCACCGCCGCCAAGCCGCGCCGCAAGGTCGATGGCCAGTGGCAGGCCGGCAACCAGTTCACCTCCTGGGACATCACCGGCACCCCGTCGGTGCAGTTCTCGCCGGACCTGCAGGACCAGCTGATGGCGGGCGTGGCCGAGATGGACACCGGCTCGACCGATTCGTCGTGGATGCAGACGAGCATGGAGCAGAACCACTTCCAGGCCGACTTCACCAAGCTGTTCGAGGCCGGCTGGCTGGATTCGATCCAGTTCGGCACCAAGTACAGCGACAGCAAGATCCACCGCAACACCGGCAACACCTACTGGGTGTGCCCGGGTACCGATCCGAGCAACTACGACGACAACCGCTACCAGGCGGGCTGTGATCCGACCGCCGGCGACGCCCAGCCGGGCTTCTTCCTGTCCAAGCCGATCGGCAACATCGCCGGTGGTTTTGACGCCAACATCTTCCCGGGCATCAACTACCCGGCCTACATCGAGTACCTGAACAACAAGTACGGCGGCATGCACAACCGCCGCGAGTCGGACTTCGTCTACAACGTCGAAGAGAAGGTCAACTCCGGCTACTTCCAGGCCAACTTCCGTACCGAGCGCCTGCGCGGCAACGTCGGCCTGCGCGTGGCCCGCACCAAGCAGCACGCCGAGTCGAGCGATTCGGTCGAGCGTTTCAACGACTATTTCGCCGACAACGCCAGCGGTGCGCCGATGGCCTGTACCGATCCGGCCGCCGCCGGCCTGGTCGGTCACACCTGCGAAAGCGGTTTTGTGCGTCTGCCCGACGCGCTGGCCCGCGAGAAGAGCTACGTGATGGCCTCGCTGGACAAGACCTACACCGACATCCTGCCCAGCTTCAACATCGCCTGGGACATGACCGACAACGTGGTGCTGCGTGGCGCCGCCTCCAAGGTCATCGCCCGTCCGAGCTACACCTCCATCGCCTACCCGGGCGGCCTGACCTACTACTCGGAGGAGTACAGCAACGACCGTCGCGTCGCCGGCGGCGCGCCGAACCCGGGCTGGTACGGTTCGGGCAGCAACAAGGGCCTGGATCCGTTTGAAGCCATCCAGTACGACCTGAGCGTGGAGTGGTACTTCCAGCCGGGCGCCGTGGCCGGTCTGGGCGTGTTCCGCAAGGATGTGAAGAACTTCACCGTGCCGGTGGTGCGTGACCTGCAGATGTCGGTCGACGGCCAGACGGTGACCGTGCAGAACTACTCCACACAGGCCAACGGCCGTGATGGCGTCTCGCAGGGTATCGAAGCGTACGGCCAGTACACCTTCGATTTCGGTCTGGGCTTCCAGGCCAACTACACCTACAACGACACCAACCTGGCTTCGGTGGAGATCGACGGCGAGAACATCGGCTCCTCGCCGCTGGTGGGCAGCGCCAAGAACCAGGCCAACTTCACCGTGTTCTACGAGAACAGCAAGTTCCTCGCGCGTGCCTCGTACAACCGCCGTGGTGAAATCGTCGGTGGCCTCAACAACGGCTTCACCTCCTACTCCGAGCCGTACGACCAGCTGGACCTCAACGCGGCCTACAACATCCGCGAGGACCTGACGGTGACCGCCTCGGTACTGAACGCCACCAAGTCCGAACAGCGCGTGCACCTGGGCAACGACACCAAGGCGCGCCTGCTGTCCAACAGCTACACCGGCCGCCAGCTGTACCTGGGCCTGAACTTCAAGTTCTAAGCCCCGGCTCCCGTACCCTCGGGTGCGTGACCTGCAACACCCGACAGCCGCGCTGGCTCCAGCGCGGCTGTTTTTTTTGCCGATCGCCTGCCGCGGGCCGCGTGCCGATCGATACGGTGCGCCCGGGCGCTTACGTCAGCGGCGTCATCACCGCGGTCCGATAGGCCGGGCGCTGCTGCAGCCGCGCATACCAGGCGGCCAGATGCGGCAGCTCCGGGCGCTGGATGGGCATCTGGAACCACGCATAGGCGAAGGCCCCCAGCGGGATATCGCCCATCGCGAAGCGCTCGCCCGACAGCCATGGCCGCTGTGACAGTTCGGCATCGGCCAGCGCCAGCAGCTCGCCACAGCGCAGCAGCGCGGCGGCGATCCGCAATTCATCGCGATCGGCCGGCGCGGTACGCACCACGCCCCAGAACAGGTCGCGGAAGGCCACCGCGAAGCTCGAGCTGGTCCAGTCCATCCACTTCTCGCTCTGCGCGCGTTCGGCCACCTCTTCCGGATACAGGCTGCCCAACGCATAGCGCGCGGCCAGATAGCGCACGATGGTGTTCGATTCCCACAGCGGCAGGCCGTGATCCTCGATCACCGGCACCAGGCCGTTGGGATTCATCGCCCGGTATGCGGCCGTATGCGTGCCGCCAAAGGCGCCGCCGACCTCGATCGATTCATAGGGCAGGCCGATCTCCTCGGCACACCACAGCACCTTGCGCACGTTGCTGGAATTGCGCCGTCCCCAGATTTTCAGCATCTGGGTCCCTCCCGTGGTGTGAGCGGCTCCCTCATGCCGGCGTTCAGCGCGCGCCCTTGCGCGGCAGCACCCGCACCGAGCTGGTCTTGCCTTCCTTCTTCAGCTCGAACAGGCCCACCGCCGTCAGCAGATCACTGAGCTTGCGGTAGCCGTAATTGCGCGAATCGAACGAGGCGCGGTTGGCGATCTGGTTGCCCACCGCACTGAGCTTGGCCCAGCCCTGGTCATCGGCGGCCGCATCGATCGCACCGCGCAGCAGATTGAGCAGGCGGCTGTCACCGCGCAGCTCGTTGCCCGGCCGTGGCGTGATCGGTGCTGCCGGTGCCGGATCGCCGGTGGCTTCAGCCTCCGCCGGCGCCGCGGTGTGCGCCGTGGTGATCACCGGCTCCGGTTCGTCATTGCCCAGCGCTTCCAGGTAGGTGAACTTGGAACAGGCGTTGACGAAGGCCAGTGGCGTCTTCTGCTCGCCAAAACCATAGACCTTCACCCCGTCGGTCAGCAGGCGCATCACCAGCGGGGTGAAATCCGCATCGCTGGAGACGATGGCAAAGCCGTCCAGGTTGCGCGCGTACAGCAGGTCCATCGCATCCACCACCATCGCCATGTCCGAGGCGTTCTTGCCCTTGGAATAGGCGAACTGCTGGATCGGCCGGATCGCGAACTCGTGCAGCACGCTCTCCCAGCCCTTGAGCCGCGGATTCTTCCAGTCGCCATAGGCGCGGCGCACATTGGCCACACCGAACGCGGCCACCTCGACCAGGATTTCATCGATCTTCGATGCCGGCGCGTTGTCGGCATCGATCAACACGGCGATACGCTTTTCAGGGTCGGACACGGCGCTGCTCCACGGCAATGGACGGCCCCCGAGTATCGACCATCGCCGGTTCACGCCCCATCAGTGCGATGATCGCCAGTGACTGTCGTTCCCACCCGGCCGGTCCGCCGGCCCCGACCGGAGTCCTGCATGTCGCGCGTTCCCCATCTTGTGGTCATCGGCGGCGGCTTTGCCGGTTTATGGGCCACCCGTGCGCTGGCCGGTGCAGCGCTGCGGATCAGCCTGATCGACCGCCGCAACCACCACCTGTTCCAGCCGCTGCTGTACCAGGTGGCCACCGCCGGACTGTCGGCCCCCGATATCGCCGCACCACTGCGCCACATCCTGGGCCGCCAGCACAATGCCGAGGTCCGGCTGGGCGAGGTGGTGGCGATCGACAGGCAGGCCCGACAGGTGCGGCTGGGCGATGGCAGCCGGATCGGCTACGACCTGCTGGTCGTGGCCTGCGGCGCCACCCACGCCTACTTCGGCCATGACGAATGGGCCGGCGACGCGCCCGGACTGAAGACCCTCGACGACGCGCTGGCGCTGCGCCGCAAACTGCTGCTGGCCTTCGAACGTGCCGAGGCCGAACCGGACCCGGCGCGCAAGGCCGCCTGGCTGAGTTTCGCCATCGTCGGCGGCGGCCCCACCGGCGTCGAGCTGGCCGGCACCCTGGCCGAAATCGCCCGCCACACCCTGAAGAACGAGTTCCGCCACATCGACCCGGCCGCGGCCAAGGTCCGCCTGGTCGAAGCCGGGCCACGGGTGCTGTCCAGCTTTCCGGAAGTGCTCTCGCTCAAGGCGCGGCGGCAGCTGGAGAAGCTCGGCGTGGAGGTACTCACCGGCACCGCCGTCACCTCAATCGATGACCACGGCTTCACGTGGGGCGACACCCATATTCCGGCCCGCACGGTGGTCTGGGCCGCCGGCGTGGCCGCCTCGCCGCTGGCACGGACCCTGGACGTACCGCTGGACCGCGCCGGGCGCGTACGGGTGCAGCCGGACCTGACCGTCCCCGGCCATCCGGAGATCTTCGTCGCCGGGGATCTGGCGGCAATCCAGCAGGACGATGGCCGTCCGGTTCCCGGCGTGGCACCGGCGGCCAAGCAGATGGGCCGCTACCTGGCCACGGTCATCCAGGCGCGACTGCGCCATGCGCCGGCACCGGCGCCTTTCCGCTACCGCGACCAGGGCAACCTGGCCACGATCGGGCGCATGGCCGCCATCGTACATCTGGGCCGGCTGCAGCTGTCGGGCGTGCTGGCGTGGTGGTTCTGGCTGGCGGCACACGTGGTGTTCCTGATCGGCTTCCGCAACCGGCTGGTGGTGCTGTTGAACTGGGCGGTGGCGTACTGGAGCTACCAGCGTGGCGCGCGGATCATCTTCGGCGATGCCGACAGCGGTGCCGGAGAAGAAGCCACACCGCCGAGCGCCGGGATGCATGCCGGCGATCGGCCGCATACCGATGCCCCGCCGTAAACCGCGGGCATCGGCATGCGGCTCACAACCGGCGAAAACGGCAACGGCCCGGAAGTCCCGGGCCGTTGCCTTTTCACAGCGATATCGCGCCGATCAGGCGGCGAACAACGCCTTCATCTTTTTCAGCGCATTGGCCTCGATCTGGCGGATACGCTCTGCCGACACACCGTACTCGTCGGCCAGCTCCTGCAGCGTCACCTTGCTGTCGGCATCGAGCCAGCGGCGGGCGATGATGTCACGCGAACGCTGGTCCAGCTTGGCCAGACCTTCGCGCAAAAGCTGCATCTGGTTGTCTTCGCTGTCCTCGCGCTCGTAGGCCTGCGACGGGTCTTCCTCGCGGGCGACCAGATAGGCGGCCGGTGACGGCGGCGCGTGGTCGTTGTCCTCGTCCGTCGGCGCATCAAAACCGATGTCACGGCCGGACAGGCGCGATTCCATTTCCATCACTTCGCGCTCGGACACGTTCAAGTCCTTGGCCACCGCGCTGACTTCAGCCGCGTTCATCCAGCCCAAGCGGGTCTTGGACTTGCGCAGGTTGAAGAACAGCTTGCGCTGCGCCTTGGTCGTGGCGACCTTGACGATGCGCCAGTTCTTGAGGATGAACTCGTGCATCTCGGCACGGATCCAGTGCACCGCGAAGGACACCAGGCGCACACCCATGTCCGGGTCGAAGCGCTTGACCGCCTTCATCAGGCCGATATTGCCTTCCTGGATCAGGTCGCCCAGCTGCAGGCCGTAACCGTTGTAGCCGCGGGCCACATGCACGACGAAGCGCAGGTGCGAATGCACCAGCTCGCGGGCCGCATCCAGATCCTGCTCGTCACGGAAACGGCGCGCCAGTTCCTGCTCGTCATCGACCGACAGCACCGGGATCTGGTGCACGGCACCGATATAGGCGTCCAGCGAACCGAGCGCGCTGGGAATCGGGAGATTGTTTGCCACAAGGGCAGTAGAGGTGTTCTGGCTCATAGGACCTCATCTTAGCAGTCGGACTATTGGACTGCTGAGTACAGAAAAAGTTCCAGCGTTCTGTTTTTGTCGCAGAATTCACAGTAAAAGCTGAATGGGCGACCGCGACGCAGGAGCATTCCAACAGGTCCTACCGTAGCAAAGCCAACGCCACCGCGATATGACAGGCATCAAGGAGATTCAGACAGCAGTGAACCCGGCTTCCAGCATCTGGCGCGATGGCAGACCCCAGTCGACCGGGCCCAGCCCGCGCCGCTGCAGGTAGTCATTGGCCTGGGAGAAGTGACGGCAGCCGAGGAAGCCGCGATGCGCCGACAACGGCGACGGGTGCGGCGCCTTGAGCACGCGGTGGCGGCGGGTGTCGATGACCTTGCCCTTCTGCTGGGCGTAGGCGCCCCACAGCAGGAATACCAGCCCCTCGCGCTCGCGGTTGAGCACATCCACCACGTGATCGGTGAATCCTTCCCAGCCGCGGCCCTGGTGCGCGCCGGCCTTGCCCTCTTCCACCGTGAGCACGGCGTTGAGCAGCAGCACGCCCTGGCGCGCCCACGGCAACAGACAGCCGTGGTCCGGGCGCGGAATGCCCAGATCGGTCTCGATCTCTTTATAGATGTTGAGCAGCGAGGGCGGCACCGGCACGCCCGGCGGCACCGAAAAGCTCAGGCCATGGGCCTGGCCATAGCCGTGATACGGGTCCTGCCCCAGCACCACCACCTTGACCTGCTCGAACGGCGTGGCCTCGAACGCGGCGAAGATCTGCGGCCCGGGGGGAAACACCTGCGCGCCGGCGGCCTTGCGCTGGCGCAGGAACGCGGCCAGCTCGCGCATGTCCGGGCGCAGCAGCCAGTCGCCGATCCTGGCCTTCCAGCTGGATTCAAGCTGGATCTGCGCAGATGCCGCTTCGCTCACAGCACCACGACCGGCTGGGAAAGCCGTGCCAGTCGCAGCTGGAACAGCACCTTGGTCACCAGCAGGCGTTCTTCCACCGGTTTCTGCACCAGATCATTGGCACCGGACTGCAGCAGCGCCGACTGGTTGTGCGGATTGCTGTCGCCGGTCATCACCAGCACCGGCAGACGGCGCTTGCCATAGCCGAAATCGACGCGGATGCGCTCGACCACGTCGCCCCCGTTGAGCTCGCCCTTGAGGGTGACGTCGGTCAGCACCAGGTCGATGCGACGCACGGTGCGGCCCAGCGATTCGGCCGTCAGCAGCGAGAACGCGTCCTCGGCGGTAAGCACATGCACCACCTGCAGGTCGTGGCGTTCGAGCATGCGCTTGGTCGCCTCGGCCACCACCCGGCTGTCTTCCACGTACAGCACAGTGGCGCCGGGCACCGGCTCAGGCTGCACATAGCCGCGGATGAAGGTCGCCAATGCCTCGTGGCCCAGCGATTTGTCGAAATAGTCGGTGACGAACTCGGTGAAACGGCGCTGCTCCAGATGCTGTTGGGCATCGCCGGAGACCACGATCACCGGCACATACGCCTGCGCCGCGGTTTCGCGCACGCTGCGCGCCAACGCCAGGCCATCGCCATCGGGCAACGCCAGCGACGTGGTGACCAGATGCACCGGGCCGGCGGCCAATGCCTCGCGGGCCTCGGCGATGCTCGCGCAGCCGATGACATCCACATCCGGCAGCTCGCGCTTGAGCACATCGGAAATGAGCCGGCGGACCAGCTTGGAACCATCGACCACCATCACCCGCGGGGCGTCACTGATCAGATGTTTAAGTTCTTGCGCTCGCATGCGGGCCTCAGGTTTCGGTCGGGCGAGTCTGCCTGAGGAAGTGGCCGGTCACCAGCCATGCCCCCAGCCAACCCAGGATCGTCGTCGCCACCAGCACCATCACCGAATGGAACAGATCCAGCCCATGCAGCACGAACGGGCTGCCATAACTTTGAGAAAGCGCAGCCAGCGGCGGCCGCAGCGCCAGCCCGCAGACGCCGATCAGCGCCAGCGCGACCAGCCCGGCACCCAGTCCGTACCATGCGCCCAGATAGACAAACGGGCGGCGGATGAAGCCGTCACTGGCGCCGAGCAGCTGCAGCACGCCGATCTCCTCGCGGCGGGCCTGGATATCCAGCCGCACGGTATTGCCGACCACCAGCGCCGCGCCCAGCCCGAGCAGCAGCGACAGCACCTGCACCAGCCGCGCGCCGAAGCCCAGCCAGCCGTCCAGCCGTTGCCGCCACAGCGCATCGTGCTGGACCAGATCGGCCTGCGGCAGCGCCTCCAGTGACTTGGCCAACGCCGCATCATCGCCATGGGCGGGGGTGACGATCAGCAAGGTCGGCAACGGATTGTCGCCCAGCGCATCGATCGCCTCGCCCAGCCCGGCGCTGTGGCGCAGCTCGGCCAATCCTTCATCGGGCGAACGCACCACCACCTGCGCCACATCGGCGTTGCCGCGCAGCGACTGCACCACGGCCTGCGTGGCGGCTGCATCCAGATCCGGCTTCAGGAACAGGTTGATGTCGCGCGACTGCTGCACGCTGCCGGAAAAATGCTTGAGGTTGTCCAGGGCGATGGACAGGCCCAGCGGCAATGCCAATGCCAGCGCCATGACCGCCACCGTCAGCAGGGTCGCCCAGGGCTTGCGCAGTGCACGCCCGAGGCTGAACACCACACTGTGCAGGTGATGGCTGATCCAGATCCCCAGCCGCGAGGGCGCGGCCACTGCGCTGTTGGCGGGCTTGTTGGGGGTACTCACGCTCATTCGGCCAGGTCCTGCGGCGAAATGTCATCGACCAGACGGCCGTGATCGAGGATCAACACGCGCTTGCGCATCTGTTTGAGCAGGGCCAGGTCATGGCTGACCACCAGCACGCTGGTGCCACGCGCCGGCAGTTCGGCGAACAAGGTCATGATTTCCGCCGCCAGTGCCGGATCCAGATTGCCGGTCGGCTCATCGGCCACCAGCAGCCTGGGTTCGGCCACGATCGCGCGGGCGATGCCCACGCGCTGTTGCTCACCGGCCGACAGCTGCGTGGGCAGGGCCTTCTCGCGATGCCCCAGGCCCATCCGCTCCAGCACCGAGCGCACGCGCTTGTCCGCATCGGCGCGACGATCACCGCGCAGAATCAACGGCAAGGCGACGTTCTCGCCGACGCTGCGGTCGGTCAGCAGGCGGTGATCCTGATAGACCGCGCCGACCTGGCGCCGGTGCAGGGCGACCTTGCCGCCGCGCACCTTCAGCAGATTGCGCTCAGCGAACAAAACCGCTCCGCGCGTGGGGCGCTCGCTCAGGTGGATCAGCTTGAGCAGGGTGCTTTTGCCTGCCCCCGAATGCCCGGTGACGAACAGCATTTCGCCGGCAGCCACCTCGAAGCTGACATCCACCAGCGCCGGATGGCCACCGGCATAGTGTTTAGTGACATTGTCAAAACGCAGGACGCTCATGCGGCGATTATGCCGGAGCGCGGCCCGCGTGCGCCGCCCCACTGCGAGGCGGCGCGGAGACCACGGCGATCAGCTGCCCGACAACATGCGGCGGATCTTGCGGCCCAGCCGGGTCAGGAACGAATCGGCCTCGTTGCCCGCCGTGCGCATCGGCTTGGCCGGCACCTGGGTGGGACCATTGCTCGGCGGCGCCGTGGTGGTCGCGCCTTCGGCACCTTCGACCGGACGGCCATGACGGCGACGGCGACGCTTGCGCGGCGCGCGCTCACCCTCGACGGCCGGGCTGTTGGCCGCCGACGGCGCCTCCACGGCGGCCGGACGCGGCGGCCTGGGCGCGGCATCGGCTGCCTTGTGCTCACCTTCCACGCGCGGCTTGCGCGGTGGGCGCGGCTTGCCATCGGCACCACGGCTGCCACCCGGCTTGCCATCACGACCACCGCGACGGGCCTCGTCGGCCGCCTTCTGCTCGCGGGCCTCGCGGAAAATCGCACCCACGCTTTCCTCGGCCTCGCCTTCGGGCAGCGGCGCGCGTTCCGGACGCGGCAGCGCGGTCATCAGCTCGCTGGTCACCGCTTCAACCGGAATCTTCTGCTCGATATAGGCCTCGATATCCGGCAGACCCATCGCATAGCGCTCGCAGGCGAAGCTGATCGCATCGCCCTCCTCGCCCAGACGCGCGGTGCGGCCGATGCGATGCACGTAGTCTTCGGCGTCGAACGGCAGGTCGTAGTTGTAGACGTACTTGATGCCATCAATATGCAGACCGCGCGCGGCCACATCGGTGGCCACCAGCACTTCCAGCTGGCCGGCCTGGAACCGCTTGAGCAGGCTTTCGCGCTTTTTCTGCGGCACGTCACCGGACAGCACACCGACGCGGTAACCGGCTTTTTCCAGCGCACGGGCGACGCGCTCGACAAACACCTTGGTATTGACGAACACCATGGTGCGGGCGCCTTCACTGCGCGACAGCAGGCCGATCAGCAGCGGCAGCTTTTCCTCGTCGGCCGGGAAGTAGATGCGCTGGCGCACGCGGTCGGCGGTGATGCTTTCGGTCTCCACCACCAGCTTCTGCGGCTCGTTCATGTGCTCGTAGGCCAGCTCCAGCACACGGTGGCTCAAGGTGGCGCTGAACAGCAGGGTCTGGCGCGTGGTGCGCTCGGGCATGCGCCGCAGCAGGAAGCGGATGTCCTTGATGAAGCCCAGGTCGAACATGCGGTCGGCTTCGTCCAGCACGCAGATCTCGCAGGCGTGCAGCGAGACCACCTTGTGTTGCTTGACGTAGTCGATCAGGCGGCCGGGGGTGGCGATGATCACGTCCACGCCCTGCTGCAGCAGCTCGCGCTGCTTGTCGTAATCCACACCGCCGTAGACCAGCGCAAAGCGCAGCCCGGTGTCGGCGGTGAACTTCATCGCGTCCTTGTGGATCTGGATCGCCAGCTCGCGGGTCGGCGCCAGAATCAGCGCGCGCGGGTCTTCCGGCTTGCGATCGGCCAGCGCCGGACGGGTCAGCAGGCGGTTGCACACCGCCACCAGGAAGGCCAGCGTCTTGCCGGTGCCGGTCTGCGCCTGGCCGGCCACATCGCCGCCGGGCAAGGCCACCGGCAGGGTCAGCGCCTGGATCGGGGTACAGCGGGTGAAGCCAGCTCCTTCAAGGCCTGCCACCAGCGAGGGCTGCAGGTCGAAGGAGGAAAACGTCACATCGGTCAGCGGTTTGTCGCTCATTATTCTGTCTTTGTTGTGCCGGCCGGCCAAGGTGGCCGGGCAGCTTGCATCGATTCGGGTGCCGTCGCACACTGCGGCCCCTGCGCCGGGTCGCGTGACGTTGGGCCCTGCCCTGTATGTCTACGCGAATGCCCCAGTTTACCGCAATGCGACGGCCAACCCGGCACGGGTAGTCGCATTGCACCAGGAGACTCCAAAGTGAGCGATAAGGTTTTACACGTCGGCGATGCCGACTTCGACACCGCCGTCCTGCAATCCGGCGAACCGGTCCTGGTGGATTTCTGGGCTGAATGGTGCGGCCCGTGCAAGATGATTTCCCCGGTTCTGGACGAGCTCGCTGATGCCTACGACGGCAAGCTGAAGATCGCCAAGGTCAACGTGGACGAGAACCGCGCCACCGCGGTGAAGTATCACGTGCGCTCGATCCCGATGCTGCTGCTGTTCAAGGATGGCCAGATCCAGGCCACCCAGATCGGCGCGGTCGGCAAAGGCCAGCTGAGCCAGATGATCGACAAGGCCCTGGCCTGATCAAGCGGCAAGGTCCGGCGGCTGTCCGCCGCCGGCCCCTCCGGGCCTGCCATATGCCGGCCCAACAAGGTTTCCCGGCATCTTGCACCGCCACACTGGGCGGTGTTAGTGTCGCGACATCCGGCAGCATTCGCTTGCCGCACCCTCCGGTCGGGTTCTAGCCCGGACCCTTCCCAACCAGTTCGCCGCCCCGCAGGGCGCTCGCACATCCAAGCGAGAGGAATCAAGCACTTGTCCGAGAACACTCCTTCCGAAACCGGGAGCACCGACGCGCCCGTCGAGAAGCGCGTGCGCAAGCCGCGCGTTGCCAAGACCGTCGAAGCCAGCGACACCAGCGCTCCGGCAGCCTCCGCACCGGCCCAGCCGGCATTGCCTTTGCCCGCCGCACCGCCGGCTCAGGCTCAGGCTCAGGCTCAGGCCAGCGAATCATCCGCACCGGCCACCGGCTCTGGCAGCCATGAGGGACCGGCTGCTGCATCCAGCGGTCCGCAGGACGATGGCGGCGAGCCGCGCAACAGCGATGGCCAGCAGCGCCAGGGCCAGCACAATGCGCAGGGTCAGGGCCAGGGCAACCGCCGTGACCGCTTCCGCAACCGTCGCGACCGTGACCGCAACCGCCCACGCGATGACGGCGGCATGTCCGGTGACGGCGGCAATGAGGTCTACACGCCCCGCTCGATGCCGAGCGTGCCGGAAGGCTTCCCGGTCTATTCGCTGAGCGATCTCAAGCGCATGCCGGCGCACAAGCTGCTGGAAGTGGCCGAGCAGCTGCAGATTTCCGAAGGCGTGGCCCGCGCCCGCAAGCAGGACGTGATCTTCGCGCTGCTGAAGGTGCTGACCCGTCACGGTGAAGGCGTTGCCGCCGATGGGGTGCTGGAAATCCTGCCCGACGGCTTCGGCTTCCTGCGTGCGGCCGAGGCCAGCTACCTGGCCGGTCCGGACGACACTTACATCTCGCCCAGCCAGATCCGCCGCTTCAACCTGCGCACCGGCGACCATATCTCCGGCCGCATCCGTTTTCCGAAAGATGGCGAACGCTACTTCGCGCTGAACATCGTGGACACCATCAACGGTGAGCCGATCGAAGCCTCGAAGAACAAGGTTCTGTTCGAGAACCTGACCCCGCTGTTCCCGCGCAAGCGCTTCACCCTGGAGCGTGGCAACGGTTCCTCGGAAGACATCACCGGCCGCATCCTCGATCTGATGGCGCCACAGGGCAAGGGCCAGCGTGCGCTGATCGTTTCGCCGCCCAAAGCCGGCAAGACGATGCTGATGCAGCAGGTGGCCACGGCCATCACCACCAACCACCCCGAAGTCCACATGATCGTGCTGCTGGTGGATGAGCGCCCCGAAGAAGTGACCGAGATGCAACGCACGGTGCGCGGCGAAGTGGTTTCCTCGACCTTCGACGAACCGGCTGCGCGCCACGTGCAGGTTGCCGAAATGGTGATCGAGCGCGCCAAGCGCCTGGTCGAGCACAAGAAGGACGTGGTGATCCTGCTGGACTCGATCACCCGTCTGGCGCGTGCCTACAACAACGTCGTGCCCAGCTCCGGCAAGGTGCTGACCGGCGGTGTCGATGCCAACGCCCTGCACCGCCCGAAGCGGTTCTTCGGTGCGGCGCGCAACGTCGAGGAAGGCGGTTCGCTGACCATCATCGCCACCGCGCTGGTGGAAACCGGCTCGAAGATGGACGAGGTGATCTACGAGGAGTTCAAGGGCACCGGCAACAGCGAAGTGCACCTTAACCGCCGTATCGCCGAAAAGCGCGTGTACCCGGCCATCGACATCAACCGTTCCGGCACCCGCCGCGAAGACCTGCTGATCGAACCGGAACTGCTGCAGAAGATCTGGATCCTGCGCAAGCTGCTGCACCCGATGGACGAGATCGCGGCGATGGAATTCCTGTTGGACAAGATGAAGAACACCAAGTCCAACGACGAGTTCTTCGGCTCGATGAAGCGCTGATTCCTTCACCGGGATCGCGACTGAAAAGCCCCGCGAACGCGGGGCTTTTCATTTGCCCGCGTGACGCGGGCGCCACCTGCTGCGGGTACCCCGGACAGTACCGGATCGTGCAATCAACCGCCGTGCAGTGGCGTCAGCAGCCGCGGCCCCTTGGCATCGGCCATGTAAACGCCACCTTCGGGCAGCGTATCGGGCGAGAAGTGGGCTTCCTGCGCAGCATCACGCCATGGCGCGGATTCGCGCGGACCGGCCACGTAGCTGTTCCACTGCCCGTACCCGTCATGCTCCCGCGGCACCGTTCCCGTGCTCAGCCGGTAACTCACCGGCACGCGGATGTTCCAATACGGCTGTGATGCGGTTTCTCCCGTGGTCGGGGTACGGAACGTCCATCGCCTGGCCGCTGCCACCGCGTTGCGCGCAAACAGCTCCCGGAAACGCCGCTGCTCGGCAGCGCTGCTGAGGAAGCCAAGATTCACCTGCTCGGCAAACGCATCCTCCACCTGGCCATTGCGCCCGACCCTGACCAGCAGGTAGACATCACCGGATGCGCCGGTGCGCCACGCCTGCTCCGGATAGCGAGGTGGCGGCATGTCCAGACTAGCGACATTCTGCGGATCCTCGGAATCGAAGCGCTGGAAATTCACCCCCCGCAGGGCGACTTCAAAACTGTCGCCCTCCCCTTTGCGGGCAATAACACGCAGGCTCATCGGCGCGATGGCCTTGACCACGGCGCCCTCCACCACGATCGGCTCGAAGCGCCACTGCAGTGCCGCCTCGCGTACCAGCGTCACTACCCCGCGGGGCAGTTTCTCTTCACGATGCAGCGTTACCGCCGAGACCGTTCCATCGGTTTCGATCTGCACTTCTCCCCGCACCAGCATGCTGCTTTCCACTTGCTCGCGCACAGCGGCCGGCCCGTAACCCGCCGCCGTGGCCACCAGCGGCGTCGCCAGCAGCACGACACCGGCCAATCCCATCGCCCGGAACCAGTTCTTCATCACCACACTCCCTTGAGGTTGCTGTGCGCCGATTACAGCCCGGATGGGTAGCCGCGGCAACTAGGCGATCCGCAGCGCACGCGGATACGGCGGTGTATCGGGAAACTCCCCGCGCCTGAAACGCGCCTGCAGCCCCTGCCACCAGGCCGGATCGAACAGGTCGCGGTGCGTTTCAGCAACCAGCTCCTGTAGGGCCTTGGGCAAGCTCATGAACAGCGGAAAACGCTCCGGGAACACATCATTGGCGGCGACATGGAACCACGGTTCGCTGGCCAGGGCCTCCTCGTGATTGCGCGGCGCCGGCCAGGCGCGGAAGTTGCAGTCGGTGACCAGGCACAGCTCGTCGTAGTCGTAGAACACCGCACGGCCATGACGCGATACGCCGAAGTTCTTCAGCAGCATGTCGCCGGGGAAGATGTTGTTGCAGGCCATGTCACGGATCGCTTGTGCGTAATCCAGCGCGGCCGCGCGCGCCGCATCGGCCCCCTGCTCGCGCAGATACAGATTCAACGGCCGGAACCGGCGTTGCACATAGCAAAGCGCAATCTCCACCTCGTCGCCATCGATGTGCACGCTCTGGCTGCACTCATCCACCAGCTCCTGCAACAACGCCGGTGCGAAACGCTGTCGCGGGAAGCGCAGATGGCGATAAGGCTGTGCATCCAGCAGACGGCCGATGCGGTCCAGGTTGAACACCAGCGCGTACTTGTCCTCCACATCCTGCCGGCTCATGGTCTTGGGCCAGGCGAAACGGTCGCGGATCAGCTTGAACACCAGCGGATAACTGGGCAGCGTGAACACCGACATGACCATGCCCGGCGTGCCTTCGGCATGCACCAGCAGCTCGTTGTGGTGCTGCTGGAAGTGGCTGAAGAAGGTGCGATAGCGCTCGGTTTTGCCCTGCTTGGCCCGACCCAGCACGGTGTAGATCTCATCCACCGGTTTGCCCGGCAGGATGCTGCGCAGGAACACCACCGCGTCAGCCACGGTGGGCAGATCGGCCTGGAAGTAGCTGCGCGAAACCCCGAACAGATGCGCCACATCACGCCGCCGGCTCAGCACCGCCTCCACGCGGATGCCGTCGCCCTCATTGACCAGGGCAATCACACACGGCGAGAAACGGTGCTCGCCAAACACCCGACCGACCAGATAGGCGCGGCGCTCGCGGTAGAACACGGTTTCCAGCAGCTCGATCGCACGCACCGGATGGGCGCCCCAATGGGCCAGATCGTCCTGCAACCGCACCGCGATGGCGGCCGCACAGCGCAGTTGATGACGGTAGGGAACATCGAAGGCGTAGTCGCCCAGCAGCCGCGAGAACACCTCGGCCGGGCGGTTTTCCGATACTGCATACACATGCCGCGCCACCGGATGGGTGATCGCATCGGAGGGCTCGATATCCAGCGCCATGAACTCGATGCTGTCCTCCACCCCGCGGGTTGCGAACAGGCGCCGGGTCAGGGTGTTGTAGAAGGTCTTGTACAACTCGCCGTCGATACGGGTATCGATCAATGCGGCAAAACCGGTCTTCACCTCTGCCCACAGCGCATGCGAGGGCGCCGCCCCCTGCTGCAGCCCGTCCAGTTGCTGTCGACAGCGCGCGATGCATTGATCGTACAGCGCGATACGCTCCACCGCGTCGCGCTGCGCGCCGGCCCAGTCGCACACCTGGAAGCGCTCGCGCGCGCGGCGCGTCACCTGCGCAAACCCCGAGTGGTAGTCCTCGAATCCACGCACGATGCACGCGGCCAGCCGCTGCGCCTGCCCTTGCTGGTCGGCAGATGCACTCATCCCTGCGGCCACCGTTGAGGCAAGGCGGCGGTGCAACCGTGGAAACAGCAGAACCTGTTCATGCGCATGCTTATCCAGTCCCGTGCTGCGACCATACGCCAACACGCCGGCACGAGCCCAGTCCCGCGAAATTCCATGCACCGGCGCACCGCGCCACGCATGAAAAAGGCCCGCATCGTGCGATGCAGGCCTGCTGCTTCCGATGGCCCGCGCTGTGCGCGCAGGCCCAGGTCCCTCAGCCCTTCAGTGTCGCCAGAGCGGCATTGAAGGTTGCGCTTGGACGCATTGCCGGGCCGGCCTTGGCCAGATCCGGGCGGTAGTAGCCGCCGATGTCCACGGCCTTGCCCTGCACGGCGACCAGCTCGTCGACGATCTTCTGCTCGTTGCCGGCCAGCGCCTCGGCCAGCGGGGCGAACTTCGCCTTCAGTGCGGCATAGTCATTCTGCGCTGCCAGGGCCTGCGCCCAGTACATGGCCAGGTAGAAATGGCTGCCGCGGTTGTCGATGGTGCCCAGCTTGCGGCCCGGCGAACGGTCGTTGTCCAGGAACTTGCCGTTGGCCTCGTCCAGCGCCTTGGCCAGTACCGCGGCGGCCGGGTTGTCGTAGCGCTGGGCCAGATGCTCCAGCGAGGCGGCCAGGGCCAGGAACTCGCCCAGCGAATCCCAGCGCAGGTAATCCTCTTCAACGAACTGCTGCACGTGCTTCGGGGCCGAACCACCGGCACCGGTCTCGAACAGGCCGCCACCGGCCATCAGCGGCACGATGGACAGCATCTTGGCGCTGGTGCCCAGCTCCAGGATCGGGAACAGGTCGGTGAGGTAGTCGCGCAGCACGTTGCCGGTCACCGAGATGGTATCCAGGCCCTTGCGGATGCGCTCCAGCGACAACGCCGTGGCGGCCACCGGGTCAAGGATGCGGATATCCAGCCCGCTGGTGTCGTGGTCCTTCAGGTACTGCTCGACCTTGGCGATGACCTGCGCATCGTGGGCACGGTTGGCGTCGAGCCAGAACACGGCCGGGGTATTGCTCAAGCGGGCGCGGGACACGGCCAGCTTCACCCAGTCCTGGATCGGCGCGTCCTTGGTCTGGCACATGCGCCAGATGTCGCCGGCTTCCACGGCGTGCTCGAACACCACCTTGCCGGCCTCGTCGGTGACCTTGACCACGCCATCGGCGGCGATCTGGAAGGTCTTGTCATGCGAGCCGTATTCCTCGGCCTTCTGCGCCATCAGACCGACGTTCGGCACCGAGCCCATAGTGGCCGGATCGAACGCGCCATGCGCCTTGCAGTCCTCGATCACGGCCTGGTACACACCGGCGTAGCAGCGGTCAGGGATCACCGCCTTGGTGTCCTGCAGCTTGCCTTCGGCGTTCCACATCTTGCCGGAGTCGCGGATCATCGCCGGCATCGAGGCGTCGACGATCACGTCCGACGGCACATGCAGGTTGGTGATGCCCTTGTCGGAGTTGACCATGGCCACGGCCGGACGCTTGGCGTACTCGGCAGCGATGTCGGCCTTGATCGCTTCCCGGGTGGCTTCAGGCAGCTGCGGCAGGCGCGCATACAGATCGCCGATGCCGTTGTTGGCATCAAAGCCCACTTCCTTCAATGCGGCGGCGTGCTTGGCCAGCACGTCCTTGTAGAACTCCTCAACCACGACACCGAACATGATCGGGTCGGACACCTTCATCATCGTCGCCTTCAGGTGCAGCGAGAACAGCACGCCCTGCGCCTTGGCATCGGCCACCTGCGCATCGATGAAGCTGGCCAGCGCGCGGCGCGACATCACCGCGGCGTCGACGATCTCACCGGCTTTCACCGCGGTCTTTTCCTTCAGCACGATGGTCTTGCCGTCGTTCTGGACCAGCTCGATCTTCAGGCTGCCGGCGCTGGCGATGGTGGCCGACTTCTCGCTGCCGTAGAAATCACCGCCGTCCATGTGCGCCACGTGCGATTTGGAATCGGCCGACCACACGCCCATGCGGTGCGGATGCTTGCGGGCATAGTTCTTCACCGACAGCGGCGCGCGGCGGTCGGAATTGCCTTCGCGCAGCACCGGATTGACCGCACTGCCCTTGACCTTGTCGTAGCGCGCCTGGATGTCGCGCGAGACCTCGTCGGTGGGCGCGTCCGGGTAGTTCGGCAGCACGTAGCCCTGGTCCTGCAGTTCCTTGATCGCGGCCTTTAGCTGCGGCACCGAGGCGGACACGTTCGGCAGCTTGATGATGTTGGCTTCCGGCTTCGTCGCCAGTGCGCCCAGTTCGGCCAGATCGTCGCCGATCTTCTGCTCGTCCTTCAGGAAATCCGGGAACTGCGACAGGATGCGGCCGGACAGGGAGATGTCACGGGTCTCGACGGTGATACCGGCAGTGGCGGTAAAGGCATCGACGATCGGCAGCAGCGACTGGGTCGCAAGGAAGGGCGCTTCGTCGGTGAGCGTGTAGATGATCTTCGGCGTATTCGACATGGGGGCAGGAACTCTCTTGCTGACGGAGGCAGAACGTGGATTGGCACAGGCGATGGAGGCAAGACGCAGGGATCGGCACAGAGGCCAGCCGCGATGTCACCTCGACGCGCACCAGGTGGAAAACACTCCGCATTGTCGCGGTTTAAGCCGGTCCCGGCAAAATTGCGCCATACGCGAAGGTAGGGCCTCGAACTCCCGGGGGCCGGCGCCTGCGCGCAGCCCTTGCGCCGTCTCGCCCGATGCCGCGGCACGGATTGCCGGTCACAATTGCAACCGTTGCGTCTGACTCGGGGACAGCACCGGCCACTGCGCAGCCACCGGGCCGTCCATAAAAAAGGGCGCGGCCCGTTGGCAGCGCCCATGCGATTCCACGACCGGGAGAGAGTCGGCGTGGAACGGCTTTCCTTACTTCACTTCGAATTGCTGTGGCATGCCAACCGGCTTGCCGTCGACCATGACTTCGGCGGTGTACTTGCCAGCCGGCCACGGGCTCGCCTTGCTGAATTCCAGATTGGTCGTGCCGGTATCGGTGGTGTTGAGCACGGCGCTCTGCTCACCGGCGACCTGGCCATCCTGGTACATAAGCTTGGCCGCCAGATTCACGTTGCTGGCGGTCCCGCTGGTCTTCACCGAGACGATGATCTTGTCGGTGGGGGCGAGCATCGCCATCGGCGCCACCGACATATCCGCCGCCGCGGTATTGCCCACGGTCACCGAGGTCACGCTGACCGCAGGTGCCGCCGGAGGCGGTGCCGGTTCGGCCATCGGCGCCGGCGCGGGAGCCGGTTCCGGCGTCATGACGGTTTCTTCTTTCTTCTTGCAACCGGCCAGTGCCGCAGCACCCACCACGGCAATCATCAGGACACTGCTCAGTGACGTCTTCTTCATCGGATCGGCTCCAGAAAAACCAGGGGAATAGACCACGGTAGAGCGCCGGATCAGCGCTGGGGCGGCGGGATCTTCAACACCTGCCCCGGGAAAATCTTGTCCGGGTCGTCCAGCACATCGCTGTTGGCTTCAAAGATCTGCTTCCAGGCATTGGCATCGCCCAGCAGGTTCCTGGCGATCCGGGAAAGGCTGTCGCCCTTCTGCACGGTGTACTGCTGTTCGCCAACGCGTTGTTCGGTGCTGCCCACCGTTCCAGTCACATCGGAGAAGTCGGCCCTGGGCGCGCTCTGCTCCGTACTGCTGACCGTGGCGGTGACTTCGGAAAAATCGGCCTTTTTCTCGGTACCCATCCAAGTCACTCCTTCGCAACTGGAGGCCACCATTGCACGCTGCCCGTTAAGGTTTCATCGTGCGGGTGTAAAAACCGGCGGTGCTGTCGGAGCGATTATTGACGGGCATCGCGGAACGCGTTTTCAGCGGACAGGCCGTCGCCGGCGGTGGTCCGCCGCGGGTTGATATCCAGGCCGCCGCGACGGGTGTAGCGCGCTTCGACGTGCAACGCCTGGGGAGCGCAGCGGTGCATCAGGCCGAGGAAGATGCGTTCCACACACTGTTCGTGGAATTCGGCATGGTCACGGTAGCTGACCAGATAACGCAGCAGCCCTTCGCGATCGATACGCGGACCACGGTAGCGGATGCTGAGGCTGGCCCAGTCCGGCTGGCCGGTCACCGGGCAATTGGACTTGAGCAGCGCCGAAGTGAGCGTCTCTTCGACAATGCACTCGGCATCGGCCAGCAGCAAAGACTCGTCCGGCGGGCCGTAGCGGTCGATGGCCACGTCCAGATGGTCGACACTTTGCCCCGGTGCTTCGGCAACCGGCGGCAGTCCGAACTCGACCCGCACATCGGCGCCGGCGCAGCTCGACAGATCGGTGGTGATGCGTTCACGCAGGGATTCGGCGCTGTTGAAGCGGGCGCTGTTGAGCGAGTTCAGATACAGCTTGAGCGATTTGGACTCGATCAGATTCGGCGAGGTGGCCGGCACCCACAGCGTGGCGGTGGCCACGCAGGGCTTGCCGCGCGCATCCAGCCAGCCCAGTTCATACACATGCCAGCGGTCTTCGCCGATAAACGGCAGGGCCCGGCCGTGCAGACCGATCTGGCAACGCGCGGCGGCACGCGGGATCGGGAACAGCAGGCTGGCGTCATACCGGGTGGGGTAGTCGACCTCGCGGCCGAGACTGGAATTTTCAGGGGTATTCATGGGCGGAATTGTAGGGGCCGGCGCTTGACCGGCCGCTATATGACGCCCCGGGCGCAGACCCAACGGGCTTCTCCGGCGCCGGCTCGAACGCAGCGCCCCCTGTCCCGGCGCGCCGCCAGCACAGCAAGGCACGCCGCGCGCTGCCGGATCAGCGACGGCCGGTGCCGCCGTGGAGGTAGTCCAGCGAGACCTGCAGCAATGCGCGCAGGCCCACGTCCAGCGCCTTCTCGTCGAGCAGGAACTTCGGCGAGTGGTTGCTGGGCGCGGTGGCCGGGTCGATGCCGGCACCGGTGGAACCGACGAAGAAGAACATCGCCGGCACCTGTTGGGCATACAGCGAGAAGTCCTCCGAGCCCATCTGCAGTGGCGGTTCATAGACGTTGTCCTTGCCCACCACCGCCTGCAGGCTAGGCAGCATGCGTGCGGTCAGTGCCGGGTCGTTGACCGTGGCCGGGTTGCCGTCGTTCTCATAGATCTCGGTGACGGCGGTGGCGCCGTGCGCGGCGGCGGTGTGTTCGGCGACATTGCGCAGGTCGGCGAAGATCTGCTTGCGCATGTCCGGATCGAAAGTGCGGATGGTGCCGACCATTTCCACCGAATCGGGAATGATGTTGTAGCGGATGCCGCCCTTGATCGCGCCGAAGGTGAGCACGGCCGGCTGCCTGGAGAGGTTGGCGCGGCGGCTGACGATGGTCTGCGCGGTGCCGATCAGATCGGAGGCGGCGACGATGGGGTCAATGCCGTTCCACGGTGCCGAACCATGCGTCTGGCGGCCATTGACGGTGATGCCGAAGCGGTCGGAGGCGGCCATCAGCGGGCCACCGCGCACCGCGATCTGGCCCGCCTGCACGCTGGAGAACACATGCAGGCCGAATACCGCCTCCGGCTTGAAGTCCTTGAACAGGCCCTCCTTCAGCATCAGATCGGCCCCACCCTGTTCGGGCGGCGGTGCGCCTTCCTCGGCCGGCTGGAAGATCAGCATCACTTCACCGGGCAGCGTGTCGCGCATCGCCACCAGCGCATCGGCCACACCGAGCAGGGTCGCGGTGTGGGCGTCATGGCCACAGGCGTGCATCACCCCGACCTGCTCGCCGCGGTACTCGGCGGTGGCCTTGGAGGCGAACGGCAGACCGGTCTGCTCGGTGACCGGCAACGCGTCCATATCGGCGCGCAGGGCGATCTTCGGGCCCGGCAGGCCGCCCTTGATGATGGCGACGACACCATGCACGGCCACCCCGGTCTTGGGGGTCAGGCCCATCGCCCGCAGGCGCTCGGCGACCTTGGCCGCGGTACGCACTTCGCGATTGGACAGTTCCGGATGGGCATGGAAGTCGCGCCGCCAATCCACCACCTGCCGCTGCAGCCGCGCGGCGGCAGCGGCCACTTCCGGACGCTGGGCGTCCTGGGCCTGCGCCACCAGCGGCGACAGGGCGCACAGCAGTGCGGACAGCAGTACGGTCTTGCGGGCCATCGACGCTTCCCCTTGCACAATCCTCGAAGACCGGAATGTAGGTCAAAAATCCCCTGCACACGAGCGTCAACCAAGCCCGCGCTGGAACGTTCACCCTATACGCAGGTCTGTACACGTAGCCCATCGGTCATGGGTCCACCCGCCGGTACGGACGTTATCCTCTCCGGCTTGCCCGCTGTCCTCCCCCACCGGTTCCTCAGGAGTTTTTGCATGTCGCGTTTCTGGAAGATCGTGCTGCTGGTCATTGCAGTGCTGCTGGTGGCCGGTATCGGCTACCGGATGATGGGAGGAGGCAAGCAGCCCGCCGCCGGGCAGGCGATGGGCATGCGCGGTGGCAACGGCGGTGGCCGCGACAGCGCACCGGTGCCGGTGACCGCGGTGACCGCCGAGCGCAAGGACGTGCCGGTGTATGTGACCGCGCAGGGCACGGTGAGCGCCTACAACACCGTCACCGTCAGCCCGCAGGTGGGCGGCGAGCTGCTGAGCGTCAACTTCCGCGAAGGCCAGCCGGTGAAAAAGGGCGAGCTGCTGGCGCAGATCGATCCGCGCACCTTCCAGGCCCAGTACGACCAGGCCCTGGCCAGCAAACGCCAGAACCAGGCCCTGCTGGCCACCGCGCAGTCCAACTACGAGCGTTCCAGCTCACCCGAGTACCGCCAGTTCGTCGCCCAGACCGACCTGACCACGCTGCGCAACCAGGTGGCCCAGTACCAGGCCGCGGTCGCCGCCGCGCAGGCCTCGGCCGACCAGGCCAAGGTGCAGCTGGACTACACCCGCATCACCTCGCCGATCAGCGGTGTCACCGGCATCCGCGCGGTGGATCCGGGCAACGTGGTCAGTGCCGGCAGCGCCATCGTCACCGTCACCCAGCTGCAGCCGGCCTATGTGCTGTTCAACCTGCCCGAGCAGCAGCTCGACGCGGTGCGCAGCGCGCAGGCCAACGGCCCGTTGTCGACCGCCACGCTCGATCGCGAGGGCAGCGCGGTGGTCAACGCCGACGGCACGTTGCAAGTGGTGGACAACCAGATCAGCGCCAGCAGCGGCACGTTCCGCCTGCGCGCCGAGTTCCCCAACGCCGATGGCACGCTATGGCCGGGCCAGTTCGTCAACGTGCGCATGCAGCTGGGCGAGCTGCCCGGCGCGGTGGTGGTGCCGGCCGAAGCCGTGCAGCGCAGCAGCACCGGTGATTTCGTCTATCTGATCAAGCCCGACAACACCGTCACCCTGCGCCCGGTCGTACAGGGTGGCCAGGTCGATGACAGCCACGTGGTGATCAGCGAGGGGCTGCAGCCCGGCGACAAGGTGGTGACCGAAGGCCAGTTCCGCCTGAAGGAAGGCAGCAAGGTCAACGCGCTGGCCCCGGGCCAGGCGCCGCCGGCGCCGACCGAGGAACAGCTCAAGGCCGCCAGCCAGAAGGGCGGCCGTGGTGGACGGGGTGGCCCGCCGCGCTGACGCGCCGGCCGCCACCCGCCCTCCCTCCCCCGCACCAGGAACCGACCGTGGGCTTTTCGACTATTTTCATCCGGCGCCCGATCGCCACCTCCCTGCTGATGATCGGGCTCATGCTGCTGGGCATCCTCGGCTACCAGCGCCTGCCGGTCGCCGCCCTGCCCGAGATCGAAGCACCCAGCCTGGTCGTCACCACCCAGTATCCGGGGGCCAGCGCGCAGACGATGGCCTCGCTGGTGACCACGCCGCTGGAGCGGCAGCTGGGACAGATTTCCGGGCTGGACATGATGACCTCCGACTCCTCGGCCGGGTTGTCCAGCATCGTGCTGCAGTTCTCGATGGAGCGCGACATCGACACCGCCGCGCAGGACGTTCAGGCGGCGATCCGCCAGGCCACCCTGCCCGGCTCGCTGCCCTACCAGCCGGTCTACAACCGGGTGAATCCGGCCGACGCGCCGATCCTCACCCTCAAGCTGGCCTCGGACACGCGCCCGCTGCGCGAGGTCAACGATCTGGCCGACTCGATCCTGGCCCAGCGCCTGTCGCAGATCGACGGCGTGGGGCTGGTGTCCATCGCCGGCAACGTGCGTCCGGCCGTGCGCATCCAGGCCAACCCGGCGCAACTGGCCAACATGGGCATGACCCTGGAAGACCTGCGCAGCGCGCTGACCCAGGCCAATGTCAACGCGCCCAAGGGCTCGCTCAACGGCAAGACGCAGAGCTACACGCTGTCCACCAACGACCAGCTCAGCGATGCGGCCGATTACAACGACATCATCATCCGCTACCAGAACGGTGCCCCGGTGCGTCTGCGCGACGTGGCCAAGGTGGTGGACGGGGTGGAGAACGACCAGATTGCCGCGTGGGCCGACGGCCAGCCGGCGGTGCTGCTGGAAGTACGGCGCCAGCCCGGCGCCAATATCGTCAAGACGGTGGAGAACATCCGCCAGATCCTGCCCAGCCTGCAGGCCATGCTGCCGGCCGATGTGACGCTGGATGTGTTCTCCGACCGCACCGTCACCATCCGCGCCTCGGTGCACGATGTGCAGTTCACCCTGATCCTGACCATCTGTCTGGTAGTGGCGGTGATCTTCGTGTTCCTGCGGCGGCTGTGGGCCACGGTGATCCCGTCGGTGGCGGTGCCGCTGTCGCTGCTGGGCACGTTCGGGGTGATGGCATTCGCCGGCATGTCGCTGGACAACCTCTCGCTGATGGCGCTGACCGTGGCCACCGGTTTCGTGGTCGACGATGCGATCGTGATGATCGAGAACATCGTGCGCTACATCGAGCAGGGCAAGGACGGCCAGGAAGCGGCGGAAGTCGGCTCACGGGAAATCGGCTTCACCGTGCTGTCGCTGACCGTGTCGCTGGTGGCGGTGTTCCTGCCGCTGATCCTGATGCCCGGCGTTACCGGCCGCCTGTTCCACGAGTTCGCCTGGGTGCTGACGATCGCCGTGTCGATCTCGATGCTGATCTCGCTGACGCTCACCCCGATGATGTGCGCCTACCTGCTCAAGCCCGACGCATTGCCCGAGGGCGATGACGCCCACGAACGGGCGGCGGCAAGCGGCAGGATCAACGCGTGGTCGCGGCTGGTGCATGCCTACGAGCGCAGCCTGGACTGGGTGCTGCGTCATCAGCCGCTGACCCTGACCATCGCGCTGGGCTCGGTGGTGTTGACCGTGTTGCTGTACATGGCCATCCCCAAGGGCCTGCTGCCCGACCAGGACACCGGCATGGTCACCGGGGTGGTGATCGCCGACCAGAACGTGGCCTTCGAGCAGATGCAGCAACGCACCCAGGCGGTGGCCGCGGCATTGCAGCAGGACAAAGCCGTCACCGGCGTGGCCGCCTATATCGGTGCCGGCACCATGAATCCCACGCTCAACCAGGGACAGCTGAGCATCGTGCTCAAGGACCGAGGTGATCGTGACGGGCTGGACGTGATCCTGCCGCGGCTGCAGGCCGCTGCCGCGCATATCCCCGGCGTGGCGCTGTACCTCAAGCCGGTGCAGGACGTGACCCTGGATACGCGCGTGGCCGCCACCGCCTACCAGTTCTCGCTCTCGGACATGGACAGCACCGAGCTGGCCGAACAGACCGCACGCGTCACCGACGCGCTGCGCCGGCTGCCGCAGCTGGCCGATGTCGACAACAACCTGGCCAACCACGGCCGCGCCCTGCACGTGCAGGTGGACCGCGACAAGGCCGCCCGCTACGGCGTGCCGATGCAGACCATCGACGACACCTTGTACGACGCCTATGGCCAGCGCCAGATCTCGACCATCTTCACCCAGCTCAACCAGTACCGCGTGGTGCTGGAAGTGGCACCGGAGTTCCGCACCAGCGATGCACTGATGAACCAGCTGGCGATCGGCAGCAACGGCAGCGGCGCGCTGACCGGCAGCAATGCCACCACCCTGGGCCAGGTCAGTTCGAGCAACTCCTCCACCGCCACCGGCATCGGCAACAGCAATACCGGCATCGCCCTGGGCGGCGGCGGCAGCATTCCGCTGTCGGCCATCGCCAGCGCCGTGCCCGGCACCGCGCCGCTGATCGTCAGCCACCAGCAGCAGCTGCCCTCGGCGACGATCGCGTTCAACCTGGCGCCGGGCTACTCGCTGTCCGAAGGCGTGGACGCGATCAACAAGGCGGTGGCCGGGCTGCAGCTGCCGCCGCAGATGCAGGCGCAATTCGTCGGCACCGCCGCGGAGTTCTCCAGCAGCCAGACCGACGTGGTGCTGTTGCTGCTGGCGGCCATCGCGGTGATCTACATCGTGCTGGGCGTGCTGTATGAAAGCTGGATCCACCCGCTGACGATCATCTCCACGCTGCCGCCGGCCGGCGTTGGCGCGCTGCTGGCGCTGTACCTGTGCGGCATGAGCCTGTCGGTGGACGGCATCGTCGGCATCATCCTGCTGATCGGCATCGTCAAGAAGAACGCGATCATGATGATCGACTTCGCGCTGGACGCGCAGCGCGCCGGCGCCAATGCCTACGACGCGATCCGCCGCGCCTGCCTGCTGCGTTTCCGCCCGATCATGATGACCACCGCCGCGGCCATGCTCGGCGCGCTGCCGCTGGCACTGGGCAGCGGCATCGGCTCGGAGCTGCGGCGGCCGCTGGGCGTGGCCATCGTCGGCGGTCTGCTGCTCTCGCAGCTGGTCACGCTGTACACCACGCCGGTGATCTACCTGTACTTCGAGCGCTTCTCCGAATGGGCCGCGCGCCGCCGCGAGCAGCGTGCCGCCGCGCGGCTGCAAGCAGCCCGGTAAGCACGGATGAACATTTCCGCGCCCTTCATCAAACGTCCGATCGGCATCACCCTGCTGGCGATCGGCCTGTTCTTCGCCGGGCTGGTCTGCTACCTGCGGCTGGGTGTGGCGGCGCTGCCGAACCTCACCATTCCGGTGATCTTCGTGCAGGCCTCCAACATCGGTGCCGATGCCGACACCATGGCCGCCACCGTGACCGCGCCGCTGGAACGGCATCTGGGCCAGGTACCGGGCATCGACACCATGCGCTCGTCCAGCAGCGACGGCCGCAGCATGGTGTTCCTGATGTTCAACACCAGCCGCGATATCGATTCGGCCGCACAGGACGTGCAGGCCGCGATCAACGCGGCGATGGCCGACCTGCCGGCCGGCATCAACACGCCCACCTACCAGAAGGCCAATCCCAACGACGATCCGGTGATCGCGCTGGCCCTGACCTCCGAAACACAGTCGGTGGCCGAGCTGTACAACCTGGCCGACTCGCTGCTGGCACAACGCCTGCGCCAGCTGCCCGGGGTGTCGCAGGTGGATATCGCCGGTGCCTCCACGCCGGCGGTACGGGTGGATCTGAACCTGCGCGCGATGAGCGCGCTGGGGCTGACTCCGGATGATCTGCGCAATGCGATGCGCGCGGCCAATGTGGCCTCGCCACTGGGTTTTTTGAGCGACGGCAGCAGCCAGACCGCGATCGTGCTCAATGACCAGATCCGCAAGGCCGCCGATTTCGCCAACACCGCCATCGCCACTCACGACGGTGCAGTGGTGCGGCTGAAGGATGTGGCCACCGTCTATGACGGCCAGCAGGACGCCTACCAGGCGGCCTGGGTCAACGGCAAACGCGGCGTGCTGATGTATGTGTACCTGCGCAGCGGCGCCAACCTGGTGGCGACCGTGGACCGGGTCAAAGCCGAGGTGCCGGCACTGTCCGGCTACCTCGATGCCGGCACCACGCTGACCCCGTTCTTCGATCGCACCCCGACCATCCGCGCGTCGCTGGCCGAAGTGCAGATCACCCTGATGATCAGCCTGGCGATGGTGATCCTGACCATGGCGCTGTTCCTGCGGCGGCTGGCGCCGACGCTGATCGCCGCGGTGACCGTGCCACTGTCGCTGGCCGGCGCCGCGCTGCTGATGACCACGCTGGGTTTCACCCTCAACAACCTGACCCTGCTGGCGCTGGTGATCGCCATTGGTTTTGTCGTCGACGATGCGATCGTGGTGATCGAGAACATCATGCGCCACCTCGACGAGGGCCTGCCGCGCGAGCAGGCGGCGATGTCCGGGGCGCGCGAAATCGGCTTCACTATCGTCTCGATTACCGCCTCACTGATCGCCGTGTTCCTGCCGATCATCTTCGCCCAGGGCATGATCGGCGCGTTCTTCCGCGAGTTCACCCTGACCCTGGTGGCGGCAATCGTGGTCTCGGCGCTGGTCTCGCTGACCCTGACCCCGGCGTTATGCGCACGCTTCCTGCAGCCGCATGCCGAGGGCGCGCGCGATACCCGCATCAACCGCCTGCTCGACCGCATGCATGACGGCATGCTGCGGACCTACACCGTGGCGCTGGACTTCTCGCTGCGCCATGCGTTGCTGCTGTCGCTGACGCCACTGTTGCTGATCGTGGCGACCTTCTACCTCGGCGGTGCGGTCAGCAAGGGACAGTTTCCCGAGCAGGACACCGGACTGATCTGGGGCCGCGCCAGTTCCGCCGCCACGGTCTCGTTCAATGAGATGAGCGAGCGCCAGCGCCGCCTGAGCGACATGCTGCTGGCCGATCCGGCGGTGAAGATGGTCGGCGCACGGCTGGGCTCCAGCCGCCAGGGCAGCAGCGCGCAGTTCAACATCGAACTGCTTACCGAGAAGGAGGGCCGGCAGGAGCCGACCAACGTGGTGGTGGCGCGGCTCAGCGCCAAGGCCGCGCAGTTCCCGGATCTGGATGTGCGCCTGCGCGCGATCCAGGACCTGCCGTCCGACGGCGGCGGTGGCGGCGGCTCGCAAGGCGCACAGAACCGCGTGACCCTGCAGGGCAACGACGCCGCGCAGCTGGCCGAGTGGCTGCCGAAACTGGTCGAGGTGCTCAAGCAGAATCCCAAGCTGCGCGATGTCGGTTCGGATGTCGACAAGGGCGGGCTGATGCAGAAGATCGTCATCGACCGCGAGAAAGCCTCGCGGCTCGGGGTGAGCATCGGCGCCATCGACGGCGCGCTGTATGGCGCGTTCGGCCAGCGCCAGATCTCCACCATCTATGCCGATCTGAACCAGTACGGCGTGGTGGTCAACGCGCTGCCCAGCCAGACCGGCAGTCCGGCGGCGATCGAGGATCTGTACGTGGCCTCCCGCAGCGGGCAGATGATTCCGCTGACCGCGCTGGCACATCAGGAGCCAGGCCTCGCACCGTCACAGGTCACCCACCAGAACCAGTACACGGTGATGGACCTGAGCTACAACCTGGCACCGGGCGTGAGCAGCGGCGAAGGCGATGCCATCGTCAAGGCGGCGATCGACGGCCTGCGCATGCCCGGTGACATCCGCCAGGCCGCGCGCGGCGGCTTCCGCCAGGCCATGGATCCGGCGGCGATGCTGATGCTGATCATCGCCGCCATCGCCACGGTCTACATCGTGCTGGGCATGCTCTACGAGAATCTGGTGCACCCGGTAACGATTCTTTCCACCCTGCCGGCGGCGGGTATGGGCGCACTGCTGGCGTTGTGGATCACCAGGACCGACCTGTCGGTGATTTCGATGATCGCGCTGGTGCTGCTGATCGGCATCGTCAAGAAGAACGCGATCATGATGATCGACTTCGCCCTGGTCGCGCAGCGCGAGCATGGCAAGGCGCCGGCCGAGGCGGTACGCGAGGCCTGTATCGTGCGCTTCCGGCCGATCATGATGACCACGATGGTGGCGATCCTGGCCGCATTGCCGCTGGCGATCGGCCTGGGCGAAGGCTCCGAGCTGCGGCGGCCGCTGGGCATCGCGATGATCGGCGGCCTGCTGATCTCGCAGAGCCTGACCTTGCTGAGCACGCCGGCGCTGTATGTGATCTTCTCCTGCCTGCAGCAGCATTGGCGCAGCTGGCGGGCACGGCGCAAGGCGCGCAGGCAACAGCGCATCGCCCGGGCCTGATCGTCTCCTGCACGCGTCTACGTTCCGCTGGAACGTAGAGGAAAAGCCTCTGCCGGGCGTTGCCCGGCACTACGCAGATCGCTGTCGCGACGCGTTGCCGTTGCTCCTGATCTTTGACCTCCGGGTCCCCATCACCAGCGATGGAGCCAGCGGGAAAGATCCGAAGGGCGACGTGCACGGGTTCGTGCGGGATCAGGCGAAACACGGCTCCGCCCCGCCGGATGGGCAACTGCCGCGCAACGGAGGGCCTGCACTCGACCGCGAAGCGGACAAACACGCCATATTTCGACGAGACCTGAATGTCTCGCCGAAAGATACTGCCGGCGGAACAGCCCGGAGTACCGCAGGCACGAAGCGCGCGGAGGCAGGGGCGAAAGCCCTGCACACGCTTCCTGCCTTCATGCATTGGTTCTTGCTCTGGCAGGTGACTTCCGCCAGGCACAGGGGGAACCAGAACAACAACATCGGCAGGATCAAAGGTTCTCGCTGCCATTTGTGGCGCGAATGGCTTCTTTCTTCTCGTGCGAAGAGTAGCAACCAGGACAGACACGGGCCGGGCCACGATCCATTGGGCCGCGCCCGGCGATCCGGCATGCCAAGGCGACGGCGCACAACTCGCTTCGCGCGGACACGCGTGCCTCTTCACCCCTGTCCCGCTGTGGTGCCTGGCTCGCGCTAAGCCCGGAGGAATAACAAGCAAGGCCAGAGCAGGAGCACGAGCAACAGCAGAACTTCCGCATGCTCGCACTGGTGGCCAGCCGACAAGCAAGCCCGGCCAGCCACCTCACCATGGCCTTTCCGCCACGTCTTCGGCTAGCATCCGGGCACAGGACCAAAGGGGCAGTCAGGATGACCAGGCCGTGATAGAGCTGCGCAACGTGCACCGGCATTACGCCATGAGCGGGCAGACCGTGCGTGCACTGGAGGATGTGAGCCTGGGGATCGGCGCAGGCGAGTTCGTGGCCATCACCGGTCAGTCCGGCTCTGGAAAATCCAGTCTGCTCAACATCCTCGGCTGCCTCGACCATCCCACCAGCGGCCACTACCTCATCGAGGGCCGGGACGTGGCCACGCTCGACGACGAGGCCAGCAGCGACATCCGCAACCGCCGCATCGGCTTCGTTTTCCAGAGCTTCCACCTGCTGCCCCGGCTGACCGTACGCGAGAACGTGCTGCTGCCGTTGCGTTTCAACCGTCAGCCGCCTGCGGGAACGCAGGAGCGCGCGGACATGCTGCTGGAGCGGGTCGGGCTGGCCGACCGGCGCCACCACCGCCCCGGCGAGCTTTCCGGCGGGCAGATGCAGCGCGCCGCCATCGCTCGCGCCCTGCTGTTGCAGCCGGCCCTGTTGCTGGCCGACGAACCCACCGGCAACCTGGACTCGCGAAGCGCGGCCGACGTGCTGGCACTGATCGACGAGGTGCACCGCGATGGCCAGACCGTGGTGCTGGTGACCCATGACAACGACATCGCCGCGCGCGCGCCACGCCGCGTACGGCTGCATGACGGCAGGATCGAGCATGATTCGGCGCTGCACTGAACGGGCGGCGCTGGCCGCGCTGTGCCTGGCCATGATCGCGCCGGTAGCGGCACGGGTGGTGCTGACCGGCGAGGTGCGCTCGATCGACGGCCAGGCCATCTTCACGCCCCAGTCGAACAGTTCGCCGGTGGTCATCCGCTATTTCATCCCGGAAGGAGAGCCGGTGAAGAAGGGCGAGGTCGTCCTGCGCCTGGATCCGGGCCAGTCGGCGGCGATGATTCCCGACCTGGAGTCGCAGATCGAGCAGCTCAGCGCCAAGGGCAACAAGGAGATCGCCGAACTGGAGGTCAAGACGGTCGAGGCCGAACTGGCCCTGGTCGACGCGCAGGCCAAGCTCGGCACCGCCAGGATCGACGCGCGGATTCCCAAGGGACTTGTCTCCGATCTCGACCACGATCGCTATCAGGGCGAGCTGGACAGCGCCACGCGCGAGGTGGCGTTGCAGCAGCGCCTGCTGTCCGAGGCGCGTGAGGCAGTGCGCCGGCGCCGCGAGGACAACCGGCTCGAGATCCGCAAGCTGGAAGTCCAGCGCGACTATCACACCGTATTGGTGCGCAACGCCGAAGTCCGCGCCGACCGCGACGGCATCGTCGTGCATGGTTTCAACAACAACTGGATCGGCGGCCGCATCGACGAGGGGTCCTCGACAATGGCGGGCAGCCGCGCCGGCGAAGTGATCTCAACGACCAGCCGCTTCGCGGTCCGCGCCTGGGCGTTGCAGCCCGACCGCCAGGTGCTGCGGATCGGACAGGCGGTACGCCTGGGGTTCGATGCCGTGCCCGGCACCAATGTGGCCGGGCGCATCACCGCCATCGGCGGGGCGCCGGAACGCCGGCCCGAGTGGGGCAACGGACTGTATTTCCCGGTGGACATCGCGTTCGACCCGGGAAAATTGCCACTGCTGCCAGGCATGAGCGTGCGCGTGATCGCTGATGCACACGCCACCAGCGCAGGAGCGCCACGATGACCCGAGCGTTCGCACGCCTGTGCCTGCCGGCCCTGTTCAGCGCAACGCTTGCGGCCTCCGCCGCCGGCGGCGGCACGCTGCGCGTGGATGGCGAAGTCTACGCCCAGCAGTCGGCGCAGCTGATGTCGCCGTCCGTGGACCGCATGTGGCAGTTCAAGATCACCCAGCTCGCCCCGGATGGCTCACCGGTCCGAAAAGGCCAGCCGGTGCTGGCGTTCGACAGCAGCCAGCTGCAGCGCGACCTTGGCGAGAAGCAGAGCAAGCTGCAGGAAAAGCAGCGCGAGCGCGAGAAGCTGCTGCTCGACCTGGCCGAGCGTGAGCGCACCGAGCGGCTTTCCACCGCCGAAGCGCGCGCCGCGCTGGAGAAGGCGCAACGCAAGACCGAGCAGCCACGCGAGCTGATCGCCGCCATGCAGTACGACAAGCTCGTGGAGGAGCGACGCCAGGCCGAACAGCGCATGGTGCTGGTTCAGCGGCGCGAACTGCTGGCTGCGGAACAGCGCCGGCAGGAACGGCGCCTGGTCGATTCCGAGCTCGCCCAGTTGCAGGCCGATGTCACGCGACTCCAGGCTTCGGTGGCGCGGATGACCGTCACCGCGCCGCGCGACGGCGTGATGGCGCACAAGAGCAGCTGGAATGGCGAAAAGTTCGATGTCGGCTCGCAGGTGTGGCTGGGCCAGACCGTCGCGGAGATTCCGGATGCGGCTGCGCTGGCCGTGCGCGCGCAGCTGCCCGAGCGCGACCTGCTGCGCGTGTCGGTGGGCACATCGGCGCGGATCGTGGTCGAAGGCGGCGGCGGCAGCACGCATCACGGGCAGGTAGCCAGCATCGGGCGTGCGGTGCGCAGCAAGTCGCAGGTGCAGCCGATCCCGGTGGTCGATGTGGTGATCGAATTCGGCAGCGCTGCCACGCGGCTGCGTCCCGGCCAAGCCGTGCGCGTCGAACTGGCCGTGCCCGCACTGGCGAAGGAGGCCGGCGCATGACCCCGCGTCCATGGCTGCTGTTGACGCTCGCGCTGGCACTGTCCGGTTGCGCGGCAGACGCCGTGCCCCCGGCATCGGAGATCGTATCCGCGGGCGAACTGCTGCTCAGCATCGATGGCGAAGGTGAACTGCGTTCGAGCAAACCGATGCCGCTGAACGTCCCGGGCCGCAACTGGGCCTCCCGCCAGGTCGAATGGATGCTGCCCGAAGGCAGCGGGGTGAAGAAGGGCGACCTGCTGGCCCGCTTCATCGCCCCCGACGGCAGACAGCAGCTCGACCAGGCCATGCTCGACCTGCAGCGCAATGCGTTGGCCCGGATGTCGAAGGAGGGCGACCTGGAAGCGACCCGGGGCCGGGTCTCGGTGGACCTGGCGCATGTCGCGGTCCAGCTTGGCATCGCGCAGCGCTATGCCGGCGCCGATTTTTCGGCCCTGGCGCGCAATGACGTGCTCGACGCGATCGAGGACAGCCGCTACTTGGGCGAGAAACAGGACACGCTGCAGTGGCGCCGTGCGCAGGCAGGCACCCGCGGTGGCGCCGAGCTGGCGGTGCTGGATGCGCAGCGCGCCACCTTCGACCTTACTGCCAGGGATCGCCGGGCCGACCTTGATGCGCTGGAGCTGCGCGCGCCCAACGATGGCGTGCTGCTGCTGACGCCCAACTGGTCGGGCGACAAGCCGACCGTCGGCGCGGCGATGCACGCCGGCACCGAGTTCGGCAGCCTCCCCGATACCTCGGCGATGGAGGTCCAGATCGACCTGCCGCAGATCGAGGCGCAGGGCGTGGCCACCGGCAACAGTGTCGAGCTGCATCCGCTCGGCCGGCCCGACCAGCATTTCACCAGCCAGCTGTCCTGGGTGGCCAGTGCGGCCAAGACGCTGGGGCGTGAGAGCCCGGTGAAGTACCTGTCGGTGCGCGCCCCCGTGCCCGCGGAGGTGATCGCACGGTATGGCCTCGTCCCCGGGCAGCGCTTCGTGGCCAAGATCGTGCTGGCGCGCGAGGCCGATGCCATCGGTGTGGCCAATGTCGCCATCGAGCAGCAGGACGGCAAGCAGTGGGTACGGGTGCGCGAAGGCCGTGATTTCGTCCGCCGCGAGATCGAACTGGGCGTGCGCGGCACCGCGCGGTCGAGGGTACTCAAGGGCCTGCGGCCCGGCGAGGAGGTACTGCTTTCGGCCGGAGGACCAGTGCCGGCTCCGGGCGAAGAACCGGGCGACGACGACAAGGACGA
Source organism: Stenotrophomonas sp. STEN014 (assembly GCF_056760315.1). Classification (NCBI taxonomy): domain Bacteria; kingdom Pseudomonadati; phylum Pseudomonadota; class Gammaproteobacteria; order Lysobacterales; family Lysobacteraceae; genus Stenotrophomonas; species Stenotrophomonas sp. STEN014. Next base: position 60,682 of record NZ_JBRREN010000003.1, on the reverse strand, counting down.
TGCCATGCAGAAGGACGCGGAATGAAGCCCAGGCTTCCGGAACTGCCACAGGTGTGGCGCGAGGCGGTCGAGGAACTGTGGCGGCGGCGCCTGCGCACCCTGCTCACCCTGCTCGGCCTGATTTTCGGCGTGGGCGCGATCGTGGCGATGCAGGCGGTTGGCGAAGGCAGCCGGCGCGAGGCATTGAAATTGGTCGAGGGACTGGGCCTGCACAACCTGATCGCCGAGGCACGTCCGCAGGACGACGCCACGTTGCGCGAGAACCGCGCCCGCAGCCTGGGGCTCACTCTCTCCGACGCACAGGCGGCACTGCAGGTGGTGCCCGGCGCGGAGCGCTTTGCGGCTGAAAAGCGCATCCGCACGTACTCGGTGTTCAGCGACCATGCCGGCAGCGATGCCCAGGCCAGCGGGGTGAGCCCGGACTGGTTCGAGCTGTCCTCGCTGCAGCTGGCAAAAGGACGTGCGCTCACCGCCGGGGACAATGCCGCACTGGCATCGGTGGCGGTGCTCGGGCACCAGGCCGCAGCCAGCCTGTTCCCCGGCCGCGATCCGGTCGGGCAGCTGCTCAAGGTCAACCATGTGTGGCTGGAGGTGGTGGGCGTGCTCGCCGACCGCGACCTGGGCAAGCGCGATTTCGAGGGTGTGCAGCTGGGCTCGGAGAGCAACCGCGTGTTCGTGCCGCTGGCCAGCGCGCAGGCACGCTTCCGCTTCCAGCCGCGCGAAGATCCCATCGACCGCTTCCTGCTGCGCCTGGACACGCCCGACAAGCTGGCCGCCGGCGCCAGCGTGCTGTCGGCCGTGCTCGACCAGCGCCATGCCGGCGTCGCCGACTATCAGCTGGTGGTGCCGCAACAACTGTTCCAGCAACACCAGAAGACGCAACGCATCTTCCAGGTTGTGATGGGCGCCATCGCCGGCGTCAGCCTGCTGGTCGGCGGCATCGGCATCATGAACATCATGCTCGCCAACGTGCTGGAGCGGCGGCGCGAGATCGGCCTGTTGCGCGCCTTGGGCGCCCGCCGCAATGATGTCGTCGCGCAGTTCCTGCGCGAGGCCAGCGTGATCTGCATCGCGGGCGCGTTGCTGGGGCTGCTGTTCGGCGCGGTACTGGCCTACCTGATCGCCGCCTTCGCCGGCTGGCAGGTAGCGTGGGCGCCTTTGCCGGTGCTGCTTTCGGCCGGGTTCTGCGCCCTGGTCGGCCTGGCCTTCGGCGTCTACCCGGCACGCCAGGCCGCACAGCTGGATCCGATCGCGGCGTTGCGGCAGGAGTAAGTTCGGCCAGCCTAGCGGCGGGGCGCTTGTGGCGGCAGCACCACGCTTGCTCCGAACTTTGCTGTGACGTTCCTGTTGTCTATCGCTTTTGCTCTTCCTGAGCCCCGTCCGCAGCAAAGGAAGCGGATAAGAAAGAGCGAAAACAGAAGCAACGACGTTGCGCCTCTTCGCTCCAATCACTCTAAGGCGCACGGCCGGCTCTACCGCCGGAGTGAGTCAAAAGCGGCAACAATACCCAACGCTCAAGCGGCAGCCAGTGGAGCGAACTCCGCTGGCTGCAAGACGTCCCGGCGTTGCAGGCACCAGAGCCGCCCGTTCCGAACCGCCGCCGCGGATCAGGCAGCCAGCTGCGCCAGCGACTCGGCCTGCAGGCGTTCGTAGATGGCGAACTCGTCGCTCACCGGCGCGCCCAACGCCTGCTCGAACGCCGCGCGGTTGGCGCGTGCGGCATAGGCGCGCTGCTCGTCGCCGCCCAGGTTGGACTGGAAGATACCGGCCGCACTGACCGGCAGGAAATCCTCGTAGATGATCGGATCGGCGGTGGCCAGACCACGTTCGATCAGGACTTCGGCCGGCAGATCGCGCGCGGCTGGCGGCAGTGCACGGCCGGCTTCGGTCAGTGCATAGCGGTAGTAGCCCAGGCCTTCGCGACGCAGGCGGTCGTGGTCATCCGGGAAACCCGCAAAAGCGGCCTGCAACCGCTGCATGTAGTCGTCGCCGGTACTGCCGGCACCACCCCGGGCGTCGGCCAACAGGGCGTCGTACAGCGCACGGCCCTTCGGCGTCAGTGCCAGCCCGCGCTGCTCGATCTCGCCAAAACGCGCGGTGTGGGTGCCCGCCTGGTTGTCGGCACCGGACGGGAAATGCACCATTTCCTCCAGCGCCTTGAAGCTGGTCTGGCGCAGCAGGATCGGGCACTGCCGGCGCGGCGGACCTTCGATCACCGCCTTGGCCGCCAGCCCGCGCGCCTGCATCTGCACCTGCGCCGCGTCGATATCCAGGGTGCGCGGGGTGAGGTGGTTGATGTGCGGACCGCGGAAGCTGACCACGTCGGCCACCAGCCGGTGCGCGCCAAGCAGCGCGCGATAGGTTTCCAGCGACACGGTGGCCTCGTTGTGCCAGCGGAAGGTTTCCAGCGCTTCCACCACGAAACGCCAGGCGTCGTCCTCGCCCAGGCCGCCGTCACGTTCGCACTGTTCGATCAGTTGCAGCACGCCGGCGGTGAAGATGGTGCGGCGGGACAGGATTTTGGCCGCCTGCGCGCGCAGGGCGTCATCCTCGATCAGCTCCAGCCGCAGCAGCGAGGTGAACACGCGGAACGGATTGCGGTTGAGCGATTCGCCATCGACCGGGCGGAACGCGGTGGAGTGCACCGGCACACCCGCCACCGACAGGTCGTAATAGCCCACCGGGTACATGCCCATCACCGCGAACAGCCGGCGCAGCGTGGCCAGCTCCTGGGCGGTGCCGACACGGATCGCGCCGTGGCGCTCCACGTCCAGGCGCTCGCGCTCGCCGCTGCGCTGCATCTGCTCGGCCAGCGCCGGCTGTGCGGCGAGCACGTTCGCGTTCACCTCTGCCACCAGTTCCACCAGCGTGCCGTACAACGGCACTTCGGTGCGGTACATGTGCGACATCGCCTGCGAGAACAGGCTGCGGATATGGTCGGGCGAAACGAAACGGTCGGCGGTCATGACAAGGCGCGCTGGCGCGGAATCGAAGGAAGCGGCCATTTTCGCCCGGAAGCGGTCACAAAGCCTATCCGCACAGCAGCAAAGCCGCGTGTCCTCAGTCGCCGGCTGCCGCCTTGAGCGCGGCAGCGTCGCGCTGCGCGCGGTCACCGAGCTGGCGCTTCAGCAGCGGATCCAGCGTGATAGGCCGGTCCCAGTGGTCGAAACTGGCGACGATGGCGTGGCGCAGCGCGCGCCATTGCAGGTTGTCCGGCGCCGGCTGCCGGCTCTCCACAACCTCTTTCCAGCCGGTCTGCGGCAGGCGCGTGCGGGCGCGTACCCACTCGCGACAGCCGCCACCGGCGACCTGGCCCCAGACGCAGGCGAAATAGATATCCCCGGCGTTCCAGCCGTGCTCCTGCAGCAGCGCGGTCACATAGCGCGGATGGGCGCCGGCATAGCGCGCCAGCTCATCGACGAACGCATCGGGATAGCGCGCGGCATAGGCATTGATTTCGGCCAGCTGGCGATCCACCCAGGCATCACCGGTGTCCGGGGCATAGGCCGGCGCGACCGTCTCCGTCTGCACGGGGGCGGGACCTTGCGCATGCACCCCCGGCACAGCCATCAGTGCCGCACACCACAGCAGCACGCCGTGCAGGCGCCCGGTCCGGGAATGAGGCTGTGGCACCGGCGCGGACATGTTCAGCGGCCCTGCGGCGCCGCCTGGGCGGCGATCGCACGCACCGCGTCCGGCCACTGGTGGGCGGTATCGGCCTGGTGCAGCCGCGGCGCATCGGCCGACACCCCGTGCTCGGCTTCATGCGCCCAGGTCACCGCATACGGGGTATGGATGCCCCAGCCGCCCAGACCGAGCACCGGTTCGATATCCGAACGCAGCGAGTTGCCGATCATCACGAAGCGCTCGGCCGGCAGGTTGAACTCGGCCAGCACCCGCGCATAGGTGGCGGGGTCCTTCTCCGAAACAATCTCGATGCGCGGGAACAGATCCCGCAGCCCGGAGCGCTCGATCTTCTGCTCCTGGTGGAACAGATCGCCCTTGGTGATCAGCACCACCGGATAGTCGGCGGCAATGGCCGCCACCGCCTCGCGCACGCCGTCGATGACATCCACCGGATGCTGCAGGGTGCGGCGGCCGATCTCGATGATCTGGTGCAGGTGCGTGGCGGAGATCTTCTCGCCGGTCAGTTCGATGGCCGCTTCCAGCATCGACAGGGTCATACCCTTGGCGCCATAACCGAACACGGCCAGGTTGCGGCGCTCCACCTTCAACAGGTGCTGGGCGGTGCCGGCGTCGTGCAGGTCGATGTAGTGGCCAAGGATGCTCTCGAATTCCTGCTCGGCGGCGCGGTAGTAGTCTTCGCTCTTCCAGAGCGTGTCATCGCCATCGAAGCCGACCAGGCCGATGGCGGAAATGTCTGCGCTGTTCATGGGCACAGGATAAACCCGGCCGCAGGCAGCTCAAAGAAAAGGGCGGCAGCGGCCGCCCTTTCCTCCCTCACCGCGGGGCGGCCTAGTTCTGCTGGGCCGCGACGTAACTGCGGTACTCGTCCGGGGTCAGCAGGCCGTCCTTGTCGCTGTCGGCCTGCTCGAACACCTGCGCCAACCCCGCATTGGCCTGCGCCTCGGTCTTGCTGATGCTGCCGTCACTGTCGGCGTCCATGCTGGCCCAGGTCTGGCCGCCATTGGCCGCCGCCGAGGCCTGGGCCGCATGCGCGGAAGCGTCCGCGGCAGCGTCCTGCGCCTGGGCGGCCTGCTGCTGCGCCTGCTGTGCCTGGACCTGTGCGGCGGCAGCCTGCTCTTTGGCGGCACTTTGCGCCATCGCCGGCAGCGCCAGCGCCGAACCCACCACAGCAACCAGGGCGAACAGCGGGGTGCGATTACGAAGGGTCATCGGGTATTTCCTCGTCAGCTTGGAAAAGCGCGTCAACTGCGCGGAACCAACCCTGACAAGCCTTGGCTGAATGGTCTTGTCGCTGGAAAACAGCGAAAGACATCGCCTTAACCCTTGTCGCACCGGCAGCGGCTACCGCGGCGGTTAGCGCCTCGTGACAGGAAAGTAAGCGGCGCATTCAAGCGTTCCACCCATCGCGCTTATACGCGATTTCAACGGTATTTAAGCGACATCGCTGTTATCAGAAGGCTGATGGCGCGAGATGAACCACCACCAACCCAGCCCGACGCCGATCACCGCACCGAGCACTTCCAGCAGCACCCGCAAGCCCAGTTGATCCGGATCGTGGATGCCGGCCAGCGCCAGGCGCGCGTACAGCGGCGACTCCAGCCGCACCATGCCCAGATAGAACAGGTTCCAGCTGTCCACGCCCGCGGCGAGGACACAGGCGATCAGGCTGGCCCAGGCGATCGCGTGCCCGTGTGAAAGCCCGTTGCGCCTGCAGACCTGCCACCACAGCGCGAACACGACGAAACCGATCGCCAGCGCGATCAGCGCCGCCTCCAGCGAGCCCAGCAGGCCGAAATGCAGAACCAGATTCATGGGCGCGTCGACCGCTCCGGAACAGGGACACGCAGTCTACCCGCCGGCACCGGCGTCACCGCACCGGGAAGTCGTAGGCGGTGTTGGGCGTGGGCTCGGGCTGGAAGGTGAAATGCCACCATTCCATCGGGTAGTTGGCAAAACCTTCGGCCTGCATCGCGGCGACCAGCAGCTGGCGGTTGGCGCGTTGCGCGGCGCTGATGTCCGGGCTGTCGGTATGCGCCTTCAGGTCGAAGTGGTCGAAGCCGGTGCCCATGTCCAGTGCCACACACGGCCCCTGGCGGCAATCGAGCAGGCCCAGGTCGACCGTGGCACCGCGGCTGTGCCCGGAGTGCTCGGCAATATAGCCGTCCAGCAGCCGGGATTTGTCGATGTTCGGGTAGTAGCGGGCTTTGGCCTGCTGGTCGGCCGGATCATGCGCCCAGGCCACGAAGGCCTGCACCGCGCGCACCGGCCGATAGCAGTCGTACAGGCGCAAGGCATGGCCTTGCGCCTGCAAGGCGCGTTGTACCCGTGCCAGGGCCTGCGCCGGGGCGTCGAGCAGATAGCAGCGTGGCGCCTCGTAACCGGGCACCGGACGGCCGGTGAAGTTGTCGCTGCCGGCGTAGCGCATCTCCAGGTCGAACCCCGGCGCCAGCGTGGCCACATCGCGCATGCCGGCCTGCTGCGGACCACTGGCCGGCGATACCGCCGGGGCGGCGCCGGCACTGGCCGCCATCAACAGCAGCCCCCAGCCACCGGTACGCGAAAAAACCATGCCAGCCTCCCTCACCGTGATTGTCCATTGTCCACCGCAGCGGCCGGCGGCGCCTGCCGCTGCGCGGCGTCCGCCCAGCCGCGCAGATAACCATTCAAGCCATGGTCGCGCAGCTGCTGCGCGGCACCGGGCCAGTCCAGCGGGTTGCCACTATCCAGGCGCTCCAGCGCCGCGACGATCGCCAGTTCCACTTCCGGCAGTTTGCCCGTTTCGGGCAACACCGCGCGCCGGGCGATGGCCTCAAACAGCAGCGCGTTGGCTTCGGCATAGCTCAAGGCCGCGGTGGCACCGTGCCGCTGCCGCCAGCGCGCACTCTCCAGCACCGGATTGACGTGCGCCTGGATCAGGTAGGTGGCGCGGCCGATCAGCTTGAGGTTGCCCGGCTGCACCGCGGTCATGGTGTTGCCGACGGTGCGGCCAAGCCGTGCCATCACCGCGGTGGAATGGGCATTGAGCGCCATCTTCAGTGCCAGCGTGCGGTCCAGACCGAGCGGATCGTTGCCTTTCGGCAGGTCCAGCACGATGTCCGGCCCGGCACCGGCAGGCACCGGCACCGATTGGCTGCCATCCCGGGGCTGGCCCACCGTCACGGTGAGCACCCCGGCCCCGGCACGGTCGAAGGTCTGCCACCATTGCCGGGCCAGCGTATCCAGCGGTTCGTCGGCATAGCGCAGTAGCACGCCCAGATCACCGGGCTGCGGCGGCAGCCGCTGGCGGTTGTCCGCCGACCACGACAGGTCGTACAGCGCCTGCTGTTCGCCGCCGGCGCGTTCCAGGCTGCGCAGCGCGGTCTGGCGCAGGGCCGGATCGTCCACCTGCTCGAACGCGGGGCGGTAACGGGCCGCCTCCAGGCCCTGGAACGGCCGCTGCAGCAGCGTCTCCCAGGCCGCCTGCGGCGTGTCCACCGGCGCCCACACGCGGATCCACGAGGCCGGCGGCGCGGTGTCGGTACGGTCCAGCGGCGCCAAGCGGAAGGTCGGCGCGCGCTCGGTGACATCGACGAACACCGGCATCAGCGCCTGCCCGGCCAGATAGGTCGCGTGATGGCCGTCGGCATAGGCCTGGGCCTCGCGCTGCGTCCAGCGCGCCAGCTGCGGCGCATGGGCCGCCACGGCCTGCTGCAGTCGGGCAAAGCCACGCAGGCGGGTGGCGAGGGTGTCGCGCGCATCCAGCCCCAGCCGCTGCGCATCGGCCGGCGCCAGCTGCGGCAGCAACAGCGCGCGCAGCGCATCCTCCAGCACCAGTCCGAGCACATACAGGCTGGTGGTGGTGGCCTGCATGCGGGTCGAGCCGGTGATCGCCTGCGGCCCGGTCGGCAGTGCGATCTTGCCGATGCGGGCGTCATCGAGCACCCGCTGGCTGCGCTCGAACGGGCGCAGCACCGCATCGGGGTTGTTGTAGACGAACCAGACCCGGTCGGTGCCGGGACCGCGCTGGTCGGCGGCGGCCAGCGCGGTCCCGATCACCGCCGAGGTCTCGCCGCCTTCGGTCACCGCGAACACCACATCCCCGGCGCCGATGCCGTCATCGCGCAGCTGCAGCGCGCCGATCAGCGGCAGGTCCTCGAAGCCTTCCAGCGAACTGATCAGGGCGCGGTCGCCGCCGGTGATCTGGCCGCGTACCCGCTCGCCCAGTGCTGGCGGCAGCCTCCCGGCGAGCTGCGGCCACACCGGATCGGCCTGCAGCCGGTGCCAGAACGGACGCCACAGCCCGCTTTCCAGGGTTTCGGCCAGACGCCCGGTCGAGCCGGTGCCGTAGAAATAGATCCGGTGGCCATCACGCAGCGCACCTTGCACCGCCGCCGAGGCGGCCTGCAGCGCGGCCATGCGCTGCGGATCGTCGGCCAGCGCCGCCAGCGCGATGGCCACATCCTCGTCCACCGACAGCAGCTGCGACAGCGCCTGCGCCGGATCGGCGGCGGCCACGTCGCTGAGGTTCCAGGTCTTGGGATGGCGCTGCTCGGTCAATAGCGTGTGCAGCTGGAACTGGCCGCGCTGCTGCACGAACTGGGTCGATTCCGCGGACGCCACCAGCCCCAGCCGCTCGCTGGCGGAGGCAAGCGGACACACCGCCAGCAGGGTCAGGGCGAGGCTCATGGCAAGGCACCGGTGACGGGAAGAAAAGACGGGTTTCAGCCGGGACATAGGCACCCCTCAGTGGCTTGCCGCTGGCGGCGGAAGATCGACCGGTGCCAGGGCATGCAGGATGCGCAGGTCCTCGGCATCGAGCGCCTCGCCGCCCTGGCCGCGATAGTGGTTGCGGAACGCGCGCACGGTGGCGGCGCGGTCCTCCAGCGGATAGCCGATCAGCCGCAACGCCGTCCACGGGTCGAACCCGGCCGGTGCCGGCGGCGCATCGGCGGCCGGCCAGCGGCCGAAGCCGGCCTCGGCCAGCCGCTGCCATGGAAACAGCGGGCCCGGATCGGGCTTGCGGGTGGGCGCCATATCCTGGTGGCCGATGATCTGCGTGCGCGGAATGCGCAGCCGCGTGCACAGGTCCTCCAGCAGCACCAGCAGGCTGTCGATCTGCGCCGCGGCGAAAGGCGTGCTGCCGTCGTTGTCCAGTTCGATGCCGATCGACACCGAGTTGATATCGCTCCATCCGGCCCAGCTGCCGGCACCGGCGTGCCAGGCGCGGCGTTCGTCGCTGACCAGCTGGAAGCGCTGGCCGTCGGCGCCGATCAGATAGTGCGCGCTGACCGGGCCGCCACTGTTGCGGCCGCGCAGCGTGTCCAGGCTCTGCTGCACCGAGTCCTGCTGGGTGAAGTGGATGACGATCAGCACCGGCCGGCGCAGGTCCTGGTTGGCGGACGGCACCCAGGTCGCCAGCGGATTGCGCGACGGGGTCTGCGCGCAGGCACCCAGCAGCGCCACCAGCGCCACGGGCAACAGCAGTTTCATCTGGGTTCTCATCATCACCGCGGTCCAGTAGCGACCCGTCCGGCGGTGGGCATTGCCCCGCAGCACGGGTCTGTCACGACAACCGTGCCACCGCCGGCGGACCGGCGGCGGCACCCTCGCACTTTCAGCATCCCGCCCGCATCAGCGGAAGCGGTATTCAAGCAGCACGTTGAACGAACGGCCGCGCGGGTCGGCCACGCGCGCCTCCCAGCCGGCGCCGTCGCCATCATCCAGATAGCGCACGGTGAACGGCGGATCGGTGTTGAGCAGGTTGCGGATGCCGAAGGTCGCCTTCAGGTTTTCCATGCCGCTCCAGGTCAGGCTGTAGTTGTAGGTGGTGTAGGCATCCACGTTCGGATCCCACGCCGGCGGGGTGTAGCCGTTGACGATGCCGCCGGGCTTCCAGTCCTTGTAACCGCCCCGGTAGACCTGGGTCAGCGTGTGCGCCCAGTCGCCGCGGGCCCAGCCCAGGCTGACGGTGTGCTTCCACTTGATCGGCAGGTTGAAGTAGCGCTCGTACTCGCCGACCAGGTTGTCGCTGTAGGGCAGGTTGTCGAAGGTCTTGGTCTTGAAGGTGTCCAGATAATTGCCGTTGAGGTGCACGTTCCAGGCACCGCCGGCCAGTTCGCCACGCAGGTTGGCGTCCAGCTCGATACCGCGGGTCAGCGTGCCACCGGTGTTGATGAAGCGCTGGTCGATCGCGATGATCGTGCCGCTGGCGTCACGGATGAAGTTGGACGCATACAGCGGGTAGTTCGCGGTCATCGTGGACAGGTTGAAACCGCTGCGGATCGTGTTGGTGCGTTCGATCTCCCACCAGTCGACGCTGAGGTTGAAGGCATCCCACGGCGCCAGCACGAAGCCGATGCTGCGCTGTTCGGCTTCTTCCGGCTTCAGGTTCGGATTGCCGCCGGTGATGATGTCCGGGCGGATCTGCACGCTGCAGGCGGCCACGTCCGGGTTGTACTGGCCGCGCGGGCAGGTCGCCGGATCGGCCAGGTCCAGACCGGTGTACTGGGTCTCGGTGATGCCGCGGAACAGCTTGGCGAAGTCCGGCACCTTGAAACCGGTGCTGTAGGAACTGCGGAACACCAGCCAGTCGATCGGCTGCCACTTCAGCGAGTACTTCGGATTGGTGGTGCCACCGAAACCGTCATAACGGTCATGGCGCACCGCCAGGTTCAGCTCCAGGCTGTCGAGCACCGGCAGGTTGAACTCGGCGAACGCCGCTTTCACGTTGCGCTGCTTGGGCGACATGTAGTTGGCCGCATCGCCCGGCACGCCGAACACATAGGCATTGCCGGCCAGCCATTCGGCCGGACCGCCGAATTCGTATTCCTCGCGACGCAGGTCCACCCCCACCGCGGCCTGCACCTGGTCCTCACCCCACAGCGTGAAGCCGAGGCCGCCGCTGAAACTGGCATCGAAGGTGGTGGTGGTCGAGGTGCCCTCATAGATCTGCAGGCCGCTGGCATCGGCCGCGGCCAGCGCGTCACGGCCGGCCTGCGACTGCGCCTGGCCGGGCATCAGGAAGGGATTGAGCAGGCCGCTCTTCAGCGCGGCCTTCAGCTGCGGAGTGAAGTAGTAGCCGCCGGCGGTGGTCGATTCGGCCTTGCTCTGCGCGCGCGACAGACCGACATCGTAATCCCACGTGCCCAGCGTGCCGGTCATGCCGAACAGCAGGCGGTAGGCCTTGGTGCTGGTCTCGATCTGGCGCGGGCCGCAGACCTCGCAGCGCCAGCGGTAGGCGATCGGCCGGCCATAGACCAGGTTGGCCTGGTTGCCGAAATAGCCCTGCAGCTGGTTGTAGACCGCGTCGTAGGTGGCCTGGGTGTTGGCGTTGAGCTCGTAGGCGTCGAGCTGGGTGGCGCTGGCATTGATGCTGGTGGTGATCTGCTGCGCCTCGAACTGGCGCTTGGAGGTCACCTTCGAGCCCATCAGCTCGGCGTAGAACTCGTGGCTGTCGCCGAGCCGGAAGGTGGCGCGGCCGACACCCTGCACGGTATCCACCGGCTGCTGGATGGTGCGCGCGCGGCCATAGTCCCAGGCGCAGCCGAAGCTGGCGCCGGGGCTGGCCCAGATCTTGTCGTCGTACGGGCCCATCATGTCGCCGCCGGCCTCGCAGCCGGCACCGCCGGGCAGATCCAGGGTGTTGACCGTGGTCTTGGTCAGGCCGCTGGCCGGGTCGCGCAGGCCGCCGCCGATCAGGCTGCCGGTGCCGCTGACGATGTTGGCGAACGGGGTGCCACGCGTGTCCGGCGACAGCCCGCGCTCGGGCTGGAAGCTGTTGACGAAATCGCGCTGGTTGCCGCGCAGGATCTTGTTCTTCTTGGCGTTGACCGCGGCCCAGACGTTCCAGCGGTCGCTATCCAGATCACCCCAGCCACCGAGCAGGCTGGCGTGGTAGATGTTGCCGCCGCCTTCCTGGGTGACGTCGGCGCCGGAGGTCAGGGTGATCCCCTGGTAGTTGGTGCGGGTGATGAAGTTGATCACCCCGCCGATGGCGTCGGTGCCATACACCGCCGAGGCGCCATCGCGCAGCACTTCCACCCGCTCGATCGCGGCGAAGGGAATCGAGTTCAGATCCACCACCTGGCCGGCCAGGCCATGGGCGGCGACCCGGCGGCCGTTGAGCAGCACCAGCGTCGCGTCGGCGCCCTGGCCGCGCAGGTTGGCGCCGGACACGCCGTTGTTGCCGCGGGTTCCGGGTGGGGCGACGCCGCTGTTGGCGGCCAGGCTGTCCGGACCGCTGCTGGCGATGTTCAGCTGCTGCAGCAGCTGTTCGGCCGAGGTGATGCCCTGCGCCTCGATCTCGGCCTTCTGGATGATGGTGACCGGCAGCGCGGCCTCCACGTCGGTGCGCTGGATACGCGAACCGGTGACCGAGACGCGGTCCAGGGTGCGGGCCTCGGGCGAGCCGGCCGCAGCCGTGGCCGGCGAGGTCTGGGCGAAGGCGGCCAGCGGGCTGCCCAGTGCAAGCAGCACTGCGGCGCTGAGGTGGTGACGACGTGCGGGACGGGACAAGGCGGGCATGCTCTCTTTCTCTCCAAAGGGCGCATTACGGTGGGTGCTCTGGAAGCGGCCCGGTCCACTGCCCGCCCGTTTCCGGAAACAGGACGACCGTGCACCGCTCCCTCCTGCAATGGCGGCAACAAGGCCGCCCACTCATCACAGGGACGTCCCTCCCCGGGACGTCTCCCTCCTTCCCTGGTTGCACTGCCCGGGGTGCCTCCCTGTCAGCCCCGACCTGCAACTACCCGGGCCCGACCGGCGCCCGCCTGCTCCTGCCGCCCCCGCGGCCGGCTGCTGCTGGTGCCTGCGTGGACGCTTGCGTTCCGTTCAATACCGGCGCGGCTTGACGGACAGCACGGATTTACAGTTGTTTAACATGACCTGAATCAAACGGTCAATAAAGTATTCCCAAGCTTGGGGGTGCAGAAAAATAAAATATTTTTGTGCGCCGCAGCAGGCGATTCGCCGGGTGCCTGCCCGGCGCCGCCCGCCCGCTCAGGGGCAATCCCCCAGCCGGCGGAACTCCAGGTCCTGGAAGTCGTAGCTGAAGTCGATGTCCGGATCGATCGCGCGCAGCTGCATGCGCCGCTGCGTGCCGGCACCGGAGAACTCCAGCCAGGCCTCGGCGTCTTCGCCCAGCGCCAGCCACTGCAGCCAGCGCCGCCCACCGGACTGCACCAGCCGCGCGCGCATGGCCGGCGACTTGTCCGAGACCCACAGCATCCCGCCTTCGCCGGGGCACAGCGTCACCCGGCCGAACCACGGATCGCTCCAGACCCCGGCATCGGCCCCGACCTGCGCCGGCGTCACCACCACCGGCGGCGCCAGCACCGGGCGCACCTGGCCGGCCGACCGCCGCTGCGCGGCCTCGCGCTCCAGCAGCCGGGCGTAATGCAGCACGTCGCCGGCCTCCTGCGGGGCGGTATAGCGCTTGAGCAGCGCCTGCATCAGCGCGGTGCGGGCCGCCTCGCCCTCGCCGTTGATCAGGATCACCACGCCGGTGCGCCGGTCCGGCAGCAGCGCCAGCGAGGAATACATGCCCGACAGCGTGCCGGTGTGGGCGACCTTCCACTGGCCGTCCATGTCCGACAGCCGCCAGCCGTAGCCATAAGCGTGGAAGTGGGTGTTGTCCCAGTCGCGCAGGCGCTGGCCGACCGGCATCGGCATGTGCGCCGTCCACAGCGCGCGCCGCTGGGCGGCGTCCAGCCAGCCCGGCGCCTGCGCCGGATCGAGCAGCACCTGCATCCAGCGCAGCATGTCGTTGACGCTGCAGCGCACGCCGCCGGCCGCGGCGGACGGGAAGTCGGCCACGGTGTCCGGATCGGCGTCCGCGGCGATATTGCGCTCGCCCTGGCGGTAATGCGGCCGGGCGATATTGCCGACCGCCGCGGCCGACCATTGCCCCACCTGGCAGCGCGTCAGCCCCAGCGGCTGGAAGATCTCCTCGCGCACCAGGGTCGCATACGGCTTGCCGGCCGCCGCCGCGGCGACCTCACCGGCGACCACGTACAGCAGGTTGTCGTAGGCGTAATCGGCACGGAAGCTGCCCACCGGCTTGAGATGGGCCAGTCCGGCGAGGATGTCCTGGCGGCTGAAGCGGTTCGGCTCCGGCCACAGCATCAAATCGCCGGCGCCCAGGCCCAGGCCGCTGTTGTGGATCAGCAGGTCGCGCACCTGCAGATTGGCGGTCACCCACGGGTCGTACATGCGGAACCCGGGCAGATGTTTCGTCACCGGGTCTTCCCAGCGCAGCGTGCCGGCCTGGACCAGCCGCGCCAGCACCGCGCCGGTCATCGCCTTGGTGTTGGAGGCGATCTTGAACAGCGTGTCGGCATCGACCGGCTGCCCCAGACCGGCGGCCTGCTCGCCGCGGGTGACGACCTGCACGATCCGGCCGTCCTCGATCACCCCGACCGCGATACCGGGCAGCCGGTAGTGCGCCATCGCCTGCTCGACCAGCGTCTCCACCGGTGCCGGTGAGGGCGCCGGCGTGGCGGCGGTGGACGGAAGGGCCAGCCCGCAGGCGAGCGCCAGGGCGGCCATACGCGGCCAGACGGTAAACGACATCGTCAGGTGTCCTCGCTCATGGATCAGGGAACCGGCGCGGCGGCCGGCAACAGCGGCCGGGTCAGCGCGTGCAGGATGCGGCGGTCTTCCTCCTCCAGCACCGCGCTGTCGCTGTCGATGCCGCGGAAGCGGTGGCGGAACGCACGCAGCGTCGCCGCCGGATCCTCCAGCGGATAGCCCAGCGCGGCCAGCGCCAGCCAGCCATCGAACGCGGCCGGCGGCTCGCCGGCCGCCGGATCCGGCCAGATGCCGAAACCGGCCTGGTACAGGCGCTGCCACGGGAAGAGCGGGCCCGGATCGATCTTGCGTCCCGGTGCCAGATCCTGGTGGCCGATGATCTGGCTGCGCGGGATGCCCAGGCGCGTGGTCAGGTCGTCCAGCAGCACGATCAGCCGTTCGATCTGCACCTCCGGATACGGCGAGCGGCCATCGTTGTCGATCTCGATACCGATCGAGGCCGAATTGATGTCGGTGATCGCGCCCCAGCGCCCGCCGCCGGCGTGCCAGGCGCGCTTGCGCTCATCGACCAGCTGGTACAGCGTGCCGTCCTTGCCCAGCAGGTAGTGCGCGCTGACCGGCCCGTTGCTGTTGGCCGTCTGCAGGGTGCGCAGGCTGCCTTCGGCGGTCTCGCCGGCGGTGTAGTGCAGCACCACCAGCACCGGCCGCCGCGTGTCGTGGTTGGGCGAGCGTGCCCACTGCGCGAGCGGATTGTGATGCGCACAGCCCGAGACCAGGGCCACCAGCAGCAGCGCCAGCAGGCCGCGTGCCCAGCGCGATCGGCGTGCCACAGCGCCCGCGCTCATGTCCGCACCCATTCGGTGGCCGGCAGCTCGGCCGCGAGCAGCTCGTCCAGCGTCTGCCGGCGCCGCACCAGCGCATAGCGATCACCGTCCACCAGCACCTCGGCCGGCAGCGGCCGCGAGTTGTAGGTCGAACCCATCGAGGCGGCATAGGCACCGGCGCCGAGGATCGCGACCAGCTCGCCGGCCGCGCAGGGCGGCAGCAGGCGATCGGTGGCGAAGGTGTCGCCGGTCTCGCATACCGGCCCGACCACGTCGTAGCGGACCGACGCCGGACCACCATCGACACGCACGATGTCGTGCCAGGCGTCATACAGCGTCGGCCGCAGCAGGTCGTTCATTGCCGCGTCCAGCACCAGGAAGCGGCGTTCCTGGCCGTGTTTTTCCAGCAGCACGCGGCTGAGCAGCAACCCGGCCTCGGCCACCAGCCAGCGGCCCGGCTCGACCAGGATGCGGCCGCCGAAGCCGGCCAGCGCCTGCGCGATCGCCGCGGCGTACTCGCGCGCATCCGGCGCCTGTTCGCCTTCGCGGTAACGCACGCCCAGTCCGCCACCGACATCGATACTGGCGATGGGATGGCCCGCCGCTTCCAGCTCTTTCCAGAACGCGGCCATGCGTGCCAGTGCCTCGCGTACCGGCGCCAGGCTGAGCAGTTGCGAGCCGATGTGCATGTGCAGCCCGTCCAGGCGCACATTCGGCCATTGCGCCCGCGCCTGGAACCAGCCGCGGGCCTCGGCGATGGAAACGCCGAACTTGTTCTCGGCCTTGCCGGTGGAGATCTTGGCGTGGGTCTGTGCGTCCACGTCCGGATTGATCCGCACCGCGGCGGTGGCCATCAGCCCACGCGCGGCGGCGATGCGCTGGATCGTGTCCAGCTCGGCCCGCGATTCAATGTTGAAACGGCCAATGCCCACTTCCAGCGCCAGCACGATCTCCGCATCGGACTTGCCGACCCCGGAGAACACGATATCGGCCGCGGCGATGCCCGCGCGCAGCGCGCGTTCCAGCTCGCCGGCGGAAACGATGTCCGCCCCCGCGCCCTCCTCGGCCAGCAGGCGCAGCACCGCCGCGGTGCCATTGGCCTTGACCGCATAGCGGATACCCGCGTTCAGGCCGGACAGCGCCTGCCGCAGCGCCCGCACGCGCTGGCGCAGCGCCGGGGCCGAGTACACATACAGCGGCGTGCCTTCGCGGGCGGCCAGCGCCGGCAGATCCACCTGGTCGAACGTGGCCGGCAACCCGTCCCGGCGATGTTTTTCCACAACGTGCTCCAAAGCAGTGCTCCAGAAAAAAGGCGGCCCCACTGCACGGGGCCGCCGGAGGGGAATCTCAGAACCGATGGACCGTCATTGACGGACGCGGCCGGTTCAGAAGTTCCAGGTCACCACCAGATTCGTATAGCGCGGTGCCTGCCAATTGGTGCCTTCGCCGAAGTAAGGCATCTTTGTCCCCGGGGTGCTCTCGTAGCGGGAGTGCACATTGACCACGGTCTGCCGGTTGAGCAGGTTGTACACCGACAGGCGAGCCTTCAGGTCGATGCCTTCCACCGGCAAGGTCCACATCACGCTGGCCCCCATGTCGATCACCCAGGGCATGCGGCCGAAGGCGCCGCGTCCGGAATACTCCAGCTCGCGGGTCGCCCAGGTCGAGCAGTTGGCCTTGCACAGCCACCCGGAGCCACCGCCACTGTATTCACCCGGGCCACCGGCATTGCGGTTGTCGTCCGGCCACACCACGCCGAACGCGGTGATCGGGCCGCCCGAGCGGGCCGACAGCGTGCTGCCGAAGGACCATTGCTCATTGAGCTTGAAGGTGCCGCGCAGCTTGAACTGGTGGCGGGCGTCATTGAAGGTGACACCGAAACGCTCGTTGACGGCCGGGTGATCGTAGTACTGCACCAGGTTGGTGTCGTTGTAGCCGGTATCCGAATTGACCGGCCCTTCGATATTGCCCTCGCTCTTGGACAGCAGGTAGCTGGCATTGAACGACCACTTGTCATTCCAGGCACGGTCAACCTGGAACTCCAGCGCCTTGTAGGTACGCTTGGGACGCTTGTAGCCCATGATGTTGCCACTGCCCAGGGCTTTGTAGCCGTCCTTGGACGAATCCAGCGTCACCCAGCTCTCGGTATCCGGGCACCACAGCTGATTGGTTTCACCCGGGTTGATGATCGGCCAATCTCCGGAATACCAGGCGCAGCCTTCCACATGGTTGATGCGCGCATCTTCCACCGCACGCGTCATACGGCGGTAGGTGGCGTTCACGCCGTAGGACCATTCCTCGTTGATCGCCTGCTGGAAGCCCAGGATGTATTCGTCCTGGAAGACCTGCTTCAGGTCACGCGCCACCGCCGTGCGCACATCCGTCGGTGCCGGGGCATTGCCATCGGTGTTCACCGGGCCGATCTGCTGGCCGAGCACCGGAACCAGGTAGGTATTGCCGGTCGAGCTCTGCTTCTGTGCCCAGCCATTGAGCGCATAGTAGGTGTGCTCGTCGGTGGTACCACCACCGAAATAGTCGGCGATCTTGTTGGTGAGCGGGGTGTAGTAGCGGCCGGCGTTACCAAACACCTTCATCGAGCCATCGCCCTTCACGTCCCAGCTGAAGCCCAGGCGCGGGGAGATCATGTCGGTGAACTTGCTCTTGGCAAAGGTCGCACCGGAAGCCAGCTTGTTGTGGAACTGGTCAAAGCGTACGCCAAGGTTCAACAGCAGGTTCGGCGTGACGTTCCAGTTGTCTTCCACGTAGAACGCCTGCGCCTTGGTGCTCACCGGCGAGCCGGTAACCTTGTAACGCGCATCGATGATGTCGGTGACGCCGGGTGGCAGCACCACGCCATTGACCGAACTACCGGCGTTCACCACCAGTGCCTGGTACATGAACCCGTCGCCCGGATAGACCACCGAGCTGTCCGAATCCATCACCTCCTGGTCCATGCCGAAGCGGACCAGGTGATCGCCCAAGGTCCATTCGAAGTCCAGGCGCGCCGCCTCTCGCTTGTCCTCGCGGCTGCTGATGGCGGCGTTGGTCGGGTGGCAGCCCTCGTTGGTCTTGGGGCCGTACTTCTTGGTGTAGCTGGACGCCAGGGTGATGATGCTGCACTCGGCATCCAGCGGGCTGTTGCTCATGGCACTGCGCTTGTTGACACCGTACATCGCCTTGGCGACAAAGTTGTCGGTGAGGCTGCCGGTATAGGTCAACGACCAGTTGTCGCCACCGGAGGAACCGCTGCTCTGGCCGCTGGAATCACCAAAGAGGTTGGTATCCCAGTTGTAGTTCTCATAACTGGTGGTGACCGAATCGGCCTTGTCCGAGAATGCCAGCAGCTCCAGGCGGTTGTTGTCGTTGATGTACCAGTCGAGCTTGGTGCCCCAGAAATCGTTGTTGCTCTTGGTCTTCCACGCCTCGGTGGTGTCCACGTCCTGGGATTTGCTGTCGCGGTTCTCGTACATCGCGAAGAAGAACAGCTTGTCCTTCATGATCGGACCGGAAGCCCACACATTGGTCTTCGTCAGCGGGCTGCGATCACGGCTGGTACGGTCGCGCTCGTCGATGGTGCCGTCACTATGGAAATGATCCTTCTTCGCCGAAGCCCATGCCGAGGGCTCCATGGTGACTTCGACGCCGCCCTTGAACTCGTTGCTGCCGGAACGGGTGATGGCGTTGATGACGCCACCGGTGCTGCGGCCGAACTCGGCCGAGTAGCCTCCGGTCTTGATCTGGAACTCTTCGTAGAAATTGAAGGGCACCGTCGAGAAGCCCTGGCGACGATAGGGGTCGGTGACGTTCAGCCCGTTGATGTAGGCCACGTTCTCGGCGACGGAGGAGCCGCCGAAGCTCAAGCCGCCGAAGCTTGAGCCCGAGCTCACCACGCCCGGCGCCAGCAACGCGACCGCGGCCACGCTCTGGTCCACCGGCATGCGCGAAAGCTCTTCGCGGTTGATGTTGAACGAGGACTCGGTCGAGTACACGTCCACGCGGTTGACGATGCGAGAACCGAGCACCTGCACCGAATCCAGAGTCACCGCGCCGCCGGCGGTGGCGCCACCGAGGTTGACCGTGGTGGTGCCGCCCAGCGACACGTTCACGCCCAGCGGTTCCTTGTCGGTCTCGCCATCACGCTTGACCTGCAGGCTGTAGTCGCCGACCGGCAGCTGGCTCAGGCGGTAGGCACCATCGGCGCCGACGGTCACGGTACGGGTCAGACCGGTGGCCTTGTTGGTGATGGTGATCTGGTCACCGGAACTTGCCCGGCCGGCGATCGCACCGGTGGCACTCTGTGCCATCGCGCTCGGCGCCAACGCCCCCAGGCACGCGCCCAGCGCAACCGCCAAAGCCGCTTTCTTCAACATTTTCGTGTTCATCCCCTGCTCTCTCCTGCAGATATTGAAAGTACCGCGCAAAACAACTTGTTATGCCGCTGCCCGTGGCACAGCCGGTCACTGGCAGTGGGAGTTCCCCTGATCGAAACGGAAAGGCTGCCTGTCCCGGCGCTCCAGCAGGCGACCGCGTTGCCCACCCTCGCCCGGCTCGCCTGTCGCTCCCTCCGACATGCCGACCGTCAGGCCCGGCAACGCACCGCCCGGACATCGATTGGCGGGAAGCAACGGGATGAAGATTTGGCGAATGGCTGGATCCACGGCAACACTTCTCTGGTGCAGGGTGGTGACGGCTGTGTACCACGCACCCGACAGCCGGTCAATAATTTATTCTTGCTTTAATTGGCGAAAGGAATAAATATTCCAAGGCACCATCAGAGGGGAACGCTCCAATGACCACCATTCCGGCGCAGCTGTTGCACCGACGCCTCGCCCCGCTGACCCGGGCCCTGATTCTTGCCACGGCGCTGTGCGCCGGACCGGCGTTCGCGCTGACCCTGTCACCGCCCAAGCCGGCCGCGCAGGCACCCGCCTACGCCGGCATCATCGGACTGGAGGAACGCCTGCTGGCGCCGCAGCCGTGGATCGCCCAACTGCCCGATGCCGACAAGCTGATCCTGGACCGCGCCGCCATCGCCGCGCAGAACGCGCGCATGCGCCAGCTCGACACTTCGATCATCGACCTGCGCGCCCTGCCGGCGACACTGCCGGAAGTACTGGTGCGCGAGCACATCGACGGCATCTCCCGCCTGCCAACCCGCCCGCTGTACGACGTGCAGGGCAAGCGGGTCGGCGCCGACCAGCTGCGCGCGATCAGCGACAACTTGGCGCTGGAGCGCATTCCGGCAAGCCGCCCGATCCAGTACGGGCTGGTGGTGCACCGCGCCGCGCTGCGTGCTTTCCCCACGGCGCTGCGGGTGTTCAGCAGCCAGGGCGACACCGACATCGACCGTTTCCAGGAGTCGGCGCTGTTCCCCGGCGACGCGGTGGCGGTGCTGCATGAAAGCGCCGACGGCCAATGGGTGTTCGTCGCCAGCGAACGCTACGCGGCATGGATGGAGAAGCGTTTCATCGGGATCGGCAGCGCCGGGCAGGTGTTCGGTTACGGCGCGCAAGGGCCGTACCGGGTGATCACCGCGGGCAAGGCCTTCACCGCACACACACCGGAGGAACCGCGTGTGTCCAACCTGCAGCTGGAGATGGGCGTGCGCGTGCCGGTGCTGGCCGACTGGCCGGCGATGGAGCCGGTCAACGGCCAGCAGGCCCATGCCGGCCATGTGATCCAGCTGCCGGTGCGCAACGACGATGGCAGTCTCGGCTTCGCACCGGCGCTGCTGCCGCGTTCGCAAGAGTCTTCCGACGACTACCTGCCGCTGACCCAGGCCAACCTGATCACCCAGGCGTTCAAGTTTCTCGGCGAGCGCTACGGCTGGGGCCATTCCTACGACACCCGCGACTGCAGCGGCTTCGTCTCGGAGATCTACCGCAGCTTTGGCGTGCTGCTGCCGCGCAACACCAGCGCGCAGGCGATCAGCCCGGCCTTGAACCGCGTTCCTTTCACCGACAAGGACAGCAAGGCCAAGCGCAGTGATGCGATCGCCGGGCTGCAGGTCGGCGACCTGGTCTACATCCCCGGCCACGTGATGATGATGCTGGGCGACGCCAATGGCCTGACCTGGGTGATCCACGACACATCCGGTGGCAGCTGGTATGGCGCCGACGGCAAGCGCGTGCACGCCAGCCTCAACGGCGTCTCGGTGACCCCGCTGCAGCCGATGATGGCCAGCGACACCGCCAGCTATATCGACCGCATCACCAACATCCAGCGCATCCGCCCGCAAGACACCAAATGAAGATCACCGACATCGAACTGGGCATGCTCCGCGTGCCACTGAAAACACCGTTCAAGACCGCATTGCGCACCGTGGAATCGGTGGAGGATGTGGTGGTTCTGGTGCGCACCGACACCGGCCATACCGGCTACGGCGAGGCCCCGGCCACGGCGGTGATCACCGGCGACACCCACGGCTCGATCATCGAAGCCATCAACAGCTTCATCAAGCCGCGCCTGATCGGCGAGGACATCGGCAACCTCAACCGGATCTGTGGCCTGATCCAGTCCTCGCTGGAACGCAACACCAGCGCCAAGGCGGCCGTGGAAATCGCCATCTACGACCTGTGGGCGCAGCTGCACGGCGCGCCGCTGTACCAGATGCTGGGCGGCGGCGACCCGGTGATCACCACCGACATCACCATCAGCGTGGACTACATCGACAAGATGGTGGCCGACTCGCTGTCGGCACTGGACCGCGGCTTCGAATCGCTGAAGATCAAGGTCGGCAAGGACATCGGCCTGGACATCGAGCGGGTCAAGGCGATCCACGCCGCGGTCGAAGGTCGCGCCCTGCTGCGCCTGGATGCCAACCAGGGCTGGACCGCCAAGCAGGCGGTGTACGCGATGAACGCGCTGGAGAACGCCGGCGTGGTGCTGGAACTGCTCGAGCAACCGGTCAAGGCCAACGACATCGCCGGCATGAAGTACGTCACCGAACGGGTCAACACGCCGGTGATGGCCGATGAGAGCGTGTTCAGCCCGCACCAGGTGTTCGACCTGATCCAGCAGGGCGCCGCGGACATCATCAACATCAAGCTGATGAAGACCGGCGGCATCTCCAACGCGATCAAGATCGCCGACATCGCCGCGCTGTACGGCGTGCCGTGCATGATCGGGTGCATGCTCGAATCGAGCATCAGCGTTGCCGCCGCCGTGCACCTGGCGGTGGCCAAGTCCGGTGCGATCAGCAAGGTCGATCTGGATGGTCCGTCGCTGAGCCAGTTCAACCCGGTCGAAGGCGGGGTGATCTTCAACGAATCGGAGATCAGCATCACCAATGCGCCCGGCCTGGGCATCATCGAAGTGCGCGGCCTGGAGATGATCGCCGCATGATCGCGATGGCAGCGGCAACCGTTCTCTCTCCGGTTGCCGCTGCCGTCTGCGGACCACGGCCTGCCCGCGGCGGCGTCCCCCTCATCGCCATGAGGCGCCACGGCCGGCCGCAATCCCGTAGAGTCGCCCCCAGCCCAACCGCCGATCGCTCATGGCCCCGCTGCTGAAAATCCGCGCAGAACGCGAACACATGTCGGCGATCGAACGTCGCATCGCCGATTTCATCCTCGACAACGCCCACCTGCTGCGCGACTACTCCTCGCAGCAGCTGGCCAATGCGCTGGATATCAGCCAGTCCAGCGTGGTCAAGTTCAGCCAGAAGCTGGGCTTCAAGGGCTACCCGGACCTGAAGTATTCGGTCGGTGCCGCGGTGGCGGCGGCCGGCAACGGCGAGAGCACGCGCTGGCCGCCGGAGGAGCAGGCCGGCGGCTATCTGCTGGCGGCCGAGACCCTGCGCCGCGCCAAGGCCGGCGCCGAAGAGGAAACCATGGCGGCCAATCCGCAGGCCGATGTGGAAGCGGTGATCGCGCTGATCGATACCGCACCGAAGGTCTTCATCTATGGGCTGGGCGACGACGGCCTGTACGCGCGCGAGTTCGCGATGCGGCTGTCGCTGCTGGGCATCCTCACCGTGCAGCACGCCGATCCGATTTTGATGACCGCCAATCTGTCGGCCGCGCGCGCGGGCGATGTGATGCTGGTGTTTTCCGAGTTCGGCAAACTGCCGCAGCTGTGGCAACTATCGCGGCAGTTCCAGGAGGTCGGTGGCAAGGTGGTGTCGATCACCCGCCATACCGCCAACCCGCTGCGCGCGCATGCCGATGCGGCGCTGGCGATATGCGCGCACGACCCGCAGCCGCAGATCGCGCAGCTGCTGTACCGTTGCTCGCTGCAGTACCTGCTGGATTTCGTGTTCGTGCTGCTGTGCCAGTCCAATCCGGACCGCCAGCGGCAGCTGGCATTGAACCAGGAACGCATCCAGCAACTGATCGACAACTGATGACCGGAGCCGCCGCCATGTCTTTTCTGTTCCGTTCCACCACCCGATGGCTGCTGTCCGTGCTGGCCTGCGTGGGACTTGCATCGAACGCCAGTGCCACGCCGCTGGACAACGCCCGCCAGCTGATCGTGGTCACCACCCCCTCATGGGAAGCGTCCTCCGGCCAGTTGCAGGCGTTCGAGCGCACGGAAAACGGCTGGCGGGCGCACGGCGCCGGTTTCGAGGTGGCCCTGGGCCGCAGCGGCAGCGCCTGGGGGATCGGCCTGCATCCGCAACAGAACGGCGGCCCGCAGAAACGCGAGGGCGACGGCCGCAGCCCGGCCGGCATCTTCGCCATCGGCCCGGCGTTCGGTTATGCCGGTCATCTCGGCACCGCACTGCCCTACCAGCCGATGCTGGCCACCAGTTACTGCATGGATGTACCGGCCTCGCCGCTGTACAACCGCATCGTCGATGCCGCCAAGGTCGGCACCGGGGCGGTGAAAGGCTCCACCGAGGCGATGCGCCTGGACCTGCACAACAACGGCGATGTGCGCTACCGCGAAGGTTTCGTCATCGGGCACAACCCGGGCAACGTGGCCGGACAGGGCAGCTGTATCTTCGCGCACCTGTGGCGCACCGCGGGCGAAGCCACCGCCGGCTGCACCGCGATGGCACCCCGGCAGATGAGCGATCTTCTGGCCTGGCTCACGCCTGACGCCACCCCGCTGTTTGTGCTGTTGCCGCACGCCGAATACGAACGCCTGCAGTCCGGCTGGGGCCTGCCGGCGCGGGTGGAGGCCGCACATTGAGCACGCCCGCACGCCGCTTCACCCTCTCGGCCCCGGTCAAGGTGCTGATCGCGCTGCTGATCGCCGCAATCGTGGGCCTGTCGCTGACCGCCTATGACCCGGCGCTGGCACTGCGGATTGCCGATGTGCTGCGCCCGATCGGCCGGCTGTGGCTCAACGCCCTGCAGATGACCGTGGTGCCGCTGGTCACCGCGCTGGTGATCGTGGGCGTCAACACCGCCAGCAATGCCGCCGCCTCCGGGCGTACCGCGCGCAACGCGATCATCGTGTTCCTGGTCCTGCTGGTGGGCTCGGCCGCGTTCTCCGCGGTCATCACCCCGGCGTTGCTGGATCTGCTGCCGCGCGATGCCGACAACATCCAGGCCTTCCGCGACGCGCTGCGTTCGCCCACCACTGCGGCCACCCCGCCCAGCGCCGCGCAGTGGATCAGCTCCTTGATCCCCAGCAACGCGCTGGCGGCGGCCGCCTCCAGCGCGATGCTGCCGCTGGTGGCCTTTGCGATGTTCTTCGGCTTTGCATTGAGCCGCCAGGAACCGGAGCGCCGCGACCGCATCCTGGACATCATCCGCATCATCGCCGACACCATGATCACCATCGTGCGCTGGGTGCTGTGGGCCGCACCGGTGGGCGTGTTTGCGCTGGTGTTCGTGGTCTGCGCCGAAGTGGGCATGAGCATCCTCGGCGTGCTGGGCTACTACATCGTGCTGATGTGCGTGATCTACATCCTGATCACCCTGCTGCTGTACGTGGTGGCCCGCTTCGCCGCCGGCGAGCCGTTCGGCCGCTTTGCCCGTGCGCTGGTGCCGGTGCAGGTGATTGCCGGCAGCACGCAGTCGTCACTGGCCTCGCTGCCGGCCATGATCGACAGCGCGCGCAACCGCCTGGGCTATCCGGCCGGGCTCACCTCGCTGGTGCTGCCGATGGCGGTGTCGCTGTTCCGCATCACCAGCCCGGCGCAGTACATCGCCGTGGCCAGTTTCATCGCCTGGCTGTATGGCATCGACGTGCACGCCTCGCAGTACGCGGTGGCGGTGCTGCTGGCCGCGGCGATCAGCATGGGCTCCACCGGCCTGCCCGGCCAGGCCAATTTCATGACCAACAACCTGCCCATCACCCAGAGCCTGGGGCTGCCGGTGGAACCGCTGGGCGTGCTGCTGGCGGTAGACACCATCCCCGATGTGTTCTGCACCATCGGCAACGCCACCGGTGGCGTCACTGCCACCGGCATCGTCGCCAGGCACACGCCAGCGGATCCCCAAGCGGCTGCGGAAAGCTGAGCGAGGCGGGGCACCGACACGGCGCCCCGACATGCGGTACAACACGCCCCTGGACATCGCTTCCCGCCACTGGAGATCCCCATGCCCCGTTCCACGCTGCTGGCCATGACCCTGGCTCTGGCCCCGATCCTGTTCACCAGCGCCTGCGCCGCCGCACCCGATCCCGCTGCCGACGCGGCGGTGAAAGCCGCGCACTGGCCTTTCGCCGTCACCGACGTCGCCCGCTTCCGCGAGCCGTGGGCGATGACGTTCCTGCCAGATGGCAGCCTGCTCATCACCGAGAAGGGCGGCAAGCTGATCCATTTCGACCCTGCCAGCGGCAACCGCGGCGTGGTGAGCGGCACACCGGCCGTGGCCTATGGCGGCCAGGGCGGTTTCGGCGATGTGGTCGCGCATCCGCAGTTCGCCGGCAACGGGCTGGTCTACTACAGCTACGCCGAGGAAGGCGATGGCGACACTCGCGGCGCGGCGGTGGCACGCGCCAAACTGGTGCTCGATGCCGACGGCGGCGGCCAACTGCGCGAGGCGCAGGTCATCTGGCGACAGACCCCGAAAGTCAGTGGCGGCGGCCACTACGGCCATCGTTTGGCGTTTGGTCCGGATGGCAAGTTGTGGATCAGCTCCAGTGAACGGCAGAAGTTCGATCCGGCCCAGGACATGAAGGCCAATCTGGGCAAGATCATCCGCCTCAATGACGATGGCGGCATTCCCGCGGACAATCCGTTCGTGGCCCAAGGCGCGCCGGCCGACCAGGTATGGTCACTGGGCCATCGCAATGCGCTGGGCCTGGCATTCGATGCCAACGGCAGACTGTGGGAACACGAGATGGGCCCCAGGGGCGGTGATGAGCTGAACCTGATCCAGCGCGGCGGCAACTATGGCTATCCCATCGTCTCCAACGGCGACCACTACGACGGTCGCGATATTCCCGACCATGACACCCGCCCGGAATTCATCGCCCCGGTAGTGACCTGGCGGCAGGTGATCTCACCGGCCGGTTTCATCATCTACAACGGTGCGCTGTTCCCGCAGTGGCAGGGCAGCGGCTTCATCGGCGGGCTTTCGTCCAAGTCGCTGGTGCGGGTGGCCTTTGATGGCGAGAAGGCCCGCGAAGCCGAACGCTTCGACATGGGCCAGCGGATCCGCGAAGTGGAGCAGGGCCCGGACGGCGCCATCTGGCTGCTGGAAGACCAGAAGGATGGCCAGGGCGGCCGGCTGCTCAAACTCACGCCCAAGGCCGGCTGAGCCGCCTGCGCCTGCGCCGCCACTCCGGTGGCGCATGCGTCACGGCGTGGATTGCCGCCTCAGGGCGGCGCCAGCAGCTCGAACGTCACCGCCTCGCCACTGACGGAGGAGGCGCATACCCACACATCGAACAATCCCGGTTCGGCACGGAACTGGCCATCCACACCGGTGAACGCCAGTTGCTGGCGGTCCAGGTGGAACGTCACCGACTGCGACTGGCCCGGCGCCAGCGCGATCTTGGTGAACGCCTTCAACTCGCGCACCGGGCGCACGCGGCTGGCGACGCGGTCATGCACATACAGCTGCACCACTTCCTCGCCGGCCACGCTGCCGGTATTGGTGACCCGGGTGGTGATCCGCAATTGGCCATTCCACTCCAGCTGCGGCGCACTCAACTGCGGCGAACCGTAGGCGAAGGTGGTGTAACTGAGGCCATGGCCGAAGGCATACAGCGGTGCATTGGGAATTTCGCGCCAGCGCGCCTTGAACTCGGACATGCTCGGCAGTTCCGGGCGACCGGTCCGGGGGTGGTTGTAGTAGAACGGCTGCTGTCCGGAGACCTGCGGAAAACTGACCGGCAAACGCGCCGAGGGGTTGTAGCGGCCAAACAGCACATCGGCCACCGCATGCCCGGTCTGCGTCCCCAGATACCAGCTCACCGCGATCGCCTGCGCATCGCGGACCGCGCCCTGCAGCGCCAGTGCGCGGCCGTTGCGCAGCAGCACCACCAGCGGCTTGCCGGTCATCGCCACCGCCTCGGCCAGCGCCTGCTGCGCCGGCGGCAGGGTGATCTCCACCCGCGACTGCGCCTCGCCGCTGTACTGCTGCGGCTCGCCCAGCGCCAGTACCACCACGTCGGCGCGCAGGGCCGCGACCACCGCCTGCTCGATGCCACCGGGCAACGGGGCCTCCAGCGCACAACCGGCCACGACTTCCAGCGACGCAGGGTCTTCGAGCTGCGCCCGCAGCCCGCTGTCCAACGGCACATAGCGCGCCTTGTCGCCGAACAGCGTCCAGCAGCCTTCGATGTTGTCGCGGTCCGGACCGAACGGGCCGATCAGCGCGATCTTCTGCCCGCGCGTGCGCAGCGGCAGCAGGCCGCCGTCATTTTTCAGCAGCACGATCGAACGCCGCGCTGCCTCACGCGACAGCGCATCGTGGGCGGCGACGGGGGAACCATCGGCTTCGCGCAGCGGGTCCAGCGAGCGGTACGGATCATCGAACAGGCCAATGGCTTCTTTCAGCTGCAGCATCCGCCGCACCGATTCATCCAGCAGCGCCATCGGCACCTGCCCGCTTTCGACCAGCGCCGGCAGGTGTTCGGCATAGAAGCCGCTCTGCATGCTCAGGTCGAGCCCGGCCAGAAACGCCTTGGCGGTGGCATCGCGCTCATCGGCGGCGTAGCCGTGCGCGACCAGTTCCATGTCGGCGGTGTAATCGGACACCACCACTCCGGGAAAACCCCACTCCTGCCGCAAAATACCCGTCAGCAACGCGTGGTTGGCGCTGGCCGGCACTCCGTTGATGTCGTTGAACGCACTCATGACCGCCAGCGCGCCGGCGTCGAACGCCGCCTTGAACGGCGGCAGGTGCACATCACGCAGGGTCTGCGGGGAGATATCCACCTGCGCGTATTCCATGCCGCCCGCCACCGCGCCGTAGGCGGCAAAATGCTTGGGCGTGGCCAGCAGTGCGTCATCCGCCCGCAGGTCATCGCCCTGGAAGCCGCGCACCCGCGCCGCGGCGAAGGCGCAGCCCAGCACCACATCCTCGCCGGCACCTTCGGCGCCGCGGCCCCAGCGCTGGTCGCGGGCGATATCCACCGCCGGCGCGTAGGTCCAGTGGATACCCGCAGCGGTGGCCTCGATGGCGGTGGCGCGGGCGGTGCGGCGGGCCAGCTCCGGCTCGAAGCTGGCCGCTTCGCCCAGCGGAATCGGAAACACCGTGCGCATGCCGTGGATCACGTCGGCGGCCAGGATCACCGGAATGCCGAGCCGGCTCTGCTCCACCGCGACCTGCTGGATGCGGCGCCCGGCTTCAGCGCCGACACCGTTGAACAGCGAGCCGACCCGGCCGGCGCGCACCTGCTCGAGCACCTGCTCGGCGTTGCGCACGTTCGCCTCCGGGTTCACGTCCGGCGCGAACGGACGGACCATGTCGGCGAACACCCCCAGCTGCCCGACCTTTTCCTCCACGGTCATGCGCGCGATCAGCGATTCGATACGGTCCGAGGCCACCGGAAGTCCTTTGGGCAAGACAGCTGCAAAGCGCGGATTCTAGCGCCGCGCATGTTAAGCGCCGGGCCAGCGCGGACCTGCAGGCCACCGGCCAGCCTGGCGACACCGGCCATGCTCAGTCCCGCGGCGCCATGCGCTGCTCACGCACACTCATCAACATCGCGTCGCTGGACTCCTGGAACACCCGCAGACCGAACTCCGGCAGGATCGCCAGCAGGTGGTCGAACACATCGGACTGGGTACGTTCGTAGGTTGCCCACTCGGTGGGCGCAAAGCAGTAGATCTCCAGCGGCAGACCCTGCGGGGTGGGCGCCAGCTGGCGGACCAGCAGCGTCATGTCCTGCTTGATGTCCGGATGGCTGCGCAGATAGCGCTCGATATACGCGCGGAACGTGCCCAGGTTGGTCAAGCGGCGCGCGTTGACCGGCTCCGGGTGCTGCGCGGCCAGTTGCGCGTTCCACTGCCCCAGCTCCTGCTGCTTGCTGGCCAGGTAGTCGTCGAGCAGGTGGAACTGGCCCAGCCGCTCCAGCCCCGGCGCATCGAGAAACCGCACGCTGTGCTGGTCCAGATACAGCGAACGCTTGATCCGGCGCCCGCCCGCCTCCTGCATGCCGCGCCAGTTCTTGAACGACTCGGTGACCAGCTTCTTGGTCGGGATGGTGGTGACGGTCTTGTCGAAGTTCTGGACGGTGACGGTGTGCAGGGCGATGTCGATCACGTCGCCATCGGCGTTCTGGCTGGGCATCTCGATCCAGTCGCCGATCCGTACCCGGCCATCGCCGCTGATCTGCACGCTGGCCACCAGCGACAGGATGGTGTCCTGGAAGATCAGCATGAACACCGCCGTGGCCGCGCCTAGGCCGGTGATCACGTGCAGCAGCTTCACTCCCGCCAGCGTGGCCACGATCGACAACCCGGCCAACACGAACACCACGATCTTGGCCACCTGCAAAAAGCCCTTGATCGGCTTGTTGCGCGCATCGGCGCGGCGCTCGTAGAACGCGTTGAACGCATCCAGCGCATGCGACACCGCCAACGCGATGGTCAGCACGGTCCACGAGTGCGCCAGGGCCTGCAGGCCTTTGACCAGTCCCGGCGGCAGTTCCGGCACGATCGCCAGGCCGACGGCAATCACCACCGAAGGCACGATATTGGCCAGGCGGGCGACCACCCGCAGCGAGTGATGGGCGCTGTGCTGCGGGCCGGAGAAGCGCTCGATCACCTTGCGCAGACCACGCAGCAGGATGTGCTTGGTGAGAAAGTTGGCCAGCCAGGCCAGCAGCAGCAGGGCCACCAGCACCACCGCCGGATAGGCCATGGGATACGGCGCCAGCAGGTTTTCCAACTGGTCCAGCCAACGGATTCCGATTACCGCCATCGCGTGTTGTTCCTCTTGTTGGGATTGCAGCAACGCACCTCCAGCCCCCGCCGCGGATGGGCCGGGCCGTCGCAGGTGGCGACCAGAAGGAGGGCGTGCCGCTGCCGCGCCCGGCCCACCGCCGGACGTGGCAAAGTCAGGCGGGATTTCAGTCTGCCGCGCGCGTGCGCTCGATGATCACGCCGACCGCGCGAGCGCCACGCACCGCACCGGGCTTGCTCAGCTTCAACCGCAGCCAGTGCACGTTGAACTCGTCCAGCACGATCTGCGCGCAACGCTCGGCCAGTGTTTCCACCAGGCCGAAATCGGAGGCGCGCACGAACTCCATCAGGCGCTTGCTCACCGCCTTGTAGTTGAGCGTGTCGACGATGTCGTCGCTGGCGGCAGGCTTGCGGTTGTCAAAGCCCATTTCCAGATCGAACACCAGCGTCTGGCGGATACGCCGCTCCCAGTCGTAGATGCCGATCAGGGCGTCGATTTCCAGCCCTTCGATGAATACCTTGTCCATTGCATCCGTCGCAGTGAATGAATGGCCATGGTAACGGCAGCTTGCTGAGTCTGCGGTGGATGCTGACGGCACTTGGCCAAATACGCGGGTTTTCGTGCCCATTGGCCGCCTTCATCGGGAAGACGGCCATCTGTGCCGCAGCGTTGCTCATGTGCCGGCGTGCAGCGGCGGCAGCGTGGCCATATCCCAGCGCGGAGTGACCTTGATCTCGGCCGGACTGTGCTGGCCGGCCTGCAGGCGCAGGGCACCGGCAAAGGCGATCATCGCGCCGTTGTCGGTGCACAGTGCCGGACGCGGGAAACACACCCGGCCGCCACGGCGCTGCGCCGCATCCTGCAGCTTGGCGCGCAACCGCTTGTTGGCGCCGACACCGCCAGCGACCACCAGCACATCGCAGCCGGCCGCATCCAGCGCACGTCCGCACTTGATGGCCAGCGTGTCGACCACCGCATCCTCGAAACCACGCGCGATGTCGGCACGGGTCTGCTCACTCTGGTCACTGTCGCGCCAGGCCAGCAACACCTGGGTCTTGAGACCGGAAAAACTGAAATCCAGCCCCGGGCGGTCGGTCATCGGACGGGCGAACTTGTAACGCCCGGGCGTACCGGTCTCGGCCAGCCTGGCCAGCTGCGGCCCGCCCGGATACGGCAGACCCATCAATTTGGCGGTCTTGTCGAAGGCCTCACCGGCGGCATCGTCCAGGGTTTCGCCGAGCAGGCGGTACCTGCCGATCGCGTCGACCGCGATCAGCTGGGTATGGCCACCGGACACCAGCAGCGCCACGAACGGCGGCTCCGGCGGATCATCCTCCATCAGCGGCGCCAGCAGGTGCCCTTCCATGTGGTGTACGCCGATGGCCGGCACGTCCAGCCCCCAGGCCAGCGCGCGTGCCACCCCTGCACCCACCAGCAGCGCGCCGACCAGACCGGGCCCAGCCGTGTAGGCCACCCCGTCGATCTCGGACATGGCGATGCCGGCCTCGTCCAGGGTCTGCCGGATCAGCGGCAGGGTCTTGCGGACGTGGTCGCGGCTGGCCAGTTCCGGCACCACTCCACCGTATTCAGCGTGCAGCGCGATCTGGCTGTAGACCGCATGGGCGCGCAGCGCCGCCGCACCGGACAGGCCGGTGTCGTACACCGCCACGCCGGTCTCATCGCAGGATGATTCAATACCGAGAACTTTCATGCCACTATTGTGGACCTGCGCGGAGGTCTTGGCGATGCATCAAGATCCGCCCGCAGCCTTGCAGCGGCGGGCTCGCCGCCACTGGCCGCGCGTAGGCGGATGACCTGCTTGGCCCTGCCCTCTTGCATGGCTCGCCAAAGCCGATATAATGCGCGGCTCGCCGGGCGTGACCCGGTTTCATTGTGTCCCGGAGATTCCATGCCCAGCGTTAAAGTCCGCGAGAACGAGCCCTTCGAGTTTGCTCTCCGCCGCTTCAAGCGCACTTGCGAAAAGGCCGGTGTGCTGGCCGAAACCCGCAAGCGCGAGTTCTATGAAAAGCCGACCCAGGAACGCAAGCGCAAGGCTGCTGCCGCCGTGAAGCGCCAGCTGCGTCGTTCCTCGCGTGACGTTACCAAGCGTCAGCGGCTGTACTGATCGTACGTGACTCCTGAACGGGGGGCTCTGGCCTTCCGTCCTGGAGTAAAAGCCGGCACGCGCAAGCGTGGCCGGCTTTTCGCGTTCGCGGCGCTTGACTATTCCCAGCGCCTCACCGTATTCCCGATCCCGCAACGAGGTGATCCATGAGCCTGAAGCAACAGCTGACCGATGACATGAAAGCCGCCATGAAGGCCGGCGACAAGCACTCCCTGGGCGTGATCCGCCTGATCAACGCGGCCATCAAGCAGCGGGAAGTGGACGAGCGCATCGAGCTGGACGACGCCGCGGTGATCGCCGTGCTCGACAAGATGGTCAAGCAGCGCAAGGACTCGGTGACCCAGTTCGAAGCCGCCAACCGTGAAGACCTGGCCGCCATCGAGCGCGACGAGATCGGGGTGATCGAGCGCTACGTGCCGGCGAAGATGGGCGAGGCCGAGATCCAGGCCGCCATCACCGCCGCCATCGCCGAAACCGGCGCCAGCAGCGCCGCCGACATGGGCAAGCTGATGGGCGTGCTCAAGCCCAAGCTGGCCGGCCAGGCCGATATGGGCCTGGTGTCCAAGCTGGTCAAGCAGGCCTTTGCCGGCTGAACCGGCCCGCCCGCGCTGTCCCGACAAGGCCCGCCAACGCGGGCCTTGTCGTTTGCGCAACTGCCGCAGACCCGCCAGCACAGCGCTCCGGAGCCCTCGGTATGGAACATGAAGCACGCTCCGGAACCCTGCCTTCCCGCCCCTACGGCGGCAACGCCACGCAGTTCCCGACGCCACGCCCGGCACCGGCGTTTCATCCCGGCCCACGCCCGCTTTTGCTAGAACAACGCCCTGCCTTCAGCCGAGACCACCGATGCCAGCGAGCCGCCCCGCTTTGCACACCTTCAAATCCCGCCTGGAACGCCTGCAGCAGAGCCTGCCGGCCGCACTGGTACGCCGCTTCATCGACACCGATGTGATGACCCAGGCCGCCTCGCTGGCGTTCTACACCCTGCTGTCACTGGCCCCGCTGCTGATACTGCTGTTGTGGCTGACCGCCTCGCTGTATCCGCCCGCGCAGCAGGCGCTGATCGATCAGATCGTGTCGCTGGCCGGGCCCAGCGTTGCCGCGGTGGCGCAGACCGTGATCGCCAATGCCCGCGCCCAGCCCGATCTGGGCTCGCTGGCCGGGATCTGGAGCCTGGCTTTGCTGTTGATCGGCGCCACCGTCGTGTTCGCGCAGCTGCAGGCGGCACTGAACCTGATTTTCCGTACCGATTCGACCCGCTTTGACGGCTTTGCCGGCTGGCTGAAGAAACGCGTGTTCTCCGCCGGCGTAGTGCTGGCGCTGGGCTTTCTGCTGATCGTCTCGATGGTCGCCACCACCGCGCTGCAGGTGGTCTTCGCCCAACTGCCCTCCTTGCTGCCGGCGGTGGGCTACACCACGACGCTGCTGCTGTACGCACTGGGTTTTGCCTTCCTCTACCACTACCTGCCCGACCGCCCGGTCGACTGGCGCCAGGCCTTTCTCGGCGGCGCGATCACCGCGGCGCTGTTCACCTTTGGCCGCTACGCGATCGGCCTGTACCTGGCCAATACCGCGCCCGGCAGCGCCTACGGCTCGATGGGCGCACTGGTGATCATGCTGGTCTGGGTCTACTACGCCAGCGTGGTGTTCTTCGCCGGTGCACTGATCACCGCGGTGATCGACGAACGCGCCCATGTCGCGCGCAGGACTGCCACCGCGCCTGCCGGGGCCACCGCACCCTAGTACACTTGCATCACTCTTTTGCCATGACCGCCTTACGGTGGTGTGTTCTTTCGCCGCATGGCCAGACTTCCCGACGCCTTCATCGACGACCTGCTCGCCCGCACCGACATTGTCGAGGTGGTCGGCACGCGCGTGCCGCTCAAGCGCCAGGGCAAGGAGTACGCGGCGCGCTGCCCGTTCCATGACGAGCGCTCGGCCTCGTTCACCGTTTCACCGACCAAGCAGTTCTATCACTGCTTCGGTTGCGGCGCGCACGGCACCGCGATCAGCTTCCTGATGAATTACGACCGCCTCGAGTTTCTCGATGCGGTGGATGAACTGGCCAAGCGTGTGGGCATGGAAATCCCGCGCGAAACCAGTCCGCGCACCGCGCAGCAGCAGGACGACAGCCGCGACCAGTACTCGGCGCTGGATGCGGCCAGCCGTTTCTTCCAGAAGCAGCTGGAAAGCAGCGACAAGGCCCGCGCCTATCTGGATGGCCGCGGCGTGGACGCCGACACCCGCACCCGCTTCGCCATCGGCTACGCGCCGGACGGTTACAGCGCGCTGAAGGATGCGCTGGGCAAGGACGAGCGGCGCATGAAGCTGCTCGAGCGCGTCGGCCTGTTCTCCAAGAACGACCGCGGCCACGTCTACGACAAGTTCCGCGACCGGGTGATGTTCCCGATCTTCGACCGCCGCGGCCGCGTCATCGCCTTCGGCGGGCGCGTGTTCGAGAAGGACGACGGCCCCAAGTACCTCAACTCCCCCGAGACCGCGCTGTTCCACAAGGGGCGCGAACTGTACGGCCTGTGGCAGGTGCGCCAGGCCAACCAGAAGATCGAGCGGCTGATCGTGGTCGAGGGCTACATGGATGTGGTCAGCCTGTTCCAGTTCGGCGTCACCCAGGCGGTGGCGACACTGGGCACGGCGACCACGCCGGACCATGCCGAGCTGCTGTTCCGCAACGCGCCGGATGTGTATTTCTGCTTCGACGGTGACGCCGCCGGGCGCCGCGCCGGCTGGCGCGCACTGGAATCGGTATTGCCCCGCATGAAGGACGGCCGTCAAGCGTTCTTCCTGTTCCTGCCCGATGGCGAGGACCCGGACAGCATCGTGCGCAAGGAAGGCGCCGCGGGCTTTGATACACGCCTGAAACAGGCCACGCCGCTGTCGCAGTTCTTCTTCGACGAGCTGACCCGCGAGATCAACCTGGGCACGCTCGACGGCAAGGCGCGCCTGGCCGAGCGCGCGCGGCCGATGCTGGCGCAGATTCCCGATGGCGCTTTTGCCGACCTGATGAAACAGGAACTCGCGCGCCTGACCGGTATCGGCAGCACCTCCGGCGCCATGCCCGCCGCGCCGCGTCCTGCCGCGCGCAACACGGTGCCGGTACAGAAGCGCAGCCTGGTGCGCGCGGCCATCGCGATCCTGCTGCAGCAACCCTCGCTGGCGATGAATCTGGAAGGCCACCACGCCTTTGCCGGCCTGCGCCTGCCGGGCATCGAGCTGCTGCTGGAGCTGCTGGAGCTGGTGCAGCAACGCCCGGACATCAGCACCGGCGCGCTGCTGGAGCACTTCAACGACCGCGAGGAGCAGGCCGCCCTGCACAAGCTGGCGGCACAGGTGTTGCCCGGCGATGAGGCCAGCTGGGGGCAGGAACTGCAGGACGCGGTGATCCAACTGGAAAAGCAGCTGCTGCAGCAGCGGCTGGATGAACTGCAGGCCAAACAGCGCCAGCAGGGGCTGGACGACACCGACAAATACGAACTGCGTGAACTGCTAAAAACCCGCGCCAGCCTGCGCCTCTGACATCGGCAAGGAAACATCTGCATGCACATCCACCGCCTGCCATTGCTGCTTACGCTGATGCTCTGCGCCAGCGCCAGCGCCTTCGCCGCTGACACGCCCCTGCATCAGCCGCGCCCGGACCTGATCACCGCCGGCCAACCCAGCGCGCAGCAGCTGCGTGAGGCGGCCGCAACCGGCGTCACCACGGTCATCGACCTGCGCGGGCCGGAGGAGGATCGCGGCTATGACGAAGCCGCCCTGGCGGCCCAGCTGGGACTGCGCTACGTGCGCCTGCCGATCAGCGGCGCGACCGACATCACCGAAGCCAACGCGCGCACGCTCGATCGCCTGCTCAAGCAGGGCGACGGCAAGACCCTGCTGCATTGTGCGTCGGCCAATCGCGCCGGCGCGCTGCTGGCGCTGATCGAGGCCCGCATCCATGGCGCCTCCATCGATGACGCCCTCCAGCGCGGCCGTGCGGCCGGCCTGACATCGCTGGCACCGGTCGTACGCACCACGCTGGAGACGCCCACGCCCTGAGCGGGCGCGCCATTCATCCACCTGATCATCCACCTGAAAGGAGGCTCTTGCCGATGATGCACTGG
The DNA here is from genome assembly GCF_056760315.1 of Stenotrophomonas sp. STEN014. Classification (NCBI taxonomy): domain Bacteria; kingdom Pseudomonadati; phylum Pseudomonadota; class Gammaproteobacteria; order Lysobacterales; family Lysobacteraceae; genus Stenotrophomonas; species Stenotrophomonas sp. STEN014. Next base: position 24,207 of record NZ_JBRREN010000003.1, on the reverse strand, counting down.
TGGTCGCGCCTGCGACCGGACAACTTCACCCTTGCCCTGCTGGCCACGGTCGCGCTTGCCACGGTCGCACCGATGACCGGCGCCGCAGCCACCGGACTGGACCACGTCACCGATCTGGCCATCGCGGCGCTGTTTTTCCTGCATGGGGCGCGCCTGCCACGTGAATCCATCCTCGCCGGGATGCTGCACTGGCGCCTGCATCTGGTCATCCTGGGCTGCACCTTCCTGCTGTTTCCACTGCTCGGGCTGGCGTTCAAGCCCCTGGCCGGCTGGGCGCTCACACCGGAACTGTTCATCGGCGTGCTGTTCCTGTGCGCGCTGCCGTCCACCGTGCAGTCCTCGATCGCCTTCACCTCGATGGCCGGCGGCAATGTGCCGGCGGCGGTATGCGCAGCCTCGCTGTCGAGCATCCTCGGCGTGTTCCTCACCCCCTTGCTGATGACCCTGCTCACCAGCGCCGAAGGCGGCATCGCCAATCCGCTGCACGCCGTGGGCATGATCATGCTGCAGCTGCTGGTGCCGTTCGTCGCCGGCCATCTGCTGCGACCATGGATCGCCGGCTGGGTGGAGAAACAGCGCGCGTTGCTGCGCTACACCGACCAGGGCACGGTCTTGCTGGTGGTGTATGCCGCCTTCGGCGAATCGGTCAATGAGGGGCTGTGGCACAAGACGCCGGCGCTGTCCCTGCTGACCGCCGCGCTGGTCTCGGTGGTGCTGCTGGCCATCGCCATGCCGGGCATCACCTGGCTCTCCCGGCGGCTGGGCTTCAGCCGTTACGACGAGATCCCCATCGTGTTCTGCGGTTCGAAGAAGAGCCTGGCCACCGGCGTGCCGATCGCCAAGGTGCTGTTCGCCGGGGGCAGCCTCGGTGCGATCGTGCTGCCGATCATGATCTACCACCAGCTGCAGCTGATAGTCTGCGCGCTGATCGCGCAGCGCTACGCCAGACAGAACGGGCAGTAGCGGCCGGGGACGACGTACGCGCGTCCCCGCGGTCTCATTTCAGCAACCGTCCTACGCTCAACTCCGGCATCCACACCCACAGATCGTACTGGCGGCCGGGTTCGGTACTCACGCGCAGCTCCCGGCCAGGTCTATCGCGCAGCGGCAACGATTTGCAGGTATCCGGCAGACATCCCCAGATGCTGCCTTTGCGTGCGTCCAGCCGCACGCTGTACAGATCCAGATCGGCCAGCGTGGTGGCCAGTGGCCGCAACTGCATTTCTGGTGGTGCGTCTGCCGGGCGCTGGCGCATGGCATGCACATTTCCGGTGAGTACCAGCATCCGCGCATTTCCCGGCATGCGCGCATAAACCTGCCGGAGTCTGGCCGCCATGGCGTCATCGCGGACCTGGTTGCCGCGCGTGCTGACCACAAGGTCATAGCCGATCACCTGCACCGCACGGCCTTGCACCCGCAGCGCGCGCACCGCTTCGATCAGCTCCAGCATGTCGTGGCTCCGCCGACCGTCGTGGCGGTCGCCGATCACGCTCCAGTAGCGCCCTGAGCGCAGGGCTGCCATCGCATCGGCATCACCTTCGGAGGTGAGATAGGCCGCCAACGCCGCGTCCTCGCTGCGCGGCAGCTCCAGCGCCAACACCACCAGCGTGCCATCGCGGCTGTAGTCATCGACCAGCTGCCGTACCAGCAACGGCGTCTCGCGTGTGCCGTGATATTCACCCAGTACCAGCAGCCGATGCTCGCCGGCGTGCTGGCGTATCTGCATGGCGGTTTCATCGGCGCGCGCCGTCGTGACCAGCCCCGCGGTCAACAGCAGCGCGGCCATCACGCGGGTCCAGATCTGCATCCGTGCGTCCTTCGTTCCATCAAGGGTCGAAGAAGCGATGGCGGTTGCGCCAGCCGAATTCAAGGCATGGCCAGGCCGCATGTGCCCCCGACCGGTGCAGACCTGCCGTTCAGCGGTCAGAAGCCGCGGAACGATACGTGGCGCATCAGCCCGGGATCACAGCCACGGCAGCAGCCAGTGATCGACCAGCAGGAAAGCGAACAGCGCCATCAGGTAGACGATGGAATAGCCGAACATCTTCATGTTGAACATCTCGTCCGGCGGGTTCTGCATCTTCCACGCGTACCAGAGAAACACCAGGTTCAACACGGTGGCCCCGCCCAGGTAGAACATGCCGCTCATGCCGATGGCCACCGGCAGCAGGGTCACCACCGCCAGCACCACCGAGTACACCAGGATCTGCCTGCGCGTGTGCGGCACGCCGTGGGTGACCGGCAGCATCGGCACATCGGCCTTGGCGTAGTCGGCGCGACGGAAGATCGCCAGCGCCCAGAAGTGCGGCGGGGTCCAGATGAAGATGATCAGCACCAGCAGCAGGGCATGGGCCCAGTCGGAACTGCCCTGCATGCCGGTGATCGCCGCCCAGCCCAGCAGCGGCGGGGTGGCGCCGGCCAGGCCGCCGATGACGATGTTCTGCGAGGTCGCCCGCTTCAGATACACGGTGTAGATCACCGCATAGCCGATCAGCGAGGCGAAGGTCAGCACCGCGGTGATCACGTTCACCCACAGCACCAGGATGGTCATCGACAACGCGGTGAGCGCACCGGCGAACACCAGCACCTGGCGCGGCGAGACCTTGCCCACCACCAGCGGGCGCCACGAGGTGCGCGCCATCTGCGCATCGATACGGGCATCCAGCAACTGGTTGATCGCCGCCGCCGCGGCCGCCGCCAGCCAGATGCCCAGGAAACCCAGCGCGCCGGACAGCACCTGTTCGATGGTCGGCAACGCCGGAACCGCCAGGAACATGCCCACCAGCGCGGTGAACACGATCAGGGCCACCACCTTGGGCTTGGTCAGATCCCAGTAATCGCGCCAGGTTGTAGTCATGCCATCACTCCGGCGCGCGCAGCCGCGCCAGCAGCGTGACCAGTACGAACAACAAGGCGACCGCACCACCGTTGTGCATCACCGCCACCGTCAGCGGCAACGACAGCTTGACGTTGAGAATACCCAGCGTGACCTGCAGCACGATCAGCGCGCCCAGCGTGGTCGCCCAGCCGCGCATGCCCGGCAGGCGGAACAGCCGCACCGACAGCACCAACAGGTACAGCGCCACCACCACAGCCATCATCCGGTGCGCCATCTGGATGGCGATACGCGAGGCGCCGTCGAGCACGCCGCCTTCGTAGTCCACGCCGATGCCACGCCACAGGGTGAAACCTTCGCTGTAGTTCTGCTGCGGCCACCATTGGCTGACGCAGCGCGGAAAATTGTCCAGCGAGGCACTGCCGCCGCCACAGGCCAGCGCCGCGTAATTGGCACTGACCCAACCGCCAAGCGCGATCTGCAGCGCCACCAGCACCACCGCCGCGCGCAGCCACCAGCGCAGGCGCGGCGCCTCGGCCAGCGTGATCGGCAGGTGGATGGCTTTCCACGCCATCCATACCAGCATGCCGAACATCAGCATGCCGCCCAGCAGGTGGCCCATCACCACGATCGGCTTGAGCAGCCAGGTGACCGTCCACATGCCCAGCAGCGCCTGGAATACCACCACCGCCAGGGTCAGTACCGCCGCGCGGGCCAGATCGATGTTGGACCAGCGCAGCGCCGCCAGCAGCAGAATCGCTTCACCGCCGATGGCCAGGATGCTGGAAGCCACATGTTCGCCGCGCATATACAGCGGTATCGCCAACGCCACCAGCGCCGAAGCGGTGATGATCTGCGCGAGGCCGCGCTTGCGCCGGCGTGCCGCCAGCAGCGCCAAGGTCAACACTTCCACACCCAGCAGACCGGCCAGGAAGCGGTGCACCTGCTCAAGCCATGCCTTGTGGGTTTCCAGCGGACGGATCTCGCTGGCCACGTGCTGGGCCGCTTCCATCTGTGTCTGCGGCCAGGTGACGCGGCCATAGCAGGTCGGCCAGTCCGGGCAACTCAGGCCGGCATCGGACAGCCGCACGAACGAGCCGAACATGATGGTGCTGGCGGTCATGATCAGCGCGAACCACGCCAGGCGGTGGAAATTGCGGTACAGCGCCGGACGCGCGGAGGCATTCATCGAACGGGACTCACATCAGTTTCAACAGCTTGGATAGATCAGCCCGCAATCCACCCGGCTCAAAACCCGGCGCATAGCGGAGTACCACAAAGCCATTGGGATCAATCACATACACCGGGATACCGACCGGATCATCGACCCCCGGCAGTTTGGCCCGGAACGCAGGCTGGGGCTGCAGCACTTTCAGTGCCGGAGTGGCTGCCACCTGCTCCGGCGGCGTGCCCAGCCACAGTATCTCGACATTATCGGCGTTATGGCCGAACAACTGCCACACCTTGTCCAACTGCTGCGACAAAGTGACGCAGGCCGGGGCGCAGCCACGGTCGGGGGCCAGCAGGATGCGCCAATGGCGCTGGCCCGGATTCCATTCATAGGCAGTGCCGTCGACCAACTGCAGGCGCTCGCTGCGCAGATCCAGCGCCGGTTGCAGCATCTGCCCATGATGGCGGTTGATCTGCGGGGTCCAGCCGGAAAAGCGCAGGATCCCGGCCAGTGCCATCGAACCGAAGAACATCGCAAAAATCAGCAACAGCACGCGGCGACCACGGTTGCGTATGGCGAGCTGGTCGGGGGTCAGAGCATTCATGCCGGGCATCTTCCCATGTGAGGGGGTTCAGCGCTTGCGCGCCAGACGCCGACGCACATGCAACAGCGTGGCGATCAGCAGCACCGTCAGCGCCATGGCGAACCATTGCACCGCATAGCCGAGGTGACGCGAGGGCGGCAAGGTGTTGGGCAGCAGGTCCAGATCCCGCGCATAGCCCAGCGGCAGCGCCGGATCCAGCCGCAGCACCCGCGGTGCGAGCGGCACCTGCTCCAATCCCAGCTGGGCGGCAATGGCGGGCAGATCGATACGGGTGGCCAGCCAGGTCTGCGGCTGCTTCGCCGGCACCAGGGCTGGCCCCAGCGCGATTCCGGCAGCCGGCGCGGGCGCCCACAGCCCGCGCAGCGCGTGCGTGCCCTGCTGGCCGGACAACGGGGGCAGCGCGCGATCGGCCGGCAGCGGCAGCCAGCCAAGATCGACCAGCACCGCCGGACCAAGCTCCGCCCGCGCGGCCTGGTAAACCTTGATGCCGGCGCGGCCCTCGCGCAACTGGTTGTCCAGCAACACCGTGCCCGGAACAAACCGCAATCGATCCTCTATCCAGTGCAGGGCATCGGGCGAGCGCACCGCCTCGGCCAGCGTCACCATGCTGGCGCTTGCCGACGGCAGTTGCGCCAGCACGTGTTGCTTTTCGTGCATGCGTTGCAGCTGCCAACTGCCCAGCACCATGAACACCGCCGCCACGGCGACGGCGAGCATCCATCCGGAAAAGACCGTGTGCTGTCGCGTCATGACAAGCCGGCCGCGAGCAGGTGATATAGCGGGGACTTCCCACCCGCCGAGCCGCGCATGAATGATTCGCTGAAGACCCTGCTGGTAATCGCGTTCTTGATCGTCATCGTCTGGAATCTGGGGGCCGGCCTCTACTACCTGATGATCGATCGCGGCCAGACCAAGCGCACGGTCAACGCGTTGACCCGGCGCATCGCCCTGTCGGTGGCGCTGATCCTGCTGGTGGTCCTTGGCATCTACAGCGGCTGGATCAAGCCGCACGGAGTCGGCGGCTGAGTCCGGCCACGGCCGCGTTGCCCGATGCGACGCGGCCGGCGCATCGCCTACAGCACGTAGACGAACAGGAACAGCATCAGCCACACCACATCGACGAAGTGCCAGTACCACGCCGCCGCTTCGAAACCGAAGTGGTTGTCGCGGCTGAAGTGGCCCTTGGCCGCACGCAGCCACATCACCGCCAGCATGATCGTGCCCAGCGCCACATGCGCGCCATGGAAACCGGTGAGCAGGAAGAAGGTGGAGCCGTAGATACCCGAGCCCAGGGTCAGATTCAGCTCCTTGTAGGCGTGGATGTATTCCTCGGCCTGGAAGAACAGGAACACGCAACCCAGCACCACCGTCGCGCCCAGCCACAGCAACAGCTGCTTGCGTCTACCGGCCTTGAGCGCGTGGTGGGCAATGGTCAGCGTGATGCCCGAACTCAGCAGTATCAGCGTATTGAGCAGCGGCAGCCCCCACGCCGGAATGGTCTGGAACGCCCCGCCGATATCGCCGGGGCCATTGGTCGGCCACGCTGCCGAATAGCCGTCCCACAGCAGTTCGTTGGTCATCACCCCGTGACCTTCACCGCCCAGCCACGGCAGGCCCATCTGGCGGGTGTAGAACAGCGCACCGAAGAACGCGCCGAAGAACATCACCTCGGAGAAGATGAACCACACCATTCCCATCCGGAACGAGCCATCGACCTGGTGGTTGTAGCGCCCGGCCACTGACTCGCGGATGACATCGCCGAACCACAAAAACAGGGTGAAAACCATCATCGCCACCCCGGCGAAGAAGGTCCAACGCCCCCAGCCGGCGTCGTTCAACCAGCTGGCCACTCCCACCATCATCACCAGCATGGAAATCGAGCCAACGAAGGGCCACTTGCTGTGGCTCGGCACGAAGTAGACATTGGCATCAGAGGTGTTGTGGGCCATGGCTTGCTTCCGGGTCCGTGATCTAGGGGGCCGCATGCGCAGCGGTCGCGGTCGAGGCCGAAACCAGCTGCTCTGTCAGCGCATCATTCTTGAAGAACGTGTAGGACAAGGTGATCGTTTTGACGTCGGCCGGCAGGTCCGGATCAACGATGAAACGCACCGGCATGTCGCGCTTTTCCCCGGCCTGCAAGGTCTGCGCGGTGAAACAGAAACATTCGGTCTTGTTGAAGTAGCCCGATGCCCGCGCCGGCGCCACCGACGGCACCGCGCTACCGACCAGCGCGCGATCGCTGTCGTTGCGGGCAAAGTACAGCGCCTCGTTCAATTCGCCCGGCACCACATCCATCGTCAGCCGTTCCGGATGGAAGGCCCACGGCAGCTTGGAATTGACCCCGCCATCGAACTCCACCCGCACCGTGCGTTTGCTGGTGCCGGCCGAGGCCGCCGCCGACGGGCTCGCACCGCGCTCCAGCCGCACGCCGAACACCTTCTCGCAGGCGATGCGGTACAGCGGCACCAGCGAGAAGGTCAGCACAAACACCGCCAACGCCACGCCAATCAGCCGGCCCATGCCGGCATTGCGCTCGGGTTTGGGCGCGGGCGTGGTCAATGCGCCAGAACGCCGGAAAGGATGAACCCGGCGTAGATCGCCACCGCCAACAGCCCCACCACCAGCGCGGTGCGGCGCGAGCGGCGGCGACGCAGCGCCAGCTCCTCAGGTTGCAATGGGCGAGGGTCCATCTGTTTCCCCTGTTTCAGTGGGTGACGTCATCGTGGGCCAGATCGCCCGGCTTGATGACCGGTGGCACGGTGAAGGTATGCGCCGGTGCCGGCGACGGCAGCGTCCACTCCAGTCCGCGGGCGCTTTCCCACGCCCGGGCCTCGGCGCGTTTGCCGTTGCGCAGTGAGCTCAGCAGGATAGCCGCCATCAGGAACGGGGTGACGAACATGCCGAACGCACCGATCGAGCTGACCAGGTTCCAGTCGGCGAACACCGGGTTGTAGTCGGGGATACGGCGCGGCATGCCCGCCAGGCCAAGGAAGTGCTGCGGGAAGAACAGCAGGTTGACGAACACCATCGTCCACCAGAAATGCACCTTGCCCCAGAACTCGTTGTACATGCGGCCGGTCCACTTCGGCCACCAGTAGTAGACCGCGGCGATCAGCGCCAGCACCGCGCCGGTGACCAGCACGTAGTGGAAGTGCGCCACCACGAAATAGGTGTCGTGGTACTGGAAGTCGGCCGGCACGATGGCCAGCATCAGGCCGGAAAAACCGCCGATGGTGAACAGGATCACGAAGGCGATGGAGAACAGCATCGGTGTCTCGAACGTCAGCGAGCCTTCCCACATCGTGCTGACCCAGTTGAACACCTTCACCCCGGTCGGAATCGAGATCAGCATCGTGGCGAACATGAAGTAGATCTCGCCCCCCAGCGGCATGCCCACCGTGAACATGTGGTGCGCCCACACGATGAACGACAGGAACGCGATCGCCGCGGTCGCGTAGACCATGGCCTGGTAACCGAACAGCGGCTTGCGGCTGAAGGTGGGGAGGATCTCGCTGACCACGCCGAACGCCGGCAGGATCATGATGTAGACCTCCGGATGGCCGAAGAACCAGAAGATGTGCTGGTACATCACCGGGTCGCCGCCACCGGCGGCATTGAAGAAGCTGGTACCGAAGAACTTGTCGGTCAGCAGCATCGTCACCGCACCGGCCAGCACCGGCATCACCGCGATCAACAGGAACGCGGTGATCAGCCAGGTCCACACGAAGATCGGCATCTTCAGCAGATCCAGGCCCGGCGCGCGCATGTTGAGCACCGTGGCGATGATGTTGATCGCGCCCATGATCGAGCTGATGCCGGCCACGTGGATGGCGAACACGCTGAAGGCCACGTTGTAGCCGCCCTGCAGCGACAGCGGCGGATACATGGTCCAGCCACCGGCCGAGGCACCGCCGGGCAGGAACAGGGTCAGCAGCAGCAGGGTGAAAGCCACCGGCAACAGCCAGAACGACCAGTTGTTCATGCGCGGCAGCGCCATGTCCGGCGCGCCGATCTGCAACGGAATCATCCAGTTGGCCAGGCCGACGAAGGCCGGCATCACGCCACCGAAGATCATCACCAGCGCATGCACGGTGGTCATCTGGTTGAAGAATTCCGGCTTGACGTACTGCAGCCCGGGCTGCGCCAGTTCCATGCGGATCACCACACTCATCGCCGCGCCGACGATGAACATCAGGAAGCTGAAAAGCAGATACAGCGTGCCGATGTCTTTGTGGTTGGTGGAGAAGAACCAGCGTTCGAAAAAGCCCTGTTGGTGCCCGTGGTGATCGGAGTGCTCGACTGCGGAATTCGCCATTGCAACTACACCTCGTTATCCGTTTTCAGGCATCGCGCCGGCCGTCACGCCGGCACGCTGGAATATCAGGCACCGCTGGCTGTTGGCGCGGGCGCGGCTTCGGGTTGCGCCGGGGCGGTCTCGGGCACGGCCGGGGCGGGCGCGGGGACGTCCTGCGTCGCGGCAGCCGGCTTGCGCGCTGCCAGCCAGGATTTGAATTCGTCTTTGGACACGGCCTTGACCACGATCGGCATGAAGCCATGATCCTTGCCGCACAGCTCGGCGCACTGGCCGCGGTAGACGCCTTCGCGTTCGATATTGGTCCAGCGCTCATTGATGAAGCCCGGCACCGCGTCCTGCTTCCAGCCAAGGGCCGGCACCCACCAGGCGTGCACCACGTCATCGGAGGTGATGACGAAACGCACCTTGGTGTCCACCGGAAGCACCAGCGGGTTGTCCACCTCCAGCAGATAGTGCGGATCGGTGACCATCGTCGGCACCGCACCGCTCTGGCGGATCTGGTCGGATTTGCGGTCCATGCGGCTGGTGAAGGCCACATCCTCGCCGAGATATTCGTACTTCCACATCCACTGGTAGCCGGTGATTTTCACCGTCATTTCCGAGTCGCGGTAGTCGTACATGGCGATCAGTTTGGCGGTGGCCGGCCACGCCATCACCACCAGGATGATGATGGGAATGACGGTCCAGATGATCTCGGCCTTGGTGTTGTGCGAGAACTGCGCCGCCACCGCCCCTTTTGACTTGCGGAACTTGAAAATGGCGTAGGCCATCGCCGCAAACACCAGGACGCCGATCACCGCGCATACCCACAGCGCGACCATGTGGGCTTCCCACGCCATCTGCGCGGTATGGGTAACCCCCTTGCCCATGTTGAGCTGCCATGGCGCGGGATCGGCCGATTGCGCCCACGCGCTTGAGGTCGCCAGCCCCGCGGCGGCAACGACCAATGCGGATTTCAACGCCCCACCCCACCTGCTGCTTTGCTTCATTGCCTAGACCCTTGACGTCATCGGTTGCAGCCGTTGCCGGTTGCGAGCAAGCCTTCAAGTGTCACCGCAAGTTCCCGACGTTCGGCGGGTGCGAGGAAACTCCCCACTTCGACCCGCCTGCCGCTGGAAACCAGCAGGACCCGTTCCTTCTCGGCAACCACGCGGACCCAGTAAGGGTGCGCGCGGAATACCGGTGAACTCCCGGCCGCGAGGAGGACCTCCACGCAGTCCGGTCCTACCCGGATCTCTTCCCGGCGCTCGCCGCTGCGCCAGACCGCACGCAACGCCACGCCCACCAGAAAGCTGTGCAACAGCGCGAAAGCCGGAGCGAGGCGGTTACCGGACCACCAAGCCAGGCTGGCCGTGAACCACATCAATCCTGCCAACGCGGCGAACAACTGGACGAACTGCCGGGCCGTAAGCGCCCGTGGGGGATGCAGCACCAGCTGCGCATGTGAGCCATCGGAAACTGACCGAAGCACCTGGATCATGTCGCAACCGCGTCCATACCGCGGATAACGATCTGGATGGTAGCCGTGCCCAATCCCCCCGGCAAGCTTGCATTCATCATCGTTGCGAATGCTGCATTGCACACAGGGATCCCCGCAAAACCCCTTCAAGCCCGTCATTAAAAATGACGGAATCGGCACAAATAACGAAAAACCCGTGAAAGCCACCCAATCCGCCTGATACCAGTGGTTTACAGCTCCGTTGCAGCACCCTGAGGCACTGGGAAAAAGCCTGTATCCGATTAAAATGGTCAAATCCCACTGTGGTCAGGCGCATGAACTCGACTCCTCCTTTTGATGCTGCATCTTCGCTGCCGACAGGCCCGTGCCTGCTCGCGCCGGAACTTCCGCCGACGCCTGCCGCGTTGCGCCAGGCCATCACCGACGCCTGGCTCAAGGACGAAGCCGGTCATGTGCGCGAACTGCTGGAACAGGCCCGCCTGCCGGCCGCCGAACAGGCGCAGATCCAGGCCACCGCCGCCGATCTGGTGCGCCGCGTGCGCGCCCGCGCCAGCAACCAGGGCGCGATCGAAGCCTTCATGCGCCAGTACGACCTGGGCAGCGAGGAAGGCGTGCTGCTGATGTGCGTGGCCGAAGCCCTGCTGCGCATCCCGGATCAGGAAACCGCTGACAAGCTGATCCGCGACAAGCTCGGCGAGGCGGACTGGAAAAAGCACATGGGCCAATCGGACTCGGTGCTGGTCAACGCCTCGACCTGGGGCCTGATGCTGACCGGGCACCTGGTCGATCTGGCCGATGCCACCAAGCGCGACGTGCATGGCGCCTTCAAGCGACTGATCGGCCGCGTGGGCGAGCCGGTGATCCGCCTGGCTGTGCGCCAGGCGATGAAGATCATGGGCCACCAGTTCGTCATGGGCCGCACCATCGACGAGGCGCTGGCACGCTCGCACAAGGGCGACAACAGCAACTACCGCTACTCCTTCGACATGCTCGGCGAAGGTGCGCTGACCATGAAGGACGCGCGGCGGTACCTGGAAGATTACCGGCGCGCCATCCACGCGATCGGCAAGGACAACCTGGCACGCGGCGGCAAGGCCGATGGTGACGTCACCACCTCGCACGGCATCTCGATCAAGCTCTCGGCGCTGTACCCGCGCTACGAACATGCCAAGCGCGACCGCGTGCTCAAGGACCTGGTGCCGGGCGTGCTGGAACTGGCACAGCTGGCCAAGTCCTATGGCATCGGCTGTACCGTCGACGCCGAGGAAACCGACCGCCTGGAGCTGTCGCTGGACATCATCGAGGCCGTGGTCAGCGATCCGTCACTGAAAGGCTGGGAAGGCTTCGGCATCGTCGTGCAGGCCTACCAGAAGCGTACGCCGTACACGATCGATTACCTGGCCGACCTGGCCCGCCGCATCGGTCACAAGCTGCAGGTGCGTCTGGTCAAGGGCGCCTACTGGGATGCGGAGATCAAGCGCGCACAGATCGACGGCCTGCCCGGCTACCCGGTGTTCACCCGCAAACAGAACACCGACGTGTCCTACATCGCCTGCGCCAAGCGCCTGTTCGGCCACCGCGATGCGATCTACCCGATGTTCGCCACCCACAACGCGCACACCATCGCGGTGATCAAGCAGATCGGCGCCGGCCACACCTACGAGCACCAGAAGCTGCACGGCATGGGCGATGACCTGTATGCCGAGGTGATTCCGGCCGACCGCCTCAATGTGCCGTGCCGTGTGTACGCACCGGTCGGTTCGCACGAGGACCTGCTGCCGTACCTGGTGCGCCGCCTGCTCGAGAATGGCGCCAACTCCAGCTTCGTCAACCGCATCACCGATGACGAGGTTTCGATCGAGGATCTGATCCGCGATCCGGTCGAGGCGGTGTCCTCGTTCGCGTCCATTCCCCACCCGAAGATCCCGCTGCCCATCGACCTGCTGCGCAGCCAGAACCACGACAGGACCAATTCCATGGGCATCAACCTCGCCAACGACAACGACCTGCGCGCGCTGGCCGGGCAGCTCACTGCCGCCATCAAGCCGTGGCACGCCGCCCCGCTGGTGCCCGGCGCCACCGCCACGACCGCCGCACAGCCGGTCACCAACCCGGCCGACACGCGCGAGGTGGTCGGCCAGTGGCAGGCCGCCGATGCCGCCACCGTGCAGCAGGCGTTGAGCAACGCCGTAGCCGCACAACCAGCGTGGAACCGTACCCCGGCCGCCAGCCGCGCCGCCATCCTCGAACACGCCGCCGACCAGCTGGAAGCGCGCATTGCCGAGTTCATGGCGCTGTGCGTGAAGGAAGCCGGCAAGAGCCTGCCCGACAGCATCGCCGAAGTACGCGAGGCGGTGGACTTCCTGCGCTACTACGCCAAGCAGGCACGCGAGCAGTTCAGCCACGCCGAGAAGCTGCCCAGCCCGACCGGCGAGAGCAACGAGCTGCAGCTGCATGGCCGCGGCGTGTTCGTCTGCATCAGCCCGTGGAACTTCCCGCTGGCGATCTTCCTGGGCCAGGTCAGCGCGGCACTGGCCGCCGGCAACAGCGTCATCGCCAAGCCGGCCGAGCAGACCAACCTGGTCGGCTATTACGCGGTGAAGCTGCTGCACGAGGCCGGTGTGCCCGAAGGCGTGCTGCAGTTCCTGCCAGGCGATGGCGCCACGGTCGGTGCCGCGCTCACCGCCGACCCGCGCGTGGCCGGCGTGGCCTTCACCGGCTCCACCGAAACCGCCCGCGCGATCAACCGCGCGATGGCCGCGCGCGATGCCGCCATCGGCGTGCTGATCGCCGAGACCGGCGGCCAGAACGCCTTCATCGCCGACTCCTCGGCGCTGCCCGAGCAGATCGTCAAGGACGCCATCGGCTCGGCCTTCACCTCCGCCGGCCAGCGCTGTTCGGCCGCGCGCGTGCTGTTCGTGCAGGACGATATCGCCGACAAGGTGATGACCATGCTGGCCGGCGCGATGGCCGAACTGAAGATCGGTGATCCCGGCCTGCTGTCCACCGACGTCGGTCCGGTCATCGATGCCGATGCGCTGCAGATCCTCACCGACCATGCCGCCCGCATGGACCGCGAAGCGCGCCTGATCGCCGCCGCGCCACTGTCCGAGGCCGCCGCACACGGCACCTTCTTCGCCCCGCGTGCCTATGAGCTGAAGGACCTGAACCAGCTGCACAAGGAGATCTTCGGGCCGGTGCTGCACGTGATCCGCTGGAAGGCCGACCAGCTCGACGCGGTGATCGCGCAGATCAATTCCACCGGCTACGGCCTGACCCTGGGCGTGCATTCGCGCATCGACGAGACCGTCGAGCGCATCGCCAACGGCGTCCACGTCGGCAACGTCTACGTCAACCGCAACCAGATCGGGGCGGTGGTCGGCGTGCAGCCGTTCGGCGGCCAGGGCCTGTCCGGCACCGGCCCCAAGGCCGGCGGCCCGCACTACCTGCTGCGTTTTGCCACCGAGAAGACGGTGACGGTGAACACCACCGCCGCCGGCGGCAACGCCTCGCTGCTGACCCTGGGCGACTGAGTCGGCCGCAGCGCGGAAGCAACGAAGAACCCCGCGAAAGCGGGGTTTTTTGTTGTCCATCCAGCCCTGCTCACAGGCACGCCCCAGGCCCCGGCGGTGGTCGATCGAACCGATCCGATCACTGGACCGCCGCGTATCGCCACGCATCGCCGCGGTAGCGCTGACGGCTGCTGCGGCCGAAGCCCGGCGTGTACTCCCGTTCCACGCGGCCCCCTCGAGCGGGGCAATCCGGGGGCGCGGTCCTTGAAGGTCTGGGGCCGCTGGTCGATTTCGACCTCCCGATCCTTGAAGCCGACAAAGGTGGCGTCACTGAAGCCCTCATCGTCGATCACCGGCCCGCTCTGGCCGACGTGGTGAGGGCGCGCTGCTGCCGTTGACGGCAACGGGCTGGCCCGCGAGGGGGGCGGAAAATCCCCCACAGGATCGAAGCAGCCGTCATCACCGGCCGGTGGGGATCGCCGTCCCAGGCCGCGCTGCCGCAGCGGATCGTCACCTGCAACATCCGGCCGGTGGGCACGTACACATGGGCGACAGCGACGCCGCTTGCGGAGGTGACCATCGCCAACGCCCGCTCCTCACACATCCGAGTTTGGAGGCCTCGGGTCTGCGCAGCGACAGTACGGAGGCCAGCAGGGACGGACAAAAGGGGAAACCTCTTCAACAGACCCTTTTGCCAATCCGGTGCCGGTGGCGCAGGCGGCAAAGCGTCGATCGTGGAGCCTGAATCAGCACAGTGCCTGCATGCCGCCGCCACAACGCATGAAGCCCGGGAGGCGGACCTCCCGGGCTTCATGATTACTACTGCATCGGGCTGTTCCGGTGCTGCGCGCTCCCGCTCACGTGGTAGCGGTCACTACATCCCGGCCAGATGCGGCCGGACTTAGAACTTGTAGTTGACCGATGCGGCGAGGATGTCGCCACCCACGTCGTACTTGCCCTTCAGCGTGCTGCCGGTGGCCGAGACGATGTTGATCGCCGGCTCGTTGGTGAACAGGTGGGTATAGCCGAAGTTGAACTCGGTCTTCTCCGACGGCGTCCAGCCCAGACCGAACGACAGCCACTTGCGGGTCACGTCCGGCACCTTGACGTCACGGTGCGCATAGCTGGTCGGGGTTTCGTCATAGGCCACGCCACCACGCAGGGTGATGGTGTCAGACAGTTTGTACTCGGTACCGATCGAGCCGAAGGTGGTGTCGTTGTAGCCGAATTCCAGCACGTTGTCGGGCTGGTTCGATGCGAAATCCACGGTCACCTTGTCGAACGACGGCTTCCATGCGGTACGGGTCACATCGCCCATCACCGTCCAGCGGTCGTTGATCCGGTGGGTAACACTGGCGGTCAGCGACGCCGGCAGGGTCAGGGTAGCCTTGCCGCTGGTCGGTACGAACAGACCGCTGCCCGGCATGCCGAGGGCGACCTGCACCGCCGGCGGCACATCGAACTTGCCCTTGCCGCCGGTGATCTTGTGCTCGACCTTGGAGCGGTAGCTCAGCGCGATATTGGTGTCTTCGCTCGGGCTGAAGGTACCGCCCAGCACGTAACCGACCGCATTGTTGTCACCTTCCAGCGAGGCGTAGCCATCGGCGCTGCCCGGGTAGAAGCCCTGCTGCGCCGCAGCGCCAGAGGCCTGGCGGGCAGCGTTGGCGGCCTGGGCCGGAGTGCCACCGGCGGCCAGCACTGCCGCGGCGGCCTTCTGCTGCGCGGCGCCGTTGACCACGGCACCGAAGTCCACCGCGTTGGTCAGCTCGATGGTCAGGTGCTGCACGAACACGCTGGCACCAAAGGACACATACGGGTTGACGTCATAGGAGAATGCCGCGCCCAGATCGACCGCCTTCAGGTCGGTGGTCACGCCGTGGTAACGGCCCACCCAGTCCTTGTCGTAGTCGGTCTTGAAGCCGAACGGCGCGGTCAGCGACAGGCCGAAGTGCATGTTGTCGTTCTCGCCGAACGGCACATGGAAATAGGCCGCCGGAACCGGCGCGATCATGCCGGCGTCACCGCCGTTGCCGCCACTGACCGGTGCACCGGTACCCGGGCCGCCGGTGCCGTTGTAGCGGGCGTCGAACTTCTCGAAATCGGCCGAGAAGCTGATGGCGCTCAGGTCCGCCTGGAACTGGCGGCCGTCGAGCAGGCGCATCGAGGCCGGATTGGTGGCGACCACAGACGCATCACCCCAGGCGCTGGTGGAACCGGCAAACGCACGGCCCAAACCCTTGGCGCTGTTCTCCTTGAGCTGGAAGGCGGCAGCATCGGCGTTGCTGAATGCGAGGGCGCCGGCGATGCCGACGGCCAGAGCGGTGATGCGGGCAATCGAGGAAGCGGTATGCATGTTGGAAGCTCTCTCCTGGAACTGATGAAAAGTCGTTGATGCGGGTGGCATTAACGGACTGCAGTAATAGCTTGACGATGAGCCGGAGACCCCTCCCGACATACCACGCCGTATGCAGTATCTCCCAGCTTGCTTAACTAAACAATAACGGCACCGAATTCAGTTTCCTGTTCCGAATGAAGCGCTTAGGCGAGGAACCGATTACGCTTCCGGCATATGTTCCTTTCCATCCCCTCCCGTAAGAAGCCCGGCCTGCGCTGGGCGGTGCCAGCGCTGGTTGCCGTCACCTGGATCGCCTTCCTGTGGTCGATCTCCCGGCCGACCGAGGCCTGGCGGTCGCTGTGGATGAACTGGGGGGCGCTGTCCACCGGTCTGGGCAACCCGCAGGAGGTCTGGGCGGCGCTGCGCGATGGCAGTGCGTTGCGGCTGTTCACCGCGCTGTTCCTGCATGCGGACTGGTCGCACCTGCTGGGCAACCTGGTGTTCCTGCTGATCTTCGGACTGCCGGCCGAACGCGTGCTCGGGCCATGGCGGCTGCTGCTGCTGTTCCTGCTCGGTGGCGCGGCCTCGAACCTGGCCGCGCTGTATGTGATGGACACGCCGGATCAGACCATCATCGGTGCCAGTGGCGCGGTTTCGGCATTGCTGGGCACCTATCTGGCGTTGTTTCCCGGCGCCCGCCTGGGCGTGGTGGTGCCGCTGGGGCTGTTCCTGGAATTCGTCCGCGCCCCGGCATTCCTGCTGATCGGCGTCTGGGCCGCGCTGCAGGTGGTGTTCGCCTATATCGGCCCCAGCTTCGGCCAGGTGGCGTGGTCGGCGCATCTGGCCGGCTTCCTGTTCGGTATCGTCTACGGCCTGTATGTGCGCGCGGCCATCGCCCGCCGTCTGCGCAAGCGCCAGGGCTTCTAGCGCCCGGCCCCTGCGGCGGATTCTATAATCGCGGCATGAGTAGCAAACCGCTGTACAAGGTCACTTTCCTCAACCACGGCAAAGTCTACGAGCTGTATGCCCGGCACGTGGGTGGCAGCCATCTGTGGGGCTTCAACGAAGTGGCCGAACTGGTGTTCGACCGCCACGACGGACTGGTGGTGGACCCCACCGAAGAGCGCCTGCGACAGGAGTTCGGCGACACCCGGGTGTTGCACCTGCCGATGCAGAGCATCGTGCGCATCGAGGAAGTGGAGAAGAAAGGGCAGTCGGCGATCCGCGATGCCAGCACCGGCGAGAAGGTGGTCACTCCGTTCCCGCTGCCGGGCAAACCGCGCTGAACGGACCTGCGGCGGCCCCGGCAACATGCAGGGCCGCCGCGACGCTTACTTGTCGCCGTCGCTGGCCGGCACGGCTTGTTCCGGCTTGGCGGGAGCCTCCGGCTTGGCCCGGGCCGCAACCGCGGGCTTCGTCGCTGCGGCTGCGGCGGCCGGTTTGGGCTTCACTGCCGCGGCAGCCACCGAGCCGGGATGCTTGAGCTCGCGCAACGCCGCCTGCACCGGCGCATCGCCCGGCAACACCACCCCGGCCTTGCTGCCGGCCGCTTCGTCATCGCCGCGCAGGTGCCCGGGCAACTTGGCCTCGCTGTAGTCGGTCAGGCTGGCCGGCAAGTCCTTGGGCAGATCGGCCGGATCGGGCTGCAGCTCCACGTCGGGGATGATGCCGGTGGCCTGGATGGATTTGCCGCTGGGGGTGTAATAGCGCGCGGTGGTGAGCTTCACCGAATCACCGTTGTCCAGCGGCAGCACGGTCTGCACCGAGCCCTTGCCGAAGGTACGGCTGCCGACAATGCGGGCCCGCTGATTGTCACGCAAAGCGCCGGCCAGCACTTCGGAGGCGCTGGCCGAGCCGGCATCGGTGAGCACCACCACCGGTGCGCCCTGCATGAGGTCGCCCGGAGTGGCATCGAACGTCGCATCGCTGATGGAGATGCGACCGCGCGTGCTGACGATGCCGCCCTTCTCCAGCAGGTCGTCGGCCACCTGCACCGCAGCGGTGAGCAGGCCGCCCGGATTGCTGCGCAAATCCAGCACCAGCCCCTTGAGCTTGCCGCCGGCCTGGGCCTGCAGCTGCGCCACATGCTTCTGGAAGTCGCTACCGGTATCGGCCTGGAAGGTGCTGATGCGGATATAGCCATAACCGGGCTCCAGCATCTTGCTGCGCACGCTGGTGACGCGGATGGTTTCGCGGGTGACGCTGACGTCGAACGGCTTTTCGCCCGCGCGCTCGATGGTCAGCACCACCGAGCTGCCCGCCGGGCCGCGCAACGGCTCCATCGCCTCGATCGCGCTGATCGGCTGGCCATCGATGGCGATGATCAGATCACCGGCGCGCAGGCCGGCCCGCGCAGCCGGAGTGTCATCGATCGGCGATACCACCTTGAGCGTGTCTTCCTGCTGCTGCAGTTCCACGCCGATGCCTTCGTAGGCGCCGGTGGCCTGCTCGTCGAACGCCTGCGCGTCTTCCTTGTCGAAATAGGTGCTGTGCGGATCCAGCTCCAGCAACAGGCCGCGTACCGCCGACTGCATCAGCTTCTTGTCGTCGACCGGATCGACATAGGCCGCACGCACCGCGTTGTAGACCCCGACAAAGCGGCGGATCTCATCCAGCGGCACGCGCGAGGTGACCGACTCCTTGGCATCGGGATCATCGGCGCTGACAGCCTTGTCCGGGGCGCTCTGTGCCAGCGCGACCGCAGGAGACAGGGCGAACAGCAGGGCTGCAGCAAGACGGGCTACGCGCATGAACCACTCCATGAGAAAACAGGTCCGCGCCCGAAGCGCGGTCGTTTCGATTATGCGCGATGCCCGGCTAAATTCCCGTTGAACCGGCGCCGGCGGCGCTCAGCCTGGGTTACTGGCGCTGCAGCCACGTGGCCGGATCCACCGGCTGGCCATTGCGGCGCAATTCGAAATACAGCGCGGTGGTGCCCTGCCCACCGGAGTTGCCCACCTTGGCCACCGCATCGCCGCGCTTGATCCGCGCGCCGGCATCTTTGAGCAACGCGTCGTTGTGCGCGTACAGGCTCAGGTAACCGTTGCCGTGATCGACAATCAGGATCATGCCGTAGCCGGTCATCCAGTCGGAAAACACCACGGTGCCATCGGCCACCGCGGTGACGGTAGTTCCGGCCGGGGCACCGATCAGCACGCCGGTGCTGCTGCGCCCGTCGGGCAAGCGGCCGCCATAACGGGCCAGCAGATTGCCCGACAGTGGCCAGCCCAGTCCGCCGACCTTCGGCGCCGGTGCATTGGCCACCACCCGTGGCGGCGTTTTGCCCGCAGGCGCACGCGGACCGGTGCGCGCTGAACCGGCTCCTGTCGCCGCTTGCCGGGATTGCGCGGTGGCGGCTCGCCGTGCCGCGGCTCGCCGCTCGGTTTCGGCACGCGCCGCGGCGGCACGCAGGTTGGCCAGCACCCGCTCCAGCGAACGCGCATCCTGGCCCAGCGCCTTTTCGCGTTCGCTGCGATCGTGGTAACGGCGCTCCAGTTCCGTCAGCATCGTCGCCCGCTGGCGCCGGTCACGTTCCAGCGCGGCGGCCTGCTGGCGTTGTTGTTCGCGCGCCTGTTGCAGCTCCTGGCTGCGCGCCAGAATCTGCTGCTCGGTTTCACTCAAGGTCCGCAGGTCCGCGGTCAAAGCACTGATCGAGCGCGCCCGCTCGCGCTGCAGGTAACGGTGATAGGCCAGCTCGCGGTTGGCATCGGCCACGGTATCCTGCGACAGCAGCAGCTTCAGCGGTGCGTGCGTACCCAGCTGATAGGCACCACGCAGCAAGGCGGCCAGTTGCTGGCGCTGGCGGGCCAGACCGCTCTCCAGCTCGGTTCTGCGCTGCTGCAGCGCGGCCAGTGACCGCTGCTCACGCGCTACCGCCGCCTCGGCCTCGGC
Source organism: Stenotrophomonas sp. STEN014 (assembly GCF_056760315.1). Lineage (NCBI taxonomy): Bacteria > Pseudomonadati > Pseudomonadota > Gammaproteobacteria > Lysobacterales > Lysobacteraceae > Stenotrophomonas > Stenotrophomonas sp. STEN014. The sequence goes on along the minus strand of NZ_JBRREN010000003.1, from coordinate 4,084 downwards.
CACCGCGCGGGCGCTGCGGGCGACCTTCTGGTCGGCCTCGCGCAACTGCTGGTTGACCTGTGCCCGCTGTTCTTCCAGCTGCCGGCGCTCCTGGGAAACGCTCTTCAGTTCGCCGCGCAGCTGCTGCAGCTTCTTTTCCGTATCGCGCGGCGCGGTCTGCGCCAGCAACGGCCCGCTCACCAGCGCCAGCACCAGCAGCCAGCTGCCACGCCACTGGGGCGGGACCGCTGCTTGACCGGGGCGGCGCATGTGGAAAGTCGGGCGCAATGCGGTTCCAATGACTTCAGGCAGGTGCGGATTGTAACCAAGCGTGGTGCCATCGGCTCCGGTCCATCGGAATACCCCTCCTGGAGGTCGCATGAAACGTGTATTTCTGCTGCTGGCCCTGACAGCCACCACCCCGCTGGTCCTGGCCGCCGATGACATCAGCAAGGTCAACGGCAGCATCCACACCACCGCCAACGGCAGCTATGGCGATCTGGATACGGTCAACGGCAGCATCCGGCTGGCCAGCGGCGTGCGGGTGCGCGGGGTCGAGACCGTCAACGGCAGCGTGCGCATCGACGACAACGTGCAGGCCCGCGCGATCGAGACCGTCAACGGCGGCATCCGCGCCGGTCGCAACCTGGTATTGGAAAAGGGCCTGGAAACCGTCAACGGCGGCATCTTTGTCGACCGCGGCAGCCGCATCGGCGGCAGCGTGGAAACCGTCAATGGCGCCATCGGTCTGGTCGGCACGCAGCTCGGCGGAGATATCGAAACGGTCAATGGCGATATCACCGTCGGCATCGATTCGCATGTCAAAGGTGGCATCAAGGTCAGCCGCCCCTCGTTCAACATCTCGCTGACCGCACCGCGCAAGCCGCGCATCGTCATCGGTCCCAACGCGGTGGTTGAAGGCACGCTGCTGTTCGAGCGCGAGGTCACCCTGTACGTGCACGATTCGGCCCGGATCGGTCCGGTCAGCGGCGCCACCGTGCAGCGCTTCAGCGGCGAGACCGCACCACGCTGAGTCCCGACGCATGCCGATCGCGCCTAGAATCGGGTATCGAATGCAAACCGGAGTTTTCATGCAACGCAAACTGTTGTTGTGCCTGGCCGCCAGCGCCACGCTGGTCGCCTGCAAGCAGGAGGCGGCCGCACCGCCGGCCACAGCAGCGCTGCCGACCGCGGTCCCGGCGCACGCGTTCGCCAGCGCCATCAATGCCGCCGACTTCGCCGAGCTGGTCAAGACCCTGGCCTCGGACGAATTTGAAGGCCGCGCGCCAGGCAGCAACGGCGAGGAACTCACGGTCAACTACATCCGCGACCAAATGCAGCGCATCGGCCTGCAGCCGGGCAATGGCGACAGCTGGTTCCAGGACGTGCCGATGACCGAAACCACCGCCGATCCGGACACCGTGCTGAAGATCCAGCGCGACGGCACGGTGCAGGAGCTGACGTTCGGCACCGACATGGTCATCGGTACCCGCAGCGGCCAGCCGGAAATCAAGATCGCCGACAGCGACCTGGTCTTTGTGGGCTACGGCGTGGATGCCCCCGAACAGGACTGGAACGACTACGCCGGCCAGGACTGGACCGGCAAGACGGTGGTGATGTTCGTCAACGACCCCGGCTTCCATGTCGATGACGCCAAGCTGTTCGACGGCAAGCGGATGACCTACTACGGGCGCTGGACCTACAAGTTCGAGGAAGCCGCGCGCAAGGGTGCCGCGGCTGCACTGATCGTGCACGACACCGCCGGTGCCTCCTATGGCTGGGACGTGGTGAAGAACTCCTGGGGCGGCGCGCAGTACGACCTGCCGGCCACAGAGGACAAGGAGCCGCGACTGCAGGCACAGGGCTGGCTCAGCGCCGACGCGGCGCGGCAGCTGTTCGCAGAAGCCGGGCTGGATCTGGACAAGGCCTACCGCGATGCCAGCAAGCGCGGCTTCAATCCCGAACCGCTGAAAGCCAAACTGTCACTGGACCTGAAGAGCACCATCGCGCAAAAGAAGTCGCGCAACGTGGTGGGCGTGCTGCCCGGCGGCAAGCGCGCCGACGAAGCCGTGCTGTACATGGCGCACTGGGATCACCTGGGCAAGCACGAGGGCGAAGAAGGCGACAACATCTACAACGGTGCGGTGGACAACGCCACCGGCGTGGCCGGCATCCTCGAGATCGCCGACGCCATGGCGCACCAGCCCACGCCGCCGGAACGCTCGGTGGTATTCCTGGCCGTCACCCTGGAAGAATCCGGGCTGCTCGGTTCGCAGTACTACGTGAACCACCCGACCTTCCCGCTGGACAAGATCGCCGGTGTGATCAACATCGATGCGATGTCGGTCAACGGCCGCGCCCGCGACATGACCGTCACCGGTTTCGGCAGCTCCGAACTGGAGGACATCCTCAAGCCGCTGGCCGCCGCAAAGGGCCGCACCCTGCATGCCGAAGCGGCAGTGCAGAGCGGCTTCTACTTCCGTTCGGACCACTTCAACTTCGCCAAGGCCGGTGTCCCGGCGCTGTATGCCGATGGCGGCGAGGACCTGATCGACGGTGGCACCGAAGCCGGCAAGCGCGCTGCCGAAGCCTACGGCAAGGAGCGCTACCACGGTCCCAAGGACGAGTACGATCCGGCGACCTGGAAGCTGGACGGCGCAGTCGAAGACCTGGAACTGCTGTACGGCGTCGGCAGCCAGCTGGCCGCCGGTGATGCCTGGCCGAACTGGTACGAAGGCAACCCGTTCAAGGCCAATCGCGACGCGATGATGAAGAGCAAGCCAAACGGCAAGCCCTGAGCTCCCCACCGCTCCACTCAAACGGCGCCTTGATGGCGCCGTTTTTCGTTCTGCGACGCCAGCGCATGCCCTGAAGCCGCCGGCTTCATGAGACTGAACAGTGCACATCCCCGCAACACCTCCTTCACCTGGTCTGCGAGCCGTGGCACCCAACATTGCCCGTGCCACCCATCAATGGAGAACGAGCGATGCATTTTCGGATCCTCACCACTTCCCTGCTTGTTGCCGCCTTCGGCGCCGCGGTTCCGGCCTATGCGCAGAGCGCCTCCAGTGATCCGGCCGCCGGCAGCAACGGTCTGACCCAACGGGAGGTCAGGACCCTGCTGGAAGAGCAGGGATACCGCGACATCAAACAGATCCAGTTCGACGATGGCCTGTGGGAAGCCCATGCGGTCAGCGGCAACGGCAAACGCCTGGAAGTGAAAGTGGACCCGCTCCGCGGCCGGATCTATCCCGAAGATGGCACCGCCGTTTCACGCATGAACAAGGACGAGATCCATGCCTCCCTCAGCGCGCAGGGTTTCTCCAATATCCGCGACCTGAAGTTCAAGGACAGTCTCTGGCATGCCGAAGCCGACAATTCCAACGGCCGCAAAGTCGAGCTGCGGATCGACCCGGAGGACGGCACGATCGTCACCGCCCGCAATGACTGAGCCTGCCGCCGTGTCGAGCGCTCACACCGACCCGCTCTTTCACATCACCGCCCCGGGTATTGCTTCTCGCTGGGCGCATGCGGTGTTGATGCGGCAGCGGGCGCGCTGAACGCCATTTTCTGGCGGCTGTCCCCAAGCCCGGCCGCTGCCGGGCTTTTTGTTGCCGGCGTCCTTTACGGCCTGCAGCAGGGCGTGGCGCAATAAAAAAACCCCGCTGCGTGAGCAGCGGGGTTTGGGGGTAACTCCTGACGATGACCTACTCTCGCAAGGCTTGAGCCTCACTACCATCGGCGCGGCTGCGTTTCACTTCCGAGTTCGGGATGGGATCGGGTGGTTCCACAGCGCTGTTTTCATCAGGAAGACGGTTGGAGCAGCGCAGTGCGCCGGCTCGGATGCGGCTTCCGTGCAGTTCCTGCCGCGGCGGGTGCGGAAGGAGCCTGGTAAAAGCAAATCCCCGCAGCATGAGCTGCGGGGATTTTAGTAAAGACCCTGGCGATGACCTACTCTCGCAAGGCTTAAGCCTCACTACCATCGGCGCAGCTACGTTTCACTTCCGAGTTCGGGATGGGATCGGGTGGTTCCATAGCGCTAATTTCACCAGGGAGACGGTTGGAGCGTCGCCGGCTTTTTATTCGAGCAACCGGGAGTGATCCC